>JBGUJZ010000034.1:0-52982 GCA_045114175.1 Bacteroidales bacterium | reverse complement strand
CGCAGGCGGGGGTTCCATCGTCAATAAAGCGGAGTACCAAAACAAACGAAATAATGACACGCCCACCCTTGAGGCCCGATTTAGCCTTGGCGGCCAAGTGCCTCAGCATGAGGCAATAATGCAAAGCACTGGTACTCAAAATCAGTACCAGTACTTTGCGTTATTCGCTGTAGCACAGCGAATTAGCCGCCAAGGCTATGCTATTCGGCGGGCTCGGCGAGAATCTCCTGGGCGCGGGATTCGTCTTCTTCGAGTACCATCACGCAGACGGGGTCGATGACGTTCAGGCAGGGATAGGAGGACTGTCCTCCGACGACGGTGGCGCCGATGCCGGCGGCAATCAGGCGCTGGGCCACGATGTGAGCGGTCATCAGGTCGGTGTATTCAGCGACGGTGACCATCTTTTCCTGGTTCTCTTTCCGGGTTTCCATGGCATTCGATTTTCTACAAAGATACACAGAATCGGCGAATAATTGCTATATTTGAAACTCAAACCAAAGATGAAAAGCCATGAGCGAAAGAATTGCTGAATCCGAACTGATCATCAACCCGGACGGAACTGTGTTCCACCTGCACCTGCATCCGGAAGAGCTGGCAGATACCGTCATTCTGGTCGGAGACCCTGGCCGCGTCCAGATGGTCGCTTCCTATTTCGATAAGGATTCCATTGAAGTTGAGCGCGAATCGCGCGAACTGCATACCATTACCGGCCGTTACCACGGCAAACGTGTTTCCGTGATTTCCACGGGCATGGGAACGGATAACATCGATATCGTGATGACCGAGCTGGACGCCCTGGCCAACATCGATTTTGAGACGCGTCTCCCCAAGAAGGAGCACCGCACGCTGACCCTGCTGCGCATCGGTACGAGCGGCGCGATCCGCCCCGAGATTCCGCTCGGAAGCTATGTCTTCTCCCGTATGTCGGTAGGTTTTGACGGTGTCCTCAACTGGTATGCGGACGGCGAAAAGGTGCGTGAAAACGACATCGAGCAGGCCTTCGTCAAATATATGGACTGGCCGGAGCGCTTCGCCATCCCCTATTTCGTAAAATCCAGTGACAAGATTGCCGAACGTTTCAAAGATTTCACCATCGGTGGCGTAACGATGTCCGCACCGGGCTTCTACGGCCCGCAGGGACGTTCGGTCCGCATGAAACTGACGGTCCCGAACCTAATCTACAAGATGGAGGGATTCGAGTTCGGCGAATGGAAGATCACCAACATCGAGATGGAATCCTCCGCACTGGCCGGCATGGCTGCCATTCTGGGCCACGAAGCCGGCACGGTGTGCCTCATTATTGCCAACCGCTACGCCAAGGAGAGCAACCCCGACTACAAGGCACTCATGGCGGAAATGGTGAAGAAATCGCTCGACGCCCTCACCCGCGACTAAGGGATGGCTTCGCGCAGCGAACTTCAGGACCTGGTTTCTCTCTTCGACGACCCCGACGAGACGGTGGCCGCCTGCGTGGACCGTCGTCTGTTGGAGATGGGGCGCGAGGTACTCCCCGCGCTGGAAGAGCTGCGCCACAGCGAACAGGATCCCAAACGGACTCAGCTGATTGCCGAGCGGCAGCGCCGCTACAACGAGGAGTTCCGGCTGGAGGACCTCAAGCGGCTCTCGCGCAGTTGCGGAACTGCCGGGTTTTCGCTATTCGAGGCGGCTTTCTTAATCTCCTCTCTCTGCGACTATACCCTTACGCGAGAGACCTTTACACAGGCCGTTGAGACGTGTGCCTCCGCCTATCGCAACGAGGCCTCCGACGAGCGTACCGCCCTGGAGAACGCCAAGATCTTCGGTCACATTTTCTTCCATCGGCTGGGGTTCACTGTCCGCGACGAAGCGATGACCGATCCCTCCTGCGGCCACCTGCCCAGCGTGCTGGAACAGAAGAAGGGCAACCCCATCGCCATTGCTTACCTCTTCTTCCTGCTGGCGGAGGAGAACGGACTTCCCCTCTACCCGCTCTGTTTCCCGGGTGGCTTTGTCCCGGCTTGGCTGGAAGATGGCAAAGAATTGTTCTACATCAATTTGCAGGCGGAAGGCGACATTCTGATGCTACGCGATCTGAAGGCCGCCGATGTCAACCACGCCGCCCTGCGCAGCGTCTCGGTACTCCCTGTGATGCTGCTCGAATCGCTGCAGTACCAGGCCGTTGCCGCGCACAATGCAACGCGCTCGTCCCTGTTGGAACGAGCGCTCGATCTATTCGGTTCGGAACGCTTCCTGACCGTGGATGACGATCCGGAAGCCCCCTCCCTCTAGCGGACAATCAACCGCTGGCCAGGCTTAATCAGTGCCTTGGAGGAAATCTTGTTCAACTTGCAGATAGCTGAAACCGTCGTGCCGTATTTGGCAGCGATGCGACCCAGGTTATCGCCCTTACGCACCACATAGATGATGCGGCCGGAAGCGGCCTTCGACTCCTCGTCGGTCATGCCGTAGTGGGAGTAAACATTGAAATAGTGGCGCTTGAGGGTGATGAGCGAATCCCGGATGGTACCGTGGCGGAAGTCCACAATCCGTTCAGGGTCAAAAGCCTTGCCCATGTATCGAGTCTCAAAGTGGAGGTGCGGGCCGGTACTGTGGCCGGTACTGCCGCCCAGACCCAGCGCCTCACCCGCCTTGATGAGGTCGCCGGAGAAGACCATTCGTTGGGAAAGATGCGCGTAGTAGGTCTCCAGACCGTTGTCGTGGCGAATGATAACCAGACCACCGTAACCGCCGGTCTCTTTCCCCTTGCCGGAGTAGCGAACCACACCGTCGAAGGCAGCGCGGACCGTATCGCCAATCTGGAGCGGAAGGTCCACTCCGTTATGCGGCCTGCGGCCCCGGAAGCGGAAGCTGGAACGAACCGGCCCCACGATGGGCGCGCAGAAAGGATGCAGCGAATCCACCAGTCGCAGGTCAACCTCTGCCGGCAGTGAATCCACGGGGATATTCTTGAAAGCGTGGATCTTCTCCGGATCCCATCCCTCATAGAAACCGGCCGTATCAATGGCAGGATGGCCCAGATCGAAGTAAGCCCAGGTGAAGTTCTCATAGATGACAATCTTCATGTACTTGTCTTCCGTATCGAGGGTATCGATCGCCTGAGCCGGCGTCAGCAACTGTGTTTCAACGGTATCGGGCTCAGCCACCACTTCGGCGGCATTGGCAGCGGTAACTTCGTTCTGCGCACGGAGCGTCAGTACAGGAAGCATCAGGAGGGATAGGAGCAGGAAATATTTACGCATAAAAGTGAATTATCGGGATCCAAAGAACAACAATACCATACCGGCGAGCAGCAGGAGCAGCACCCACCCTTTGGCACGCAGGTTCCTCTCTTTGAAGAGGATAGCGCCTCCCAGGAAGGTCACGACAACGGAGCTGCGCCGCAGCATGGAGACCACCGCCAGCAGCGAACCTTCGCAACTGAGCGAGTAGAAATACAGGATATCGGAAATGGTGATAAAAACAGCGATTAACAGCAACGACCAGTCCCAGCGGAAGGGAACGATGCTCGGAATGGAATCCGAGCGAAGAGGAACTCTTCCCCCTGTTTGTTTCGCGAAGCCGGATTCCATTCCGGCAACGGGAGCCTGTCTTTTCCAAAGAATGAATCGGTTCAACGCTACACAAAAGCCAAGAATGACGGTGACATAGAGGTCACACCAGGCCAGGGTGAAGACCGGCGGAAGTTTCAGGTTAGAGACGATCTGCTTGTCAAAGAGGGCGCTGACCACGCCAAAAAGCACGGAAAGCCCCATGCTCCACACCCAGCGGTCGCGATGGAAATAGATGCCCTCGCTGCGCGACGAAAGGCCGAGTAAAGTCAGGGCCGTAATGGCCACGGCGATGCCAGCCCACTGGAGGCCGTTCAGCACCTCGCCAAAGAGCAACAGGCAGCCCAGCAGCACGAATACCGGGCGGGTGGCTTTGATGATACCCACCGTAGTCAGGGGCAAGTGCTTGAGGCCCAGGATGCCGAAGATCCAGGAGCCCGCCACCAGCAACGACTTCAAAAAGAGCCAGAAATGCATTTGCAGGGTGGCCGGATGCGGCCCCACAAGCACGGGTATCAGGAACAGCGTGGAGAGCGCTGTAGCAACGAGCAAAACTTCAAGGACGCCATTTCGTTTGAGTGCCTGTTTCTTGGCAATGTCATAGCAGCCGAGAAGCAGTGCGGAAGCAACCGATGTCCAGAGCCAGACCATTATTCTTTATCCTCCTGTTTACAGTATTTTTTGATGACGCTGTAGGCATCTGCAATGCCCAGCTCGCCTGCTACGCTCAGGTCAATACAACCCTTGTCGCGGTCCTTCAGGTAAATCTGCACAAGGCCGCGGTTGTAGTATGCCTCGCCGATCTTCGGCGCAAGCTCTATCGCCTTGGTATATTGCGAAATAGATTCCGGCAGATCGTTCGAGAGGCAGTAGAGATTACCCAGGTTGTAATGGATGTAGGGCGAATCGGGCATCAATTCTTCTGCCCGCGTCATATCGTGCAGGGCGGGCGTATAGTCGTAACTGCGGGTTACCTGATCCTGCACGCGGGTCTTGACCGTCTTGGTGTTGTCCAGCGTGAGCACCTGCACATTGTTCTCAATGGAGGAGATGAAGTCGATCATCTCGGCCTGCAGGGCACCGCGGTTAATATAGAACCAGGCATTGTCCGGTTCCAGGGCGATGGCCGCGTCGTAGCAGAGCATCGCATTGTTAAACTGTTTGTTGTCCGCCTCCAGCAGCGCTTTGGCAAAGAGGTTTGTCGGGGTTCTGCCCGCTGCCACCTGACGGTCTATCTCTACCCGGCGGCGGTCGCCCGTCGTGAGCGATGCCTCCTTGGCGGCCGCGAAGCGTACCGGGATGGGCGAAGCCTTGAGGAAAGCCTCCAGCGCATCATCTTCAAACCTGCGGTTCAAGAAGTTGATGTTCTCCTGGGCATCCACGGCAGAGAACTTGAAGAGCGGCTTGAGCCGGATATCTACGTCGCGGTACTGAAGCAGTTCGTTGTCGAAGTCCTTCTTGGCAAAATCGGCGTCGAGCGCCAGCAAGGCGTCGAACTTGCGGCTGGTATCCGCAAAGGCGGAATGGGCGGTCGAATCGGTAGCGCGCGCCTTATACTCCGCAATCTTCTGCTGTGCAATCTGATAGTCCTTCTTGGAGGAGTTGTACTGCCCAAGCATGTTCTTGGCGTAGGCCCGGTTCATGTAAGCCTGTGCAAAGTCGGGATAGAGGTTGATGGCCTTGGAATAGTCATCCATCGCATCCCGCCAGCGCCCCAGCTCCATATAGACGGAGGCGCGGTTAAAGTAAGCCAGCACGTTGTTGGGATTGATGTTCAGCACGCGGTCGTAATCATCCAGCGCGCCGGGATAATCCCCCACCTGGGCCAGAATCAGCGCGCGGTTGTAGAGGGTCAGGGCATTGCCCGGCTCCTCTTTGAGCACGCGGTTCAGGTCGTCCAGGGCCGCACGAACCTCCTTGCGGTTGTACTGCAGCAGGGCTCGATTGAAGTAGGCGTAGGTATTGGTGGAGTCCAGGCCGATAGCCTTGTTCAGGTCTGCGATAGCCTCGTCGTATTTCTCCTGCATGCCATAGACGCGAGAGCGGCGGACATAGCCCTCCGGGTCGTAACGGTTCAGCGAGATGGCCTTGTTGTAGTCGGCCATCGCCTGGGTGGTATCGCCCAGGAAAAGGTAGCAGGCGCCGCGGTTCAGGTAGGCGTCCCCTTCGCGCGGCTCACGGCGGATGAAGCGGTTGAAGTCCTGGATGGCCAGGTCGAACTGCTGCGAGAGAAAATAGGTCACACCGCGGCTGAAATAGAGTCCCGTATAGCTGGGGCGCAGGTCCACTGCCTCTTCCAAATCCTTGAGAGCCAGGTCGTACTTGCCGATTCGGCTGAGCGTGATGGCGCGGTAGTGATAGGCGGGCGTATAGATGGGATTGAAGTGCAGCGTGCGGTCAAAGTCCTTCTGCGCACCGGCAAAATCGCCCAGATTATACTTGGCAATTCCGCGGAAGAAATAGGCTTCGAAGCTGGCGGTATCCAGTCGGGAGAGGATGTTGAAACTCTCGATGGCGGCCGCATATTTTCCGTCAATCAGCGCCTGTCTTCCCTGATAGTAGAAGTGGTTCAAATCATACTGCGCACTGAGGCGACAGAGCGGGAAGAATAACAGCGCCAGAATTATGACGGCCTTTTTGTTCATGAGTGCAAAAATAGTTATTTTTGCGAATTACCTGTACACAAAATGCGGAAAGCCCTTCCCCTGCTCATCGCCCTCCTTTTTGCCGTTCCCCTTTTCGGGCAGCGGCTTCAGCCGTATGAGCGGTTGGCGGACACCCTTTTGCAGCGTCGGGTCATCGCCTTTCTGGCCGATGATGCCTGCAAAGGCCGTGCCTCGGGTACGGTTGGTTGCGCCATGGCGGCCGATTTCATCGTGCAGCAGTTCCGCGAATCGGGGCTCAACCCGCGCGACTGGGTTTACACGCAGAGTTTCCGCTACCGCGACTCTATCACGCTGCGCAACATCGTGGGCGTGCTCAACGCCACCGAGCCATCCGACGAGTATATCCTCATCACGGCCCACTACGACCACCTGGGAGAGTTGGGTGGCACCATCTACAACGGTGCGGACGACAACGCCTCGGGCGTGGCCGCCCTCATCTCGCTGGCCCGTATGTTCAAAGGGTTGCAGAACGATGGCATCGGTCCGCGGAAAAACCTGATCTTCGTGGCGCTGGACGGCAAGGAACTGGATTCGGCAGGAAGCCACTATTTAGCTGACAATCTGAATATTCCGCGCAAGAAAGTCTCTTGCGTATTGAACATTGATATCTTCGGCTCCGACCTGGTGCCGGTGTGGCGCAACCGCTACTACCTGATTGCACTGGGAGAGGAGTCGCTGCCCGCTCGCTACCAGGGCTTCCTGCAGGGCATCTGCACCCGTCCGGGCTGCAAGATGGATCTGGATTTGAGTTTCTACGGCAGCCGCGACTTTTCGCGGATGATGTATCGCTCCGGCGACCATTCGGTATTCGTAGAGCGCGGCTATCCGACCCTCTTCCTGACTTCGGGTTTTCACGAGCATACCTACAAGGCTACCGACGATCCGCAGATCATCAACCACGCGGTGCTGCAGCGCCGGACCGTGGTCCTCTTCCACCTGATCAACGCCCTTTGCCAGTAATGGAATTCCGCCTCCACGCCCCCTACCAGCCCACCGGTGACCAACCCCAGGCCATCGAGGAGATCTGCGCCTCTATCCGCGAAGGCAACAAGTGCACGACGCTGATGGGTGTGACGGGATCGGGCAAAACCTTTACGATGGCCAGCGTGATTGCCCGGCTCCAGCGTCCTACGCTGATCCTGAGCCACAACAAGACGCTCGCCGCGCAGCTCTATAGCGAATTCAAGGCGTTCTTCCCCGAGAATGCGGTGGAATACTACGTCTCCTACTATGACTACTATCAGCCGGAGGCTTACCTGCCGGTGACGGATACCTATATCGAGAAAGACCTGAGCATCAACGATGAACTCGAGAAACTCCGACTGAGCGCGGCAGCCGCCCTGCTCTCCGGACGCAAAGACATCATCGTGGTCTCGTCGGTCTCCTGCCTCTACGGAATCGGCAATCCGGAGGACTTCCACGCCACCACCGTCAATCTGCACGTGGGCGACCAAATGAGCCGCCAGAAACTGCTCTACGCCCTGGTGGATGCCCTATACAGCCGCACCGAGGCCGAATTCTCACGCGGCAACTTCCGCGTCAAGGGCGATGTGGTGGACATCTTCCCCGCTTACGGCGACACGGCCAACCGCATCACCTTCTTCGGCGACGAGATTGATTCCATTGAGATGATCGATCCGGTGAGCGGCGCCACCCTGCGCAGTTTCGAGGAGATCTCCATCTACCCGGCCAACAACTTCGTCACCTCCAAGGAGCGGAGCCGGGCCGCCATCAGCCAGATCCAAGACGATCTGATGGAGCAGTACAACTACTTCCGGGAGATCGGCAAGAACCTGGAAGCCAAACGGTTGATGAGCCGCGTGGAGTACGATCTTGAGATGATCCGCGAGATTGGCTACTGCCCCGGCATTGAGAACTATTCCCGCTACTTCGACGGCCGCAAGGCCGGAACCCGTCCCTTCTGCCTGCTGGACTATTTTGATCCGGGCTACCTGACCTTCATTGACGAAAGCCACGTAACCCTACCGCAGGTTCGCGCTATGTACGGCGGCGACCGCTCCCGCAAGCAGACCCTCATTGAATATGGATTCCGTCTGCCCGCTGCCGCCGACAACCGTCCGCTCCAGTTCGACGAATTCGACGCCCTGGTGGGCCAGCGTCTCTTTGTCAGCGCCACCCCGGGTGATTACGAACTGGAAGAGTGCGGCGGCGCCGTGGTGGAGCAGGTGGTGCGCCCCACCGGCCTGCTCGATCCCCCCATCGAGGTGCGTCCCATCAAGAATCAGGTGGACGACCTGCTGGAGGAGATTCAGGTCTGTGCCGAACGGGACGAGCGGGTGCTGGTCACCACGCTTACCAAGAAGATGGCGGAAGATCTGGAGAACTATCTGACCAAGATGGGCGTACGCGCCCGATACATACATTCCGATGTGGATACGCTTGAGCGTGTGGAGATTATTGAGGACTTTAAGGCGGGCCGGTTCGACGTCCTGGTGGGCGTCAATCTGCTGCGCGAAGGTCTGGACCTGCCTACCGTATCGCTCGTAGCCATCCTCGATGCCGACAAGGAGGGTTTCCTCCGCTCCGGCCGCTCCCTCACCCAGACGGCAGGCCGTGCCGCGCGCAACGTCAACGGCCGCGTGCTGATGTACGCCGATACCATTACCCGCTCCATGAAGGAGACGATAGACGAGACCGAACGCCGCCGCGCCAAGCAGCAGGCCTACAATGAGGAACATGGGATTACCCCGACCCAGGTAGGATCGGCCACCCGTGCCTCCACGCTGGCCCGCAGCTTTGAGGTGGAGCAGGCCAACCGCACCCGCTGTTTGGCCGAAGATCCCGTCATCCGCTCCATGGATCGCGAAGGGCTCCGCAAAGCCCTGGAGAATGCCCGCACCCGGATGGAGGCGGCTGCAAAGGAACTCGACTTCCTGCAGGCTGCCCGCTACCGCGATGAAATGTTTGCACTTAAAGAACTCTTGGAAAGATGATCCCCACAGCGCTACAGAAGATTCTAGAAAGTTACGGCGAGTCCGATCGCCGCATGGTGGTTTCCGCCTGGGAAACCGCATCCACCCTGCTGCAAGGCCGTGAACGAAGCAACCATCACCCCTTTATCGAGCATCCGCTCGGGGTCGTGCGCATCGTGGCGGAAGAACTGGGCCTCAAGGCCGATTCGGTGACGGCCGTGCTGCTGCACGAAGCCGGCCGTTTCCAGGGAGAAGATGCCGCCGCGCTGGATGGCAGCGAGGCGATGGCTGAATTCCGCAAGAACTATCCCGCGGAGGTGCTCAACATCGTCAGCGGGCTAAACCACATCTCGTTTATCACACTGCAGGAGACCAATCTCAACGAGGAGCGCTACCGCAAGCTGATTCTCAGCTACTCCACCGACCCACGGGTGGTGCTCATCAAGCTGGCGGACCGTCTGGAAATCATGCGAAACCTGGAGAGTTTCCCACCCTCCAAGCGCAAGGCAAAGATCACCGAAACCATCCTGCTCTACGTGCCGCTCGCCCACCAGCTGGGCCTCTACCGCGTCAAGAGCGAGATGGAGGATCTCTTCCTGAAATACTCCGAACCGGAGCAGTACCGGCTCATCACCAACCACCTGAAAGCCACTGAGAAAGATCGCGAGGCGTTGGCCGAACGGTTCATCGACCCGCTCAAGGAGAAACTCAACCGGGCCGGCATCCAATACACGATGAAGGCGCGCACCAAGAGCGCCTACTCCATCTGGAAAAAGATGCAGGCGCAGAAGGTTCCCTTCGAGAAGATCTACGATGTCTTTGCCATGCGGTTCATCATTGACTGTCCGCCGGAGAAGAAACTGGAACACCAACTCTGCTGGCAGGTTTATTCCCTTGTCACAGAAGAATATACCCCCGATACTAACCGTCTCCGCGACTGGCTCAGCCAGCCCAAGTCCAACGGCTACGAATCCCTCCACACCACGGTAGATACCGGCGGCGGAACCTTCGTGGAGGTACAGATCCGTACCACCCGCATGGACTTTGAAGCAGAACAGGGCGGCGCTTCCCACTGGTCCTACAAAGGCATCCAGAGCGAGGCCATGCTGGACGGCTGGCTGCGACGCGTCCGCACCATGATGAGCGGCGGCGGAGAACACTACACCAACCTCACGCCGGAACTGCTCGGCGAGGTCTATGTCTTCACCCCCAAGGGGGATCTGCGACAGCTTCCGCAAGGCGCCACGCTGCTGGATTTCGCCTTTGAGATTCACTCGGGCGTGGGTGTGCGCTGCACCGGCGGCCGCATCAACGGCCGGATGGTCCAGCTCCGCGAACGGCTTAAGACCGGCGATGTAGTGGAGATTCTCACGGGCAAGAACCAGAAGCCCAACCGCGACTGGCTTGACTTTGTGGTAACCTCCAAGGCGCGCAACAAGATCCGACTCTGTCTCAAGGAGGAAGAGAACAAACAGGCTGCCGCCGGCAAGGAACTGCTGGAGCGGCGCCTCAAGAATTGGAAACTGGAGATTCCGGACAGCGTGATGGCCACGCTGGTCAAACGATACGGGCACAAGACGCTGAACGAACTCTTTGCGGCCATTGGTTCCGGCGATATAGACATCATCGAATTCCGCGACCGGGCTACCGCTGAAATGGCCGCTGCAGAAGTCCACGAAGAGGAAACCGGCAAACCGCGCCGAACCCTTCGGGAGGAGTCCGGTGACTACCTGATCATCGGCGACGATACGATGGGCAAGGTCGGCTACCGCATGGCCCGCTGCTGCAACCCTATCTACGGCGACGCCGTATTCGGATTTGTGACGGTCAAGGAGGGACTCAAGATACACCGGATGTCCTGTCCGAACGCTGCCCGGCTGCTCGAAACCTACCCCTATCGCATCCAGAAGGTGCGCTGGCGTTCAAGCGCGGAACGCACCAGTTCCCAGACCTCGCTGCGTATCCTCTATGCGGGCGAAGAGTCGGCCTCCTGCGACATCATCTCCACCATCAGTCTCTTCAAGGCCTCCATCCGCTCCTTTATTACCACGGACCGTGCGGACGGCAGCCACGAAATCAATACGCAAATCTACGTCTCCAGCAACGAAGAGCTGGAGAAGATCATTGCCAATCTCAAGAAGAACAAGGCCGTCCGTCAGGTGACGCGGCTCTAGCAAACTATGAAAGAGGAATCCATCCATATTCACGGCGCCCGGGTCAACAATCTGAAAAACATTGACCTGGATATTCCACGCGGCAAGCTGGTCGTAGTGACCGGGGTTTCGGGCAGCGGAAAGAGTTCGCTCGCCTTCGATACCCTGTTTGCCGAGGGGCAGCGCCGTTATGCCGAGAGCGTTTCCTCGTTTGCCCGTCAGTTCCTCGGACGCATGAGCAAGCCGGCCGTAGAACAGATTTCCGGCATCCCGCCGGCCATTGCCATTTCGCAGAAGGTCACCACGCGCAACCCGCGCTCCACGGTGGCCAGCAGCACCGAAATCTATGATTACCTGCGACTTCTCTTTGCCAAGATCGGACACACCTACTCTCCGGTCACTGGCCGTGAGGTGCGCTACGATACCGCGGCCAGCGTGGCGGACTGGTTGTTTGCCCTGCCCGGCGAGGAGTACGCGCTCATCCTTGCGGACATCCGCTGGCAGGAGGAGGGTCAGGTGGAGAAACTGCTCTCCCTCAAGGAGAACGGATTCACCCGGCTGGCCGACACCGAAGGCCATACCTACCGCATAGAGGAGGTTTTGCAGCAGCAGGAATCCTTTGCCCAAGCGGAACTCTGGCTGATGGTTGACCGCATCCGCACGGTGCGCGATGAAGACAACCTGAGCCGCGCACTCGACTCCATCCAGACCGCCTTCCAAGAGGGTGACGGCCGGATTTGCGTGGTGGGTGCCGGTAGCTCGCGCGCCTTCTCCAACCTCTTTGAGGCGGATGGAATCCGCTTTGAAGAGCCCAGCGAATACCTTTTCAGTTACAACAGCCCTATCGGAGCCTGCCCGGTTTGCGGCGGATTCGGCAAGATTATCGGCGTTGACGAGGCGCTGGTGGTGCCCGAACCCTCGCGCAGCGTCTATGAAGATGCGATTGCCTGCTGGCGGGGCGAGGTGATGAAGTGGTTCAAGGACAATGTCGTCCAACACGCAGAAAAATACGGGTTTCCCATTCACAAACCCTACTGCCAGCTCACGCAGGAGCAAAAGGATTTCCTTTGGAAAGGAACGGAAGATGAGGAGGTTGTAGGAATCGACCGCTTCTTCAAGTGGGTGGAAAGCCAGCGCTATAAGATTCAGTACCGTTACATGCTCGCCCGCTATTCGGGCAAAACCACCTGCCGTGCCTGCGGCGGAAGCAGGTTGCGCAACGAAGCACTCTATGTCCGCGTGGGCGGCGTGGGAGAACTGGGCGAGGGCGGCCGAAACATCCACGAACTGATGACGATGCCCATCGAGGATCTCGCCCAGTGGCTTCGCGATCTGGAATCGCGGCTCGATGCGCACGACCGCACGCTGGCCGAACGCCCGCTGCGCGAAATCCGCCAGCGGTTGGATTACATCAATGCCGTAGGTCTCGGCTACCTGACGCTCAACCGCGCCTCGAATACGCTGAGCGGTGGTGAAAGCCAGCGCATCAGTCTAGTTAGTTCGCTGGGTAACAACCTAGTAGGCTCTATGTACATTCTGGATGAGCCCAGTATCGGCCTCCATTCCCGCGATACCGCCCGCCTCATTGAGGTACTGAAAAACCTGCGCGATCTGGGCAATACGGTAATCGTGGTGGAACACGACGAACAGATTATGCGCGCCTCCGACCAGATCATCGATATCGGGCCGGGAGCCGGAACCGGAGGCGGTGAAATTGTCTATCAGGGCACAGTGGCCCAAGGTGAAGAATTGCCCGCCGGACGCTCGCTCACCATGGATTTCCTCTCTGGCCGCCGACAGATTGCGCAGCCGGAAAAGAGCCGCCCTTGGCGCTATGCCGTGGAGGTAGTGGGTGCCATGGAAAATAACCTCAAAGACATTAATGTCCGATTCCCGTTGCGCTGCATCACTGCCGTGACGGGCGTGAGCGGAAGCGGCAAGAGTTCGCTCGTGGGCGATATCCTCTACCCCGCCCTGCTGCGCCATTTTGAAGAGGCGGGCAAAAAGCCGGGTATCTACCGCGAACTGCGCGGCGACCTGGACAAACTCACCTCGGTGGAGTATGTAGACCAGAATCCCATCGGCAAGAGTTCGCGCTCCAATCCCGCCACCTATCTAAAGGTTTTCGACGATATCCGTAAACTCTACGCCGACCAGCCCTACGCCCGTATGAACAGTTATGGCCCGGGGCACTTCTCTTTCAACTCCGACGGCGGCCGCTGTCCGGACTGCCAGGGCGAAGGCGTCATCAGGATCGAGATGCAGTTCATGGCCGACGTCTCCATGGTCTGCGACACCTGCGGTGGCAAACGGTTCCAGCCGGACATTCTGGAGGTGAAGTATCAGGGGAAGGACATTAACGATATCCTGCAGATGACGGTGTCAGAAGCTGTTGCCTTCTTTGGCTCAGACACGGGGAATGCACTCGCCCAGCGCATTGCCGCCAAGTTGCAGCCGCTGATGGACGTAGGTCTCTCCTACGTTTCGCTTGGACAGAGCAGCAGTTCACTCAGCGGCGGCGAGAGCCAACGCATCAAACTTGCCTCCTTCCTGGGACGCGAATTTGCTCCCGGGGAGTCCATCCTCTTCATTTTTGACGAGCCGACCACCGGCCTGCACTGGGTAGATGTGGAGAAGCTGCTGAAGACCTTCAATGCCCTGGTTTCCAAGGGACACAGTATCCTCGTGGTGGAACACAACCTGGATGTGATCCGCGCATCGGATTGGGTAATTGAACTGGGACCGGACGCCGGTGAACGGGGCGGCGAAGTGATCTTTGAAGGGACCCCGAAAGAGCTGGCTTCCCGGAAAGATCTGCCTACCGGCAGCGTGCTCTAGTGACGGTGCGTCGGACCGGTCAGGGCTACTGATTCGGCAAGAACCCCATTCCAGACAAAATCGGCCTGCAGGTGTCCGCCGGGCACATCCACGTCATAGTGACAAGTGCCGTTGCGCCCCATCCGGATGGCAGCTGCAATCGAGGAAGCCACGATGCCCGTACCACAGGCACGAGTTTCAGCCTCCACCCCTTTTTCATAGGTACGAACGGCCATAGTTCCGTCGGGACGAAGCACGGCAAAATCCACATTCACTCCTTCGGGCGCGAAGGCTGCATGGTAGCGAAGTTCAGGACCTATCCGATTGATATCCAATGTCGCAAGCTCCTCTTCCGAAGCGAGGAAGGTCACGAAGTGGCGGCAACCGGTATTCAGGAACCAACCGTTAGGGGTCTCTACGCGATAGTAATTGTGCACCGGGGTCAGCGTCAGACGAACCTGCTTGTCGGCTGGAGCGTCCTGCAGGATTTCACCTTCATGGATGCCATCCGGTGCATCGAACCGATAGCGGCCGTCCGCCGCCTTGGGCTGAATCCCCAGATCGCGGGCAAAAGCCACGATGCAGCGCCCGCCATTGCCGCACATCATTCCGCCGGTGCCGTCGGCGTTGAAATACTGCATGGAGAAGTCACATTCCGGGCTATGGGGCATTCCCAGTACGATTACGCCATCTGTACGACCGCCCGAAACAAGGCAGAGTTCGGGAATCGGCGGCAGCTGGATGCCACCGCGTCCGTCCACCATCCGGAAAAGGTTGCCGGCACCGTCGTAAAGCGGAAAATGAGCGTTCATTTTTTGCAGTTTTCTCTTTGCAAAGTTATAAATATTTGCGACTTTTGTACCTATGTACGACTTCGACGAAATTATTGATCGCCACGGCACCGGGACAGAAAAATACGCCGACCTGCAGATGATGTTCGGCACACAGGATGTCCTCCCCCTCTGGGTCGCCGACATGGATTTCAAAACCCCTGATTTTGTGTATGAAGCCATCCGCAAAAGGATGGAACATCCCATTCTGAGCTACACCTCCATTCCGGACGACTATTTCCCCACCATCTCCCGCTGGATGGAGTGGTTGCACGGGTGGAAGGTAGATCCGGGCGATATCCGCTACATGCCGGGACTCGTCAAGGCGCAGGCCTTCGTCCTGAACTACTTCCTCAAGAAGGGCGACCGCATCATCATCCAGCCGCCGGTCTACCACCGTTTCGCACAGATTCCGCGTACCAACGGATTCGAGACGGTCAGCAATCCGCTGCTCCGCATTGAAGACGAAGACGGCTTCCTGGACCACTACGAGATGAATTTCGACGAACTCGAAAGCCTGATCGACGACAGCACCAAATTGCTGATTCTCTGCAACCCGCACAACCCTTCTGGCCGTGCCTGGGATCGCGCCACACTCGAGCGGCTCGCCGAGATCGTCACCCGCCACGACCTGCTGGTGCTTTCCGATGAAATTAACGCGGAGACCGTCTTCTACGGAAAGCGTCACATCCCCTTCGCTTCCGTCTCGCCCGAGGCAGCAAAGCGAACCATCACGATGATGGCCCCCTCCAAGACTTTCAACATTGCCGGCATCGTTTCGTCGTACATCGTCATCCAAAATCCGGCTCTGCGTGACAAATTCTTCCAGTGGCTGGACGAAAACTCCTTTGACCTCCCCTCCATCTTCGCCATCGAGGCCACCATGGCCTGCTACAAAAAGGGTGCAGCCTGGCGGGAAGAGGTCCTTAAGTATATCGAAGGCAACATCGATTACGTAGACAGCCGCATCCGTGCGGAACTGCCCCGCATCCGCGGCGTCCGTCCACAGGCCTCCCCCACCATCTGGCTGGATTGCACCAAGCTGGGCTATACGCAGCCCGAACTGATGCACAACCTGCTCTACGAGGCCAAGGTCGCCTTCAACGACGGTACCCAGTTCGGCCCCGAGGGCGCCGGCTACCTGCGTATGAACATTGCAGGACCGCGCTCGGTTCTCGGCGAGGCCATCGAATTGCTGAAAGCCTCCGGTAAGTTTTAACCATCACATCCTACCATAAAAAAACCGCGGCCCGAAGGTCGCGGTTTTCATTATTGTCCGGATAACCTTAGTCAGCCTTGACAAAAGCGTTGTACTTTTCGTAAGCGGCCATGTACTCCGGGCTCTTGTCGCGGAAGCGGAAGTAGATGTTCTTCAGGTACTCGGCAACGGCCTTCTTGATCTCCTTGTCTTCGGTGATGGTGAAGGATTTCTCAAACGGGTCGATAGCCTTCTCGAGCACCTCTTCGAACTGCTTGTTGAGCGCCATCCATTTAGCGTCGTCAAGTTCCTCGCTTGCCTGGGTCTGGAGATCCACGGCGTATTCGTAGTACATGATACCTACGCTGAGGGTACCGAACACATAGGTCGGGTCGATCTCGGTTGCCTTGTAGAAGAGTTTCTCTGCGTTCTCGCGGTCGCCGAGCTGCTTGTAGATGTCACCTTCCACATAGTAGAGGCTGGCGTTGTTCGGCTCGTTGACCTGTGCTGCGTGGAGCAGGTCAAAGAGGCGCTGAGGATCCTCGTTGGTAGCGCGGTAGAGGTTGATCAGGCCGATCAGGACGCCCTGGCTCTGCGGATATTTGGAGAAACCATCCTCGAGAACCTTTTTGCCCTTGAGGGTATCACCCTCTGCGAGATAGAGGTTGGAGAGGTTGGAGAAGACGTTACCGTCCTGGTAGAAACCGATTTCTGCGCAACGGTTGTAGTACTTGATAGCGTTCTCACGGTCGCCGGCCAGTGCGGAAACCAGCGCGGTGTGGTAGCAGTTGGTGGAGTCGATCACACCGATCAATGCGTTCTCAGAGCAGTGAACTGCATCCTCGAAGACACCTGCTGCATACTTATAGTCGCCAATGAAGTAGTGGCTGAGAGCATCGTTGAACATGCGCTCGTGAATGGTCTGCATCTTCTCGGAGAGATCTTTTGCCTTAGCGCCCTTGATATCCAGTTCGTGAGCCTTCAGATAAGCGTTTTCAGCCTCAACGAGCAGATTGCCCTCGAGAGCCGGCTTGGTCACGATAAAGAAGTCCAGTGCGCCGCTGGGGCCGTAGTAGAGCACCTTGTTGTCATAGTGATCAGCAATGTACTGGGTACCGTTGCAAACTTCGTCGGTGGTCTTGAGAACCTTCTGCTCCTTGATGAGCAGCTTGATCTCCGTACGCGGCGTGTTCAGCAGGACGTTACGGGTAGGCTGGTCGTATGCGCCAAGATAAGCGTCACCGAGCTCAATCCAGGTAGCCGGCTTGAGGCTCTTCTTGGCATCGCGTGCCTTGACGAGTGCCTTGTCGAGGAACTTCTGTGCCTCGGCTGGGGTCTTCGGTTCAACCGCACCGGCGAACGTTACGGCGAAGAGAAGCGACAGTGCAAGAATAGTCTTTTTCATAATCGGGATATTGGTTGTTATTAATTATCAGTTACTTCAGTGGCCGTTTCAGTATTCTCTGTATTTTCAGCGTTTTCAGTTTCTTCATCATCCTCACTCTTTGCGATGGTGCAGACAGCGGCGATGCTGTCACCCTCGCGGATGTTGATGAGTTTCACGCCCTGGGTGGCACGTCCTGCAATGCGGATGGTAGATGCCGCGAGCCGGATGGCGATGCCAGACTTGTTGATAATCATCAGGTCATCCTCTTCCGTTACAGCCTTCATTGCAATAAGCGAGCCAGTCTTTTCGGTGATGTTGATCGTCTTCACGCCCTTGGCGCCGCGGCTGGTGATTCGGTACTCGTCCAGATCGGACTGTTTGCCGAAGCCGTTCTCGCTGACAATCAGGATGCGGAGGCCGCTCTCGCGGGCAACTTCCGGATTGAGGCAGACCATACCCACCACCTCGTCGTCATCGCTGATGTTGATGCCGCGCACGCCGGTGGAATTACGACCGATCGCGCGGGCGTCTTCTTCATGGAAGCGGCAGCACTTGCCGTTGCGACCGGCGAGCAGGATGTCGTTCTTGCCGTCGGTGATGGCCACATCCAGCAGTTCGTCCTCTTCACGGATGTTGATGGCGATGATACCGTTGGCTCTCGGACGGGAGTAAGCGTCAACCAGCGTCTTCTTGATGACACCGCGTTTGGTAGCCATCACGATGTAGTTGTTCATGCGGAACTCTTCGTCTTCCAGCTTGCGGACGTTGATATAGGCCTTGACCTTGTCGTTCGGATCGATGCTGAGGATATTCTGGATGGCGCGGCCCTTGGACGCCTTGGCGCCCTCGGGAATTTCATAGACCTTGAGCCAGTAGCAGCGGCCCATCTGGGTGAAGAGCATCAGGGTGCTGTGCATGTTGGCCACGTAGATATGCTCGATGAAGTCTTCATCACGCGTGGTGCTGCCCTTGGAACCTACGCCGCCACGATGCTGCGTGCGGTATTCGGTGAGGGCGGTACGCTTGATGTAGCCCATGTGGGAGATAGTGATGACCACATCCTCGTCCGGATAGAAATCTTCCGGATTGAACTCTTCTGCGGAGGGAGCGATCTCGGTGCGGCGTTCGTCACCGTATTTTTCCTTAAGCTCAGCCAGTTCCGCTTTGATGATGCCCATCTGCAGGTCCACGTTGGCGAGCACGTCGCGCAGGTGGTGGATCAGGCCTTCCAGTTCTTCGTATTCTGCCTGCAGCTTGCTGCGCTCCAGACCGGTCAGCTGGCGGAGGCGCATCTCCACGATGGCGTCTGCCTGCTCGGCGGAGAAACCGAACTTCTCTACCAGGCCGTCACGGGCATCGGTCACCGTCTTGGAGGCACGGATATGCTCGATGATCAGGTCGATGATGTCGAGGGCCTTGAGCAGACCTTCCACGATGTGCGCGCGCTTCTCAGCCTTGTCCAGGTCGAACTTGGTGCGGCGGACCACCACCTCGTGACGGTGCTCCACGAAGCAGCGGATGAGGTCCTTGAGGTTCAGCAGACGCGGACGACCGTCCACCAGGGCGATGTTGTTCACGGAGAAGCTCGACTGGAGCTGCGTGTACTTGAACAGGGTGTTCAGCACCACGTTCGAGACGGCGCCCTGCTTGAGTTTGATGACGATACGCATACCGCGGCGGTCGCTCTCGTCGTTGATATAGGAGATGCCTTCGATCTTCTTGTCGTTGACCAGGTCGGCGATCTTTTCAATGAGTTCTTTCTTGTTGACCGTGTAGGGAATCTCGGTGACTACGATAATCTCGCGGCCGCTCGGGGCGGTCTCAATCTCGGTCTTGGAACGGATCACGATGCGGCCGCGGCCTGTCTCGAAGGCGTCGCGGATTCCGCGGTAGCCCTGGATGATGCCGCCGGTCGGGAAGTCGGGGCCCTTGATGTGCTCCATCAGGCCGTCGAGGTCGATCTCGGGATTGTCGATGTAGGCGCAGATGGCGTCGCAGCACTCGGAGAGATTGTGCGGAGCCATGTTGGTAGCCATACCCACGGCGATACCGTCGGAACCGTTGAGCAGCAGCATCGGAGCCTTGGACGGGAGCACCGTAGGCTCGGGGAAGTCGCCATCGAAGTTCGGCTGGAAATCCACCACGTCCTTATCGAGGTCGTCCAGGATCTCCCCTGCCAGCTTGGTCAGCTTGGCCTCCGTGTAACGCATGGCTGCCGGCGAGTCGCCGTCGATGCTGCCGAAGTTGCCCTGGCCGAAAACGAGCGGGTAACGGAGTTTCCAGTCCTGGGCCATGTGGACCATGGCGCCATAGACGCTGGAGTCGCCGTGCGGGTGATACTTACCGAGCACTTCGCCCACGATACGGGCCGATTTCTTCACGCCGGCACCGGCGGAGAGGCCAAGGCCTTCCATACCGTAGAGCACACGGCGGTGCACCGGCTTCATGCCGTCGCGCACATCCGGGAGCGCACGCGAAACGATCACGGACATCGAATAGTCGATGTACGCCGTCTTCATCTCGCTCTCGATGTCGATGGGGATAATTTTGCCGCCTGCAGCCGGCTCTTCAGCCGGGTTGACGTCCAGATTCTTCTCTTCTTCTATCATATTCTATAGAGTATTCCAATTAACTTGTAAATGTACTCACATTTTCGCAAACAGCCAAATAAAATTCGCGCGCGCGCGAAACTATTTTTTTGCTATCTTGCGGATTGTTTGAAAAAGGCTTTCAGCGATGCAGGGACCCGTTTCCAATGATCTGAAGATTATCCTCAACTACGCCCGCGAAGAGGCTATCCGGCTGGGCAGTTATTCCATCTCGCCGGACCACCTGTTCCTGGGTATTCTGCGCCACCGCAAGTGCGACGCCGTCACTATCCTGAAGGAGATGGGCGCGCACCTGACGGAGATCAAGAAGAACATCGAAGCCCTGATTGCCAAACCGGAGGTGATCCCCTTCGAAAAGACGGACGAGGTGGAGATTTCAGACGAGGTAAAGAACCTCTACTCCGCTGCCTACACGCGTTTTGTACCGGAGGGCGGGCAGCCCCGGACCGTGCACATCCTGATAGCCATCCTCACCACGACGCAAAGCCTGACCCGGAATATGCTGCTGGACGACGGGATTGACCTGCGCGAGATCATCAACCGCGCCGGCAATCCGCCCAAGGAGAACGCCTCTCCGCTGGAGGCCGCCCTTCAGATCGCCGGAGGCGATGACGAACCGCTGCCCGAGAGCCTTTCCGGCTGCTGCCGCGACCTGACCCGCGCCGCCCTGAGCGGCCAGCTCGATCCGGTGGTGGGGCGCGACGAAGAGATCCTGCGACTCGCACAAATCCTCTGCCGGCGGAAGAAAAACAATCCGGTACTGATCGGCGAAGCGGGCTGCGGCAAATCCGCCGTCGTGGAGGGGCTGGCCCAGCGCATCGCGGACAGGAAGGTATCCCCCGCCCTGCTGAACAAGCGGATCCTGACCCTCGATATGGGAGCCCTCGTGGCCGGCACCAAGTACCGCGGCCAGTTCGAGGAGCGCATCAACGCCATCCTCAAGGAGATCCGCCGCAATCCGGAGATCATCCTCTTCGTGGACGAGATGCACATGCTGGTGGGTGCCGGCGGACAGGCCGGTTCGCTCGATGCCGCCGGACTGCTCAAGCCCGCCCTGGCACGCGGCGAGGTGCAGTGCATCGGCGCCACCACGCTGGAGGAGTACAGCCGCATCATCGAGCAGGACAGCGCGTTGGAGCGCCGCTTCCAGACCATTCTGGTGGAGCCAACCGATTTTGACCATACGCTCGCCATCCTGGAGGGCATCAAACCGCGATACGAAGCTTACCATCACGTCACCTATACCCCGGAGGCCCTGAAGGCCTGCATCACCCTCTCCAGCCGCTACGTGACGGAGCGTTGCCTGCCCGACAAGGCCATCGACGCGATGGACGAGGCGGGCGCGGCCGCCCGGCTGAAAGCCGCACCGGTGAGCAGCGATGACCAGGCTGACAAACTCCAGACCCTCCGTCAGGCCAAGCGGGAGGCCGCCCTGCGGGGCGATTTCTCCGCCGCAGCCGAATTGCGTGAGGCGGAGCGGCAATCCACCGCAGCCGGCCAGAAAACCGAACCTGCTGCCGAAAAACCAGTTACCGTAACGGAAAACGACATTGCGCGCGCCATCTCGGTGATGACCCGCATCCCGGTCCACAAGATTGCGGAAGACGAAGGCCGCCGGCTCCTGGAGATGGAGTCCGCCCTGCGCAAAGTGATCATCGGCCAGGACGAAGCGGTCAGCAAGGTGGTGAAGGCCATCCGCCGCAACCGCGCCGGGCTGAAAAACCCCGACAAACCGGTGGGAACGTTCCTCTTCCTGGGCCCGACCGGCGTAGGCAAGACGCAGCTGGCCAAGAAGATAGCAGAATGCCTCTTCGGTTCGGAAGACGACCTGATCCGGATCGATATGAGTGAATATATGGAGAAGTTCTCCGTCTCGCGCCTGATTGGCGCCCCTCCGGGCTACGTAGGCTATCAGGAGGGCGGACAGCTCACCGAACGCGTGCGGCGCAAGCCCTATTCGGTGGTGTTGCTGGATGAAGTGGAGAAGGCCCATCCTGACCTCTTCAACCTGCTGCTGCAGGTGCTGGATGAAGGCCGGCTCACCGACAGCCGCGGCCGCCGCACCGACTTCCGCAACACCGTGCTGATCCTCACCTCCAACGTGGGCAGCCGGGAGGTCAAGGACTTCGGCTCGGGCATCGGATTCCAGACATCGGCAGACAATCCGGATGCCGCACACAAGCGTCTGATAGACAAAGCACTGGAGAACCTCTTCTCCCCCGAATTCCTCAACCGCCTGGACGACCGCGTCTACTTCGGTCCGCTGAGCCGCAAGGATATGCTAAAGATCATCGACATAGAACTCGAAGGGTTGAAACGGCGGATGACCGCCGCCGGCTACAAACTGGAGATCGAGCCCGCCGCCAAGAAGTTCATTGCGGAGGTCGGATACGATCCGAAGTTCGGCGCCCGGCCGCTCAAACGCGCCATCCAGCGCTATGTGGAAGATCCGGTTTCCGAAGCGATTATCGGCAACGGCCTGCACGAAGGGACGCTGACCGTCATCCTGGCCGACGGGACGACCGCCGTCAAATGCTGAATATGAAAGGAGCCCTCTGCGGAACAAACCGCTACCAACTTGTCAAAGCGCTGGACTGCAGCGATGTAGATACGACGCAACGGATGCGCCCGACCGCCTTCATGGAGATTGCGCAGGAGATTGCCTACCTGGCCGCCAGCGCGATGGGATTCGGCTATGACAACCTGATCGGCAGCCGCCAGGCCTGGGTTCTCTCGCGGATGACCTTCCGGATCCTCGACGCCCCCAGGTGGCGGGACGAGTTGACGGTCTCCACCTGGCACAAAGGTACGGCAGGGCCTTTCAGCCTGCGTGATTTTATCGTTTGCGATGCTGCAGGCCGACAGCGCGTCGTGGGCACCAGCTCCTGGGTGATCCTCAACGTGGATACGCGGGCTCTCGTTCGCAACGAGGCGATGGCCGTACCGGTCACGCCGGACAAGGTCTGTCACGACCACGCGATCGAAGAACTGGCCGAGCGCGTCATCATGCCGCGCGACTGTACGCCGGAGCTGGTGGGCGAACACGTAGTCTGCTATTCGGACACCGACTTTCTGGGACACACCAACAACGTGCGTTACGTGGTCTGGGCGATGGATTATCTGGATTATGAAGAACTGATCGAGCGCCCCGTCCGCGAAGTCTCGGTCAACTATAGCCAGGAAACGCGCCCCGGAGAGCGCGTTTCCATCTACCGTCACCGCGAGGGTGACACGGTTTGGTTCGACTGCAAGGTGGGCGACCGCCAGGCGGTCTCCATCTGCATCAAATTCTAAGCGATACCTGCAATCAGGCGGGCCAGAGTCTCCTTGGCATCACCCAACTCCAGATAGACGCCCTTCTCACGGGTGTAGATAGGATTTTCCACACCGGCGTAACCGGGCTTGAGGTCGTAGTTGCAGACGATCACCTCAGGAGCCTCGTCCACATTGAGGACCGGCATACCGTAGATGGGCGTACCCTCCGCATGACGGGCAGCCGGGTTCAGCACGTCGTTGGCACCGATCACCACCACAGCATCGACCTTCTTGAAGTCGTCGTTGATGGCCTCCATCTCAAAGAGTTTCTCGTAATCGACATCGGCCTCAGCCAGCAGCACATTCATGTGGCCCGGCATACGTCCGGCCACCGGATGGATGGCATAGCGGACGCGGGTGCCGCGGCTTTCGAGTTTGTCGGCCAGCTGGCGTACCTGGTGCTGAGCCTGTGCGAGCGCCATACCGTAGCCCGGAACGATAATCACATCCTTTGCCTTGGAGAGAACCGAGGCAGCGGAGGGTTTCTCTTCTGCAGCGGCAGGCTGGGCCTGTGCGGCACCGGCAAGCTGGCCGTGAAGTGTCTGGACGCGGGCTTCAAGGTCTGCGACCATCGCCTCGAGTTCCTTTATTCTCTTTTCAAGATCCATAGCACGTTTAACTAATTCTTCGTTTTCTTTGACAGGGGTTTGCGGTTGTTTGGGAGCGGGTTTCGCAGTTCCGCCCACGAGGATGCTCATCAGCTTGCGGTTCATGGCGCGGCACATAATCTGCGTGAGCAGCAGGCCGGAAGCGCCTACGATACCACCGACTGCCACCAGGAACACGTCACTGATGGCCATACCGGCAATCGAGCCGGCCACGCCGGAGAGCGAATTGAGCAGGGAGATGGTGATCGGCATATCGGCACCGCCCACGCGGACGGAGAACCAGAGGCCGAAAAGGGAAGCGAAGACGAGCGTGCCGATCAGGCACACGGTCATCCCCTTTTCACCCACAAAGATGCCTGCGATGACAAAGCCAAGGGTCAACACCAGGAAGAGCAGCGTGCAGAGCGAGTGGCACTTCCAGACAACCGGCTTCTGCGGCAGGATGCGGTGCAGCTTGCCGGCTGCCACCAGGCTGCCCACCAGCGTAACCATACCGACCGCAACGGCCAGCAGGGCTGTGAACTGAACAAAGGGGCCGTAGCCACGCAGGACGATTTCAAGCGCCTGTTCACCGGAAAAACCGATGCCCAGGGCGGAGAGAATGCCCACGAGGGCCGACGCGCCGCCGCCCAGGCCGTTGAACAATGCCACGGTCTGCGGCATCTGGATCATCTGCACCCGGGTAGCCATCAGGCTGCCGACGAGCGCACCGATCAGAATGGCCACATAGACCGTCCAGACTGAAACGACACCCGTGAAGAGCAGCGTAGCCACCACACCGCAGAGCATGGCCAGCGCGGAGAGCAGGTTGCCCGCCACCGCCGTCTTGACCTTGCTCATCATGGAGATGCCTGCAAGTACCAGTACTGCCAGTACGGCACTGATGATAATCTGAATTGCTGACATCCCGGGCTACTTTTTCTTCTTGTTGAACATCATCAGCATTCGGTGGGTCACACCGAAGCCGCCGAACACATTGACAGCCGCCAGCGCGATGGCCAGGCCGCCGACAATCTGCGCCAGGAGACCGCTGCCTGCCAGGAAGGCAAGACCGGTCGCACCGATGGCGCCCACGATCGTCACCCCGGAGAGGGCGTTCATGCCCGACATCAGGGGCGTATGCAACAGGCTCGGCACATTCCTGATGATGAAATAGCCGAGCACCGTGCAGACGATAAAGACTAAAATGAGAATCAGCGGGTGAATCATAGGCCCATAGCCTCGCGTGCACCCTGATGGACGAGCTGTCCGTCGATGCAGACGAGGGTCTTCTGAACAATCTCATCATTGCGGTCCAGGACGAACTTGCCGTCCTTCATCAGGAAGTTCACGAGGTTGTAGAGGTTGTTCGAGAACATCCAGGTGGAGCTGGTCGGGAGAAGACCCGGGATATTCTTCACACCCATGAGGGTCACGCCGTACTTCTTCTCGATACCGCCCTTAGGGGTGAGTTCGCAGTTACCGCCCTGGTCGATGGAAATATCCACGATGACGGAACCCTTCTTCATGCCCTTCACCATTTCTTCGGTGATGATGATCGGGGCGATCTTGCCCGGAATCAGTGCGGAGCAGAAGACGATGTCCATCTCCTGGATGGTAGCCTTGAGGGCTTCCTGCTCCTTGATGAGGACGTCAGCGGGAAGACGGTTTGCATAGCCGCCTTCTGCGATAGCCAACTCCGGCGGAACGGTGGTGTCCACCACCTTTGCGCCCAGCGAGCCAGCGTTTTCAGATGCCATCGGGCGGATATCAGCCGCATAGGTGATGGCGCCGAGGCGCTTAGCGGTTGCGAGAGCCTGGAGGCCGGCGACGCCGACGCCAATGACCATAACCTTGGCCGGTTTGATCTGGCCGACTGCGGTGAACATCTGCGGCACGAAGGTCGTCAGGATGTTGGCAGCCATCAGGATGCCCTTGTAACCTGCGCAGGTACTCATCGAGGTGAGTGCGTCCATATTCTGTGCACGGGAGATGCGCGGAATGCCGTCCAGGGTGATAGCCGTTACGCCTTTGGCGGTGAGGGCTTTCACCATCTCGTGGTTGACCGGAGAAGCCGGGTGGATGAAGGTGATCAGGACCTGGCCCTTATGCATCATATCCACTTCATGTTTCTTCTTAGCCTCGTTCATCAGCGGCTCCTTGACCTTGAGGATCATCTCGGCGCGGTTGTAAATCTCTTCCGGATCTGCGACCATCTTGGCGCCAGCCTTGATGTAATCCTCGTCGTGATAAAGGGCGCCGTCGCCGGCGTGATTCTCTACGAGAACCTCAAAACCTTCCTGTACGAATTTGCCCACAGTTTCGGGCGTTGCGGCAACACGAGCTTCGTCGTGCATGATTTCCTTGGGAATACCGATAATCATATTTGTAGTGTTTAAGTGTTGAAATCAGGGTTTCAAAAATAACGTGTAAAAATAAGCATAATCTCGTTACAACGTCATTATTTCAACGGGATTTTCGTTTTTGATTTCAACACGAAACGCACAGGGTGTGCGGGCCGGGCTAGTCGTCCAATCCGTACGGGATGGAGGCGTTCTCCCAGGGGCTGGCCATAATGTGGATGCCCTGCATCTGGGCGTTCTGACGGACACTGCGCATCTGAGATTGGGCATTCCGCAGCTGCATCCGGACGGAGGTTCGGGCCGCACCGCTGACCATACCGGTCAAGGTGTTCCAGGTGTTCTGGACCGTCTGCTCCCACATGGCGTACTGGCTACGGTACTGCTGTTCCAGTTGCTGTTGCTGGTACGACTGCTGCTGTTGCATCTGCTGTTGCTGGACGTAATAGTCGCTCGACGATGCTGAATGGCCGGAATTACCAATCGGGACGACTTTCACCCAATATCCCTGGCCGTCTACATCAAAACCACGTATGATGGAGATACTTTCGAAGCGACTGTCATAGGAATAAAACTGGGATGCCCCCATCGCATAATGACGGGTCTTCCCGCCATTTGAAACCTCGGAGAGCGGCAGTTCCAGCCGGTCGCCCCCGGAGTAGGTCAGATACAGCACGTTCTCATAGTACTCGAGATGCAGATAGATGGGTGCATAGCTGCCGGCATCCCGGAGACCGCACTTGATCTGTCCGGTTTCCATAAAATCGCCTTCCAGCAGGAATTCTCCCCGCGGATCCCGGTTCACGGCAGCGCGGGTGATTTCGCCGTCCGGCTCAATCTCCGGCTCCGTCGGCGCATCCAGCGGCACCGCCACTTCGGCATCCACTTCACAGGCCGGGGCCGTTACCTCCACTTCCGAGGCCGGCACTTCCGCCGGAGAAGCGGGCACGACTGATGTCGGAGCCGATATGGCCTCGACATCATCCGGCGTATCGTTTGCCGCGGACCTGTTCTTACAACCGCCGGACAGCAGGAGGAACACTGCCGCCAGCAAAAGCGTCAATCGTTTCATCATATCTGATTATTAGTACTTTGCAAATGTAATGAAAACTTTTTGAATCGTCATCCCGTTTTTTGTACCTTTGCGGCGTCGTTCGACAGACAAGCTATGGGGATGTTCTGGTTTTGACGGTAAATGATGTCGGACGGTAAGCATGCCGAGCGTTGTGGCCCCGCTCGTTAATCTCAGACCGCAAGCCATAACTGGCAACTACAACTATGCACTCGCTGCCTAATCTGCCAAGCGGATTAGCTTAATCGAGCGGACCAGGTCCGCCTCGACGAGTATCCCGCCGGAGTTTCTAGCCTTCCCTCGCCGGCAAACGGGGTATCATCCAGGAAGGATGCGGACGCCGACGCTTCTACAGCGTCCTAAGTTTCAGAAGCTAAGGAGCCATTGGCCCGCCCTCCGGCAGACGGTTCCCTACAATCAAAGGCGGGATAAGCATGTAGAAAGCCGTAAGGCGCTTTATTCGGACGGCGGTTCGACTCCGCCCATCTCCACAAAAAAACAGGCTGCTCCCGCAGCCTGTTTTTTTAATACTTCAGCATGGTGACGATGCCGTCGCCGGTGCAGACGAGCAGGTGGCGGCCGATGAGGGGCACGATGGAGTTGATCATGCCGGTAGAGATTTTGTGCTGCCAGAGCAGCGCGCCGCTCCCCGCCCCGAGACAGGAGATCATGCCTTTGTCGGAGGGAACGAAGACCAGCGTGTCTCGCGCGGCACTGGGGGTCGGAACGATATCATAGCCAAGCCCCGTGTCGGCATTCCAGAGTTCCTGCGGTTCGGGGCCGGTCGCAAAGGCATGGAGCGTGCCCATCATATCTTTCACATAGACGCGCGAACCATCCGGCGAACGGGCGATGGATTCGCGTCCGCCCGGAGCCTCCCACAACTGCTTGCCGCTAGAAGCATCCAGACAGAAGGTTTTGCGATGCGGGGTTACGATAAAGATGCGGCCGGAGGCCTTGACGGGCCAGACACCGGCCGGCGAATACATCGGGCCGCGGTCCGCCACCCATTTCCACTGCAACTCGCCGGTGGCGGGATGGAGGCTGTAGAGCGTGTGGCCCCAGTCGCCGAAAACCACCTGAGAAGTATCGGCATACGCCCTGCACTCCACGAATCCAGCCACATCGGCATACTTCCAGAGAAGGGCACCGCTGTAGAGATCCAAAGCGCGGAACGCGCCGTCTGAGGCGCCGCAATAGACGACTTTATTGAGAATCACCGGCGAAGCGACCACCGCTTTCCCGCAGGCATAGCGCCAGAGAAGCGAGCCGTCGCGAATGCGCAGGCAGTAGATGTTTCCGTCTGTCGATCCCAGCACGATACGGTCGTAGGCCATTGCCGGCGTGGAATAGACGCGGCCATCCGTGGCAAACGACCACAACTCTTTTCCATTGAAGGCATTGAGCATGTGCACCACGCCGCTGGCATCCGCTACGGCTATCTTGTCGCCCTTGATGGAGGCACCGGAGCCGATATCACATTTTAGGTTGCGTTCCCATTTGACGCGCACCTTCGGAAAACTGTCATTCACGGCATAGCCGGGCCAGGGATAATCCTCGGGCAGGTATCGCCGCGCATCGCACCCAGGGTCGGGACGGAAGCGCGGAGCATCCACAAGCGCCATCGAAAACCATGGTTCCGCCGGGAAGAGGGCTTTGGAGCGGCCGAAGGTCTTGATGGCATACTCGGAAATCCGCAGGCTGTCCGCATCAGCCTCCACGATATTGTAGCAGACCGTCCCCTGCTTCTCCAGACAAGTGGAAAGCGCACAGGGAATGTCGGAGCAGCTTCGCTCGCCGCGCTTGTGCAGGTGGCCGCCGAGCAGCAGCTGAATGTTGCAGCGCTTGAGGATATTCAAGACCTTGAAGTAATTCAGAGAGTTTTTATCTTGCGGATAGTGGTTCACAAAGATGACGCGCTGCCGGGCGGGAATCGTCCGGACGGTGGAATCCAGCCAATGCAGGCTCTCGGAGGGAACCTGCCCCGGGGCCATTCGCATCACGGGGCCGCTGCTGCAGCCCAGGAACCGGATGCCACCCGCTTCAAAATCGAAGTGCTCGTAGCCGAAAACCCGGAAGAAGGTATCCCCTCCACTCTCCGACCATTTGGTGTCGTGATTGCCTGCAACCACGTAGTAGGGTCGCTGCAGGCTGTCCAGCAGCGCTTTGGCTGCCTCAATCTCGGCATCGGAACCGAAGTTCGTCACATCTCCGGAGAGCAGCGTGAAGGCAATTGTGGGGTCGGCATTGATGCGCTCCACGCAGTAGCGCAAGTCTTCAAAGTGCCGGGAGCCAAGGGCCAGATGGGTGTCGGAAAGCCACGCAAAGCGGAGCGTCTGCGCCACGGAGCATGGCGCGATGAGCCCCAGCAGGAGCAGCAGCAAACTGAAAACTCGGGCGCGGAGACTATTCATCTTCCGGCTCTACAAGGATTTGCTTGAGTTTTTCCATACCCTTGGTGGCCGGTTCCTGAATCTGACGGAAATAGCGGTACGGGATGGAAATCGGCTTGGGATCCACCAGATAGATGGGATTGCCCACCTTCAGATACTGGTAGAGACCGGCTGCCGGATAGACATTCAGGGAGGTTCCGATAATCAACAGAATATCGGCCTGCGATACGGCACGGGCGGCACGTTCCAACTCAGGAACCGCCTCACCAAACCAGACGATGTGCGGGCGCAGCTGTACGCCATGCTCGTCCTTATCGCCCAGATTGATATCGCGGTAGCCGATGTCGCGAACACCGGAATTCAGGCTGTTCTCCGGGCGGACCTTGGTCAGTTCGCCGTGAAGATGGATGATCTTGGTGCTGCCGGCACGTTCGTGGAGATTATCTACGTTCTGCGTAACCACGGTCACGTCAAACCAGTTCTCCAGCTCGGCAATAATCTCGTGGGCGCGGTTGGGCTTGCATCCCTCGAGCTGCCGGCGGCGTTCGTTATAGAATTGGAGCATCAGCCCCGGATTGCGATACCAGCCATCAATCGATGCCACATCCTCTACCGGATAATTTTCCCACAATCCGTCGCTGTCCCGGAAAGTGCGGATGCCGCTCTCGGCACTGACGCCCGCTCCGGAAAGAACCACGAGTTTTTTCATACCTATTTAAAATATTTGTTTTTGAGCCAATACTCAAAGACCGGATCCAGAATCTGCGGCTCGTCGTTGCGGTCGAAGGTAACGAGTTCCTTGTTGCGGAAAGCATCCTTCAGACGGAAAACGTTGGCCGATGAGTTCAGGTGATAACGGGCCAGAATTTCCGAACTGCTCAGGCGGCGGGCGCCGTCGCAGATAGCGCGCAAGAAGTTGATCTGGTTGGGCGTAAGTTCCAGCATCGTATGGCGGAACTGCGGGGAGAATACCTGCAGCAGCGCATCGCGCGTCTGGACGATGGCATTGTGGTTGACATATCCGATGGGCAACGTGTAGCAGATGGAGCACATCATCTTGACATACCACATGTTGCAGCCCGTGATACGGCAGACTTCCTCCGCATCCTCACGCTCGATCACGCGGCCCACATTCAGGAAGGAACTGGTGATGTAGTCCACCACCGATTTCTGCGGGATCGGCTTGAGCTCAATCACATCCGTCAGATAGTAGAACACCTGCTTCTCCTCGAAGACGCTTTTCATGGTGTTGACGGCAGAACCGGTGATGATATAGCGCACGTTGGTCTGGCGGAGCCAGGTCTTCACAAGGTCCTCCAGGCGGAAGCCCTTCTCATCGATAGAAATAACGTTCTGGAACTCCTTGAGATAAACCACGAGGGTAGAACCCGACTCTTTGGCGATGATGCTCGACAGTTCAAGCACTTTGGAGTCCGGAATATTGTCCGATTCTACCGTGAAAGGCAGGATAGCGTCCCGGTTCATCTGCTCATAGCAGTCGAGCATGCGGCGCTTGAAGCAGTCGATGAATTCAGAGAGGGTCCGCACGTTGAAGAAATCAATCTCGCAGAGCCGGAAGGGCCAGCCGGCAGTTTTGAGCCGATGGAGCGCCTCGCGAACAACTGTGTTCTTACCGGTCTTGGGTGCCGAATAGATTGCTACCCCTTTCTGCTTGGTTACCAAGGTGTCAACGACCGCCTGGATCTCCTCCTTACGTCCGATCAGCTTATTGCCGGACGCCGGTTTGTCAAAGGGGAACAGCATTTCCATATCGCAACGATGATTTCTGTAACAAAAACAATTCTGTTACAAAGGTAGGGAATTATCCCATGCGATGCACCGAAAAAAGGAAAAAAATTTACAGCATTAGAAACTCCCTGACACCCAGAACAATGGTTCCGATACCCAGGAAAAAGATGATCGCTCCCGAGATCCGATTCAGGATCAACATGCCCCGCAATGTGAAGTGTTTGCGCAGCAAATTTACGAGAAAACTGAGGCCATACCACCAAATTGCAGCGCCGAGCCAGACCCCTACTACCATCAGGGCAATGGCCAGCGGATTGGTGGCCGTTTCAGGGCTGATACCTGCAAAGGCGAAGGCGCCCAAAATCATCACCAACGCTCCGGGATTCGAAATGGTCATGGCGAATCCCTGCAGGGCATCCTTGAACCGCTCGCGGGTAGGGATGGTCAGGGTTTTCTTCTTGCTATTCTGCTGGCGGAATTGCTTGACTGGGTTGCTGATGGCCAGGTGCACGCCAAAGAAGGTGATAATCACGCCACCGATCAGGATGACCCAGATGCGGTTGCGGTCCAGAAACTCGCTGACAAATGAAAGCGAGAAGAGGGCCACGATGGAATAGATGAAATCGGTGAAGGAAGAACCAAGGCCAAAAGAAAAACCGGCCCAGCGCCCTTTGCTGATGGTTTTCTGGATGCACATCACACCCACAGGTCCCAGCGGAATGGTGACCATCAGGCCAATGATAATGGCTTTAATAAAACCGATAAGCATCCGGGTTGATTTTAAGCGGGACAAAGATAATTAAATTCTCTATCTTTGCATATACAGAAACAGGATATTCTTATGAGCGAATCTAGAAAAAAAGCCAAGTGGGCCGTATGGGGCCTGATATTTCTCTTTGTTGCACTGAGCAGCCTCCCGTTCCTCTTCAAGGGGTGCGGTCCGCTCGCCCTGCTGTGCCTCACGCCCCTTTTCTGCATCGATGAGATCTGCCGGAGGGAACAGCTCCGCGGAGCCGGCTGGTATGGCTTCCTGGCCCTGCTGTTTTTCAACATTGCCACCACCTTCTGGGTCTGGTTTGTTTCGCCGGCCGGAGCCATCGCGGCGCTGGGGCTCAATTCGCTCTTCATGTTTATCCTCTACGCCCTCTTCCGCTGGAGCCGTAAACTCTGCAAGAAGGGCGGGAAGTGGCTCCCCTACCTTTTCTTTGCCGCCATCTGGCTCGCCTGGGAGCACATCTATTTCAATATTGACCTGACCTGGCCCTGGCTCACCCTGGGTTACGCCTTCGCCACTTCACATAAATTGATTCAGTGGTACGAGCTGACGGGTGTGCTCGGCGGTTCTCTCTGGATCCTTACCTGTAGCATCCTGGCCTTCTTTGGCCTGCGTGCGGCAATGGATGGCCAGCGCAAAGCAGCCCGCTGGATGGCTGGCGCTCTGGTTGCCATCGTGCTGATTCCCAGCATCTGCTCGCTGATTCGTTACTATAGTTATCAGGAGAAGGGCGAGGCCGTGGAGGTGGCTGTCATCCAGCCCAGCGTGGATCCGTTCCAGCGTCACGGCCACGGCACCACTACCCAGGTAGAACTGGATCAGCAGATGTTGCGCATGGCGGAGGAGATCGTCACGCCGCAGACGCGTTATCTAATTACCCCGGAAACCGTCACTTACAATGTTGATCTCAACCTGGTACTCATGAACTCTTCCGTGTCGCGCTACATGTCGTTCCTCTCCAACCATCCGGATTTGAACCTGCTCTTCGGGGCGCTCACGGACCAGCACTATTTCAATACTGAAAAGCCCACCCTTACGGCACGCAAGAGTTCCTTCTTCTGGTATGACCGCTACAACAGCGCGATTCTGGTAGATCACAACACTTTCCGAGGCGTTTATCACAAATCAAAGTTGGTTCCCGGCACGGAGTGCATCCCCTTCCTAGAATACGCCCCCTGGCTGGGCAAACTCGTGGATAAGTTCGGCGGCGCCTCCAGCAGCTACGGCCGTATGACCCACATGGATGCACTCGAAGGCAGTGACGGCAACAAGGTGGTGCCGATGATCTGCTATGAATCCGTTTACGGCGACTACTCCCGCGGGGGCGTCCAGCGAGGCGGCAACTTCCTGGCCGTGATGACCAACGATGCCTGGTGGGGAGATACCCCCGGCTACCGGCAGCACTTCCGCTATGCCGCCCTGCGGGCCATTGAAAATCGTCGCGATGTGGCACAGGCCGCCAATACCGGCATTTCAGGATTTATCAACCAGCGGGGCGATGTCCTTCAGCGCACCTCGTGGTGGAAAGAAGAATCCCTTCTGGGAGAGGTCCATCTGAACGACTCCCTCACCCCTTTCACCCGCTGGGGCGATGTGATCGGCCGTTACGCCAAATGGATCAGTCTGCTTTTGGCGCTACTGGTGCTTGCCTCTTTTGTTTGGGGTAAGAAATCCGCGCGTGATAAATCTGCTGCAGATAATTCTTAAGTGACTCCTTGACCAATCCCAGTTCGCGCAGCGAAATGTCCGCCTCGTCGAACTGATGCTCTTCCATCTTACTGGCCACAATCCGTTCGACCAGTGCCGAAATAGTCTCCGCGCTGTAATTCTTCAGCGTGCGGGAGGCCGCCTCAATGGAATCGGCAATCATCAGGATGGCCTGCTCCTTGGTCTGTGGCAGCATGCCGTCATAGGTGAAGGGGGCCTTGTTTTCCGGGTCGCCGCCGGCATTGCAGTACTGCGTGTAGAAGTAACGCGCCAGGCCTCGGCCGTGGTGCGAGCGGATAAAATCGGTCACGATGCCCGGAAGCCCGTTCTTGCGCGCCAGCAGCACGCCGTCTTCCACATGGCGGATGATATCGTGGGCGCTGGCCTCCGGCGATAGATCCTTATGGTAGTCGTCGCTGACGCCAGCCGTCTGGTTCTCGATGAAACAGAGCGGATTGTCCATCTTTCCGATATCGTGGTAAAGCGCACCTACGCGGGTAAGCATGGCATACCCCCCTACCGCACGGACCGCCGCTTCGGCCAGGTTGGCTACCTGCAGCGAGTGTTGGAAGGAGCCCGGGGCCTTGTGGGCCAGTTCCACCAGCAGTTTGTTATTGGTATCGGTCATCTCCCACAGTCGGGTATATGAGACGAAGCCGAATATCTTTTCCAGCAGATAGACAAAAGGTTGGAGCACCACCACCAGCAGTGCGTTACCGGCCAGCAGGAGGATGTGCAATTTCCGGAATGTCTCCGCTCCGCCATCGGAGAGCAGCGCAAAGGTCGCGTAGAGAAATCCCATGGCCAGGAAGAGGAACACGGCATTCAGGAACAACTTCCAGCCGCGGTTGAAATGGCTGAAAGAGAAGAGCGCGATGCCGCCCGCCACTAGGTTGGTCATGAAGAGTTGCACGCCATACTCCGGCACCAGCAGCAACGGCAGCAGAATGACGCTATAGGCCGCAACCGCCAGCGTGCGGTTGAAGAACGAATCCATGTAAATGAGCAGCACCACGTAAGGCACCAGGAAGAGCCACGTTGCACCGATCCGGGAGACCAGGGCCGTGGAGACCGACGAGAGCAGCAGCATCAGCAGCAGGAAGAGCAACTGCGGGAGGTTGTCCCAGATCTTCTTTTCGAAGATCCGGATTACGAAACCGAAAATTACAAGCAGTGCCACAACCAGCATCAGGTGGCCGAAGAAAACGGCCGCCGTGGTTTCGCCGAGACCGAAACTGCGCTCGTATTCAGCCTTGTAGGAATCCAGCAGCTGTTCGATATCTGCGGTTACGAGTTCACCCTTGGAGACAATCAGTTGCCCGGCGTAGATGGTTCCCTTGGTGGGCGAGATATAATCCACCGCCTCCTTGTGAAAGAGGGCGGTCGTGTTCTCGTCGTAGACCAGGTTCGGCACTACGTACGATTCCAGGTCGATAGCGGCCGCCAGCGAGTCCACATAGGCCTCGTGGAACTGGACAGCGAGGTTGCTCAGCAGCATGAAGCGGGCATTCTGCTGGGTGTAGAGGTTCTGCACCGGCACCTCCGCCACACGTTTGTCCTGCTTGACAAGCACCACCTGGCTGCGCTGCCCCTCGCCCAGGGTCGCCACGATACCGCTGCGGTAAAGGTCGCGCAACTGGTTGAGAACTGCGCCCGAGAATGCCTGATCCACTTCATTCTCTGCACAATAGGTCTTGAAAGCATCCATCTTGGCTGCCGGAATGCGTTCATCGCTGAGATAGCACTCCACCACCTCGGAGGCTCGCGCCTCCTTCTCCCGATACATCTCCGCATCGGTCTTCAGCACCGGGAAGTCGATGGGTGAAATCAGGGTTTCATAAATCCACGGGCTGCCTTTCTGGTACTTGTACATAAACTGTCCCTTGGACGGGAACAGCACCAGCATCACGGCCGCCACCACGACAAATGCAATATATGGACGAAGTCTGGACATTTCGAATCGATATATGTGTACAAAGGTATGAAAAAAGATGCCCAGCACCAAAAAAGGCCATCTCGCGATGGCCTTTTTGTGCTCCCTCAGGGGCTCGAACCCTGGACCCCAACATTAAGAGTGTCGTGCTCTACCAACTGAGCTAAGGAAGCGTCCGTTTTGGGACTGCAAATGTAGATATATTTTTCGGGTCTGCAAATATTTTTTTCAAGAATTGATATCTTTGTCAAAATGAACCATAAGACCATGAAAACAATGCGTACTCTGATAGCCTTTGTCTGTCTGCTCCTTTCCATTTCTTTCCTGTCTTACGCGCAGACGCCCAAGGGACACTTGGTGATTATTGGCGGCGGCGGCCGCACCAAGTCCATCACACAAGCCTTGATTAACTACTCGGGCGGACCGGAGGGCAAGATACTGGTCATCTCTACGGCCAGCGGGAATCCTGCCAATGCAGGAGAGAGCTTCATCAAAGACATCCGGAAGTCCGGCGTAAAAAATCTCGACTGGATAGCCCCTACCCGCGCGCAGAGCGAAGATGCCGCCTACGTTCGTAAAGTGCTCAACGGGGTCGGCGGCATCTACTTCACCGGCGGCAGCCAGAAACGCATTACCGATACGCTCCGGGGCACGCTACTGCACAAAGAGATCACCCGACTCTACGAGAACGGCGCCATGATTGCCGGAACGAGTGCCGGAGCAGCCATGATGAGCGAAATCATGATTACCGGCGACCGGATCGACGGATCTGATGATGCCTTCAAATCGATCTCGCCGAATATGGTGGCGACCACGGAAGGAATGGGATTTCTCAAAGGGGTTATCGTGGACCAGCACTTTCTGAAACGCAGCCGGGAGAACCGCCTCTTCTCCGTGGCATTCGACCATCCTGATTACATCTGTATGGGAATTGACGAGGCGACCTCGATTGTTGTTTCGAATGGTACAGACATCGAAGTGGTGGGACGCAGCAGCGTGATGGTAATCGAGCCGGTCAACGGCTCCGTCAAGGTAGATCCGCGCAGCAATTATGGCGGAGAAGCCCGTGTCCTGCTCCTCTTTGAGGGCGACCGCTATCAAATCAAGTAGGGCCCTACAGAGCGCTGAAACGTGTGTGACAAATATCCGGTGACGAAATATTCGTCATTGGATTTTGCATTTTAGTCACAATTCACCGGATTTCATCACAAAAAGTGGATAACAGTCCCACTAATTAGGCTGGGATAAACTCATACCCTACTTTTGCGCCGCTATGAGAAATTTTATTACTATCATTCAAGAGAGCATCCGTACCCATTGGGAGGCAGATGCATTGAGCGACCTGGGCGGTGAAACCTACAAATACCGCCAGATTGCAGAAGAAGTCAAACACCTACACCATATTTTTGAAAACGCAGGCCTGAAAGCCGGTGATCGCGTAGCACTCTGTGCCAAGAACTCCTCGCACTGGGCCATTTCGTTCCTGGCTGTGGAGACCTATCATGCCGTGGCCGTTCCCCTATTGAACGACTTTCTGCCCGAAAGTGTGGTGAAACTGGTAGATCATTCGGAGAGCAAACTGCTCTTTACTGACCGCGGCATCTGGGAGAACCTGGATCCCGCTAAAATGCCCGGCCTTGAAGCTGCCATTGACGTAGATGATTTCTCGCTGCTGATGGGCGATGCCTCCATCACCGACATCCCCAGCGAAATGTCGCGCAAACCCATGGAGCCCGCTGATGTCTGCTACGAAACCGGCTCGCTGGACGATTTGGCCCTCATCAACTACACCTCCGGCACCACCAGTGCCCCCAAGGGGGTGATGTTGACCTTCCGGAACATCTCTTCCAATATAGAGTTTGCTCTTTCGCACATTCCTAACGGTCCGGGCGACGAAATGATCTCGATGCTCCCGCTGGCCCACATGTACGGTCTCGCCTTTGAATTCATCTATCCGGTTGCCGGTGGCTGCCACGTCCATTTCCTAGGCAAAACCCCTTCGCCCAAGGTACTTCTGAGTGCCATGGCTTCCGTGAAGCCCTATCTGCTGATTACAGTTCCGCTGGTACTTGAGAAGATCTTCCGCAATGCGGTCTTCCCTACCCTCAACAAGCCGGCGATCAAGCGTCTGATGAAGATTCCCTTCTTTGAGGCCTTCATGAAGAAGACCATCCGCAAGAAGTTGATGAAGACCTTCGGCGGCAAGGTTCGCTCCATTATCGTGGGCGGCGCCGCCATCAACAACGACGTGGAGATGTGCATGAAATCCATCGGACTGCCCTACCTCGTGGGTTACGGCATGACCGAGTGTGCGCCGCTGCTCAGCTACGAAAGCTGGGACAAGTTCGTAGCCAAATCCTGCGGTAAAGCCGTGGATGGCATGGAACTGAGAATCGATTCGGAAGACCCGCAACACGTGCCCGGTGAAATTCTCGCCAAAGGCGTGAACGTAATGGCCGGCTACTACAAGGACCAGAACGCCACCTCCGCTGCCATCGATATGAATGGTTGGCTCCATACGGGCGACATGGGCGTGATTGACGCCAAAGGCAACATCTTTATCAAAGGCCGCTGCAAGAACCTGATTGTGGGCGCCAATGGCCAGAACATCTATCCGGAGGAGATTGAGGACAAACTCAATTCCCTGCCGCTGGTGGCCGAATCTATCGTAGTGGAACGCAACAACCAGTTGGTTGCCCTGGTCTATCCGGTGATTGAAAAGGGCCGCAAGGCGCTCAGCCCGGAAGCCATCGTCGCCAAGATGGAGGAAAACCGCGTGCGCCTCAACGAGATGCTGCCGGCGTACAGCCGCGTGGCAAAAGTAGAATTGCGCGACTCGGAATTTGAAAAGACGCCGAAGCGTTCCATCAAGCGATTCCTCTATAAATAAGCTGATTTCTTTCTGAAATCAGAAAAAAGTTTTAGCTTTGTCCGTTCAATAATCCACGAATGGGCAGAGCTAAAACTTTTTTTATCAACCAGGGTAAGTATGCCTGCGCCACCTCATTCGGTGCCGTCGTAGAAATGGCGATTCTCTGGTTGCTCGCCCACGTCATTTTCAAGAACACCTCTTTCTCCGGGAAGGACTCTCTGTCCATTCTCATTGCCTCTGAAATCGCAATTCTGGTCAACTTCACCACAGCCTATTTCTTTGTCTGGAAAGACCGGATCATCAAGCGCTCCGGCCGCTCCTACTTCCGTCACTATCTGGCATTTGCCCTGACAGCTAACATCCTGATGGTGCTCAAGGTGGCCCTGGCACTCTTTTTCAAGGACCTGTTCCGATGGGATGTGGTGATTTGCGACTTCGTGGCGCTGATTATTAGCGGTACCGTCAACTTCGTGATCAACGAGATGGTTATCTTCAAAAACCGCAAACAAATTCTTCAGAAGTACGAACCTGAAGAAGTTGAAGAAGAGCTCTCAAAAGAGGAAGAAAACACTACGCTTCTGTAGATTCCGCCGTTTCCTGCTGTTTCATCTGCTGCCGGATGCTCTCCCGGTGGATGGTCTCCATAATGGCCGTTACATAGGCCGGATCCAGTCCCTGCTTACTGGCCAGGGCGGAGAGGCGGTCAATGATTTCACGGTAGCGGCCGCTCTGGAGAACCGGCATGTTGTGCGCAATCTTCCACGCGCCGATTTCGTTGGAAAGACGCTGCCGTTTGGCTAGCAGGGCCACCAACTCACTGTCCAGTTCATCGATCTGTTCGCGCAACAGGCCGATTCCGTCCGGAATTCGGGCATTTTCGCGCACCACCAGCCGGTGGATCACAGAGAATAACTCGTTGGGCGTCAGCTGCTGCCGCGCATCACTCAAGGCGCACTCGGGATGGCAGTGCGACTCGATCATCAAGCCGTCGTACATCAAATCCAGCGCCTGCTGGGCCAGCGGGGCCACCAGCTCACGGCTACCGCCCATGTGGCTCGGGTCGCAAAGCAAGGTGATCTCCGGATAGCGGCGCTTCATCTCGATAGGAATATGCCAGAGCGGCAGGTTACGGTAGAGATTCTTCTCGTAGGCGGAGAATCCCCGATGGATGATGCCGATGTTGCGCAGGCCCGCCCCGGCAAGGCGCTCGATGGCGCCGCACCAAAGGTCTATATCGGGATTGATGGGGTTTTTGACCAATACGGGGACATCTGTACCGCGCAAAGCATCAGAGAGTTCCTGCACGGCAAAGGGGTTGGCCGTAGTGCGGGCGCCGATCCAAAGCAGGTCCATCCCAGCCTTGAGTGCCTCCTCCACGTGGGCAGCCGTAGCCACCTCCGTGCAGATCTTCATGCCCGTGCGTTCGCGCGCCTCCTGGAGCCAAGCAAAAGCCTCGCTGCCAGCCCCCTCAAATCCGCCAGGTTTGGTGCGGGGTTTCCAGACGCCGGATCGGAAGACCCGAATGCCGCCTGCTGCAAGCGCGTCGGCCGTTGAAAGCACCTGCTCTCGGCTCTCGGCACTGCAGGGGCCCGCAATGACAAAGGGACGGTCCTGTTCCAGACCTCCCAACGCCAGTTTATGGATTGTCTCAGCCATGCGTCAGATCATTTCCAATACGGAGGTTTCCACCCAGCCCTGACGGCCGTCAGAAAGCTCGATTTTAACCCAATCGCCCAGCGTATCAAGCAATTCCACCTTGGTCCCTTCGTGCAGCACGAAGATAGACTTGCCGCCGTCGCCCGGCGAACTCTTAACAGTGGAGACGGGCTGAATCATCACCGCCGCATCGGTGCGGAGGGCATCCGACTTCTCGGACAGCGAGAAGTAGAGGGCCGCCAGCGCAAAGAGAGCCACGATGCAGGCAAAGATGAAGGAGACCTTGCGTGCGCCCAGCCGGCGGAAGAAGCGGAATCCCAGCAGCAACGCGGCTACGACCAGCACCAGCACCACGGAAATCCAGGCCCAAGCATCGGCAGAGAAGGCGTATTTGACCTTCTTGAGCCAGGTGACCAGCAGGAACGGCGGGATCTCGTCAATCTTATCCAGGGTGAACTGGCGGCAAATATCCAGGTTGTTACGGGCATCCGCATGAGCGGGAGCCAGTTTCAGGCATTTCTCGTAATAAAGGATGGCGTGCGGAATATCGCCCAACTTGAAATAGCAGCCTGCTATGTTGTACCACAGATCCGGGGAGACCAGTCCCTCGTCAGCAATTGCGCGGTAGGTATCCAGCGCAGTGGCATAATCGGCCGACGTATAGGCGGCTGCCGCCTCTTCCCAGCGGGAATCATCGGCGGCACGGGCCGTCGTACCAAGGCAGAGCAGAAGTGCCAGGAGCAGCGCCCCCTTGCGGAGCGTCTGGTTCGGTTTACGGTTGGATTTCACTTGTCCCTCCAGTTCTGAAATGACATTGAGTGCTTCATTGTAGAGTTCCTCTCGCTCAGCCTGCTCGGTATCGGGGGCATAGCGCGCGAATTCGCAGGCATCCAGGATATGGATCAGGCGGTCGGAAAGGCTGCTTTCTACGCCGCGCTCTGCAAAAGCCTCCGCAATACGTTCCTTGGAGAGGTCTGCTGCCGGAATCGTCAGCTTGTCAGAGACATAACCAAGGACAGCCTTATGCAGTTCCTCGTAGTAAGCGCTGTTCAGGTTGCGCTTGAGGTAATCGCCGGCCTGGTGCAGGCGGGTACGGGCCACTTTGTTGGCACGACGGTTCCGCATTCCCACCACATCGCGTCTGCGGGCAGCGGCAGCCCGGAAGAGCAGCGCGAGCAACAGCGTGATCACTGCAATGGCTGCAATCAACAGCCAGTAGAGCAGCGAACCGGCAAAGAAGGCTCCCTCCTTCCGCAGTCCGGACGCGCCGGTGTGGATGAAGCGGATATCTTCTGCCAGGTTACGGACGCCTTGACGTGCCACACCGGGCACCACTACGCCCCCGGATTCAATCTCTTCGCCCTTCTCCACCGAGATCGAGAGCGGCTCGGAGGAAAGGGTCACATAACGTCCCTTGGCAATATCGTAATAGGAATAGCGAATAGGCTCAATGGTGAAATCGCCGTGGCTGCGCGGAATGAACGGGAACTCGAAGGTCTTGGTGCCCGAAGTGCCGTCGGCCGAGATCTTCTCGGTACTCTTGAGGTCGTAAACCTCGAAATCCGGCGGGAAACTGACGCGCGGTGCCTCCAGCATGGAAATGTTGCCGCGGCCGGTGATGGTCACCACCAGCGAGGCGGCCTCGTGGGCCTTGATACCCTGTTTGCTGATAACGGCATTCATCTTGAAGTCGCCCACGCCACCAGCAAAAGAGGCGGGAGCGCCCTCCGGCAAGGGTTTGACCTGAATCTTGACGGCATCCGTCTTGAGGCGTTTGCGCACGGTCTGGTAGGAATCGAAGAAACTGTCAAAGAAGGAACGCGGGCCGCTGTCACCCAGGACGCGGACCTGGCAGACCATCTCAGCCGGATCGATCGTCACGCTGCCGGTGCGCTGCGGAATCAGCATGTAGCGTCGCAGGACGGCGGCATTGTAGATGGTACCACCCACATTTTCCCGCTCGAACTGCACATTCTGGGCGGATTCGGTCTCCTTGCTCCAGAAACCGTTGAAGGTGGGGAAATGGACCTCTTCAAAACCAGTCACATCCACGCGCGTATAGAGTTTGAGGGTAGCCACCAACGGCTCACCCTTGACCACTTGGGTCTTGGAGACGGAGAGACGAAGGAAAATATCGCCCGAACCCACCGGAGCGGAAGTGCTCTGATTATCTTCCGTAGCAGTAGCTGCTGCTCCGCCTGCATTCGGGTCGGAAGTGGCCTGGGAACGTTTCTCACCGCTGACCACCTCGATCTTGAATTCGCCGGTGGAGCAACTCTCCTTCCCTACCGTAGCTGTTGCTGCAGGCAGGGTGATGGTGCCCTCAGAGAGCGCCTGAACGATATAGGTATAGGTTTCCTGGTGCGTGGAAGTGCGTTTGCCATTGACGATGCTGGTGCTGGACATTGATCCGGACTGCGGTCCCCACAGAATGGAAATCTGATCGGAACCGGGCCAGTTGAAGTCCGACATCCGGCCGTTGGCGGTAAAGACAATCCGGAAGTTTTCATCCGTCGTCACCACCTTCGGGGCATCCACCGTCAGCGTGTTCTGGGCCACCGCCGCAAACGCGCTGCAAAGCAACATCCATACGATACACAGTCGTTTCATATCTCGTTCGTTTCTACCAATTCTTTTCCTTTTGTTTCGATTTGAAGAGGAGTGCTTTCTCCTTCTTCACTTTGTCCTGGGTCTCCTTTTCCTTGTCCTGGATGGCCTGGAGCATCTGTCGTGCATCCTGTTGGCTCATCTGGGGCGGCGGAGGCGTCTGGCCCTGATCCTGGTTCTGGTCCTTGTTCTGGTCTTTATTCTGATCCTGATCCTTGTTTTGATCCTGATTCTGCTGGTTTTGCTGATTCTGGTTTTGGTCCTGATTCTGATTCTGCTGGTCCTGGTTCTGATCCTGGTTCTGTTGCTGATCCTGCTGGTTCTGCAGCATCAGCTGCGCGTAGGCCAGGTTGGACTTGGTCTCCTTGTCAGAGGGGTTGCGGCGCAGGGCATTCTTGTAGGCTTCGATCGCGCCCTGCCAGTTCTGCTGGGCGAGCAGCGAATTGCCCATGTTGTGATAGAGCCGGGCCGCATAGCGGGGATCCTTGGCCAGCGAGTCGGCAATGGCGCCGTAGGCTTTGTCGGCCTCCTGGTAGTTCTCCAGCCGGTAATAGGTATTACCCAGGTTGTAACCCGCCGCATTGGAGAGCGAATCGGCCAGCAGGGCCTTCTTGTAGTCAATCTCGGCAGCCTGATATTTCTCATGGCCGAAGGCACGGTTGCCTTTGCGGACGCTACCCCTTTCGCCCTGAGCCATCGCCACGGGAGCGGCAAGCCCAATCATCAGCAATATGAAGACGATACGTTTCATTTCTGATCCTCCTTGAAGAATTTTCGGCGGCTGCGGGTCTCGGGTACCAGGAAAGCCAGTACGAAGAAGAACAGGGCGATTCCGAAGAAATACATATACTGTTCGTCAAAATCCTCGAATACAACGGATTGGAACTCTTCTTTATCCAGCGTGCGGATATTGTCGATAATCGGATTGAGGCCGAATTCGCTATTGCCTGCGCGGACATATTCGCCACCGCCCACGTTGGCAATCTGGCGCAGGATGCTCTCATCCAACTTGCTGACCACGATATTGCCATCTTTGTCTTTCATCAACTCACCGCCCACCGGAATCGGCTTGCCGGCCGGTGAACCTACGCCGATGCAGTAGATGCGAATCCCCTCCTCCGCCAGACTCTTGGCCGTCTCAATCACATCACCCTCGTGGTCTTCGCCATCGGTAATCAGGATGATGGCGCGGCTCTTCTGGCTCTGCGAGCTGAAGCTGCGGGCACTGGTGGCCAGGGCATCGGCAAGTGCCGTACCCTGCACGGGAACGGAACCGGTGGTAATGGTATTGAGGAAGATTTTGGCCGATACGTAGTCGGTGGTGATAGGCAACTGCACAAAGGCCTGACCGGCAAAGACCACAAGGCCGATGCGGTCGCCCGCAAGCTTGTCCACCAGACGCGAAATGGCCAGTTTGGAGCGCTCCAGACGGTTCGGCGAGTAATCCTCGGCCAGCATCGAATTGGAGACGTCCAAGGCAATCATCACCTCAACGCCCTTGCTCTCACGCTCCTTGAGTCGCGCACCGAGCTGCGGACGGGAGAGGCCGATCACGAAGAAGATGAAGGCTACAGCAAAGAAGGATACCTTGAGCCAGCCTTTTCCGATGGAAGCGGTCGGCATCAACTGCCGAACCAGTTCCGGGTTGCCGAAGCGGGCAATCCGGCGACGGCGAAGCCCCAGCGCCACTGCGTATGCCACAAAGAAGAGCGGCACGAGCAGCAACAGGAGCAAAGCTGCGGAATGCACGAAGTAAATCATAACGGCAACCTCCTTGTAAAGAGTTTAAAACCAAATGCCAGCAGCAGCGCAATCAACGCTGCAACGGCGTATTTCATAAAGAGTTCCGTATAGACGGGGAAGCTCTCGACCGTAGTCTTGCTCTTCTCCATCTCGTTGATCTCTCCGTAGATCTCCATCAGCTTGGTGTTGTCGGTGGCGCGGAAATACTTACCGCCGGTCTTGGAGGCAATCTCCTGCAACAGTGGCTCATCAATCTCCACGCGTACCTGCTGGAGCTCAATGCCCCAGGGGGTCTGGACCGGATACGGCGCTGTGCCTTTAGCACCCACGCCGATCGTGTAAACCCGCACGTTGAAGGTGCGGGCGATCTCCGCCGCGGTAATCGGGGAGATTTCGCCACAGTTGTTCACACCGTCCGTCAGCAGGATCACCACTTTGCTCTTGGCATCGGAGTCCTTGAGCCGGGCCACCGCGGTTGCCAGGCCATTACCGATGGCAGTACCGTCTTCTATCAGGCCGGTCTCAATCTCCTTCATCAGGTTGATGAGCGTCACGCGGTCCGAGGTCAGCGGGGACTGTGTAAAACTCTCCCCCGCAAAGACCACGATACCGATGCGGTCGCTCGGACGCGATGCGATAAACTCGATGGCGATGTCCTTGGCAGCGCCAATGCGGTCCGGTTTGAAGTCGCGGGCCAGCATGGAGGTGGAAACGTCCATCGTCAGGACAATATCGATACCCTCCGTGTCCACCTTCTGCACCTCCTGCGAGGTACGGGGACGCGCGAGAGCAATAATAATCAATGCAATAGCGATGGAGAACAGCGCGAAGGGCAGATGACGGAGCCAGGTGCGCGGGGCACTCTTCCGGCCGTCGGCCGCCCATTGACGGGCATCCGAAACCGTCATTCGCGGCGAGCCGCCCCTCAGTTCACGCCACACATAGAGCGCGATGAGCGGCAGCAGCAGGAATTCCAGCCAGAGCAGATAGGGATACTCAAAAAACATTATGCCTCCTCCTTCTTTTCCTCTTCCATGCGCTGCAGGAAGGTGGTATTGACAAAGCGGACAGCCGTCGGGAGCGTCTCCTCGTTTTCGGCATCCGTAGCCGAATGTTTAGCAAACTTCACAAAGTCCGCCCGCTCAAAGAGTTCCTTCACCTCGGCAAAGAGGCGCGGTTCTATCTTCTTGTCCTTCAGGGAATCAAAGATTTCGGCAGTGGTCTGCTCCAGGGCAGGCACCTCATAGAAAGAGGCCATATACTGACGCAGCGTGTCGGTCACTTCCGTATAGAACTGCTTCTGGCGATGGTTCTGCCACAGTTGTTTGCTGCGGATCTTGTCCAAGTCGCGAAGCGCCACCACATGCGGCGGATCGCTCACCTTGGGCCGGCCAAAGAAATCGCGATTGTCGCGGCGATAACGGATAAAGCGCACCAGCAACACGACCAGGGCGGCAAAAACCAGCACGCCCAACACCCAGGGAGCCACTTCGCCAAAGGTCAGCGGATAACGGATCTGCCGCTTGATGTCGAAAGGCTGGAAGGTAGCGGTGTCGATGGGCATCGTGGCTACCTCCAGGATGGGGCCGTCTATGAAAAGCGTATCTACGCTGCCGTCCGTGCGCTGAATCTGGGCCAGGAGCGGCGGTAGGAAATAACTACCCGCCTCGAAGGCCGTCAGCGTCATGTGGCACTCTACATCCAGGTGTTTGCGGTTCTGTTTGACCGTATCTATGGCGAACCCTTCTATCGTCTCGAGTCCTTCGGCGACCGGTTCGTCGGGTTTTTCAAAGAAGCACTCCTCACCGGGCACAAGCCGAAGCGACGCGCTCCAGCGGACCTGATCGCCAATCAGAATGGAATCGCGGCTCAGACGGCTCTGCAACTGCGGCTCCTCCTGCGCGAAGGCCTGAAGCCCTGCAAGCAATACACCTATGAAAAGTATCAATCGTTTCATCTGCTAGGTTCTGCTTTTGAAGAACGAAATCAAATCCTTGACATAATCACTATCCGTACCGATCCGGACTGAATCCACCTTGTAGCGGTGGAGCAACCGGGTGGTATTGGCATCGGCCGTAGCGCCCCAGCGGGCATAGCTGCGGCGGACGGCGGACGAAGCGGTATCCACCCACAACTGTTTACCGGTCTCTGCATCACGCACATGCACCAGCCCCACATTGGGCAGCTCCCGCTCGCGCGGATCATACACGCCGATAGCGGAGAGATCGTGGCGTCCCACGGCAATCTTCAGGGCATCCTCGTAACGCGGATTGCCCTGCGCATCCACATCCAGCAGGTCGGAGAGCAGAAAGGCGGTGCAACGCTTCTTGATGGCATTCGTCAGGAAGCGAAGCGCCTCGCCGATATCTGTCCCCTGTTCCTGCGGCTCAAACTCGAGCAACTCGCGGATGATGCGCAACAGGTGGCTGCGCCCCTTCTTGGGCGGGATGAACTTCTCAACTTTGCTGCTGAAGAAGAGCGCGCCCACCTTGTCGTTGTTGATGGAGGCGGAGAAGGAGAGCACAGCGGCGATTTCGGCCAACAGTTCGCGTTTGGAGCGCCCCGTCGTACCAAAGAGCCGCGAGCCGCTGACATCCACCAGCAGCATCACGGTCAGCTCGCGCTCCTCCTCAAAGACCTTGACATACGGGGCACGGAGCCGCGCGGTGACGTTCCAGTCCATATTGCGAACATCGTCACCGTACTGGTACTCACGTACTTCGCTGAAGGCCATACCCCTGCCCTTGAACGCGGAGTGGTATTCTCCGGCAAAGATCTGGTGGGAGAGCGCCTTCGTCCGTATCTCAATCTTGCGGACCTTCTTGAGCAATTCGTTGCTATCCATTACGGAACCTCTACGGCATTAAGAATCTCGGAGATAATCTCTTCCGTGGTGACGTTCTCAGCCTCTGCCTCGTAGGTCAGGCCAATGCGGTGACGCAGCACATCGTAGCAGACGGCGCGCACATCCTCCGGAATGACGTAGCCGCGACGCTTGATGAAGGCATAAGCCTTGGCTGCCAGCGAGAGGGAGATGCTGGCACGCGGCGAACCGCCATAGGAGATCATATCCTTCAGCTTCGCAAGCTCGTAATCTTCCGGATGACGGGTGGCAAAGACGATATCCACAATGTATTTCTCAATCTTTTCGTCCATATAGACGTCGCGGACCACTTCACGGGCACGGATGATATCTTCCGGCTTGAGCACGGTTGCAGGCTGCGGGAACTCGTGCAGGTTGTTCATGCGGATGATGAGTTTCTCCTCCTCTTTCTTGGGATAGGAGACCACCACCTTGAGCATGAAACGGTCCACCTGCGCCTCGGGCAGCGGGTAGGTACCCTCCTGCTCGATCGGGTTCTGGGTAGCCATTACCAGGAAAGGCTCCGGCAGTTTGAAAGTCTCGTCGCCGATGGTCACCTGACGCTCCTGCATGGCTTCCAGCAGGGCGGACTGTACCTTGGCCGGGGAACGGTTGATCTCATCGGCCAAAATGAAGTTGGCGAAGACAGGGCCCTTCTTAATCTGGAACTGCTCGCTCTTCTGGCTGTAGATCATCGTACCTACGACATCGGCCGGCAAGAGGTCCGGCGTAAATTGGATTCGGCTGAATTTGGCATCCATAATGCGAGCAAGCGTGTTGATTGCCAGCGTTTTAGCCAAACCCGGCATACCCTCCAGGAGAATATGTCCATTCGCCAACAGACCAATCAGCAGGTTCTCTACCAGCGGCTTCTGACCCACGATCACCTTGTTCATCTCCAGGGTGATGGCCTCTACGAACGCGCTCTCCTTTTCGATACGCTCATTAAGTTCTTTAATGTTTACGCTATCCATATTTTATGTTTAAAATGTTTTGTAAATTTGTCGGTTGTATCCGTGCAAAATTAACACTTTTATGCGATTCTTCATCTCCCTCTCCTACAACGGTTCGCCGTTCTGCGGATGGCAGTCGCAACCCGGTGTGACCAGCGTCCAGGGAGAACTGGAACGGGCGCTCTCCATTGCCTTCGGAGAGAAGGTGGAGGTGACCGGAGCCGGTCGGACGGACGCCGGGGTCAACGCACGGTACTACGTAGCACACTTCGACCTGACGGCAGAGGAAATCAAAGAGCCGAACCAAACGGTACGCAAAATAAATGCCATACTGCCCAAAGAAATCTGTGTTTTTGGCATCTTTTCCGTCCCGGAAGGCGCACATGCCCGCTACGATGCCGTGAGCCGCACCTATCGCTACTATCTGCACACCGCCAAAGACCCTTTTGCACGCTTCTCTTACCTATATACTTACGCGCTGGATGTAGAGGCCATGAACCGCGCTGCAGCCCGGCTTGTAGGCACCCACGACTTCACTTCGCTGGAAAAGACCGGCAGTGACAACGGCACGTCGCTCTGTCAGGTGAGCGAGGCCCGCTGGGGCCGGATTGACGACACTCATCTGGTCTTCACCGTCTCGGCCAACCGCTTCCTGCGCAACATGGTCCGCGCGATGGTAGGCACCCTGCTGGAGATTGGCCGCGGCCGCCACGACGAGGCGTGGATAGACGAAGTGCTGGCAGCGCACGACCGCTGCAGCGCCGGCCAGTCCGTGCCCGGAGAGGCACTGTTTTTGGAAGAGATTGCGTACCCCTACCCTTTGAAAACAATTTAATATCGTATCAATATGCTTTTTACCATGCTCCAAGCCAGCGAAGAACTCTCGTTCTCCATCTTCAAGATGGCCGCCAAGGGCGGCTGGCTGATGATCGTCCTGCTCATCCTCTCCATCATTGCCATCTATATCTTCGGCAGCAAATGGTGGGCGATCCACAAGGCCGGACAGATCGATAAGAACTTCATGAAAGACATCAAGGACTATATCCTGGAAGGCAAGGTTCGCTCCGCGCGCGCCCTCTGCAAACGCAATGATTCCCCGATTGCCCGGATGGTGGACAAAGGTATCACCCGGATGGACCAGCCGCTCTCCGAGGTACAGGCAGCCGTAGAGAATGTCGGTAACCTGGAGGTCGCACGTCTGGAAAAGGGTCTCCCTATCCTGGCAGCCATCTCCGGCGGCGCCCCGATGATTGGATTCCTCGGTACCGTAATCGGTATGGTGCAGGCCTTCTTCAATATGGCTCAGGCTGGCAGCAACGTGGATATCTCGCTCCTTTCCGGCGGTATCTACACCGCCATGATCACCACCGTGGGCGGTCTGATCGTGGGTATTCTGGCCTACTTCGGCTATAACTACCTCACCTCCCGCATCTCCAACCTGGTCTTCAAGATGGAGAACACCACCGTGGAATTCCTCGACACCGCCCTCACCAAGCAGGAGCAGACCCCGGAAGCTGAATAAAACTGCAGGAATATGGCCATCAAACGTTTAACCAAGGTTGACGCGAGCATCTCGATGTCGTCCATGACAGACATCGTCTTCCTGCTGCTCATCTTCTTCCTGGTGACCTCCACCCTGGTCAACCCGAACGCCCTGAAACTGCTGCTCCCCAAGAGCACGGGTCAGGTATCGGCTAAGGCCACGGTGAGCGTCTCCATCAAGCACTACCCTGAAAAGGGGCCGGACGTGGTCTCCTACCACATCAACGGCAGCCAGAAGCCGGTGCTTTTCAGCGAGATTGAGCCAGCCGTTCAGGAGCTGCTCGAGGGTCAGGAAGACCCCACCTTCTCCATCTATGCCGACGAATCGGTCCCCGTCAAGGAGGTCGTGGCACTGATGAATATCGCCAAGCGAAACCGCTACAAAGTGATTATGGCGACCTCGCCGGAGTAATCCGGCAGCCGCTCAAAGAGCTCCGGAATGAAGCAGACCAACAAGCCCGTCATTTTCGGCGTTGCACTCACCGTACTGTTCCACGGTGGGCTGGCTTTTTACACGGTCCATTCCGGGCTTAAATACATTTATCCTCCGCCGGAGGAGAAGGCCATCACCATGGAATTCCCGCCGGAAGAGGAGCTGAAGCCTATCGAGGTAGGCTCTTCTGAAGAGTTGCGCAGCCCGGAGCCGGAACCGGAGCTCCCGGAGAACCCCGTCAAAAAGGCAGAAGCCCCCGTCAAGGTAGAGGAGCCTAAACCGAATGAGGCGGTGGAGGCCACGCCCGGACCGGATGGTGACGTGGAAACGCCCGAACCAGTCAAGCCCAAGGAGATCAATCGCCGTGCCCTCTTCTCCGCAACGGACAACCGCAAGAAAGATACCCTGGCGCCGCAGGTAGCCCGCGACGCTTCCGACGAGATGAGCGAAGGTCACAGCCACGGCCTCACGTCTAATGGTCCCACTGACGGCGCACCGCATGCCCGGCTTTATGGCCGCGACCCGGTGGGTGACCTGCCCCTGCCCTCCTATGACGTGCAGGACCGCGGCATGATTACCGTCTTCATCTGGGTCAATCACGAGGGCAAGGTGGAGCGCGCCGAGATTGACGTGCAGCACACCAACATCAGCAGCGCCGTCCTGCGCGAAAACACCCGCCAGGCCGCCCTGAAGGCCCGCTTCAGCCCCGTCGCCGCCGGCCAGGAACTCCAGAAGGGTTCCATCACCTATATTTTCAAACTGAAATAACCGCTGTTAGATTTCCGCCAGCGCGGCGAAGAGTTCGTCCAGCGTGTTGCAGAAGCAGAGCAGGTTGCGGTCTATGAAGCCGCCCTCCTGCATGCGGGCAATCTGCTCGATGAGAGGATCGTAGTAGCCGTTCTCGTTGAAGACGAAGAGGGGCTTGCCGCCGTTGAAACGGAGCTTGGAGTTGGCGGCGTAGCAGAAGAGTTCGTCCAGCGTGCCCCAGCTGCCCGGGAGGGCGATGCAGGCGTCGCTCAAGGTCTCCATCAGCCGTTTGCGCTCCGGCAGGTCGGCCGTGAAAAAGACTTCGCTCAGATCTTCGCGAAGCAGGTTTCCCTTGCGATGCCAGGCATCCTCCGGATAACCGTTAAAACCGCGCGGGAAGACGCCGTAGGCGATTCCGTGTGCTGAAAGGCAGCCGTCCGCCAGGGACTTCATGGTGCCAACATTGGAGCCTCCGTAAACCAACCGATAGCCCTCTTTGGCCAGCCGTGCACCCAATGCGAAGGCATTCTCACCAAACGAAGCATCAGCCCCGGGGTGTGAGCCCAGATAGACTGAAATGGCGGGACGGAAAGCGGCGCGTTCATCCCTATAAATCTTTTCCACCTGGAGAATATCCGTCTCGAAATCAGCCTGCCAGGGAACATAGGTCCGATGGGCCGACTCACGATAGAGAGGTTCGCGTGCTGTCGTCAGGGCGCGGAGCTCCTCCACCGAGCGGCCGCGGGAGAGCGGACGGGGCTCTTCTGCCAGCCATTCCAGCAGTTGAGCCTCGGCCGTTTGCAGCCAGAGGACGCGGCACTTGGCGCGCAGCAGCTGCCGATTTTCAGGCAACAACAGCGTACCGCCGCCCAGTGAGAGAATGGCGTCACGCTCTCGGTAAAGCACCGCAGAAAGGGCTTCGCGCTCAATGATACGGAAGGCCGCTTCGCCCTGTTTATCAAGAATTTCGCTGACGACCTGGCCGGTGCGGCGGGTAATCTCCTCGTCCAAATCCACGAAAGAAATGCCTAAACGCTCGGCGACCGCCCTGCCCAGGGTGGTCTTGCCACAAGCCATGAAACCGCACAGCGCGAGAATCATCGCCTTAGAAAAGTGTAGGTTCGTAAGGATCGCCCTGCGGAAGCGGAGCTACCACGGGTTCTTGGGGAGCAGGTGCTGCAGGTGCCTCAAAAACAGGCTCTGCGGTAGGGGTTTCCGGCTCATTTTCAGAAACTTCCGGTTCTTCCGGAAGCTCCTTCTCAAGCGGCTCGATGAATTCGGCCTTGCTCACGTCGGTGTTGCCCACACGGCGGCCCTTGGCGCGCCAGCCCTTCTTCTCCACAAATTCATCCACATCGATAGCCTCGGGCTCACGTTTTGCCTTCGCCTTGTAGGTAACCTTGATCTGCGGGAAGTCGTCATCGCTCAGGGCGATAAACTTGGAGCCCGGCTCCTCGGCAATGAAGCTCACCGGGGTGACCGAATTGTTCAGTTCAAAGGAGAAGCGCTTGACATAGAAGAGTTTAACGGAACC
>JBGUJZ010000033.1:0-15837 GCA_045114175.1 Bacteroidales bacterium | reverse complement strand
GGTGATGACGTGGAGCAGGATTGGGCCGTGAATGTCCTTGATACGCTCGAGCGTGCGCGTCATCCTTATAATATCGTTGCCATCGATTGGACCGAAGTAGCGGAATCCCATCGCATCAAAAAGATTGATGGTGTCGCCCTGATGGCGGAATAGGGCACGTTTGAGCCCTTTAACCACCCGCTGCAGGAAATTGCGGCTGTGGCCTTCGCCCATCGTGTTCCAGACCTTGCGCTTCAGCCTGTTGTAGCGCTGGCTCGTGGTGAAGCGGACCAGATAGTTGTGGAGGGCGCCGGTGTTGTGGTCAATCGATATCTGGTTGTCGTTGAGAATCACCAGCAGATCGGTCTTCAGGCTACCGGCGTTGTTGAGCCCTTCAAAGGAGAGGCCGCCAGTCATTGCCCCGTCTCCAATCACGGCGATCGTGTGGCGCTGCTTGCCTTGCAGTTTGTCTGCCACGGCCATGCCGAGAGCGGCTGAGATGGAGGTGGAGGAGTGGCCGGTTCCGAAAGCGTCATAGGGGCTTTCGCTGCGTTTGGGGAAGCCGCTCAGGCCATCCAATTTGCGGTTGTTCCGGAAGGCTTCGCGCCGGCCGGTCAGAATCTTGTGGGCGTATGCCTGGTGGCCTACATCCCAGATTAGGTGGTCTTCCGGCGTGTCGAAGACCTTGTGGACTGCCACGGCGATCTCCACGGCTCCCAGGCTGGATCCGATATGGCCCGGATTCTCCGCGCAGCATTCTACGATGTAGTCACGCAGCTCCTGGCAGAGGGTGCGGAGTTCCTCATCCGAAAGGTTCCGGATGTCCGCGGGGGAATCGATGTGTTCCAGCAAAGCCATATCAGTGCAAAAGTACTACTTAATTCCCAACTTGGGAAAAAATCCTTAAATTCGCCCGTCGAATCCTGACGAAACAACTATTATATTATAAGTATGACTGCAAAACTTCAAAAATTGATGAACGACAGTCCGGTCGCACGCTGGACCGTCCTCATCCTTGTGGCGTCGATGATGTTCTTCGCCTATATGTTCGTGGACGTGATGTCCCCGCTCAAGTCCCTCGTCGAGTCCAACCTCGGCTGGAACAGCAGCGTGTTCGGCACCTACGCCGCCTCCGAATATATCCTGAACGTGGTCGGCTTCCTGCTGATTGCCGGCATCATCCTGGACAAACTGGGCGTACGCTTCTCCGGCGTGCTTTCCGCCGGTCTGATGGTGCTTGGCGCTGCCATCAAGTACGTGGCCATCACGGATTGGTTCCAGACCACGGCCTTCTGCAACTGGCTCGGCTCCTGGTGGGTCTCGATGCCCGGTAGCGCAAAACTGGCTTCACTCGGTTTTATGATCTTTGGCTGCGGCTGCGAAATGGAGGGTACCAACGTCTCCAAGATTCTGGCCAAGTGGTTTAAGGGCAAAGAGATGGCGCTTGCAATGGGCCTCGAGATGGCTATCGCCCGTCTCGGTGTCTTCGCCGTGATGTGGATTGCTCCGATTATCTCCGCCCGTTTCAACGGCTCCGTGCTCGCTCCGCTCGGTTTCTGCGGCGCGCTGCTCTGCATCGGCCTGATCAACTTCATCATCTTTGGCGTGATGGACAGCAAGTTCGACCGCCAGTTGGTGGAAGCAGGCCAGGCAACCGACGAAAAATCGCCGGAAGACGAATTCCACGTCCGCGACCTGGGCGCTATCTTCAAAAGCAAGATGTTCTGGATTGTGGCACTGCTCTGCGTGCTCTACTACAGCGCTATATTCCCGTTCCAGCGTTACGCTACCAACTTCCTGGAGGAGACGCTGCTGATAGACGCTTCTGTGGCGGCCCGCCTCTTCAGTTGTTTCCCGATTCTGGCCATGTGCCTTACGCCGTTCCTGGGTATCTTCCTGGATTACAAGGGCAAGGGCGCTACGATGCTGATGCTTGGTTCCATCATCATGATTGTTTGCCACCTGAGCTTCGCCTTCTTGCTGCCGCTCTTCCCGTATAAATGGCTGGCAGTTCTGTTGATCGTGGTGCTGGGCGTGAGCTTCTCGCTCGTTCCTGCGGCTCTTTGGCCGTCGGTCCCCAAGATTATTGACGAGAAGATTCTGGGTAGTGCTTACTGCCTGATCTTCTGGGTCCAGAACGTGGGCCTTTGCTTCGTGCCGATGATCATTGGTTCGCTCCGCCAGTCAACCGGTGGCTACCTGGTCCCGATGATTGTCTTCTCAAGCTTTGGCGTCCTGGCCTTCTTCTTCAGCCTTCTGCTCAAGAAAGAAGACCGCAGAAAAGGCTACGGATTGGAACTCCCGAACATTAAGAAGGAGAAATAATCAGAGATCTGATAAAAAAGAAAAGGCGCCGCGAGGCGCCTTTTCTTTTATTCATCATCACTGTACTTCATCTCAACCATACAGCGGACTGTTCCGGCCGTTCCGCCAATGTAGTAACCCCAGCGGGCACGCAGCCATTTGTTGCGGAAATGGAGCGTACGGCAGTAGTAAGAATTGGTGGAGGTATAGCCAATGTAACGACCTTCCGTGCCCGGCGCGGTGATAACACCGGTGGTGCCGGCACGATAACCGGCTGCCGTGTACAAAGTGGTCTTGGTAGAGTCGATAGAGCCGAAATAGAGGAAATTGAAACCCTTGTAGGTGCTTATGTATTTATTGGTAGCGTTGATCTCCTCGTAAGTCTCTGCGGTGTAGTCCGTGATCTCATTGCCTTTGTCATCGTACTGCGAGGTGGACTTGTTGAGGAAGCCGCGGTGTACGTTGGCATTGACCAGCATGTAGCCTTCCGGGCAGGGGTCATAGCAGGACTTAAGCTCATACCAGAGCGTCTTGTTGTACTTGGAGAGATCGTAATAATACCAACCGGTTCCAGTCTCTTTTCCCACGCTCTTGATGAAGGTGGTAGGATGCTGGGCGGCATAAGTGGTTAAGATGCCGATCTGGTCGATGGAGGTGCGGGCCGTGGTGGTGTACTCCTCCAGCTTGGCTGCGCGCTCGCTATCCGTGAGGGAGGCGAGATTGATGCCGTCCTTGGCAAGCAACTCATCGCGCTTAGCCTCGATAAACGGCGTGAGGATAGCCAGGTTGTTGATGGTATCCAATTCCCAGTTAATCAGGCTATTGTCCGACCTGCGGGTAGGAATGGTGGCTACAGCGTCGGTGCGCAGGTCTGCACGGCCCAGCGGGTCTTTGCGGCCCCACTGGTAGTAGAGACCGGCCGTAGCGGCGTAGTTCGGATGCTTCTTGCTGATAACCGGTTCGCCGTCCCAGATTTCCGTAGCGCCCAGCGCCATCGGCATCACATACGCACCCATCGAGGCGAAACGAAGCACCTGAGTGGGGTCGTCCTTTGGACGCCAGATATGGTAGGACCAGAGGAGGTTGTTCTCTGCATCGTAGATACCGACCAAACCGTTGCCATAGCCGCTGATGTTGGAAACCGTCACCACTTTGTCACTGATGGTGGGGGCGTCGAACGTCAGTCCGTCTTCAAGCCAGAGAATCTGGACCGAAGCGGCGGGAACGGCCTGCGTGTCTTCCGTCTTGGTGACGGTAATGTGGTTCTTTGCATAGACCGGATAAGCCTTGACGTCGAAAGAGACGGAAGTCGAGAGCGTGTCTACGAGATAGCAGTTGCTCAGACCGTAACGGACGATCAGGGCGTCTTCTTCGTCAGGCTTTGGGCCGGGATCTTTCTCGCAACTGGATGCCATTGAGAACATCACTGTGCAGACGAGCATCAGGGCAAATGCAATTCGATTTTTCATGTTATGGAGTGTTCGTTTTATTTCGCGTGCAATCAGAACGGAAGATCATCGGTCCCGTCATCCTGGGCGAGATCTTCAGAAGAGATAATGGGCGTCGTGGCCGGACGGGGAGCGGGAGCCGGAGCAACTGCCGGACGCGGTGCCGGAGGGGCGGTTTCAATGTAAGCGCCACCCGTAGGGGTAGGGCTCTCAGCCTTGCGGCCAAGCAACTGGATCACGTCTGCCAGGATCTCAGTCTGGTAGCGCTTCTGGCCATTCTGGTCATCCCACGAGCGGGTACGGATACGGCCTTCCACGTAGATCTGCGAGCCTTTGTGGATGAAATTGCCTGCCAGGTCGGCCAACTGCCGCCAAGCGACGATGTTGTGCCATTCGGTGAGTTCCTGTGACTGGCCGTTCTTGTCACGATAGCGTTCGGTGGTGGCCAGAGTGAATGAGGCGACGGATGCGCCGCCTTCAAGATGCCGGACTTCAGGGTCTTTGCCCACATTGCCGACGAGGATGACTTTGTTGATGGACATATCTTATAGCTTTTATATACTTACGTTCATTAGCAAGCAAAGATATATTATTTTTTTCGCAATTCGAAATAATCTCTTTCCACGCGTTCTTTTTCGAGTTGGAGCGTCAGTTCATAGAGGAAGTTATCCACCGTAATTCGCTGATTTGTAATGCCAAGTTTCTTGCGGATACGGCTGTTCCGGTTGTAGAGGCTGTTGTTGTTTTCATGTTTCAACAGGTAGCGCAGGTCGTCTGTGGGGAGCCCCAGGCAATAACAGCAGCAGAGCAGGATTTCTTCGCGGTTGAGGAGTGGGAAATGCTGTTCCAGATAGTCGGCTAATCCATTGAAGCGGACATTGGCAAAGAGGCGGCAATCTTTTACCAGGCTGCCCTCTTCGCCGATTGTTTTTGAGAGCCGGTTTTGCAGGTCGCGGGCCAGTACTTCGGGCCGGCAGTTGCTGAGTAATGCAGAGTCGATGATGATTCGCAGGAGTTCCATCAGAGAGTCGATTGCGAGTTTGACCTGTGCTTCTTGAGCCCGGCGCTGCAGCAGTCGTCTTTCCAGCGTGATACGCCGATGACGGCTCAGTACGAATGCGATGGTAATGGAGATGAATGTGAAGAGGATGGCGGCCTGAATTACCGCAAAAAAAAGCTTTGTTCCATGAATTTGGAGGTTTTAGTTTTACAATACGTAATGAAGACGATCCCAATCGGGAATCCTACCCGTCATTACCCTAAAACCGGCCGCAGCCTGCGCCACGAGCCACTGTTTGCCAGAGATGTAGTTGGGCCCGCTTAAACACGGGTCTAGATAATTGGCCTCCAGAATGATGGTTTCCGGTCGTTCGAGAATCTGACGGGCGAGGGGAACCTCGAGGGGAAGCGTATAGATTACGATGCCAAATTCATGGAGATGCTCCGCGGCCTGGTCTAGCGCCATCGGTTCCATGCCGCCGGCCTCGCGGCAATAGCGCGCAGCCTTATCGAAATCGCGGTTGGCTACGACGGTTTCCAGGTGGAGATTGGTTGCCGCCAGGGCGGCCGAGCGGCCGGCGCCTCCGCATCCAACCACTAGCACGCGGGGCGTTTCGAGCGGGGGCATATTGAGCCGCAACAACTGGCAGACGGCCCAGAAATCGGTATTCAGCGCCTTGATGTGGCCATCCTGCTTGAGCAAAATGTTGGCGGCACCAATCTGCCTGGTGACGGTGTCCGATTCATCGGCGCGGGCAAAAGCCTGCAACTTGAAGGGGGCGGTGACATTGACTGCATCGTAGCCATCCACAAAGGTGCGCCACGCCTCTTCAAAATCTTGGGTATCAATCAAGTCGTAGCCCCACTCCGGATAGGCGGAGCGGAACATGGCAGGGCTGAGGCTGTGGGCAATTGGATGCCCGATGAGACCGAACCGTTTCATCGGCAATTTCTTTGGCGGACCGCCTCAAAACAGAGAATTGCAGCGGAGACGGACACGTTGAGGGAGTCCATCATGCCAGCCATTGGGATGCGGATATGGGCATCTGCCTGCTCGCGCCAGAAAGGGGAGAGGCCGCGGTCTTCGGTGCCCATCACCAGGGCGGTTCCGCGTGTCATATCCGTGTTGTAATAGAGTTCGGAATCCTGCAGCTGTGCCGTCAGGATAGCGATTTTGTGGCGCTTTAGCCAGGTCGCTGCCTCCTGCGAGGTGCAGCAGAGGGTCGGGACTGAGAAAAGGGCGCCCAGGCTGGCGCGAATCAGGTTCGGATTGTAGAGGTCGGTGAGCGGGTCGCAGACCAGCACGGCGTCCACTCCGGCGGCGTCGGCGCTCCGGAGCACGGCTCCGATATTGCCTGGCTTCTCCACGCTTTCGAGCACGAGAATCAGCGGATTCTCGCGCAGAGAGAGTTCATCGAGCGAGCGGTCTTGGGTCCGCAGGACAGCGACGACCCCTTCGGTGCCGCCACGGTAGGCGATGCGTTTATAAACCTCTTTCGAGACAGAAAATACCTTGTCCGGCTCTACCGCGAGCGGTTCGCTTAAGTAGGCTTCACAGACAAAGAGGGTTTCGGCTTCATAACCGGCGGCCAGTGCGCGTGACACCTCGCGCGCTCCCTCCACTACGAAGAGACTGCGTTCGCGCCGCTCCTTGGATTTCTCCGAGAGCGATAGCAAATCCTTGATTTTCGGATTTTTGAGCGAGGTTATGGTGAGCGCCTCAGCCATCGCGAACTACTTTTCAGGCCGCATCTGCGGGAAGAAGAGGACGTCCTGGATGGTGGTCTGTCCCGTCATGAACATGGTGAGGCGGTCGATTCCCATTCCCAGACCGGAGGTCGGCGGCATGCCATATTCGAGGGCGCGGACGAAGTCCATGTCGATGAACATCGCCTCGTCGTCGCCCTTGCTCTTGAGGCGTGCCTGCTCTTGGAACCGCTCGAACTGGTCGATCGGGTCGTTCAACTCGGAGTAGGCGTTGGCCAGCTCCTTGCCGCAGACAAAGAGTTCGAAACGCTCGGTGAGGGTAGGGTCGTTGCGGTGACGCTTGGTCAGCGGCGACATCTCCACCGGGTAGTCTATGATGTAGGTGGGCTGCACCAGGTTCTTTTCGCAGTATTCGCCGAAAATGGCGTCAATCAGTTTGCCTTTGCCCATGGAGGGGGTAATCTCCACTTTCAGCTTCTTGCAAGTGGCCCTCAGTTGCTCCTCGTCCATTCCCTTGACATCCACGCCGGCGTATTCCTTGATGGCCTCCAGGATGGGAAGGCGGCGGTAAGGACCCTTGAAGTCGATTTCGTTGCCGGCGATATTGACCTGGGTGGTGCCATTGACATTCAGCGCGATCTTCTCGAGCATCTTCTCCACGAAAGCCATCATCCAGATATAGTCCTTGTAGGCCACATAGATCTCCATACAAGTGAACTCGGGATTGTGGGTCTTGTCCATGCCCTCGTTGCGGAAATCCTTGGCAAACTCGTATACACCGTTGTATCCACCCACGATCAAGCGCTTGAGGTAGAGCTCGTTGGCGATACGCATATAGAGGTCGATATCCAGCGCGTTGTGGTGTGTGATGAAGGGACGTGCCGTTGCACCGCCCGGGATGCTCTGGAGAATCGGAGTCTCTACCTCCAGGCAGCCGGCTTCGTTGAAGTATTCGCGCATCGTGGCCACGATCTTTGCGCGTTTGATGAAAACTTCCCGTACCTGCGGATTGACGATCAGGTCCACATAGCGCTGGCGGTAACGGAGTTCGGGGTCTGCAAAGGCGTCGAACACCTTTCCGTCCTGCTCCTTGACGATAGGCAGCACGCGCAGCGACTTGCTCAGCACCGTGAGTTCCTTGGCGTGGATGGAGAGTTGGCCCGTCTGCGTGTAAAACGCGAAACCGCGGATGCCGATCACGTCGCCGATGTCCAGCAGCTTCTTAAAGACGGTGTTGTACATTGTTTTGTCTTCGCCCGGGCAGATTTCGTCGCGCTTCACATAAACCTGGATACGGCCCTGTTCGTCCTGCAGTTCGATGAAGGAGGCCGCACCCATGATGCGGCGGCTCATCATTCGGCCGGCGATGGCCACGTCCGCGAAGTTGCCCTTTTCCGGGTCGAACTCCGCCTTGATCTGCGCGCTGTTCGCATTTACTCTGTATTCAGCAGCCGGATAGGGGTCGATTCCCAACTCCCTAAGTGCATTCAAAGAGGCCCTGCGGTTCAGCTCCTGTTCATTCAAATCCTGTATTTCCATACGGTAGTTTCAGTTATCATTTACAGATTGCAAAAATAGCAAAAAAATGCTACCTTTGCACGATTATGGAAAAGAAGTGGATAGTCAAGGAACAGGGGAACCCGGCGGTCGTCCGACAGCTGTCGACGGAGTTGGGAATTGACCAGGTTTTGGCCAACCTGCTGGTACAGCGTGGCATCGACACCTTCGAGAAGGCGCGGGAGTTCTTCCGGCCCGACCTCTCGATGTTGCATGACCCGTTCCTCATGATAGATATGGAAGCCGCCGTCGAGCGGTTGCATACGGCCGTTACCAAAGGGGAAAAGATTCTCATCTACGGTGACTACGACGTGGACGGCACCACCGCCGTTTCGCTGGTCTACACCTTCCTGCGCGACTACACGGACAAACTCGAATACTACATCCCGGACCGTTACGACGAGGGCTACGGCCTCTCCTACAAGGGTATCGACTGTGCCAAGTCGCACGGCTGCACGCTGATCATCACCCTTGACTGCGGCATCAAGGCCGTGGAGAAGGTTAAATACGCCAAGGGCCTTGGCATCGACGTGATCATCTGCGACCACCATCTGCCCGACGAGGAACTGCCCGCCGCAGTGGCGGTGCTGGACCCCAAGCGTGAAGACTGTCACTATCCCTTCGACGACCTTTCCGGTTGTGGCGTGGGCTTCAAACTGGTCCAGGCTTATGCCAAGAAATACGACATTCCCTTCGAGAAGGTCTTCCCGCTGCTCGACCTGCTGGTGGTCAGTATCGCTTCCGACCTGGTCTCGGTGACCGGCGAGAACCGTGTGCTGGCTTACTACGGCCTCAAGCAACTCAACGAGAACCCCCGCAAGGGCCTGATGTCCGTCATCAAACTCTCCGGCCTGGAGAAACACAATATCACGATTGACGAAATCGTCTTCAAGATTGGTCCGCGCATCAATGCGGCCGGCCGAATGGAGTCGGGTCGTACGGCAGTGGATATGCTTACTGCCCGCGATGACGAGGATGCACTGGAGATCGGTGCTGCCATCAACGCCCACAATGACGACCGCAAGCGCATTGACCGCGAAATCACGGAAGAGGCGCTGGAGATGGTCAAGCACATCCCGGGCTTCGAGGAGAAGAAGTCGACCGTGGTTTACAATCCGAACTGGCACAAAGGCGTCGTGGGAATCGTGGCTTCCCGATTGGTGGAGGCCTACTATCGCCCGACCATCGTGCTGAGCAAATCCAACGGCTTCATCACCGGTTCCGCCCGTTCCGTGGCGGGATTCGACCTCTACGAGGCCATCGAGTCGTGCGCAGACCTGCTGGAGAACTTCGGCGGCCATACCTACGCGGCCGGCCTCACCATCCGCGAGGAGAACTTCCCCGAATTCTGCGACCGCTTCGAGGCTTTCGTGGCCGCCAAGATTGCTGACGCCCAGCTGACCCCGGTGATCGACATCGACTCCTACCTGGACTTCAAGCAGATCACTCCGAAGTTCTTCCGCCTGCTCAAGTCGTTCCAGCCTTTCGGCCCCGGCAACGCTTCGCCGGTGTTCGTCACGGAGAACGTTTACGACAACGGCAACGGCCGCAAGGTGGGCTCCGCTGATTCCGGCACGCTTAAGCACCTGCGCCTGGAGCTGATTCAGGAAGACGAGCCCTACCGCCACATTTCGGCCATCGCCTTCAATCTCTCCGACCACTTCGAGCACATGCAGGCCGGCAATCCGGTGGACATCTGCTACTCGATCGCGGAGAACTACTACCGCGGCATTGCCAACATCCAGCTGCGCGTCCGCGACATCAAGGACAAGACTACGCTGTTTTAACCTTTAAAACGAAAACACTTTATGAAGAGAATCATCACCCTGATGGCGATTTTGGCTGCTATGTTTGTCGGCTATAACGCCTTTGCACAGAATAAGTTGAACGACTCCGCCGATAGCGTTATCGGTAAATATGAATCGGTTCAGGGGAACGACGCCTACCGTGTTCAGATTACCAAGAATGCGGATGGCAGCTATAAGGCCCAGATCTATTGGTTGGCCAACCCCAACGATCCCAAGACGGGCGAGCGCGCCTATGACAAGAAGAACCCGGACAAATCCCTGCGCAACACCCCCAGCGACCAGGTGGTGCTGATCCGCGACCTGAAGTACAAGGCCGACAAGAAGCAGTGGGGTGATTCCAAAATCTACGACCCGCAGCGCGGTATCCGCGTTAATGTGACGGCCTGGTTTACCGAGGACGGCCGCCTCTGCCTCAAGGGTACGGTCCTGGGCATCGGAGAAAAGGTCTATTGGAACCGCATATCTGACTAATCAGCGGTTGCGGAGGGCGTCCACCGGCTGAAGGGCGGCGGCGCGGCGAGCGGGGAGCGTGCCTGAGAGCAGGCTGACCAGCACGCAGAGTCCCAGGGCGGCGGCCAGCCATCCCCACGGAACATGCCAGCCTCCGCCGAGCGCAAATGCAACGCCGGCACCGGCAAGAAGCCCCAACACAATCCCGGCTACTCCTCCGATCTGTCCAATCAGCACCGATTCGGCCAGGAAACTGCGCCGGATGGAGGCGACCCGTTCGCCAAGGGCCTTCCGCAGGCCGATCTCCCCGGTGCGCTCCTTCACGGAGACCAGCAGGATGTTCATCAATGCCACGGCGGCTCCCAGCAGGGTAATGAGCCCGATGGCGAGGGCGGCTATCGAGAGTTTCTTCTCCAGGGAATCCAGCCGGCTCTTCATGGCGTCGCTGCGGCGGAACTGGAAGTCGTCCGGCATGCCGGGCGAAATTCTTCGAAGGGCCCGCATCCGGGTCCGGGCCGACTCTTCCAGCCAGCTTTCTGCACCAGGGAGAGGCAGCAGCGTAATCTGCCATTGCGTATCTTCCGGCAGCCATTCGCGCCCGGCCTGCAGCGGCAGCACCAGCGTGTAGTCCGAACCGCCGCCCAACAGGGTTCCCTGCGCGGCCAGCACACCCACGATTGAGTAGGGCATTCCGCTGAACGAGAGCGTTTTCCCCGCGGCGGCCGCATCGCTGCCAAAGAGTTTGCGGGCCAGGCTGTGACCCACCAGGCAGACCGCGCTGCCCGAGGCCGATTCGCGGGTCGTGAAGTTGCGCCCCAGCGCCAGCGTCCGGTTCGAAACCGGCAGCCAGCCGGCATCAGCCGCGACCACGGAGACCATCGGGTCCGTACGCTTGCCGGCGGCCGTAACGACGGCCATTGGGGTAATCTCGGCGCTGAGGCTGACCTGCCCTTCCTCGCCGGTTGCGAAAGAGTCGGCAAAGGTTGCGGCTTCGTGCCACGAGAAGGGGCGCGCCTCCGCCTCCGGAACCAGCGCGAGGGTGCTGCTGCCCATCCGCCCGAAGCTGTCCGAAAGCTGGCGTGATAGTACGCCGATCGCCGTCTCGATGCCGACCAGGGCGGTGACACCGATTGCGATGATACTGATAGTGAGCACTGAACGAAGGCGATTTGCCCTGATGGCGGCCAGTGCGGAGCCGAATTGATCATTCATCCTCATTTCTCCTCTTCAAAAGACCTTCAAAAGTAGGAAAATTCTGCAGATTGAACTAAATTTGCGCCTTGAAAAAACTGATTGATTCCATGGAAAATAAAAATCGTCGCCGCACACCTGTGACAGGCCGCGCCGACAGCCCTAAAAAGGGACCCTATAAGCGTCGCGCTTCCGGCGCATCTGCGTCTTCGGGCGAAAAGAAATCTTTCGGAGCAAAGAAATCTTTCGGAAACAAGAAAACCTACGGCGATCACAAACCGGCCGACAGAAAGCCGTTTGCAGACCGCAAGAAGGCTACGGATCGCAAGCCCTTTGCGGACCGTAAGCCCGCAGGCCGTAAGCCGGCTGCCGAACCCAAACCCGCTGAAAAGCGTTTCCAGCATTCGGAAGGCTATCTGAAGCACCGCCGCGAAAACGGCTCCCGCAAACCCGCAACCAAGATTGAAGTCTATACGGCCGACGACACCCTCCGGCTCAACCGTTTCATTGCCAATTCCGGCATCTGCTCGCGCCGCGAGGCGGATGATTTCATCCAGGCAGGGCTGGTGACGGTCAACGGCAAGATTGTGACGGAACTGGGCGTCAAGGTGAAACCGGACGACGATGTCCGTTTCAACGGCACCCGCCTCAAGGGTGAAAAGAAGGTCTACCTGGTGATGAACAAGCCCAAGGGCTACGTGACCACGATGTCCGATCCGCATGCGGAGAAGACCGTGATGGACCTTATCTCGCATACCGAGTGCCCGCAGCGCGTCTATCCGGTGGGCCGCCTGGACAAGGCCACGACCGGCGTGCTGATGTTCACCAACGACGGCGAACTGGCTGACAAGCTCACGCATCCGGCCTTTGGTGCGCGCAAGATCTACCACGCCTTCCTGGACAAGAACCTCAAGAAGGCGGACTTCGACGCCATCATCAAGGGCATCGAGCTGGAAGACGGTGAAATCCACGCGGATTCCCTTTCCTATGTGGACGACGACATGAGCCAGGTGGGCATCGAGATCCACTCGGGCCGCAACCGGATCGTGCGCCGCATCTTCGAGCACCTGGGCTACAACGTGCGCAAACTGGACCGCGTCTACTTTGCCGGCCTCACCAAGAAGGCCCTCACGCGCGGCACCTGGCGCTTTCTCACCGACACGGAAATCGCCCGTTTCAAGATGGGCCAGTTCGACTAGCGTATGCGCTCGGGATTCGTCAATATCATCGGCAATCCGAACGTGGGTAAATCCACGCTGATGAACGCCCTGGTGGGGGAGAAACTCTCCATCGTGACGGCCAAGGCGCAGACCACGCGCCACCGCATCATGGGTATCGTGAACGGCCCGGACTACCAGGCCGTCTTTTCCGACACTCCCGGCATTCTGAAACCGAGCTATCGGCTGCAGGAGAGTATGATGGATTTCGTAGACACCGCAATCGGCGATGCCGACGTGATCCTCTATGTCACGGATATCGTGGAGAAGAAAGACAAGAACCGCGAGTACGTGGAGAAACTCTCCAAGGTGACCTGCCCGGTGCTGATTGCCATTAACAAGATCGATCTGGGTACGCAGGAACAGGTTCTGAACCTGATGAAAGAGTGGAAGGAACTGGTTCCGGCGGCTGAAATCTTCCCCATCTCCGCCCAGGAAAAGTTCAATCTGGACAACCTCTTCGAAGCGGTGACCGGGGCGCTCCCCGTGAACCCGCCGTGGTACGACAGGGAGACCTTCACCGACCGTTCGATGCGTTTCTTCGCCTCGGAAATCATCCGGGAGAAGATCCTGATGAACTACACCAAGGAGATTCCCTACTGCACGGAGGTAGTGATTGAACGATTCAAAGAGGGGGAGGACCGCTACGATATCGACGCGGTCATCAACGTGATGCGCGATTCCCAGAAGGGGATCATCATCGGCGCACAGGGACGGGCCCTGAAGAAAACCGCTACGGCAGCCCGTCTCGATATGGAGGCTTTTTTTGAAAAAAAGGTATTTTTGCAGATATTTGTCAAGGTGGAACCGAACTGGCGGGAAGATGCCCGCAAGCTGAAGAAGTTCGGTTACATTCTTGATTGACATGAAGTTAACCATGGAGTGAGATATGAGTAAAGAAGAAGATTACGACGCAATGGACGCCTCGTTGGACGAGGAGTTGGAGACGGTCGCGGAAGAGACGGAAGAAGAGTTTGTAGACGAACCCGTCGACGACGAAGAGGCCTCCGGTGACGCCACTTCCCAAAAGTATGAGAAGCTGGTGGCCGAAGGGGAGAACCGCTACAAACTCTCCGGTATGTACAAAGACTGGTTCTTGGACTACGCCTCTTACGTGATCCTGGATCGTGCCGTTCCGCACATCGAAGACGGCCTCAAGCCGGTGCAGCGCCGCATCCTTCATGCCATGGAGAAAGCCGACGACGGCCGTTACCACAAGGTTGCCGGCATCGTGGGCGACACCATGAAATACCACCCGCACGGCGACGCTTCCATCAAGGATGCGCTCGTGAGCTTGGGTCAGAAAGACTATCTCATTGACTGCCAGGGTAACTGGGGTAACATCTATACCGGTGACCCCGCCGCAGCGGCCCGCTATATTGAGGCCCGCTTGAGCAAGTTCGCGCTAGAAGTGGCCTTCAACAAGAAGATCACCCAGTACGTTCCCTCTTACGACGGCGCCAACAAAGAGCCGGTGGTGCTGCCCATGAAGTTCCCGCTCCTGCTCGCGCAGGGTACGGACGGTATCGCCGTAGGCCTCTCGGTCAAGATTCTACCGCACAACTTCAACGAACTGCTGGATGCCTGCGTGGCAACGCTTCGCGAAAAACCCTTCGAACTCTATCCGGACTTCCCGACGGGCGGCCTGATGGATTGCTCCAAATACAACAATGGCCTGCGCGGTGGCAAGGTCAAGGTTCGTGCAAGGATTGAAAAGGTGGACAAACGCACCCTGGCCATCCGTGAGATTCCCTTCGGCCAAACCACTGAGAGCCTGATTGACTCCATCATCCGCGAAAGCGACAAGGGGAAGATCAAGATCAAGAAGGTGGACGACATGTCGTCCGACGGCGTGGAAATCGTCATCCAGCTGCAGAACGACGTCTCGCCCGACAAGACCATCGACGCGCTTTACGCCTTTACCAACTGCGAGGTCTCCATCTCGCCCAACGCCTGCGTGATCAAGGACCGCCATCCGCACTTTATGGGAGTGGACGAAATCCTGCGCTACAACGCCTTCCACACCAAGGATCTCTTCCAGCAGGAGTTGACCATCCAGCTGGATGAACTCGAATCCGAGTGGCACTGGGCATCGCTGGAGAAGATCTTCTTCGAGAAGAAGGTTTACCGCATCCTGGAAAACGACGCAGCTACCTGGGAGGAGCAGCTTGCTGACGTTGAGGCGGGCATGAAGCAGTACCAGAACCTGCTGAAGCGCGAAATCACCTCCGACGATATCCTGCGCCTGGTAGACAAACCGGTCCGCAAGATCTCCCGTTTCGACATCAAGGCCGCTGAAGAGAAGATTCAGGGCATCGAATACAACATTGATGAGGTGCGCAACAATCTGGAGCACCTGACCGACTTCACGGTCCGCTATTTCCAGGCCATCAAGAAGAAATATGGCGCCGCCTTCCCGCGCCGCACGGAAATCACGCCGTTCGAGCAGATCCAGGCGGAGAAGGCTGTGGCGGCCAACGCCAAACTCTACGCCAACAAGGCGGACGGTTTCATCGGTATTGACCAGAAGAAGATCGAGAACGCGGAATACATCTGCGACTGCTCCGACATTGCCGAGATCATCGTCTTTATGAAGAATGGCAAGTATCTGGTCACCAAGGTGAAAGATAAGCTCTTCGTGGGCCACGATATCATTCATGCTGCCGTGTTCAACCGTCGTGACGAACGCACTGTCTACAACGTAATCTACCGCGACGGCCGGCAGGGCCCGTACTACGCAAAGCGTTTCTCCATCACCGGTATTACCCGTGACAAGGAGTACGACTTCACCCGCGGAACGGCTGATTCTTATGCCGTCTGGTTTACCGCCAACTCTAACGGTGAGGCGGAGACCGTGCGCATTGCCTACCGCCCGAAGCCGAAGCTGAAGAAACTCTCGGAAGACTTCGACTTTGCCGCACTGGCCATCAAGGGGCGCGCCTCTATGGGCAACCTCGTGACCAAGAAGAACTCTATCCAGCGCATCACCCTCAAGACCAAGGGCGTATCCACGCTGGGCGGCAAGGATATCTGGTTTGATACCGACGTCAACCGGCTCAACGAGTCGGGTTCCGGTATCTACCTGGGCGAGTTCCTGCAGGACGACCGCATTCTGGTCACCTGCAAGAACGGTTCCTACTACCTGACCTCTTACGACCTGACCAACCGCTACCAGGG
>JBGUJZ010000032.1:0-19233 GCA_045114175.1 Bacteroidales bacterium | reverse complement strand
GGCGCCTGGCACACCATCCCGATGCTCTATCCCCACGACAACGGGTTTGCTGCGCCGCTTCCGGATGGTCGGATCTTGCTGGGCGGTGGCAGTGCGGAGGCTTTCGGCATCGGTCAGAGCTGGGGCGCAGAGCTTTATGACCCGGAGACACATTCCTTCCATGCGGCCGGTATCCTTTCGGTAAAACGCGCGATGCCTGCCGCTTTGGCGCGGCCGGACGGCAGCGTTGTCATTCTGGGCAACTGGCGTGCGGCAGACAGTTGGGAGACCTGGTCGCCCGAAAAGGGTTTCGTCTCGGGCGGACCGCTTTCACCCGGATGGGCGGAACCTTTTATCTTCCCAGCAGGAGAGGACGACATCCTCGTCTTTGGCCCTTGGGATCCTTATGGCGGCTCCGTGGGTGGACGTGTGGACCATCTGGGCGGAACGACTGAAGAGGTCTCGCTGCTGGAGGAGTGGGCGCCGGTGGAGAACTACTATGTGTTCCCCGAGGATTTGCAGATAGCCGATTACACCTATCTTGTCCCTGTTGTGAATCGTTCTACGGCGGAATCTGCCATCCTCAAGGTGGCCTCCGGAAGCTTCTCTCTTCTGGAGACGGAGTCGCCGCTTCCGGCAACGGATCCCGACGGGAATCCCATCCAGTGGTGCCTGCTGCAGGTGGACCGTCCCGCCCGTCTTGCCTGGTTGCAGGGTATCAGTTCCACGGCAGGTACCCTCTGTATCGCCCGCATCGGTTATGATGCCACCTTCGATGGCGGAAAGGCCTCGCTGGCGCTTTATTATGCCAGCCAGCCCGGTGGCTATCCCAGCTGCTATGCCCGGCTATTGCCTGGCGGCCGATTCATTCTCGCCGGTGGAAGAGGCTGGAAAGAGGGGACGTTCCCCGTCATGGTGGACAACTTCAAGGCCTACTCTTCGGTCTATATTTTCCATACGGTTGCCCCTGAAAAAGCGGGTATGCCCCTCTGGGCAATTCTGATGATCATTGTCCTGGCATGTGGCGGAGTTGTATTGGCTATCGTGCTGGTTCGCCGGCGCCACGCCGCTGAAAAGCCCACTGAAGCGGAAGAGAGCCGACTCAACCTGATGGGGCAAATGTCTACCCTGATCGAGGAGAAGGAACTCTATCGCCGCAAGAATCTGCGCATCACCGACGTCGCCTCCGAGCTGGCCACCAACAAGACCTACGTCAGCGTCCTGCTGAACAACCTCTCCGGCGAGAGCTTTACCACGATGATCACGCGCTATCGGGTGCAGTATGCACAGAAGCTTCTGCGCGAACACCCTGATATGCTGCTCGACGAAGTGGCAGAATCCTCCGGCTTTTCCTCCCGCACCACCTTCTTCCGCAGCTTCAAGGCCCTCACCGGCCAGACGCCCCAGGAGTGGCGCAAATCTCGGCGGTAGATTCTTTCTCGGTTTTCCGGGAAAATGACTATTTTTGTGGGTTATATTCCTACAGCCATGACCTGGAAACGGATTCAGACCCTCTATATCGCGCTCTCCGCAGTGCTCGTCTTCGCGATGCTCTGCTGCCCGATGTGCCGCTGCGAGGATGTTACGATTCGCTTTACCGACAATCTGACCCTTACGCTGATTGCCGCGCTGATCCTGTTCATGCATGTCTTCACGCTGGTCTTCTGGAAGCGGGGGTACGTGGAGGGCAAACTCTGCCTCGTAACCCTCATCCTGTTGCTCTTTTTCCAGGCCTTCATCGCCTACTGGTTCTTCAAGCTCAAGGCGGTTTATACCTTTACGATCGCCGCCGTCTTCCCGCTTGTGTCGGCCATCCTGCTGGGCATGGCATACCACTACATCAGCCGGGACGTGGCTCAGATGATGGTAGACCAGGCCTTCGCCAAGCGTTTCCCGCAGAAACGATTCACTGAAAATCAAGACAAATAACATATTCAGACATGATTTATTCCAAAGATGTTGAAAGAATGTGCGTGGTCAAGAAGGGCCCCAACCACGGTCCCGCTCCCATTCCGGAAGAGGGAAAGTGGGTGAAGGCCAAGGAGATCAAGGATATCTCCGGACTGACCCACGGCATCGGCTGGTGCGCTCCCCAGCAGGGAGCCTGCAAACTCACCCTCAATGTAAAGGAGGGCATTATTGAAGAGGCGCTCATTGAGACCATCGGATGCTCGGGTATGACCCACTCCGCTGCCATGGCCGCCGAAATCCTGACCGGCAAGACGCTGCTCGAGGCGCTCAATACCGACCTGGTCTGCGACGCCATCAATACGGCGATGCGCGAGCTGTTCCTGCAGATCGTTTACGGCCGCACCCAGTCCGCCTTCTCGGAAGGCGGCCTCGTGATCGGTGCCGGCCTGGAAGACCTCGGCAAGGGACTCCGTTCCCAGATTGCCACCATGTTCTCCACCAAGGCGAAGGGCGTCCGCTACCTGGAAATGGCAGAGGGCTACGTCACCAAAATCGCTTTGGATGAAGACGGGGAGGTCTGTGGCTACGAATTCGTCCGCCTCGGCGTGATGATGGACAAGATCAAGAAAGGCGTGGATGCCAACGAGGCGCTCCGCCAGTCCACCGCCACCTACGGCCGCTTCACTGCGGAACAGGGGGCTGTCAAATTCATTGACCCGCGTATTGAATAGGAGGAAACGCTATGATCAGAGAAGTTAAATTCGAATCCCAGGATCGCCGCATGGCGAACATCCTGAAGGTGTTGAACTCCTATGGTATCGCTTCTATTGAGGAGGCCAACAAGATTTGCGACAGCTACGGGATTGATCCGTATCTGGAGTGCGAACAGACCCAGAATATCTGTTTTGAGAATGCCAAGTGGGCCTACGTGGTAGGCGCAGCCATTGCGCTCAAGAAGGGCTGCAAGAATGCTGCTGATGCGGCTGAAGCCATCGGTGAGGGTCTCCAGGCCTTCTGTATCGACGGTTCGGTGGCAGACAACCGCAAGGTGGGTCTCGGCCACGGCAACCTGGCTGCCCGCCTGCTCCGCGAGGAGACCGACTGCTTTGCCTTCCTGGCCGGCCACGAGAGCTTCGCTGCCGCAGAGGGCGCCATCAAGATTGCCGAGATGGCCAACAAGGTTCGCAAGAAACCCCTCCGCGTCATCCTGAACGGCCTGGGCAAGGATGCGGCCATGATTATCTCCCGCATCAACGGCTTTACCTATGTGCAGACCGAGTTCAACTACTTCACCAACGAACTCAAAGTGGTCCGCACCAAAGCTTACTCCAACGGTCCGCGCGCCAAGGTTAACTGTTATGGCGCAGACGATGTCCGTGAAGGCGTGGCCATCATGCACCACGAAAAGGTGGATGTCTCCATCACCGGTAACTCCACCAACCCGACCCGTTTCCAGCACCCGGTTGCAGGCACCTACAAGAAAGAGTGCATCGAGCAGGGCAAGAAGTACTTCTCGGTGGCTTCCGGCGGCGGTACCGGCCGTACCCTCCATCCGGACAACATGGCGGCAGGTCCCGCATCCTACGGTATGACCGACACCATGGGCCGTATGCACTCCGACGCGCAGTTCGCCGGCTCCAGCTCGGTTCCTGCACACGTGGAGATGATGGGCTTCCTGGGTATGGGCAACAACCCGATGGTGGGTGCCACGGTAGCCGTGGCAGTCTCCGTGGAGAAAGCGCTGACCAAATAGTTTTTTTACTATCTTTGTAATCCCGATCGGCGATGAGGTGTCGCTGCGGTGATGCGGAGTTGTCGCGCAAGGCGAGCGGAAAGGAAGCTAGCTTACTTTCCCGAGCCGCCGCCGACAACCCCGCAAAAAGCCCGCGGGTTTTTTGCGGAAATAGCTCAGTTGGTAGAGCGTCGGCTTCCCAAGCCGAAGGTCACGGGTTCGAACCCCGCTTTCCGCTCCGACTATGAAACGCTGCACGCTGCTGATGATTCTTGGAGCGCTTCTGCTCAGCTCCTGCAGTTCCGCTCCCATTCCACAGAGAAAGCTGATGAACATCTATTACGAGATGTTCACCACCGACCAACTTGTGACCGAAACGCCCGGTTACCGCGCGCAGGCCGATTCCCTGTCGGTCTATGGCGGGATTCTGGAGCGTCACGGCTACACCGTGGAGGATTATCTGGCTGCAGTGGACTTCTATCTTCGCAAGCCGGAGGCCTTTGCCCGCATGATGAAAAAGGTGCAGACACGTATCAATCGCGAGATTACCCAGATGGAGGCGGAAGAGGAACGTATGCGTGCCGAACGGGAATCCGCCCTGGCAGAAAGCGATTCCACCGAAGTTTCAACGGAGATGCCCGATGACGGCACGCCCGTTGATTCCCTTCCGTTGACCAAACGCCCCAAAAAGGCGGTTCAGTGGGACTAAATCCCTCCGGTTATGATCTTTACCGCAGATATCGTATTCCCGATTGCAACCGCTCCTATCCGGAACGGCTATGTGCAGTGCGATGACGAAGGCCGCATTCTTGCTGTGGGGGAATTCACCGATTCCATCCGCGACGCGGCGCGTGCCTCGCAGGAACCCGTGATTGCGCACCGGGGCTTCCTGGTGCCCGGTTTCTGCAACGCGCACTGCCATTCGGAACTCTCCTATATGAAGGGAATGTTCCGACAGGGCACCGGGATGGACGGCTTTATCCGCCAGATCAACGAGTTGCGCACTACCGTGGATTATGCGGACCGGATGGATGCCATCGGCAAAGCCTTCAACCAGCTGGAAGTGCAGGGGGTGACCTGTATGGCCGATATCTCCAACTGCAATGAGACCTTCAAGCTGAAACGCGTGCTCAAGGAGCAGGATAGGATGTTCACCCGCACCTTCATCGAGGTCTTCGGGACTGAGCCGGAAGAGGCCGAATCCGTGATGGAAGGGGCCCGCAAGCTGCAATCGCAGGCACAAGAGATTGGGATCGACGCCGCTCCCACGCCGCACTCCTGCTATACGATGAGCCCGCTGCTCAACCGTCTTTCCGCCGCTGCAGGCCTGGAGAGCGGTTATATCTCCTACCACAGCCAGGAGAGCGACGAAGAGGAGAATATGCTCCGCTACGGCACGGGGCCGCTGGCCGAAGATTACCGCGAGCGTGGCACCACGCAGCTTCCCGTGACGGGAACCGGTGCGCTGGTCTATTTCCTGGAAAATCTGAAAAAAGCCGTTCCCGCCCCGGTGGCCGGAAACGTGCTGCTGGTCCATAACGTAGCCACCGACCAGGAGAGCATCGACGCGGCTCTGCGCGACCTGCAGCATCCTTACTGGGTGCTCTGCCCGCTCTCCAACCTCTTCATCCATCGTGCTTTGCCGCCGGTGGAACTGCTGCGTGGCAACCAGCTGAAGATTTGCGTGGGAACGGATAGCCTTTCGAGCAATCTGCAACTCTCCATGGTGGCCGAACTCTACTGCCTGCAGAGCCATTTCCCGCAAGTTCCGCTCGAGGAAATGCTTCAGTGGGCTTGCCTAAACGGTGCCGAAGCGGTCGGATACGCCGATCGGTTCGGCTCTTTTACCCCCGGGAAACGCCCCGGTATTGTATTGATTGAAGATGTGGATGCCGAATCGCTCCGCCTGACCGCGAAGAGCGACTCCATCCGCCTGCTATAAACCTCCCTGAAATGAAAGAAATCTATCGCGAAGCACTGGGTCTGATAGACCTCACCACCCTGAATGCCACCGACACCGTCTCCAAAGTGGAGGCCATGGTGCAGAAGGTCAATAATTTCCACTCCGTTTATCCGAATTATCCGCTGCCGGCATCCATCTGCGTCTATCCGAATTTTGCAGGCGTGATCAAGGCTGCCCGCAAGGATCCGGAGGTTCACATCACGGTGGTGGGCGGCTGTTTCCCGGCTTCGCAGAGCCCGCTCGAGGTCAAGACGCTTGAATGCGTCCGGGCCGTTGAGGATGGGGCTGACGAGGTAGATATCGTCCTGGCCCTCAATGCTTTCCTGGATGGGAAATACGATGAGGCGCAGCACGAGATTGCAGCGATCGGCAAAGCCATCCGCGCCGTCAATCCGGAGGTGCACCTCAAAGTGATTCTCGAGACCGGTGCCCTCAAGGAGCAGGCCCTCATTGAAGATGCCTCCTATCTGGCGATGGAGGCCGGGGCCGATTTCATCAAGACCTCGACCGGCAAGCTGCAGCCCGCCGCTACCCCGGAGGCTGCCCGCATCATGTGTGCCTGCATCAAGGAATACCACCGCAAGGGTGGCCGGATGGTCGGTTTCAAGCCGGCAGGCGGCATCGCTACAGCAGAGGATGCCGTACTCTATTACAACATTGTAGATGAGATCCTGGGCAAGGCCTGGCTGAACAAGCGCTACTTCCGTTTCGGCGCCAGCCGCATGGCCAACAACCTGCTCACTGCATTGGAAGGAGAAGAAGTCAAATATTATTAACGCCACTATATGAAAAGAGATATCGGATACCTGGAACTGCTCGCGCAGCGTTTCCCCACCAAACAGGCTGCCTGCACCGAGATTATCAACCTGGAGGCCATCCTGAACCTGCCTAAGGGCACGGAACACTTCATCACGGACCTGCACGGCGAGAACGAGGCTTTCGAGCACGTGCTCCGCAACGGCTCCGGCGTCATCAAACAGAAGGTCGAGGACCTCTTCGGAGACACTCTTTCCGCACGCGAGCGTCGGGAACTCTGCACGCTGATCTACTATCCGGAGGAGAAAATCGAGCTCGTGCGCCGCAGCATTCGCAGCAAAGCCGCGCTCAACCAGTGGTACAAGACCACGCTGCTGCGTCTGGTCCGCGTGCTGGCGGTCTGCTCCTCCAAATATACCCGTTCCAAGGTCCGCAAGGCGCTGCCATCCGATTATTCCTACATCATCGAGGAGTTGCTCCACGAATGGATAGAGGATAACCGCAACAAGCACAACTACATGATGGCCATCATCGAGACCATCATCTCCACCGGTCGGGCAGACCACTTTATCTCCACCATCTGCAACACCATTCACCGCCTGGTGATTGACCGTCTGCACATTATCGGTGACATCTACGACCGCGGTCCGGGTGCCCACCTGATCATGGACAAACTGTGCAACTACCATAACTTCGATATTCAGTGGGGTAACCACGACGTGCTCTGGATGGGTGCGGCGGCCGGCAGCAAATCCTGCGTGGCCAATGTGTTGCGCATCTGCTTCCGCTATGCGAACCTCGTGACGCTGGAGGATGGCTACGGCATCAACCTGCTGCCGCTGGCCACCTTCGCCATGGAAACCTATAAGGACGACCCGTGCACCATCTTCTTCCCCAAGAAGAACGCCTACGAGAGCGTGGACGAGGCTCAGGCCAACCTGATTGCCAAGATGCACAAGGCCATCGCCATCATCCAGTTCAAGATGGAGAGCCGAAACATTGGCCGTCATCCTGAATTCCATATGGACAGCCGCAATCTGCTCCACAAGATTGATTACAAGAAGGGAACCATCGAGGTGGATGGCAAGACCTACGATTTGATTGACAAGTACTTCCCGACCATCGATCCGGAGCATCCCTATCAGATGACGCCGCAGGAGCAGAAGGTGCTCGATCAGCTGACCAACAGCTTCACCACCAGCCAGCGCCTGAAACGTCATATCGACTGCCTGCTGGAGCACGGTTCGCTCTACCTGGTCTGCAACTCCAACCTGATGGTTCACGGTTCCATTCCGCTCAACGAGGATGGTTCTTTCCGCGAGATGGAGATCGAAGGCCGTATGTATAAGGGCAAAGCCTTAATTGACAAGGTGGAAGCCATGGTTCGCGCCGCTTACTACGCCCCGGAAGGCAGTGCGCTGAAACAGTATGCGCAGGACTTTATCTGGTATCTTTGGTGCGGCCCGATCGCTCCGACCTTCGACAAGAGCAAAATGGCTACCCTGGAGCGCTATTTCATTGCGGACAAAGAGCCGCACAAGGAGGTCAACGGCGCCTACTTTACCCTCAAGAACGATCCCGAAGTGTGCGACCGCATCCTGCACGAATTCGGTATCAAGGATACCTCGCACGCCCACATCATCAACGGCCACATTCCGGTCAAGACCATCAAGGGTGAAAGCCCGGTCAAGGCAGGGGGGAAGTTGCTGGTGATTGACGGCGGCTACTCCAAGGCTTACCAGCCGGAAACCGGTATTGCAGGCTACACGTTGATCTACAACTCACAGTGCCTCAAACTGGTGAAGCATCAGCCGTTCGTTTCGCGCGAGGTGGCTATCCGCAAGGGACTGGATGTGGTTTCGGAAACCAAGGTGCTGGAATTTGCGGAGAAGCGCCAGTTGGTGCGTGACACCGACAACGGTAAGGTCCTGCAGAGCCAGATTGACGACCTGCAGCAACTGCTTAAAGCGTATCGGGACGGCAGCGTCCGCCAGCTGCGCTAGTGTTTTTTCGCTTCGTGCGCTACCTTTGATGTGATGATGATAACGCCGTTGCCGCCTCGGAAACCGTAGAGCGCCTTGGAGCTGTCCTTAATCACTTCTATGCTGTGAATCTCACTGGGAATCAAATCTTTGATGGATGGAATCTCCTGTCCGTCAAAGAGAATCAGCGGTGCTGATGAGCCGTTGAAGGTGCCCAATCCGCGAACCACGAGCGCTCCGTCGTCGGAGACCTCCACGCCGGATACCTTGGCGCGGAAGTAATCGATGATGTTGGCGAAGTAGGCGTTGTCTTCCATCTCTTTGGCAAGCTCCTTCTTGGTCTGCATCAGTTGGTGGAGGGTAGGAGCGTCAATCTCCTTGGCGAGAATCTTGCCCTTCTTGTCCAGCAGATAGATCTTGGGAACGAACGCCACGTCGTAGAGGTCACGCAGGCCGGAGCGGTTTTCCAGGTCGGAGAGATAGGTCCAGCGTGCGTCGTGCGTGCGAACGAACTCTTTCCACTCGGTTTCATCCTTGCCCACATAGACGCAGATGATTTCAAGTCCCTTCTTGGCATACTCGTCGGCGTAAGGGATGATTCCCTCGAATTCGCGACGGCAGTCCGGGCAGTTCACAATGTGGAAGATAACCAGTTTCTTCTTGGCCTTGCTTCTCAGCATCTGATGAGTGACACCGGCGGTATCTTTCAACAGCAGGTCAGGCGCCTTGCTGCCCACCGGATTCATCCGGAAGACCTCAAGCGCGTACTCCACGCGCGCCACATATTCGGGCGAGAAATAGTCGCTGTGGCCCACAATATAACGCTCGGCGATCAGGGCCGCCGCATCTTGGTAGGAGTGGTTGGCGTGGTCGCGCAGGTCATTGAAGAGTTCGTACATCGTCTCGCGGTACATGGCGCTGTCGGCCCCCATCTTGGTGTAGAAAGTACGACCAATCTGATCGGCCACAGCCGTATCAATGGGTGCGAGCGCTTCACAGACCTCACGCACCAGCTTGCGGGTCTCGCGGTCCGCAAAAATCTGTGCACCAAGCAACTGCTTGGCAGCATCCGGATCCAGCCGGCGGCCGATGATTTTGTTCTGCGCGTCGATCAGCACCACGGTGGGGGTGGAGAGGACGCCGTAGGCCTTGTGGAAATCGGTCCGCGGGTCATCCGGGCGCACGTTGTAGAAATCCACTTTCCAGGCGTTGAGATCCTTGAAATGCTCCTCGATATAGGCGCCCCAGGCATCGTCAAAATCGTTGACGAACGGCGCGGTATTGATGGCGAAGATGGAGAGCCGCCCGCCCCGGTAGGTCCGGGCCAGTTCGGCGATGGCTTTGGAGTACTCCCGGCAGGTCGCGCACTGCGGATCATAGAAGTAGAGCAGTTTGTAGTGCCCGCCGTCGGTGCGGACGGTCACATTGAACCGGGCGCTTTGCGCCGGAGGGGCGTATAGCTCCATTACCAGTTCCGGCGCGTTGCAGCCAACGAGCGAAGCGCGGTTGAATTCCGCAAATGTGTAGAGCAACGGATAGGTCTCCGGATCACTCCACGGTAGCTTTTTATTGAGGAAGTAGTTGTCCACTACATAGACGGCCACCGCCTCCTGGCCCATAATGGGCGCATTGCTATAGTAATCGAAAGCGATGCCCGCCAGCTGTGCCTGCTGCTCCGTGTCGTGGCCCGTTGCAATCAGGCGGTCAATCTGGACGCAGATCTGATCAGTCGGAAGCTTTGCGAGGGCTTTCTCAAAGTAGTCGGTCACGCGCTTATAGACATTGCTCTCCTGAGCACCAGTGGGAAGCACCGGCATCAGGAATAGCAGCGCCGTCAGCAGAAACGTCAGTGGGCGGTTCGTTTTCATTGTTGATTCCTTTTTTGGAGGAAGTAATTGATATCTACGTTAGCCGGCAGGAATTCGGAAGAATCACCGCCGTTGACCAGCACGTCACGCACCACCGTAGAGGAGATGAACGAGTATTCGTGGCTGGAGGGGATGAAGATGCTCTGGATGCCCGGAGCCATCTTCTTGTTGGCCTGCGCGATAACGCTTTCCAGCTCGAAATCGGTGGTGGTACGCAAACCACGCACGATGCAGGAGGCTCCCTTCTGCTGGGCGAAGGAGATGGTCATTCCTTCATACGCGCAGACCTCCACATTCTCGAGTCCGGCAATCGCCTTTTTGATGATTTCCACGCGGATCTCCGGCGGGAAGAATCCGTTTTTGCCGCTATTGTAACCAACTGCAACAATCACTTTATCAAATAGTTGCAAGGCTGACTTCAGGACATCCAGGTGCCCGAGGGTGAAGGGATCGAACGATCCGGGGAATATGGCTATTCTCATTTATTTGCGTTTTTAGCGGTTCAAATGTACGAATATTTCCAAATGTAGCGTTTCCGCCGGCGCTGAAATATCTTACAACGTCCAGTCGATAGGTTGCAAGCCCTGTGCCAACAGCGCGGCGTTGGCCTTGGAGAAGTGGCGGCAGCCAAAGAAGGCTCCGCCGGCCAGCGGGGAGGGGTGAGCGGCTTCCAGCACGGTGTGGCGCGAAGGATCAATCAGGGCCTTTTTGCTGCGCGCGAAGTTGCCCCAGAGCAGGAAAACCAGCCCGTCGCGACGCTCGGACAGCGTGCGGATCACCGCATCGGTGAAGGTGGCCCAGCCGAACCCGGCGTGCGAAGCGGCCCGTCCGGCCTCCACCGTCAGGATGGCGTTGAGCAGGAAGACGCCCTGCCGCGCCCAGCTCTCGAGCGAACCGTCTTTCCGGATGGTAACGCCGAGATCTGTCTCAATCTCCTTATAGATATTCTTCAGGGAAGGCGGTGCCGGAACGCCGTGCGGCACGCTGAAGGAGAGCCCTTCCGCCTGTCCCGGATTGTGATAGGGGTCCTGACCCAGAATCACCACTTTGACCTGGTCGAAGGGCGTCAGTTCAAAGGCGCGGAAGATCTGTCTGCCCGGCGGATAGATAATCTTTCCAGCCCGCTTTTCTGCGTGCAGTCGCGCTGCAAGCTCCTGAAAATAGGGCTTTTCGAACTCCGGTGCGAGCACCGACTTCCAACCCGGTTCTATTGCGACTTCCATCGTGAATTACGCTTCTTCAAAGACGAACCGGATCACTTCGTCCGCCGTCTTCACATATTTGAAGGAGAGCCCTTCAATGTAGATGGGCTTGATCTCTTTGATATCGCGCTCATTCTCCTGCGAGAGGACGATGGTTCCCACACCGGCCCGCTTGGCGGCCAGAATCTTCTCCTTGATGCCGCCCACCGGCAATACTTTGCCGCGGAGGGTCATCTCGCCGGTCATGGCAATGCCGTGGCGAATCTTCTTGCCGCGGAAGGCCGATGCAATGGCGCAGGTCATCGTAATGCCGGCCGAAGGGCCGTCCTTGGGAATGGCGCCTTCCGGCACGTGGATATGCACATCCTTCTTCTGGAACTCCTTGGCAGTCACGCCGGCCAGATCCGGATGCGCCTTGAGGTACTGCCAAGCGATCGCCGCGGACTCCTTCATCACGTCACCCAGGTTACCAGTGGTGGAGAGGGCACCCTTGCCTTCGCTCAGCGAGCACTCTACAAAGAGGATTTCGCCGCCCATCTGGGTCCAGGCCAGACCCGTAACGACACCGGCCTCCTCATTGCCCTCCTGCATATCGTGGAAGTTGGTGGGCAGACCCAGGTATTCGCGTACCTCCTCGGGACCGAGCACCTCTTTGCGCTCCTCTTCCAGGGCGATTTTCTTAGCCGTCAGGCGCGCCATCTTGGCAATTTGCTTGTCCAGGTTACGCACGCCCGATTCGCGGGTGTAACTATCAATAATGGTGTTGATGGCCTCGCGGGAGAGTTGGAACTGCTCCTTGGTCAGGCCGTGTGCCTCGCGCTGCTTGTCCAGCAGATAGCCTTCGGCAATGGCCACCTTCTCCTCGGCCAGGTAGCCGGTCACGTTGATCAGCTCCATACGGTCGAGCAGGGCGGGGTGGATGCCGCTGATATCGTTGGCCGTGGTGATGAACAGGACCTTGGAAAGGTCGTAGTCCATATCCAGGTAGTTGTCGTGGAAAGTGGTATTCTGCTCCGGGTCGAGCACTTCGAGCAGTGCGGATTCCGGATCGCCGTGGAAATCCTCCTTGATCTTGTCCACCTCGTCCAGCACGATCACCGGGTTGGCGGCACCGCAACGCTTGATGGTTTCCAGCAGACGGCCCGGCATAGCGCCGATGTAGGTGCGGCGGTGCCCGCGGATCTCCGCTTCGTCGTGCAGACCGCCCAGCGAAATGCGGCCGTACTTGCGGCCCAACGCGCGGGCAACCGATTTGCCCAGCGAGGTCTTACCTACGCCCGGAGGGCCGTAGAGGCAGAGAATAGGGGATTTCATGTCGCCCTTCAACTTCAGGACGGCCAGGTATTCAATGATGCGGTCCTTGACCTTCTCCAGACCGTAGTGGTCTTCGTCGAGCACCTTGCGGGCATTCTTCAGGTCCAGGTTATCCTCGGTGGTTTCGCTCCACGGGAGGTCCAGCATAAACTGCAGGTAGGAGTACTGGATATTGTATTCCGGCGCGCTCGGGTTGATGCGCTCGAGTTTGGCCAGCTCTTTCTCAAAGGTCTTGGCCACCTCTTCCGGCCACTTTTTCTCCTTGCCCCGCTTCTCCAGCTCGTCGATATCGTCCTCGCTGTTGTTCATACCGAGCTCTTCCTGGATGGTTTTGAGCTGGTTGTTGAGGTAATACTCGCGCTGCTGCTGATCCATCTCGGATTTCACCTTTTTCTGGATATCGTCCTTGATCTTCAGGATCTCCAGCTGCTGGTTGATGAGGGCCAGCAGACGGATGGCGCGCTCCTTGACCGAATCCAGCCGGAGCAGCTCCACCTTGCGGGTGGAATCTTCCAGATCCAGGCTGGAGGCCAGGAAGTTGATCAGGAAGCTGTATCCCTCGATGTTGCGGATGGCAAAGGCGGCCTCCTGCGGCAGGTGCGACGAGCTGCGGATTACCTGCTGCGCCGCCTCTTTGATGGAGGCGATGATGGCGTCCATGTCCGGATCGTCCTTGGTGGGATAGATGTCGTTGACATAGGCCACGCGCGCCATCATGTAGGGCTCGGTGATGGGCACTTCCAAAACGCGGAAGCGCTTGATGCCCTGGATGATGGCCGTGATGGAATCGTCCGGCATCTCGATGATCTTCACAATCTTTCCGAGCGTACCGATCTCGTATATATCGTTCGGGCCCGGGTTTTCGGTGTGGACGTCAATTTGTGCCACGGCACCGATAATCCGGTTGGAGTTGTAGGCCTCGTTGACCAGTTTGATGGATTTTTCACGGCCGATACTCACGGGAATCACCGTCTCCGGGAACAGAATCGCGTTGCGGAGGGTGAGGATGGGGAGCGTTTCCGGCATTTCCGCATCAGCGAGCGGTTTGCCGGACTCGATGTTCATCATCGGGATGATGCTCACTTCCGGAGTCCCGGCGGCAAAAAGGTTGTCAAATGTATCTTTCATTGTATGTCATTTTGTCATAAGAAATACTTCTTTCAGCCCCAAACTGCGTTTTTCGAGGCGGTAAGGGTAATTTGTCAATCATTGTGCCAAAATAATTGTTATATTTGTATGTTGTACTACGCAAACAATATCAATACTATAGCTATGTCAGATTACAAATGGAACTACTGCTCCCTCGGAGGAGTCACCCGCGTGAAGATCGCCTCCGGAGAGGACATCGCCCACCTCGCAGAACTTGATCAGAAAAAATGGACCGTGCTCAGCTGCCCGTCCAAAGGTTTGGAATTCGATGCTGCCACGCTGCAGATTCTCGATTCCAACAACGACGGCACCATCCACGTAGGTGAGGTGACTGGCGCTGCCACCTGGCTGACCTCCATTATCAAAGATAAAGACCTGATTCTCAAAGGCGCAGATACGCTCCCGCTGAATCAGATCAACACGGAAAACGAGACGGGCGCCCGCCTGCTCAAAGCGGCCCGCCAGATCCTCGCAAATCTTGGCCTGGAGAAGGAAGAAATCTCGCTGGCAGACGTGGCTGACCGCGCTGCCATTTTTGCGAAGACCCGCTTCAACGGCGACGGCATCATCACCCCCGCTACCGCAGAGGAGGCTCCGCTGCAGGAACTAATCACCAAGATCGTAGAACTGGAAGGTGCACTGGCAGACCGTAGCGGCGAGCCGGGTACCGATGCGGACCATATTGAAAAGTTCTATGCCGACTGCGCCGCTTATTCCGCTTGGAAGGCTGCCGCAGACGATTCCGTCTTCCCGTATGGCGATAAAACCGCAGATGCACTGGCAGCCTGCGAAGCCATCAAAGACAAGGTGGCTGACTTCTTTGTCCGCTGCAAACTGATTGCTTTCAATGGCGATTGCGCTGGCGCTGTGGATGTTTCTACAGACAAGATTGCAGCCATCAGCGGGAACAACCTCGCAACGGAAGGGGCGGAGATTGCTACCTATCCGCTGGCTCGCCCCAACGCAGAAGGCCTTCTCGCTTACGACGCCGTCAACCCCTCCTGGCAGGCTGCTGTCGCCACTTGCCGTGCGCTGGCCCTGGATGTTGACTATCCGGATGCAAAGGGAATCACCGAAGCACAGTGGAACGCCGTTCTGGCTAAGTTCGCCGCTTATACCGCATGGTGCGGTGCCAAGGCCGGTGCAGAGGTCGAGCCGCTCGGCCTGGATGCCGTCAACGCCATCCTCAAAGAAGACCGCAAGGCTGCATTGCTCGAACTGATCGCTTCCGACAAGGCGCTTGAAGAAGAGGCCAATGCCATCGCCGAGGTGGACAAACTGCTCCATCTCTATCGCTGGTTCTATAAGTTCCTCTGCAACTACGTCTCCTTCACGGAACTCTATACACCCGACCGCTCTCTCCGCGCGATGTTCGAGGTCGGTGAACTCTATATCGACGAGCGCTGCTGCAACCTCTGCTTCAAGGTGGAAGACATGGGCAAGCAGGCAGAAACGGCCAGCTATGGCGGTATGTATCTGATTTACTGCAACTGCGTGCATCGCACGAAAGGCACTTCCATGACCATCGGCGCTGTGATGACGGACGGGAAGCTCGCCAACCTGCGCCCGGGCAAGAACGCCATCTTCTATGACCGTGCCGGTGAAATCTGGGACGCTACCGTCACCAAGATCATCGAGAACCCGCTCAGCATCAAGCAGGCATTCTGGAGCCCGTACCGTCGCTTTGCCAACTCCATCACGGAGCGCATCAACAAACGTGCGGCTGAGAAAGAGGCAAAGGTCAACAGCAATATGACCGAATCCGCCGGTAAGGTCAACGTACCTACGAATCCGGAAGACAAGCAGGCTGGCGCAGCCGCTGTGAACAAGGCAACCTCCTCGTTCGACATTGCCAAGTTCGCCGGTATCTTTGCTGCCATCGGCCTGGCCGTCGGCTTCCTGACCACGGCCCTCGCCGCCCTGATCGCACATTGGTACACGCCGCTCATCGTGCTGCTCATCATCGTGATCTGCATCAGCGGCCCTTCGATGTTCCTGGCATGGCAGAAGCTTCGTAAACGTAACCTGGGTCCGGTGCTCAATGCAAACGGCTGGGCTGTCAACTCTTCCATCCTGATCAACATTCTCTTTGGTAAGACGCTGACCACCGTGGCCAAGTATCCGGTCCTGAAGAATGCTCCGGATCCCTTCGCAGAGAAGAAGACCCCGTGTTGGAAAAAATGGCTCCGTGGTATCCTCTGCACAATCCTCGTGCTGGGTATCGCCTTTGGTATCCTTTACTGGAACGGCACGCTCAAGAAATGGGGACTCTTCGGTGGTAAGACCGCTGAAGAACCGGTAGCAGAAGTGGTGGAGACCCCGGCAGAAACCCCCGCAGATGCGGAGACAACGGCCTCTGTCACCCCTGAAAACTGATAATTTTTAAGTTCTTTTTCTTGATTCTAAAAAATTTAACTATTTTTGCAGACCCAAACACGGGTTATTCCCAATGGGTTGGACACATTTACTAACATCATAAATATCATTATCATGACTAAAGCAGACATCGTAAACGAAGTTGCAAAAGCACAGGGCGTAGAAAAAGTTGTTGCCCAGAAAGTCGTTGAAGGTTTCATGGATAGCGTTAAAGCTTCCCTCGCAAAAGGTGAAAACGTCTATCTCCGCGGATTCGGCAGTTTCGTCATCAAGAAACGCGCTAAGAAGACGGCTCGCAACATCTCCAAGAACACGACCATCGTCATTCCTGCACACAACATTCCGTCCTTCAAGCCGGCTAAGGTCTTTGTCAGCAAAGTCAAATAATCTGACATAAACAATCTAACAATACCTTAAAATGCCAAACGGAAAGAAACACAAGAGGCACAAAATGGCGACGCACAAACGTAAGAAACGTTTGCGCAAGAACAGACATAAGAAGAAATAATTGTCTGCGCCATTTTTCCCCTGAAAATGACGAACAAGCTCTAAAGCGGATTGTAGTCAGTCCGCTTTAGATGTTTTTAAGACACAATTTGATGGACAAGGATCTTATCATAGACGTCAGGCAGCACGAAATCTCGCTGGCCTTGCTGGAGAACCATCGTCTCATCGAGTACAATACGGAAGATATCGCCGGTACAGGCTATCATGTAGGCGATGTCTATTTGGGCAAGGTCAAAAAGATCATTCCGTCGCTCAATGCCGCCTTCGTGGATATCGGCGACGAGAAGGACGCCTTCGTCCACTACCTTGACCTAGGCCTCAATTTCAAGGCATTCGACCACTTCGCACGGAATCTGAATCCGAACCGCGACTTCACGACCTTCTATTCCGACATCCGGATTGACCAGACGTTGGAGAAAGAGGGGAAGATAGGGGAGCATCTTTCACCCGGCCAGCCGATTATCGTACAGATTGTCAAGGAGCCCATCTCTACCAAGGGTTCCCGTCTGACGGCAGAAATCTCTATCGCCGGCCGCAACATGGTGCTGCTGCCCTTCGCGGAAAAAGTAAACATCTCCCAGAAGATCTCCTCCAAGGAGGAGCGCCATCGTCTGGAGCGTCTGGTTTACAGTATTTTACCAAAGAATTACGGCGTGATTATCCGCACCGCAGCAGAGGGCAAGAAAGCCGCTGTGCTGGATGCTGAATTACGCTCGCTGATCCGCAAGTGGGAGGATTCCTGGCCCAAGCTCGCCGAATCCAAGTCGGTCCGGCTGCTCTTCTCCGAGAATACCCGCACCACCACCATTCTTCGCGACCTGCTCAACGACTCCTTCACCAACATCTGGGTGAACGACGAGAATGTGCTGCGCGAGGTGGTGGACTACATCACCCTCATCTCTCCGGAGCAGGCCAAGATTGCCAAGATTTACAAGGGCCACGAGCCGATCTTCGACCATTTCGACGTTACCCGTCAGATCAAAGGTTCCTTCGGCAAGATCGTTTCAATCAAGAAGGGGGCTTACCTGGTGATTGAGCATACCGAGGCGCTGCACGTGATCGACGTCAACAGTGGTATCCGCACCAAAATGGCCGATCAGGAAGACAACTCGTTGGAAGTCAACATGAATGCGGCAGAAGAGATTGCCCGCCAGATGCGCCTGCGCGATATGGGCGGCATCGTCATCGTGGACTTCATCGATATGGACAACGTGGAGCACCGCAACCAGCTCTTCAAACATATGCAGGAGTTGATGTCCAGCGATCGCGCCAAACATACGGTACTGCCGCTCACCAAGTTCGGCCTGATGCAGATTACCCGCCAGCGGGTGCGCCCCGTAACGGAAATCCAGACGCTCGAAACCTGCCCTACCTGCCACGGTTCTGGCAAAATCGGCCCGACCATCCTGCAGGACGAGGTGCTCGAACGTCAGCTCGCCTATTACGTCAAGGAGAAGAATATCAACCGCTTCGTGTTGCGGGTTGGCCCGATTCTTGAGGCGTACCTCACCAAAGGGTTTCATTCATACCGCCGCAAGTGGGAACGCAAGTACCACTGTCGGATCCGTATTGAAGCCGATACCAACTATACGATTCTCCAGTCCGTGTGGTGCAATGAGCACGGAGAAGAGATTGAGCAGTAACGGATACACTTATATTATATAATATATGGCCAGAAAGTCAACCAAACGCAAAACGTCTCTCCCCCTGGACTTCCAGGGCGGCCGCCAGAATGGACTGACCCGCAAGTACCGCAAAGCCATCCTGTTCAACGAACGGGAGATTTCCGCCATTAACCAGTTTTGCGAGAAGTATGGTATCCGTACCAAATCCGCCTTCTTCCGGAGCATTATCATCTCCCACATCATGGAGCAGGCCAATGACAACTATCCGAAACTTTTTTAATTTTTATACAGAATGAAGACTTTTCTCTCTATCCTGGCTGCAGGTTTGATGCTGTTCGGCTTCAACGCTACCGCTGATGCGCAGAAACAGCAGAAAGAGGTTCAGCCGGCCGGCATCATCTCCGACGTGATTGAAGATGGTATCCGTACGGTTAACTACCGCCCCGACGACATCGTTTGCTCGGTGAATATTGAAATCCAAGTAAAGGGTGATGTGATTGAATCCGTGAAGTACACCCGTGGCTGCAACGGCAACGCGAAAGGCATTGGTGCGCTTGTCAAAGGCATGAAAATGGATGAGGCTATTGAAAAATTACAGGGTATTACCTGTGGCCGCCGTCCGACCTCTTGCCCGGATCAGTTGGCTAATGCTCTGATTGCGATGAAGAAAGCAAAACCCACGAAAAAGAAGTAGAAAATTTTTTAAAAATTCGTGAAAAATTATTTTGCGGATTAAAAAAATATTCTCACCTTTGCGGTCCCGTTTCGAAAGAGGCGGGACCGTTCATTGAAAGATTGGAAGAACAAAGTACAAGCAAGTACCGATTTTAACACGATTAAAATCAAGAGCGAAGCGTTAATTCTTTTGT
>JBGUJZ010000031.1:0-48904 GCA_045114175.1 Bacteroidales bacterium | reverse complement strand
CCGCAAGGGAGGACTGGCCATGAACCTTCTGGCGCTGGTCAACGTTACGCTTGGGGTCTTGATCACCCTCTTGATTACCAGGGTGGGCCATCAGGATCTCGCCGATATGGCCGGCGTTTACACGGGCGCCATTACCAATACGCCCGGACTCTCAGCGGCACAGCAAGCAGTCACCGACCTGGGGATGGAGGGTGCGGCCGACCGTCTGGCGGCCGGCTATGCTGTGGTCTATCCGCTGGCCGTGGTGGGAATGATCCTCTCCTGTATTTTGCTGCGTGTTTTTTGCCGCATTGACCTGACAAAAGAGCCGACTGCACGGGAAACGGCTGCCAACGGGACAGCAACCAATCTGAAGAAAAAGAGCAGCTTTCCGCTGATCCCCATCTTCATCATTATCGCCCTTGGAGTCGTTCTGGGCTCGATTCCTATTCCCGTGGGGATGAAAGCGCCCCTCAAACTGGGACTGGCCGGAGGCCCGCTGGTGGTGGCCATTCTCGGCAGCTGGCTGGGCGTCAAAAAAGGTTGGTTCAGCACCGATTTTACAGAAGGTCAGGGTGTTCACGCCTTGCGTGAGGTGGGCATCGCCCTTTTCCTCGCAGGTGTCGGCTTGAGCGCCGGTGGACAGTTCGTCGTCACGGTCCAGGAACACTATATGTGGGTCCTCTATGGAGTCATCATCACGATGGTACCCCCGCTTCTGACCGGGCTGTTCGGCCGGCTTGTGCTGAAAATGGATTATTATACGCTGATGGGATTCATCGGCGGCGCCCACACCGATCCGCCCGTGCTGGCTTTCGCCAATACCGTGGCACCGGATGGCTGCAAACTCCCCAATATGGGATACGCTACCGTTTATCCCCTCACCATGTTTTTGAGAATATTCACGGCCCAACTATTGGTACTGTTAGCATTGTAAAAATAACGGGCGCCCCGCCGCGTCCGGCTGGTCCCCCTGCTCTTTGTAGCCGGTGACCACGCCAAGAACGACATTGCCGGCGAATGGAAAGAGGCCCTCGAAAAAGAAGGCCTCCAAGTCGATTGCCGACTCGAAGGCCTCGGAGAAATCCCTGAAATCCAGGATCTTTATCTATCCCACATCCGCTCTGCGGAGCGTTAACGGTTCCTTACTTCTGGTTTGCGAAGGAGAGGACGTCCAGCGCGATGCCGCCGTAAATGGCGTTGCGTGAGAAGACTGCGTTGATACTGAACCACTTGAGGGGCTGGACGGAGATGCCGCCGCCATAGTTGAACTTGTGCACACGGGTGCCGGGCGTAACCCGGTAGGTGTGATACCAGGTGGTGTTGTCCCCGTCGGTGCTGATGTTGACGGAAGAACCGTCCGTGATGCCCTCGTTCGTCTGGCAATAACCAACGAGCGGCATCAGGCGCAGCCAGCTCAGAATCGGGAACTGATAACCGGCATTGATGCAGAAGGCACTGGTGTCATTCCACTGCGTATCGGTTACCTGGTGATCGAAGTGATGCTCGGGATAAGCGTGCAGGAAGTCGGCATAGATACCGTTGTACAGCACGTTACCACCCAGGCACAGCCGGGCATAATTGGAAAATGAGGCGACCTGGCCGAAGTTGGCACCCATCTCCAGACGGTTGATCTTCAGGTTCTGGGCTGATACGGAAAGTGAAACTGCCACGAACAGCAGGGCAACGAATAGCTTTTTCATTATTTCTGTTTTTTGTGGAGTTTACGGTAAATCTTCAGGCTGGAAGCGAGAGAACCGATATCGCTCTTGGCAATCCAGGTTGAGCGAACGGCGCTTTCGCGGTGGATACTGAATTCCACATTGCTGGAGAACAGCCCTTTGCGGACGGTCAGATAGAGCGGCTCGGGCGTACCGGTCAGCGGATTGCCCACGGAGAGGGTACCCATCATCTCACGGGTCGTAGCGTGCTGCTGCTTGGCGAAAGCCTTCAGGTCATCCATAGCGACCTGCGCTTCTGCAAGCGTATTGCCCAGGAAGATAAAGAGATGGGAGAGCGGATCGAGGTGCAGCTGCACGAAGGCATCACCGATTCCGAGGGTTCCCAGGTCGAGATAGTAATTGTGTGCATCCCCTTCCGGCATATCGAAGATGGAGAAATGCAAGTTGCTTTCGTTGACATCCAGTTCAACGATTTCGACCGTCTGTTTCAGGAGCGGATTCTCCTGTGCGGAAGAGACGACGGGAGCCGCTGCCAGGAGCAGGACGGCCAGGGCGATTTTAAGTACTTTCATGGCTTTATAATAGCTTGATTTTACAATAATTACAATCCAAAGGCGTATAGTGCAAATCCGCAGGCCAAGGCGATGGCCACGTTGATAAGTTTGGCCTTGAAGAAGCCGGCCTTACTCTCGGCGAGCAGCGGGAGGCCGGCATGGCCGTCCTGCGAGATGCTGCTGGCGAGCAGCACCGAGAAGGGTGCCAGGCCGCCGGCAAAGAGGGTGACAAACATCAAGTGCGGACCGGATTCGGGAATGATACCGATCAGTGCAGCCAGCAAGATCATGAAGGGAATGTTGTTGCTGGTCCAGGTGGCAATATCAAAGTAGGCCAGACCGATTCCGATCACCAGCAAGGTTCCGAATGTCCAGCAGAAGACACGCAGCAAGTGCTTGCGAATGACGTGGTTCCAGAGATGCTCACGGATGAAGTGTTCCTTGGCGGTGGCAATGATCCACGCCACGAAAAGGCTGATTACCGCGAAGAGTAGGTTCAGCCAATACTCATCCAGGATGGCCAGATGGCCGGCGTGTTCCGCCCCCTCCCCTTCGTGCTCGTGCTCCAGCAGGCCGAAAGCGAGCGCCACGGCAAAGAGCACGACGCCCACCAGCAGTACAATGCGCTGCCAGGAAGGGTGAAGCAGGTTGCGGAGGCTGGCATGCGGGCAATCGGCATCGGGAGCGCAGTGGCCTTCCGCATCATGGTGATGCTCATCGCAGGTATGCACTTCGTAGGGCTGATCGCAAACCGGAACGGTGCGCTTTTTTGAGAACAGGTTGGCCACCAGGCCGGCAAGGATGGCCAGCACCAGCAGCACGCCCGAAAGAATCAGCGCCTCTCGCGGAATGGTGGCCAGCATCACGAAAGCCTCATCGCCCGAAGAGGCGATCATCATGGCAATCAGTGCGCCGAATCCCACCAGACCGTGGGTGTAGAGTGATACGACAGCAAAGCCGCCCATGCAGCCCGGGATAATACCCAGCAACGCACCCAGCAGTACCTGCTTGAAGCCGGAGCCCTGCAGGCTGTGCGACCAGCGGCCCTGCGTTTGCACGTTGAGATATTCAATGAGCAACATCATCACCGTCACCAAACCGGTGACCAGCAATCCGTTGCGGAGCGTATCAAAAAGAATGTCAAGCCAATCCATCAGCTATTTTCCTTGTATTTATCAATGAGTTCGGCAGCGGAAGTGAAAGACTCCAGCTTGCCCTCGAGCACCGCCTCTTCGTATTCCGGCAACAACTTTTCAATGACGGGATTCTCGTAGAACATCGCCTTGAGCGATTCGTTGATGCTTTCGTACATCCAGTAGCGGGCCTGCTCACGGCGACGTTTGTCATAATAGCCGTTGCCGCGCACCAGTTCAAAATAAGATTCAATCTTGTGCAGGATTTCGTCGAGGCCTGCTTTTGTAACGGCCGATGAAGTGACGGCGGTGGGCACCCAACCCGATTCGGTGGGCGGGAAGAGGTGCAGTGCATTCACGTAGAGCACGCGGGCCATCTGGGCCTTTTCGATATTGTTACCATCGGCCTTGGTCACGTTGATCAGGTCCGACATCTCCATGATGCCACGCTTGATGCCCTGCAGGTCGTCGCCTGCACCCGAGATCAGGAGCAGCAGGAAGAAATCCGTCATGGAATGGACAGCCGTCTCGCTCTGGCCCACACCTACGGTTTCCACGAAAACCGTATCAAATCCGGCCGCCTCGCAGAGCAGGATGGTCTCCCGGGTCTTGCGCGCCACACCTCCCAGCGAACCGGCGCTCGGGCTAGGGCGGATAAAGGCGTTGGGATCGTGGCAGAGGGTCTCCATGCGGGTTTTGTCGCCCAAAATACTGCCCTTGGTGCGCTCAGAGCTCGGGTCGATGGCCAGCACCGCCAGCTTATGGCCGCGCGAGGTCATGTACGATCCGAATGCCTCGATAAAGGTACTCTTGCCGGCACCCGGCACGCCCGTGATGCCGATACGCATGGAGCGACGCTCCGCAGAGATGGGCTGGCAGCGGCGAATGATCTCCTGCGCCACGGCGCGATGCTCCGGCAGATAGCTCTCCACCAGCGTAATGGCCTGGCTCAAAATGGTCGTATTGCCGGAGGTGATGCCCTCCATATACTGATCTACGGAGAGAATTTCAGGTTTCTTCCGATAGAACTTTTTGACATAAGGGTTCATGATGGGCGGCTGCTTGACGCCTTCGTTGACAATCAGACTGCTGTCTTTGTTGTCGTAGTCGGGGAAGAAATCGCCCTGGTGTGCAACGGGTTTTTCCATTATTTCTTAGCAGTTGCAGGTTTGACGTAGCCGGTCAGGAACAGGTTGACCAGCGGTTTGGAGGGAGCGTTGGTGACGAGCGTCAGCACATCCAGCACTTCACCCTTCAGGCCCGCCGTTTCCAGCGAGACGCGCAGGGTAGCCGTGGCTCCCGGACGGATGGTGAGCGGGCAGCGGGTCTCCACCTTGGCAGCGCCACTGGCCCCCTCCCCGCTCTCGAATTCCACGGTGCGGATAATGAGGTCGCTGCGGCCCGTATTCTTGATTTGGAAGCGGGCATCGATATGGGTGCCGGCCGCCACTTCACCGAATTCAAAGTAGCTCATCGTGGCTGTAGCCTTGGGGCCGGCAGCCACCTCTTCCGCGGTAAGATTCGAAAAATCGTCACGCAGGAAGGAGCGGATTATCAGCGGGTTGGGATACTTCTTGCCAGCCACCTTGAAGATAGCCCGGAAGTTCTGGCGTCCCCAGAGCGGTGTCTTCAGCTGGCGCGAATCGAACGAAACGAGCAGCGTGGCGGTGCTCTTGGGCGGGATTGGATCGGCGGAAAGCGAGAAGGTCAGACCCGGATCGGCATCCATCAACTCGATATGAAGCGGCTCCGCGGAAAGGTTGGCCACAGAAATCCGCTCAGCCTTGGCTTTCCCCTGCTCCACATTGCCCAGATTCACCTCGAGGGTCCGCAGTCCCAGCGCGCCCAGATGCTCCGGGAAACGGTCATCCAGGCTCTTGTTCTTCTCGTGGCTGACGCCCCGCACATGCAGCAGCACCGGCCGTTGCAGGCTGGAGATATAGGCCGTCAGGGTTTTATCGAATGGGAAGGGGCCCTGGTCGTTGGTAAAGGTCACCGAGATAGTGGCGCTGTCACCCGGCGCAATGGGAGTCCGGGGCCAGACGGGCGTAGTACAGCCACAGGAGGAGATGATGTTATGGATGGTGATGGGGAAAGCGGCGATGTTCTTGAGGGTGAAGGAGCACTTCACGGGGCCGTCAGAGAGCAGTATGTCGCCGAAGTCAAAGACCTTGCCCCCTACGAAAGAGAGCACCTGCTCCTCCGGATACCAGCGTGGTTCGTCGGCCCGAAGTTGCGCGCTGGAGAGCAGCACACAAAAAAACAGCAGAATCCTTGCAACCTTTCCCATCTCTATTCAGTCTAATAGCAATAAGAATTACAAAGATAAGTTTTATTCATTAGAATCTGTTTTCTATTTTTGTACCAAAATCCAATCATCAACTCATAACTATCAAGAAATGAAAAGATTTTTCCAAATCATTCTGATGGTGACCCTGACCGTGCTGGCCGCTTCCTGCAGCCGCTACAGCTACGAAACGGTGAAGGGCGATCCGACCGGAGCCCGCATCTATACGCTGGATAACGGCCTGAAGATTTACACCATCGTCAACAAAGACGCTCCCCGTATTGATGCGCACATCGCTGTCAAGGTGGGTAGCAAGAACGACCCTCAGGAGACCACCGGCCTCGCACACTATTTTGAGCACCTGATGTTCAAGGGCACAAAGCAGTTCGGTACCCAGAACTACGAACTCGAGGAACCGATGCTGGACGAAATCGAAAGACTCTTCGAAGTCTATCGCCAGACCACCGACCCCGCTGAGCGCAAGGCCATCTACCACACGATCGACTCGATTTCCTACGAGGCTTCCAAAATCGCCATCCCGAACGAATACGACAAACTGATGTCGGCTATCGGCGGCGACGGCACCAACGCCTACACGAGTTACGATGTGACCTGCTACACGGAGAACATCCCCTCCAACCAGCTTGAAAACTGGGCTCGCATCCAGGCTGACCGCTTCGAGAACTGTGTGCTCCGCGGCTTCCACACCGAGTTGGAAACCATCTACGAAGAGTACAACATGAGCGCTACCCAGGACCAGCGCAAGATTATCGCTGGCGTTACCGGCGCCCTCTTCGAGAACCACACCTACCACACGCCCGTGATTGGTTGGCCGGAACACCTCAAGAACCCCTCCATCACCAACATCAAGAAGTACCACGACTTCTGGTATGTGCCGAACAACATGGCCGTCTGCCTTGCAGGTGACTTTGATCCGGACAAAGCCGTGAAGATCATTGACAAGTACTTCGGTGGCATGAAGCCCAACCCGGACCTCAAGAAGATGGAATATGAGCCGGAGAAGCCCATTGAAAAGCCGATCGTCAAAGAGGTGCTCGGACTCGAATCCCCGTCCGTAACCCTGGCATGGCGTTTCCCGGGTGCCAACGATGAGAAAGCTTATCTGCTCGACCTCTTCGGACAGGTACTTTACAACGGCACCGCCGGCCTGATTGACCTCGACATCAACCAGCAGCAGAAGACGCTCGGTATGGCAGCTTTCACCTGGGAGTTTGCCGACTACACCGCATTCTTCGTAATGGCGGAGCCCAAAAAAGGACAGACGCTCGACGAACTCCGCGACCTCGGCCTCGCTGAAATCGAGAAGATCAAACGCGGCGAGTTCGACGAAGAACTGCTCAAGGCCATCGTCAACAACCAGAAGCTTTACATGACCCGCCAGCGTGAATCTACCCGCGCAATGGTGAACGCTGAAGTGGATTGCTTCATCAACGAGATCTCCTGGGCCGACTATATTGGCCGAATCGACAAGGTTTCCGCCGTCACCAAAGATGAACTCGTAGCATTCGCCAATGAATATTTCGGCGACAACTATGTACAGGTCAACAAGCTTCAGAAGAAAGACCCGAACGATCCCCGTATCGCCAAGCCGCAGATCACCCCGATCTTCACCAACCGTGACGCTTGCAGCGACTTCCTGAAAGAGATCCAGAACGCTCAGGTCAAACCCATTGAACCGGTCTTCGTGGATTACAACCGCGACCTGAAGAAATGCGAGGCTAAGGCTGGCATTCCGGTACTCTACAAGCAGAATGTAACCAACGGTACCTTCGAACTCGACTTCGTCTTCGAAACGGGCAGCTATGCAGACAACAAACTTCCGTTCGCAGCAGACTACCTCCGCTTCCTGGGCACCGAGACCCTCTCGCCGGAAGATATCCAGAAGGCTTTCTACTCCCTGGCATGCCACTTCGATGTCTCCTGCACGGGTGAGCGCACCTATGTTTCGCTCAGCGGTCTTGCAGAGAACATGGAGCCCGCCCTCATGCTGCTCGAAGAGATCATCGCCACTGCACAGCCCAACCCGGCTGCTCTGCAGATGCTGAAGGCCAACACGCTGATGGAGCGTCAGAACGCCAAAGCTAACCAGCGTGGCTGCTTCTCCCGCCTGCGTGAGTTCGGTATCTATGGCGACAAGAATCCGGCAAGCAACCAGCTTTCCAATGCGGATGTGATGCGCCTGACCGATTCGGAACTGGCAGAAAAGATTCACAATCTGTTCAACTACCAGCACGAAGTTCTCTACTACGGTCCCCTCACCGAAGCTCAGCTGGTGGACGAGATCAATGCCAACCACCGTTGCGCAGAGACCCTCGCACCGGTTGTCAGCGGCAACCCGTACAGCCACGCCATCACGGAGAAAAACAATGTGATTCTGGCCCCGTACGATGCTAACCAGATCTATCTGACTTCCATCTCCAATATCGGTGAAACCTATGATCTTGAGAAGGTTCCGATGATCCGCCTCTACAACGACTACTTCGGCGGCGGTATGAATGCAATCGTCTTCCAGGAGATGCGTGAGGCACGCGGTCTTGCTTACTCGGCAAGCGCCGGTTTCGTGCTGCCGCGCGATCTGGACCACACGATGTACTACACCAACTTCATCGCTACCCAGAACGACAAGATGATGGATGCGCTCGGAGCATTCGACGAGATTATCAACGAAATGCCGGTTTCCGAAGCAGCCTTCAACCTGGCCAAGGAGAACATGATTGCCAACATCCGCACCAACCGTGTGGTCAAGGCTAACGTCCTCTGGTCGTATCTGAGCGCACGCAAACTGAACCTGACTGAGCCGATCGACAAGCTTCTCTTCGAGAAGGTTCCGAGCTACACCCTCGACGATGTCGTGAAATTCCAGCAGGAGAACGTCAAGAATCGTCCGTACACCATCTGCATCTTGGGCCGCGAGAAAGACTTGGATCTCAAGGGTCTGCAGCAGTATGGCCCGATCCGTCGCGTGAGCCTCGAAGAAATTTTTGGTTACTAACCGGAAAAGATGCATCTTTGCAGTACGGCTCGGCCCGATGGTCGGGCCGTACTTTTAAAACACATAAACCATGGCTTACAAAATTACTGACAACTGCGTTGCTTGCGGTACCTGCATCAACGAATGCCCCGTCGGAGCTATCAGCGCCGGTGACATCTACAAGATCGACCCGAACCTCTGCGCCGACTGCGGTACCTGCGCAGGCGTTTGCCCGATGGGTGCCATCGAGCAGGCTTAATTCCTGAAGGAATTCTGACGCGTCAAAAAAGCCGGTCCCGCGGGCCGGCTTTTTCTATATCTGTATGTGAAGGGCTTATTTGCCGTAGATTCCTATGAAGAGGATGGTGTTGTAGGTGTGCTCCACAATCGCATAAGCAAACGGACGGTCTGCCGTAAATACCCTGGGTGGCTCCGGATTGGAAACAGAAGTATTCTTATAGACAATAGCCGTAACGGCTGCAGCCTCGGTTCCGCTCTCGGTTACGTCGATGGCCGTTTTCTGAAGAATCTCGTCAATACCCACCGCCTCATCCGAGAGTTTGGAGAAATCGGCTGCGCCCGTGAAGGGCAACTGCATACCCATCTCTACGAGCGACTCCTTGAAGATTCTGTCCATCGAGTATTCGCTCTTGAAAACGGGCATCGAGAAGACCACCTCGCACTCGCGAAGCCCCTGCATCGTATTGCTCCAAACCTCCGGAGTCAGTGAAGCCACCAGCGTGGAGAGATCCTTCCCCTCGTCGGGCAGGAAGATCACCATCCGGTAAGCACCGTTGCCGTAGGGCACGCTGCAAACCGTGTAGCCCTTACCTGCATACCATTTCATCTCGCGTGTACAGCCCAAGAACTTGGTCTTGGCCTTGGTGCCAGCGAAGTTCGTAAAATCCTTCTGCTGTGATTCCATCTTGCCGCCAGACCACTTTCCATTGAAATAGAGCGCGTTAGCCAGCAGCAGACGGATGGCGGGTTCCGGATTATCCAGAATCTTGGGAATCATCCCGTTGGTATTCTTATAAGCCCAGTTGTTGACCGTATTCACCGCATCCTGGGTGGCGAAGTTCAGGTTAGCCACCTCAGCGGAGTAGTAGAGTTTGGCAAAGTCGGCATAGCTCTTTTTCAGCGGGAAATCCATGGCCGGCCAGACGGCATTGGCGATGGAAATCCGCGTGGCGGTATCTACCGCAAAAAGCCCCTCGCACATTGCCTTGTAGTAGCTTCCAATCTGCTCGGCCGTAAAGCCGGAGAATCCCAGCGTGGAGGCCATCTGCGTAAAGGTTTCTCCATTTGCACCCGATGCGGCCAGCGAGAGGCAGAGCGATGCGCTGAAGGGAGAAATCATCAAGTTGGTGTCTTTCTCCTTGGCTGCGATTTGCCGGAAAAGGCCCAATGCAAAATCATTCTCGCAAGCCTGAACGGAAGCCTGATCCCGCGTCAGGACAATATCCTTGAGCGGCTGCAGCTCCTTCTGGGGAGGATCAACTTCGCCCCCACAGGAAGCGGCGCCAAAGAGCACTGTCATCAACAGTGCAACGTGAAGAAAGATATTCTTTTTCATATCGATACGAATTTAGTCGTTAGGATTGAAGTGGGCCAGCACGGTCTCCTGTCCGAATACCTCATCCCCTTTCTTGACAAGCACTTCGGTATCCAGCGGCAAGAAGAGATCGATGCGCGACCCGAATTTGATAAAGCCGGCCTGTGCGGTCTGCTCCACCCGCTCGCCCTCACGCGCATAGCAGACGATACGACGCGCCAGGATGCCGGCAATCTGCCGGAACATCAGCAGATGGCCGTCATCGGTCATGATGCCGATAGAGGTACGTTCGTTCTTTTCAGAAGCCTTGGGATGGAAAGCGATCAGGTAACGGCCCGGATGATAGTTGTAATAGGTCACCTTGCCGCTGACGGGCGACCAGGTGACGTGAACGTCGAATACAGAGAGGAAAATGGAGATACGGATGCACTTGCTGTGGAAAAACTCATCCTCCTCCACCTCGCGGATATCCACCACATGGCCATCGCCAGGGGCAATCACGAGATTCTCTCCCCGCACCGAATCGCGGCGCGGAACACGGAAGAAACGAAGCATGAAAATGGCGAATCCAAGGCAGACCACCGCGACGATGATATTCACCGTCAGGTTGCTGCAGAACACGAAGAAAAGCGCTGCAATCGCCAGCCAAAGCAGGGCGTTGACGATGATGATGCGGTAGCCTTCTTTATGAATCCGGATGCGTCCCATGGGTTATAATATGACAAAGAAACTATAGTAAATAGCAGATGCTGGAAAAACAAATAGCAAATCGTCAAACCGATCGAGAATACCGCCATGTCCAGGGATGAAATGGCTTGAATCCTTCACGCCGAAATGGCGTTTGATGAGAGATTCGAAAAGATCTCCAAGCGTTCCAAACACTGCAATAAATAAGCCCAGGACCATCCATGCGATAAGAGATAAATCCTCGACATCATTTGCTTCGGTATGTATAGGTAATTTGAAGATCAACCAGCAAAGAAAAGTTGAGAGAAGAGCGAAGATAATCGATCCAAGTACGCCGGCCCAAGATTTATGCGGGGATAAAGCCGGCGCCAGTTTCTTACTGTTCGGACGCTGACCGAAAGCCATCCCGAAGCAATAAGCGCCGATATCTGCAATCCAAGCGACGGCAATGATGGGCGCAACTCTTAGTGGCGTATAGTAACCTGCTTGAGAATAAGTTAAAACAATCGAGGAATATAACGGTATCAGAATATACAACAAGGGAAAGAAGAGATTTGCATCAAGAACCGGCTTCTTAGCACCATCAAATATCAATAGCAACAGAGAGACGGCTACTAGCAATGGAGAAAGTAAAAAAGCGTATTCTATCACGTCAAAAACGGGATACTGACTAAGAAGAACGAATGCTTCAGCCAAAATAATACAAATCTTCTCCTTCAGAAAACGTCCCGGAACGGCCATGCGGTAATACTCAACGGTGGCGAGCACGGCGACGGCGGTCACGAAGAGCGCGTACAGATACTCGTTGATCAGCACCCCGGCCGCAGTCACGGCCAGGATGGCGACACCGCTGAGGATCCGTTTAGGCAGCTCCTTCATCTTTCAGCAACTTGTTCGGGTCCTGTCCGCCTTTGCGGGGACCAAAGATCTTTTCCAAATCTTCTGAGAAGATCACTTCGCGCTCGAGCAGCATCTGCGCGAGCTGTTCGAACCCTTCGCGGTTCTCGGTAAGAACGCGGCGGGCGGTTTCATGGGCTTCGTCAATCAGCTTGCGCGCCTCGTTGTCAATAACTTCTGCAGTCTTTTCGCTGTAGGGACGCGTCAGCGACATTTCGCTGCGGCCCGTGGAGTCGTAGAAGGAGACATTGCCCACCTTGTCGCTCATACCGAAGTAGGAGACCATAGCGTAAGCCTGACGGGTGAGTTTCTCAAGGTCGTTCAGCGCGCCGGTAGAAACCACACCGTTGACCAGCTCTTCGGCCACGCGGCCGCCGATGGTGGCTGCCATCTCGTCCTTAATCTGATCTACCGTGTGGAGCTGGCGCTCTTCCGGCAGATACCAGGCAGCACCCAGCGCCTGTCCGCGCGGGATAATGGTCACTTTGAGGAGCGGATTGGCGTTCGGCAGCAGCCAGCTGACCGTCGCATGACCCGCCTCGTGGTGGGCGATGGTACGCTTCTCTTCCGGCGTGATAATCTTGCTCTTGCGCTCAAGACCGCCTACGATGCGGTCTATCGCATCCAAGAAGTCCTGCTTGTCAATAGCCTGTTTGTCGTGACGGGCAGCGATCAGAGCCGCCTCGTTGCAGACATTGGCAATATCGGCGCCGGAGAAACCGGGCGTCTGCTTGGCCAGAAAATCAATCTGGAAACCATCTGCCAACTTGAGGCCGCGCAGGTGCACTTTGAAAATATCGAAACGCTCCTTGAGTTCCGGGAGCTCCACGTGAATCTGACGGTCGAAACGGCCGGCACGCATCAGCGCGCGGTCCAGGATATCGGCGCGGTTGGTTGCAGCCAGGATGATGACACCGGAGTTGGAGCCGAAACCGTCCATCTCGGTCAGCAACTGGTTCAGGGTATTCTCCCGCTCGTCGTTGGAGGTGAAGCCGGCATTCTTGCTGCGGGCACGGCCCACGGCGTCGATCTCGTCAATGAAGACGATGCAGGGAGCCTTCTCCTTGGCCTGACGGAAGAGGTCGCGTACGCGGGAAGCACCCACACCCACGAACATCTCCACGAAATCGGAACCGGAAATGGAGAAGAACGGCACGTTGGCCTCCCCTGCCACTGCTTTGGCCAGCAGGGTCTTACCGGTACCCGGAGGGCCTACCAGCAACGCACCCTTGGGAATCTTGCCACCCAGGGCGGTGTATTTCTTGGGGTTCTTGAGGAAATCCACGATCTCCTTGACCTCTACCTTGGCCTCTTCCAGACCGGCCACATCCTTAAAGGTCACCTTCTGGCTGCCACTCTTGTCGTACATCTTGGCCTGCGACTTGCCCACGTTGAAGACGCCGCCGATGCCGCCGCCGCCACCGCCGCCCATGTTGCGCATCGGGCGGAACATGATCAGCCACATGGCAATCAGGATTAGCGGGAAGAGCAGCCAGTCGAGGATCTTGCCCCAGTAATTGATATGCTCGTCAATCACAATCTTGTACTGACGTGCCTCAGGGAGGGTATTGCGGATGGATTCAAACTCCGTTTCCGCATCAAAGTTCTCGGTTACGAGGAAATAGAAGTGCGGGCCGGACTTCGGAATCTTGCCGGTAAACTGATCTTTATAACGGTCCACGCCGGCGGAGTTCAGGTGAATTTCGCCACGGCGCTGGTTGCGGACATAGACAATCTTGTCCACATACCCTTCGGGAAGGATCTGCGTCTTGACATCTACCCACTCTTTCTTCACGGGGCCGCTTGTCCCGGGGGTAAACATCATGTAAACCAGGCCGCCGATCAGCAGGATATAAAACCAGTTCAGCCAGCCCGGTGCGCGTCCTGCGCCCGTCTTTTTCTTACTTTTGGGAGACTTGCTCATTGTTCGTCAGTGTATTCGGTCTTGACCGCGTCGGCCCACAGGTCTTCCAGCCGGTAGAAAAGGCGCTGGTCGGTCTTGAAAATGTGTACTACGGTATCCGTGTAGTCCAGGATGATCCAGAAGGCGTTTTCACGGCCCTGCTGGCGCACCACGCGGTGACCTGAGGCATCCATTGCCTCTTCTACCGCGTCTGCAATGGCCTGCACCTGGGTGGAGGAGTCTGCATTGCAGATCACGAAGTAGTCCGCTACGGCCGTTCCAATCTTGCGGAGGTCCAGCGAGATGACATCCTTGGCTTTCTTATCGAGCATCGCGTCGGCGATGATCTTTACTTCTTCATTCACTTTTTTATTCATCAATCACACAATAATAGCTAATTTCGCAAGGCAAAGATAATACAAATTTTCAGCCAAAACCCCAAACCGGACCACAATGGCAGAAACCGACCGCATCCAATGGTTCGACGAAGTCGATTCCACCAATACCCGCCTCGCAGCAGCCAAGGAAAACCTGCCCGCGGGAACGGTCTTCGCAGCTCGCTGGCAGAGTGCCGGAAAGGGGCAGCGCGGCAACCGTTGGGAGAGCCGGGAGGGCGAGAATCTCACCTTCTCCGTGCTCTGGAAACCCACTTCCCTGCCCGCTGCAGCCCAGTTTTCGCTCTCTGAAGCCGCCGCGCTCGGCGTAGCCGATTATCTGGTGGAAGAAGGAGTGGCAGCCTGCATCAAATGGTCCAATGACATCCTGGTGAGCGGCAAGAAGATTTGCGGCATGCTGCTGGAGCATTCGCTCGCCGCTGACAAATTGGCAGACAGCGTAGTAGGCATCGGCCTCAACATCAACCAGCGCAGTTTTGGCGAAGCCCCCAACGCCACCTCACTAGTGCTGGTGACCGGTGTGGAGCGGAATATCCGGCAGGAACTGCCGCGGCTGTTGGTGCATCTTGACCGACGCTTTGCTCAGACCGCCACGGAAACGGGCCGCCGGGCACTCCGCGAGGACTACCTGAATCGGCTGTTCCAAAAGAATGAGTGGCACACGTATGTGGACCGCCGCGATGCGGATCCCCTGCTCCCCACTACCCGCTCGGTAGATGGCACCCGGTTCGAAGGGCGCATCATCGGTCTTACCCCGTCCGGACTGCTCCAGATGGAACGGCGTGACGGAGCGCTCCTTGAATTTGCGTTCAAGGAGATCAGCTATCTGCTTTAGGAATTAAAGGCCGGCCAGCGCGGCGATGGCAGCCTTGGGATCGGCGGCCTTGAAGGCAGCATTTCCAGCCACAAAGACCGATGCGCCAGCGGCTTCCAACGCTTCGATATTCTGCATCCCCACGCCGCCGTCTACCTCGATGAAGCAATCTGCACCGGCTGCGGAAATCATTTCGCGCACATGCGCGACCTTCTCAAGGGAGCCCTCTATGAACGACTGACCGCTGAAGCCCGGGTGAACGGACATCACCAGGATGAAATCAGCCTGCTTCAGATAAGGCGTCAGCAGTGCTGCGTCGGTCTCCGGATTGATGGCAATACCCGCTTTGGCGCCTGCAGAGCGAATCTGAGCCAGCGTGGCGGAGAGATCTTCACATGTCTCGATATGCACCGAAATATACTGCACGCCGAGCGCGGCAAAGCGCTCCACGTACTTTTCCGGATGCACAATCATCAGGTGGGCATCCATCGGCTTTTCAGCCACTTTGGCGATGGCTGCACTGACCGGAAGGCCAAAGGAGATGTTGGGCACAAAGGTGCCGTCCATGATATCCAGATGAATCCAGCCAGCCGCACTTTCATTGACCATCCGGACATCACGCTCCAGGTGGCCGAAGTCGGCGGAAAGAATGGAAGGTGCAATGTTGCGCATAACTATTTGACGCTTTTGAGGACCTCCAGCAGGAATGCCCAGAATTTATCGAGAGAAGCCAGATCCAGCCGCTCGCCGGGGGCATGAACGCCACGCAGCGTGGGGCCGAAAGAGATCATATCCAAATCCGGATACTGCTCCAGGAAAAGACCGCATTCCAGTCCGGCGTGGATGGCGCGAACCGTTGGATCTTTGCGGAACAGACGGCGGTAAGCCGCCACACAGACATCCTTGATATGCGAGTTCATATTCGGTTTCCAACCCGGATACTCCGACTCGTGGGTAACTTGTGCGCCAGCGAGTTCGAAGACGGCTGCAAACTTTTCGCCAGCCGCTCTGCGCGCCGAGTTGATAGCGCTGCGCTGCGAAGAGCCGATCCGGATCCGACCGCCCGGCAGCATCTTGATGGAAGCCAGGTTGGAAGAGGTCTCCACCAGTCCTTTGATATCCCCACTCATTGCCAGTACGCCGTGCGGCGCGGACACCAGCGCGAGAATCAGTCGGCGGGAAGTAGCCGTATCGATCGCCTCCTTGCGGGCAGGCATCGGCTCGGCAAATCCGGTGACTTCGGGATCGGTCGTAGCATATTCAGATTCAATCTCTTTGACAAAACGGTTGAAGAGCTTGACCACGTCGTTTTCGCTGCGGGCGGGAATGGCCACCACGGCACTCGCCTCGCGGGCAATGGCGTTGCGTTTGTTACCGCCGGTAATCTCGCAGAGATCAATCTTATAATGAAGTGCCTCCTTCAGGAAGCGGGCCAGCAGTTGCAGTGCGTTGGCGCGGCCCTTGTCGATATCGTCTCCGCTGTGGCCACCAATACCGCCCTTCACGCCGAAACGGGTGATTACGTGCGATTCGGGCAGCGCTTTGGTTTTATAGTGGAAGAGCGCCGTGGTATCCACGCCGCCTGCACAGCCCACGCAGAGCTCGCCCTCGTCTTCGTCGTCCAGATTCAGCAGGATCTTGCCGGTAAAGAACCCCTTCTTCAGTGCCTTAGCACCGTCGAGACCCGTCTCTTCCGAAACGGTGAAGAGCGATTCAATCCGGCCGTGCGGAATCTTGTCATCATCCATCAGCGCCAGCTGGGCCGCGATGCCGATACCGTCATCCGCGCCAAGGGTCGTGTCGGGCGCCACCATCCAACCGTCGCGGATTTCGTAACGGATCGGATCCTTGGAAAAGTCGTGAACAACGCCGTCGTTCTTCTCGCAGACCATATCGGAATGGCTCTGGAGAACGACCGTGGGACGATCCTCATAGCCAGGGGTTGCCTCTTTGACGATCAACACGTTACCGGCCTTGTCGGTTTTACATTCAAGGCGACGTGCTGCGGCATATTGCTGGAGATAGGCGATAATCTGTTCTTCATGACCCGATTCGCGCGGAATACGGGTGATTTCCTGGAAAAAGGACAATACTCTCTTGGTATCCATAGGGCTATAAAAAAAACGCCGAGCGTTACTCGGCGGAAGTCAATTGCTTTTCGATGTCGGTGACATACCCCCGGAACGAACGGTCCGTGTCCATCAGGTCGCAGACCGTGTTGCAGGCGTGAAGCACCGTGGCGTGATCCTTGCCGCCCAGTTGCGTACCGATCGAGGAGAGCGACGTCTTGGTGAGGTTGCGGCTCAGGTACATCGCAATCTGGCGCGCCTGCACGATCTCGCGCTTGCGCGTCTTGGAAAGGAACTGGTCGGTCGTGATATTGAAGTAGTTGCAAACCGCGTTCTGGATGCGGTTCACGGAGATTTCCACCTTGTGTTCGCAGACAATCTTGTCCACCAGATCCTCTGCCAGGCGCAGCGTCAGTTCCTTCTTGGTGAAGGTAGCATTGGCAATCAGCGAGAAGAGGGTGCCCTCGAGCTCACGAATGTTGGTCTTGACGTTGCGGGCCACATACTCCAGCACCTCATCCGGTACATCCACGCTCTCTGCCTGGCTCTTGGCGCGCAGGATGGCGAGACGCGTTTCGTAGGACGGCGGAAGCAGCTCGGCGGAGAGTCCCCACTTGAAGCGGGAGAGCAGACGCTGGTCGAGTCCCTGCAGCTCTACCGGCGGGCGGTCGGAGGTCAGGATCAATTGCTTGCCACACTGGTGCAGATAATTGAAGATATGGAAGAAGGCGCCCTGGGTGCCTTTCTTGTCGGCGAACTCCTGCACATCGTCCAGAATCAGCACATCCACCAGCTGATAGTAGCGGAGGAAATCCGAAACCTCGTTGGAGTTGTTGTTGTTCTTGGCCGTGCAGGCAGCGTTCATATACTGGTTCTGGAAAGTATTGGCGTTCACGTAGAGCACCACTTTCTCAGGATAGTGTTCCTTGACGGCTATGCCGATGGCCTGGGCGAGATGCGTCTTGCCAAGACCGGGACCGGCATAGATGAAAAGCGGATTGAAGGCATTCCGACCCGGGGTGCTTGCGATGCGCAGGCCGGCCGAGCGGGCCAGACGGTTGCATTCACCCTCGATGAAGTTCTCCATCGTGTACTGCGGATTGAGGTGCGGATCTATGTTGAGCCGCTTGATACCCGGAATCAGGTAGGGACTGCCTTCATAGCTGGAAGCCACATCCGGCGCGGGGATATCCACGTTGCGGATCCGCGGTGCGGGACGCTGGTTCTCCGTGATGAAGGTATCGGCAATCCGAACTTTGTAGCGCAGGCGGGCATCCGGTCCGATGACGCGATGCAGCACTTTGCTCAGCAAATCCAGGAAATTGGCCTCGATGTGCTCGCGCACATAGTCCGACTGGACTTCGATGGTAAGAATGTTATTTTCGAGGGAAACGGAGTGGATCGGGGCGAACCAGGTATTGTACGCGGAAACAGGGATATTGTCCCTGATCACCTCCTGGCACTTCTTCCAAGCACTATCGTGTTTCTGCATACCCATCTTTTCCGTTTTTATCCGTTTTTGAGCAAGCAAAAATGGGTGAAAAAAATGTGATAAAAAAATTTTTTTGCTATTGTTTTTTTCAGAAAAAATACAAGTACTTAATTATCAGCGAAAAAATTTCTATAAAACTTTTTTATCGCTGATTTTCAAGCAATTGCATATCCAAACCCCCATCCCAGCGCGCTCTATCAAAGATTCTTTTTCAACTTTATCTGACCACCGTTCCATCGGGCGCAACCCGGATCAAAAAGGCTCCCGGAAACTTGGTTTTTACGCCGGAAAGCGCTCCAGCCGCCTCAAAGCGGGTTTTGTAAAATCCGATGCAGTATTTGTAGGTCTCTCCCACTTTCAAACAATCCACATTTTCTCCCTGAAACTCGGGTGCACCCGCTTCCAATTTCCGAGAAAGTGAAAAAACTTGAATTCGGAAAAGGGTATCGGTTGTAGAAATCGGTTCTACCTTGGGGGCGGCAGGAACCGGCGCAGTCGCTACCGGCGCAACAACGGAATCCGGGGTAGCCGGAATTTCCGGTTTTTCAAGTTCCCGGTCATACTCCTTCTTGAAGGCAGCAAAAGCCCGGAAGATGCCGTCCGCCATCTTGCCCCGCTCATCCCGGTTGGTCAGCTTTTCCCGGTCCTTCTGGTTGGAGAGGAATCCGATCTCCACCAGCACGGCGGGCATCGTGGTGCGCCAAAGCACCAGCAGGGTGGCCTGCTTGATGCCGCGGCTTAAGCCGATCGGGCCCTGAGCGAGCTGCTGTTCAACCAGTTCCGCCATCCGAACGCTCTGCTCCAGCTGGGCGCTCTGCATCATATTGAAAAAGATGAAGGAGTCGGGTTCCTTGGGATCATAACCGGCGTAGGTGGTGGTATAGTCTTCCTCGAGCAGAATCACCGAGTTTTCACGCTTGCAGACCTCCATGTTGGAGCGGCTGTTGTCCGTACCCATCAGGAAGGTTTCCGTTCCCCGGGCGGCACTGTTGCGGGCCGAGTTGACGTGAATGGAAATGAAGAGGTCCGCGTGATTGCGGTTAGCCTTCTTACCGCGCTCATGCAGAGGAATATAGACATCCTTGTCGCGGGTATAAATCACCTTGACGTCCGGGTAGGCCTTCTTGATCTTTTCGCCCAGCCGCACAGCCACATCCAGCGTGATATCCTTCTCGCGCACTTTGCCATACACTGCACCCGGATCCTTTCCGCCGTGACCGGCGTCAATCACCACCGTCCGGAGGGTGAAACCGGCAGCGGATTTGTCCTGCGAGCGGACCGTCTGAAAAGAAACGGCCGTAAGCAGCAAAACGAGTGCGATCTTGGCAAGGATTTTGGGATGCATTATATAGGTATTCGGGGAAAATTGCTAAATTTGTCCCTTTGCAAATATACGGATTTCTGAATAAATGACAATAAAGCGCCTCTTCCTGTTTTTTACGGCTCTCCTGCTGACGCTGCACGCCGCTGCGCAACAGCCGGATACGCTGACCACGAGGCGCGTCATTGATACCACGCTCTTGCGCCTTCCGCCTTCGGACAGCCTTGAGCAACTGGCGCAACCGGATACCCTACCGCTACCCATCCAACAGCCGGCCGTTTCAGAAACACCCGCCGCAACCGGCAATCTGGAGCGCCCCGCCTTCACCACCGCCCGCGACTCGGTGATTGAAGACCTGGAGAAGAATATCATCTACTACTTCGGCAACGTCACGGCCAACTATGGAGACATCGCCATCACCGCCGATTACATGGCCTACAACATGGATCTCAACATCGTCTATGCCCGCGGCCAGTTCGATCCTGCGGTGGATTCGGTGATCGGCAAACCGGTGATGAAGGACCGTGGCGGAGAATATGAGATGGATGAGGTCTATTACAACTTCACCACCCGGAAGGCCAAGATCAAAAACATGGCTACCAAGCAGCAGGACGGCACATTGGTGGGAGACAACCTGAAGATGATGCCCGACCAGTCGTTCAACATCTCGGGCGGTAAATACACCGTCTGCGACGCCGAGCATCCGCACTATTACCTGCGCATGACCACCGCCAAAATCATGACCGAACCCAAGCAGAAGACGATGTTCGGCCCCGCTTACCTGGTGGTGGGCGACGTGCCGCTGCCGATTGGCCTTCCCTTCGGTTTTGTGCCCGACCGGCCGGACCGCGCCAGCGGCCTGCTGATCCCCTCATACGGCGATGAAACGGCCCGCGGCCTCTATCTCAAGGACTTAGGCTACTCCTTCGTAATTGGCGACTATGCCGACATCGCCCTGACCGGCGATATCTACTCCTACGGCTCCTGGGCCGTGCGACTGACCTCACGCTATAAACTCCGCTACAAGTTCGACGGTTCGCTCTCCATCAACTATTCGGATGATATCACGGGCGAACGGGGCACGCCGAGTTTCAACGAATCCCGCAACTTCGGCGTAAGCTGGAGCCACGCGCAGGACTCCAAGGCCCACCCTGGAACCTCCTTCCGCGCATCGGTCAACTTCTCCAGCCCGTCCAACAACAAGTACAACTCTACCGGCATCACCAACGCCCTGCAGAACCAGACCTCATCCTCCATCTCCTATTCAAAGACCTGGAGCGGCATGAGCGTCTCCATCAACGCCCTGCACAGCCAGAGTTCGCGCGACAGTTCCTACGCCATCACCTTCCCGAACATCACCTTCAACGTCAACCGCTTCTACCCCTTCAAACGGCAGAACCGCGTGGGCAAGGAGCGGATCTACGAGAAGATCTCCCTCAGCTACAGCACCACGCTGCAGAACAAAATCAGCTTCAAGACCAGTGAGATTCACGATTCGGACTTCTGGAACAAGATGCAGAACGGCATGACCCACAACTTCCAGATAGGTCTCCCCTCCTTCTCGCTGCTGAAATACTTCCAGTTCTCCCCGTCGGTCAGCTACGGCATGAACTGGTTCTTCCGCGAGCAGCTGCGCGCTTACGATGCCGACCTGGACCGGGTGGTGACCAGCTATTCCGATCTTTTCAGCACCTTTGGTGTCACGCAGAACTTCTCCGCCGGCATCTCCATGAGCACCCGTCTCTACGGTATGTTCAACTTTGGCAGCAAGAGCCGCGTGCAGGCCATCCGGCACATGATTACCCCGTCATTCAGCTTCAGCTGGCGTCCGGAAATGGGCACGCCGGCCAACGGTTATACCAGCATTACCTACACCAAGGCCAACGGAACCGAAGTGACCGAGGAGTACAACCGCTACGGCGGAATGCTCTACTCCCCGCCGGGTAAGGGCCGCACGGCAGCCGTTTCCTTCTCGTTTGCCAACAACCTGGAAGCCAAGGTCAAGAGCCCCAAAGATACGACCGCCGGCGGTCTGAAGAAGGTAAAACTGCTCGACCAGCTGGGCATCAACGGCTCCTACAACTTCCTGGCGGATTCGTTGAAGATGTCCAACATCTCCATCAGCGGAAGCACCACCGTGTTCGGCAAACTGGGTATCAATGGTAACATGACCCTCAACCCCTACGCCATCAACGAACGCGGACAGATTATCAACAAGTTCAACGTTCTCAAGACGGGCCACCTGGCACGCATGACCAATGCGGGCGCTTCCCTCTCCTACTCGATTTCGGGCGGCGGAAAGTACCAAGGCAACGACGGCCACCACGGTTCGCCGGGCGGCGGTGGCGGCGATGATGACGGACACGTCCACAGCCACGGCGGAAACAGCGACTATGCCTTCATCTACTACCACCCGATTACCGGAGAATATATTCCGGGCGGCTGGTGCTACTATATGAACCCGAATATCCCCTGGTCGCTCCGTGTGGGTTACAACTACTCCTTCTCCCGCTCGTATCAGTATTCCAACGAACGGCTGCAGGTGAAAGACAACCACACGCAAACCGTCTCCCTCTCCGGCAGTTTGCGGCTCACCAAGGCGCTTGACATGAACTTCAATACCGGCTTCGACCTGACCAAGATGAAGATGTCCACCACCCAGGTCAGCGCCACCTACGACCTGCACTGCTTCACGATGTCCGTCTCCTGGGTGCCGAATGGCCAGTGGGAGAGCTGGAGCTTCCGGTTCGCGGCCAAGGCTTCCGCCCTGGCGGACATTCTCAAATTCAAGAAAACATCCAGTTACTGGGACAACTAATACCGTTATGTTTGAAAAGATCGTCTCCACCGTTAACGACATTGTCTGGAGCCCCGCACTGGTTATTCTGCTGATCGCCGCCGGATTGTACTTCACCATCCGTACGCGGTTCGTCCAGATTCGCCGCCTGAAACTGATGGTCAAACTGCTCTTCTCGCGCAAGAAAGAGCCTGTCCCTGTGGAAGTTTCGGGCGAATCTGCAGAAGCGGATACGCCCAAAGCCAAGGGAGTATCCTCGTTCCAGGCTTTCTGTATGGCCCTCTCGGGACGCGTGGGAACCGGCAATATCGTGGGTGTGGCCACCGCCATCGCAATGGGTGGTCCGGGCGCCATCTTCTGGATGTGGCTTATTGCTTTCTTTGGCGCCTCCACCGCCTTTGTGGAGTCAACCCTCGCACAGATTTACAAATTCCCGCACCATACCGGATGGCGTGGCGGTCCTACTACCTATATCGACAACGGCCTCAAACAGCGCTGGTTGGGCATTATCTTCGCAGTTTTCACGATTCTCGGCTATGGATTGCTGAGCGTTACGGTGCAGGCCAATGGCGCCGCATCTGCCGCCTACAACTCCTTCCATATTCCGCCGCTGGTAGGCGGTATTATCCTTGCCTCTCTGCTGTTGTTGGTCGTTGCAGGTGGCGTCAAGCGTATCGCCAAGGTGGCGGCCACCATCACCCCCCTGATGGCTGTGGTCTATATCCTTTTCTCGCTGATCATCGTGGGCTTGAACTACAAGGCCATTCCCGGAATGTTCAACCTGATTTTCACCAGTGCATTCGGAACCAACGCAGCTTTCGGCGGTATTCTGGGTAGCGCCATCGCCTTCGGCGTCAAGCGCGGCCTCTACTCTAACGAGGCTGGCCAGGGCGGCGGAGCCATCGCTTCGGCCAGTGCGGATGTGTCGCACCCGGCCAAGCAGGGTCTGGTCCAAGCATTCTCCGTCTATATCGACACCCTGCTGGTCTGTACCGCCACGGCCCTGATGATCCTCAGCTCTGGCACTTATAACGTGTTCGACGCTGCAGGCGGAACGGTTATGTCCGGTGCCCCGGAGTTGGGTAACAACTACGTGGGATTCACCCAGGCGGCTGTGGACAAGGTTTTCCACGGATTCGGCAGCGCCTTCGTTTCCATTGCCCTCTTCTTCTTTGTCTTTACGACCATCATCGCCTACTATTTCTACGCTGAATCCAGCATTGCTTATCTCTGCTCCACGGGTGGCAAGCACCGCTGGAAACTGGAGAAGGTAGTGGTTTGGATCTACCGGATCCTGATTGCAGCCGCCGTCATCTTCGGTGCGGGACGCGAAGCCAACGTGGCTTGGCAGATGGGCGACATCGGCGTAGGCCTTACCACCTGGATCAACGTCATCGTCATCCTGATTCTCTGTCCGCAGGCCATCCGCGCCCTGAAAGATTATGAGAAAAAGGAGAAGGCCGGAGAGGCAGATTAGGCGGCCCGATTATTTGCTTGTTTCTGTTTTTTGTTTAACTTTGCGGTCACTTAAAGGATGATCCGCCCCATCTGCGGCCCATTCCATTCCACACAGTATGATTACAAAAGACGAACTTGAAGCCAAAAGTCGTGAAGACTTATTGGCGCTCGCAAAGGGGTACAACATTCGTAAACCCGAATCCCTCGATGCAACTGACCTGGTCTATGCCATTCTGGATGAGCAGGCCAACCAATCCAGCGAAAAGATTCAACTGAGACCGCGCCGCAAAGGACCGGCTGCCGCACAGAAACAGCAGAAAGCGCAGCCCGAGGCCAAGAAAGCTCCGGAAGCACAGCCCGCAGCTGCAGAAGCTCCCGCCAAACAGGCCGAGGCGACCGCACAACCCGCTGCCAAGCGCCGCGGCCGCCCCAAGAAAGAGGCCCCGAAAGCTGAGAATGCCGCACAGCAGGCTCCCGAAGCAGCACCCGCTGCACAGCCCGCAGCCGAGGTGAAATCCGCCCCGGCACAGGAATCCGCTGAAAAGCCCAAACGTGGCCGCAAGCCGCGCAAGGAAGAAGGCGCCAAGGATCCCGAGCTTCCGCTGGAACAGCCTAAAGATGAGGCAAAAGCCGAGGCCAAACCCGCCGAGCACAAACCGCAGAATCAGCAGAATCAGAACCAGCATGGCCAGCAGCAGCGTCCCCAGAACGGACAGAACCAGCAGCACGGCCAGCAGCAACCGCAGCAGCCCAAACAGCCCCGCTATGAATTCGAGGGCACGGTAGAGGCAACCGGTGTGCTGGAAATCGTACCCGACGGCTACGGCTTCCTGCGTTCTTCCGACTATAATTACCTCAACTCCCCGGATGACATCTATGTCTCTCAGGCACAGATCAAATCCTACGCCCTCAAGACCGGCGATACGGTTCTCGGCGAGATTCGTCCTCCGCGCGAGGGCGAGAAATACTTCCCGCTTATCAAGGTCCGCCTGATCAACGGCCGTACCCCGGAATCCATCCGCGACCGCGTGCCGTTCGACTTCCTCACCCCGCTTTTCCCGGAAGAGAAATTCAACCTGACCGGCCATGGCCACAACAGCAACATCTCGGTTCGCGTGGTGGATCTCTTCACCCCGATCGGAAAGGGCCAGCGCGGCCTGATCGTGGCACAGCCTAAGACCGGTAAAACCGTGTTGCTCAAGGATATCGCAAATGCGATTGCAGACAACCACCCGGAGGTTTACATGATCGTCCTTCTGATCGACGAACGTCCGGAGGAGGTCACCGACATGGAGCGCAGCGTAAAGGCAGAGGTGATCGCCTCTACCTTCGACGAACCCGCTGAGCGCCACGTGAAGGTTTCCAATATGGTACTTGAAAAGGCAAAGCGCCTGGTAGAGTGCGGTCACGACGTCGTGATCCTGCTCGATTCCATCACGCGTCTCGCACGCGCTTTCAATACGGTGCAGCCCGCATCCGGCAAGATTCTCTCCGGTGGTGTGGATGCCAACGCCCTGCAGCGCCCCAAACGCTTCTTCGGTGCCGCCCGTAAGATTGAGAACGGCGGTTCACTCACCATCCTGGCCACCGCCCTCACGGAAACCGGCTCCAAGATGGACGACGTAATCTTCGAGGAATTCAAGGGTACCGGCAACCTCGAGCTCCAGCTCGACCGGAAGCTCTCCAATAAGCGCATCTTCCCGGCTGTGGACGTCACCCTGAGTTCCACCCGCCGCGACGACCTGCTCTACGATCCGGAGTACATCAACCGGATCTGGCTGCTGCGTAACTATCTGGCAGACATGAACTCCATCGAGGCGATGGAATTCCTCAAGAGCCGCCTGGAAAAGACGACCAACAACGCGCAGTTCCTCATCGAGATGAACGGCGACTCGTTGAAATAAACAGGCTTATTTACCACCGGCGAGTTTGCCGGCATACTTTCCGATCCTCTCTTTGGCGTAAGCCAGGGTGAGGATCAGTGTTTTACGGCCACTGGTGGGCGCTTCGAACATCGCGTCGTTCATGATGGCCTCGCAGAGGGATCGCAGGCCGCGCGCACCGAGTTTGAAGGAGATGGCGGTATCCACAATAAACTCCAGTACCTCTTTCCGGACAATCAGTTTGATGCCGTCCATGGCGAAGAGTTCTTTGTATTGCTTAATCAGCGCGTTGCGCGGCTCCGTGAGGATAGCCAGCAGGCTGCCCCGGTCCAGCGGATCCAGATGGGTTACCACCGGCAAGCGGCCGATGATTTCCGGAATCAGGCCATAGGAACGCAGGTCTTGCGGAGCAACGTACTGGATCAGGTTGTTCTTATCCACCTTTTCACGCTCCTTCTGTGCGTTGAACCCGATCACCTGCATATTGAGGCGCTGCGAAATGTGACGCTCGATGCCTTCGAAAGCACCGCCACAGATAAAGAGAATATTTTCCGTATTGACGGCGATCATCCGCTGCTCGGGGTGCTTGCGGCCGCCCTGCGGGGGGACGTTTACCACGTTGCCCTCCAGGATCTTGAGCAGTGCCTGCTGCACGCCTTCACCGGATACGTCACGCGTGATGGAAGGATTGTCGCTCTTGCGGGCAATCTTGTCTATTTCGTCTATGAAGACGATGCCCCGTTCTGCGCGAGCCACATCGTAATCCGCATCCTGTAGCAGGCGGGTGAGGATGCTCTCCACATCTTCGCCCACATAGCCGGCCTCGGTCAGCACCGTGGCATCAACGATAGCGAACGGCACATTGAGCATCCGGGCAATCGTCCTGGCCAGCAAGGTTTTGCCGGTCCCGGTCGGGCCTACCATCAGGATGTTGGATTTCTCAATCAGGTCATCCTCCTGCGGGCGGCTGATACGCTTGTAATGGTTGTAAACCGCAACAGCGAGCGTCTTTTTAGCTTCGTCCTGGCCGATGACGTACTCATCCAGAAAAGCTTTGATCTCGCGCGGCTTGAGTAGCTTGAACGCTTTGTCGTCCTGCTGTTTAGCGGGCTTCTTGGGCTGCGCCTCTCCCAGCACTTCGCGGATATAGTCGCTCAGGCTGCGGACACAGTCGGAGCAGATGGCCTGGCTGCCGACCGTAATCAGCAACTCCACCTGATCCTGCGTGCGGCCACAGAAGCAGCAGCGCGGTTCATCGTGCGGTTTTCCGGCCATTACTTCTTCCGGCGTGCTATGATTTCATCCACCATGCCGTAGGCGAGCGCTTCCGGAGCGGTCATCCAGAAATCACGATCCGCATCGCGGGCGATGTCTTTGACCGATTTTCCGGTGTGGTCAGCCAGAATCTGGTGGAGTTCACCTTTCAACTTGAGAATCTCGCGGGCCGTGATCTCAATATCCGAAGCCTGTCCCTGCGCGCCGCCCATCGGCTGATGAATCATCACGCGGGAGTGCGGCAGGATGGAGCGCTTGCCCTTGGTGCCGGCCACCAGCAGGATGGAAGCCATCGAGGCTGCCATACCGGTGCAGATGGTCTTCACATCGGAGCGAATGGTCTGCATGGTGTCGTAGATACCCAGACCGGCATAGACGCCACCGCCCGGAGAGTTGATATAGAGTGTGATATCCGAATCCGCACCGTTCGAATCGAGGAAGAGCAGCTGCGCCTGGATGATGTTGGCCACGTCATCGTCGATCGGACAACCGAGGAAGATGATGCGGTCTACCATCAGGCGGGAGAAGACATCCATCTGCGCTACGTTGAGCCTGCGCTCCTCCACGATGGTCGGGTTGATATAACCCGCGTAGATGGAGGTCAGGTCGTGAAGCGTCGTGGAACTGATGCCGCAATGGCCGACGGCGAACTTTTCGAAATCGGATTTCATAATGGATTAGGCGGTTAATTCACGCATTTTCTCAATGGAGACCTTCTTGGTGTCGAGGGTCACAGTCTTGCGGATATATGCGAGAGCGTGGTCGTCCTGCACCTTCTCGAAGATGCGGCGAGCCTGCTGCTCGTCAGCGAGGGTGCGCTCTGCAAACTGCGTCAGCGTCTCCTCGGGAACCTGGTTCATGCCGTACATAGCGAACTGATAAGCGGCCAGCTTCTTCGCCTCAGCGAGCAGATCCTCGCGGGAAGTCTTGAGCTGCTGGTCCTTGATGATCTTGTTGCGGATCATGTCCCAGCGGAAATCCTTTGCAAAGAGGTCGTATTCCTTCTCAATCTCCTCCTTGGTGTACTTGCCGTCGTTAGCCGTAAAGATCCAGCGCTTCATGAAAGCGTCCGGCAGGGAGATGTTGGTCTTCTTGAGGAAGTACTCCTTGGCGTCGGTGCTGAAGCGGAAGTCACCCTCCTGCACATATTCAGCCTCGAGGCGCTCTTTAACCTTGGCGTCGAACTCCTCGTCCGTCTTGACGGTGTCTTTGCCGAAGATCTGGTCGAAGGTTGCCTGCACCGGTTTTGCATCCACGAAGGTCTTGATCTCCTTCACGGTCATCTTCCAGTCAACGGGCAGCTCGGAGAGCTCTTCCTTCTTGACTTTGAACATAGCGGCGCGGTCGGTTTCGTTGACGAAGGTCTTCACGATGTCGATGTCGCGGACATCACCGGCCTTCAGACCCACGAAGCTCTTCTTAATCTCTTCGTCCTGGATGCTGCGGACAGCCACGTAAGCAGCCTCGACCTTGCGGTCAGCAGACTCGAAGTCAGCAATCACGAAATCGTCTGCCTTGGCGGTCTTGCCGGTCTCAAGGGTACCATACTGCTTGAGCAGGGAAGCCTTGTAGTCCTTCAGGGCCTTAGCCGTTGCATTTACCTGATAGTAAGGGATTTTATCTTCTGCCGATACGGTGAATTCCACCTTCGGTGCGAGAGCGATATCAAAGCTGAAGCTGAAAGTATCAGGGTTGTCCCAGTCGTTCTTCTCCTCCTTCTCACTCGGGAGCGGCTCGCCGATAATGTCGAGTTTCTTGCTCTCGATGAAATTCTGGATCTGCTCGCTGACCTGGGTGTTCAGCACCTCGGCCAGAGCCTGTCCGCCGTGGATGCGCTCAATGAGGGACATCGGGGCCATTCCCTTGCGGAAGCCTTTGATGTCGGCGGTGCGACGGAATTCGTTGAGTTTCTTTTTGCGCGGTTCAGCCCAGTCCTCTTTTTCAAGGACGATGGTAACGGTAAGGTTCTGTTCGTCAACCTTTTTCTGCGATACTTTCATATTGGTATTTAGATGTTTATTTCGTTGATTCGGAAAGTGCCCCCATAGGGGTTGCAAAGGTAGTAAAAAAATAGCTATCTTTGTCTGCAACACGTAATCAGCAACAAAAACACATACCGTTATGGAAATGAAACAATACATCGAGAAGAACGAAAAACGTTTTCTCGACGAGCTCTTCCAGGAGCTCCGCATTCCTTCCGTAAGCTCCAATCCCGCCCACAAGCAGGATATGTACCGCTGCGCGGAAAAGATCGTTGAACTGCTCAAGGCAGCCGGCGTAGATACCGCCGAGGTCTGCGAGACGGCCGGCCATCCGGTGGTTTTCGCCGAAAAGAAGTTTGATCCGAAGGCCCAGACCATCCTCGTCTATGGCCACTACGACGTTCAGCCGGAAGAGCCCCTTGAGCTCTGGAAAACAAATCCTTACGAGCCGGTCGTCAAAGACGGTGCCATCTGGGGCCGCGGTGCGAACGACGACAAGGGCCAGCACTTCATGCACATCAAGGTCTTCGAGTACCTGATCCGCGAAAAGAAGCTCCGCCACAACATCAAGTTCATGATTGAGGGTGAGGAAGAGATCGGCTCCCCGAGCCTGGCCGCCTGGATGAAGGCCAACCGCAAGAAGCTTGCCTGCGACCTGATCCTCATCTCGGATACCACGATGATCTCCGAAAAGGTTCCCTCCATCAACACCGGTATGCGCGGCATGCAGTACATGGAGGTTTGCGTGACAGGCCCGAACAAGGATGTCCACTCCGGCCACTACGGCGGTGCCATCGTCAACCCGGTCAACGCCCTCTGCAAGATGATCGACACCCTGATCGACAAAGACGGCCACATCACCATCCCGGGCTTCTACGACGACGTGATCGACCTCACCCGCGCAGAGCGTAAGATGCTGGGCCGCGCACCGTTCGACATGGAGGAATACAAGAAATCGCTCGGTATTGACGGCGTTGCCGGCGAGAAGGGCTACACCACACTGGAGCGCACCGGCATCCGTCCGTGCCTGGACGTGAACGGCATCTGGGGCGGTTACACCGGCGAAGGTTCCAAGACTATCATCCCCTCCACTGCACACGCCAAGATCTCGATGCGTCTGGTCCCCAACCAGAGTGCGGACAAGATTGCCAAACTCTTTACCAAATACTTCCTTTCGATCGCCCCGAAGGGCGTCAAGGTGACTGTCAAGAATATCCACGGCGGCGGTTGCTTCGGTCTTCCGATGTCTTCCCCGGCCTTCAAGGCAGCATCCCGCGCAATCGGCGAGGTTTACGGCATTGAGCCGGTTCCGAGCCGCGGCGGCGGTTCCATCACCGTGATTGCAGACGCCCAGAAGATTCTCAAGGCTGCACCGGTGCTGATGGGATTCGGTCTGGAACGCGACCTCATCCACTCCCCGAACGAGAGCTACCTGCTTAGCCAGTTCCGCAAGGGAATGGAGTCTATCGCACTGTTCTACAAGTATCTGTAAGCGATGCTCTGGCGGCTCTTCTGGAGCTTCTTCAAGATCGGCGCCTTCACCTTTGGCAGCGGCTACGCCATGCTGCCGATGATTGAACGCGAGGTGATGGAGCGCAAGCGCTGGTTCGAACGGGAAGACTTCTACAATCAATTGTCACTGGCCCAGTCAGCCCCTGGGCCGGTGGCATTGAATACAGCCGTCTTTGTGGGCTATAAGATGCGGGGATGGATCGGCGCACTGGTGGCCGTACTGGGTACTGTAATCCCCTGTTTTACCATCATCCTGCTCATTGCCGTCTTCCTGGGCGGATTCCGCGACAACAGTTACGTGGAAGCCGCATTTAAGGGATTGCGGCCCGCTGTGGTGGCCCTTATCGCCGTCCCCTTTATCCGGATGCTCAAGCCGCTCCGCTGGCCGATGGTTTTCCTGGCAATCGCGGTGGCCCTGCTTGTCTGGCAAACCGGCTTCTCCCCCATCTGGCTGATCCTGATCGGCATACTGGCCGGTGTGGTGGAGGTACTCATTAAAAACCGGAGGAACGTGCAATGATCTATCTGCAACTGTTCCTCTCCTTCCTGAAGATTGGATTCTTTGGATTCGGCGGCGGCTACGCCATGCTCTCGCTGGTGCAGAACGAAGTGATTGTCCGCCACGCCTGGCTCACCGGGTCCCAATTCGCAGATATCGTGGCCATTTCGCAGATGACGCCGGGGCCGATTGCCATCAATAGCGCCACGTACGTAGGCTATATGGTGACGGGCAACGTATTCGGCAGTTTCCTGGCCACGCTGGCCGTTTGTGTCCCTCCGCTCACCCTGATGATTCTGATTGCCGTATTCTACAAACGGCTTCACAAGAATCGCTACGTGGAGAGTGTCGTCGGCTGGCTGCGGCCGCTCACGACGGGCCTGATTGGGGCTGCCGCCCTGCTTTTCCTCAACCGCGAGACCTTCGGCGACTGGATCTCCATTGTCATTTTTGCCGTGGTTTTCGTGGCTGTCTGGTTCAAAGCAGACGCCATCATTATGCTGCTGCTCTCGGCGCTCGCCGGAATCATCCTTTATTAGCCTTTTTTTGCACTTTTTGGGCGGTTTTTTCGCGCGCGCGTGCGCACGGAAGGATATTTTGTGTATATTTGTAAGTTATTACACGAAACGCAATGACTGAAAGAGAAATGAACGCAGCAGAAGCCCAGTATTCTGCCGAAAGTATCCAGGTCCTCGAAGGACTCGAAGCCGTCCGCAAACGTCCGTCCATGTACATTGGCGACATCAGCGACCGTGGCCTCCACCACCTCGTCTATGAGGTCGTGGACAACTCCATCGACGAAGCGCTCGCAGGTTTCTGCGACGACATCCTGGTCACCATCAACGAAGATAACTCCATCACCGTCAAAGATAATGGCCGAGGCATTCCTACCGGTATGCACGAAAAGGAGAAACGTTCCGCCCTCGAAGTGGTTCTCACGGTGCTCCACGCCGGCGGTAAGTTCAGCAAGGACAGCTACAAGGTCTCCGGCGGTCTGCACGGCGTCGGCGTCTCCTGCGTGAACGCCCTCTCCGACCATCTCCGCGCCGAGATTCACCGCGAAGGCAAAATCTTCGTGCAGGAGTATTCCAAGGGCAAGCCGCTCTACGACGTCAAGGTTGTGGGCGAAGCGCACGATTCGGGTACCACCATCTCGTTCCATCCGGATCCGGAAATCTTCACCGCCACCAACCGCATCTACAACTACGAGACCCTCGCCAACCGCCTCCGCGAACTGGCTTACCTCAACAAGGGTATCCGCCTCACCCTGCGCGACCTGCGCCGGGAAGACAAAGTGGTTTACGACGAAGACGGTATCGAGCATACGGTCAAACCGGAAGATGTGTTCTATTCGGAGAAAGGTCTGCAGGAGTTTGTCGAATACCTCGACAGCAACCGCCACCGCCTCACCGAGCAGCCCATCTACCTGGAGACCAGCAAGACCATTCCCATCGAAATGGCCATGCAGTACAACACGGACTTCAACGAGAACATTCACTCGTACGTCAACAATATCAACACGATAGAAGGTGGTACGCACCTGATTGGTTTCCGCGCCGGCCTCACCAGCACGCTCAAATCTTATGCAGAGAAGAACGGCTTCCTGACCAAAGCTAAGGTGGAGATCAGTCCGGAAGACTTCCGTGAAGGCTTGACCGCCGTCATCTCCGTCAAGGTGGCTGAACCGCAGTTCGAAGGCCAGACCAAGACCAAACTCGGCAACCCTGAGGTCCGTAGCGCCGTTCAGCAGGCCGTCAGCCAGGTGCTTGAGCAGTATCTGGAGGAGAACCCGAAGGATGCCAAGATTATCATCGACAAGGTGATCCTTGCCGCACAGGCCCGCCAGGCTGCCCGCAAGGCACGCGAACTGGTGCAGCGCAAGACCGTGATGTCCGGCAGCGGACTCCCCGGCAAACTGGCCGACTGCGCCGACAACAACCCGGAGAACTGCGAGCTCTTCCTCGTAGAGGGTGACTCCGCAGGCGGATCTGCAAAGCAGGGCCGCGACCGTGACTTCCAGGCTATCCTCCCGCTCCGCGGTAAGATCCTCAACGTGGAAAAAGCTATGGAGCACCGCGCATTCGAAAGCGAGGAAATCCGCAACATCTACACCGCCCTGGGCGTGACCGTAGGTACGGAAGATGACCCGAAGCAGCTGAACCTCAGCAAGCTCCGTTACCACAAGGTTATCATCATGGCCGATGCCGACGTGGACGGCGCCCATATCGCCACCCTGATTCTGACTTTCTTCTTCCGCTATATGCCCGACCTGATCCGCAACGGATACGTCTATATCGCTACCCCGCCGCTCTATCTGGTGGCACGCGGAAAGACCAAGACCTACTGCTGGACGGACGACGAACGTGACGCGGCCGTAGAGCAGGTAGGCGGAGCCGGCGCTCCCGGACTGAAGATCCAGCGCTACAAAGGTCTCGGTGAGATGAACCCGGAGCAGCTCTGGGACACCACGATGGACCCCGCAAACCGCATCCTCCGCAAGGTTTATATCGAGAACGCCGCTGAAGCAGACAAGATCTTCTCCATGCTGATGGGCGACGATGTAGCTCCCCGCCGCGAGTTTATCGAGCAGAATGCGAAGTACGCCAATATCGACGCTTAGACGCTGAAAGACTGCAAAATATTTTGTCCATCACGGAAAGTTTTTTTACCTTTGCAGTCCCAAAATATTGACAGACAACCGCTAAGCTAGTGATTAAGAGATACTTAAGTGTATCCGCTTACGGTTATAAATTTTAACAAAAATTTATTTATGTACGCAATCGTAGATATTGCTGGACAGCAGTTCAAGGTCGAAGCGGGCAAACAGATTTTCGTCAACCGTCAGGCTGCCGAGGTCGGTTCCTCCCTCGAATTCGACAAAGTACTCCTCCTCGACAACGAGGGTAAGGTCAAAGTCGGTGCTCCCTATGTAAAGGGTGTCAATGTCAAGACCACCGTTCTGGAACATTGCAAAGCCGACAAGGTTATCATCTTCAAGAAGAAACGCCGCAAAGGTTATCAGAAGAAGAACGGTCACCGTCAGTACCTGACCAAGATCCAGATCGAAGAAATTGCAATCGCATAATTAATTTAAAGGACTAAAGAGTATGGCACACAAAAAAGGTGTAGGTAGTTCTAAGAACGGCCGTGAATCACAGAGCAAACGCTTAGGTATTAAGTTGTTCGGTGGCCAGGTTGCCAAAGCTGGTAACATCTTGGTCCGCCAGAGGGGCACTGTCCACTATCCGGGTGAGAACGTTGGGATGGGTAAAGACCACACCCTGTTCGCACTGGTTGACGGCGTGGTGACCTTCAAGAAGAAACGCGATGACAAGTCTTATGTCTCCGTTACTCCCGAGGCATAATTAATTGTCAACACAACAAAAAGCCGCAGCCCAAAAGGTTGCGGCTTTTTATTTGTACTCGTCCGGAGCCTTGCTATGGAATGAAAAGGCCGCATCAGCGGCCTAGCGAAGGCCGTGTCCGAGGGCTTGACCCGAGGACTTATAGGCCGGGAGCGAGGGGTCTGGGGCAGTGCCCCAGTAAACACAGTGCGCCAGCACCGCCAAAATAAAAGAGCAGCGCTTTCGCGTTGCTCTTATTTTGGCGGTGCGGACGAGGCTCGAGCCCGCGTACCGCGGGCGAACGCGTGCCGTATCAACCCCCTGCCGCCTCCGGCGGCTGTCCCCGGCGGGGACGAGGTCGCTCGTTCTTCGCCTCTTACCGCACGCAAAAAAGCCAACCTTTGGGGTTGGCTTTTGCGGTGCGGACGAGGCTCGAACTCGCGACCTCCGGCGTGACAGGCCGGCATTCTAACCAGGCTGAACTACCGCACCAATGTTACTGGGGGAAGCCCCCAGACCCCTCGCTTCGGCCTTGCTATTGCGCAGGGCTAACCCTGCCCGGCCTCCGCTAGCGGCTGCTGCCGCTTTGTTGGGAGTGCAAATGTAGGTATTTTCTACAAAGTTGCAAAACTTTTTTTGCTATTGGGAGTTTTTTCTGGCGATCAGGAAACCACCGGGAAAGATTACTCCCACGGCCAGAAGAATTGCGATCAAGCGGCGCCATTTAATCAGCAGGCCGAGACTCAAGAAATCGTAGTCATAGCTGGCAGCTGCATCGGTCAAGCTGGCCCGGGCTGTAGAGCGGAAGGAATCGGCCGCGTCAGCCACTACGGAGGGTGCATCCGGCAGAACGGCGGGCAGATAGATCAGCATCAGCATCAGGCCAATACCGCACACAAGGCCGATGGCCGCGGCAATAAAGACCCCGCGACGCGACCGCTTGCGCTCCTGCGCGCAATAGCCGCGAACCTGCTCGGCGACCTTCAACTTCTCATCGAGCTGCTTCATAAATGCATCCCCCTCACCCACTTCCGGACGGAAGGTGTGGAAGAATTCCCTTATTTCCTTATCATTCTTCATTTTCCAAATAGTTTTTCAAGTGAAGTCGGCCCCGGTGCAGGCGGGACTTGATGGCGCTCACGCTGAGCGACGTAATCTTGGCTATTTCCAATATGGGGCGATCCTCCATGTAAAAGAGCAGGATCACCGCTTTCTCATCGGGTGAAAGGGCATCGATGGCCCGGTAGAGCGCCTGATAGCGGAACTGCTCATCCGGCATCTCTCCGCCCGAAACCCGCTCAGCAGCTGGCGAAAGTGATTCGGCCGTATTGCGCGAAGCGGCTTTCAGTCTATCATAGAAGCAATTGTAGGCAATTCTAAAGAGCCAGGTCGAGAAGCGGGAGCGGCCTTCGAAGCGATCCAGCGCCAGATAAGCGCGAACCAGCGCCTCCTGGGCCAAGTCATCCGCTTCGGCCGCATTGCCGGCACACAGGCCAAGCAGGAACCGTCTGAGAGGCTCCTGCTCCTGTTTAACCAGACCAATGAATTGCTCGCGTGTCATTTACTTAGACTCGCCTTCTGCAATCTTTTCTACCTTAGACTTCGTCTCTGCTGCAATCTCATCAGCGAACATCTTGCGGCCGATGAAACCGCTTGCCGTGAACCCGGCACCCAGCAGCGCCAGCAATGCGCCAACGAAAAGCTCGAAGTTGCTCCTGTCAATTAAATACCAGACGAGGAATGCGCCTCCGACTGCAAGCAGGGTAAAACCGCTCTGAATGCGATCATGCAGCTTCACTTTTACCGATTTTGCAGACTCTTCACGGCGTTTCATCTCTTTCTTGTCATAAAGAAAGGTATCCACATCGCAAGGAATGCCCGCTTCGAGTGCCTTCATCATGACCTCTGCTTTGCGATTCACATTCTTCCTTCTGTAAGCTGCGCTAATCCAAACGATGGAGACCGGCAGCACGACACAAATGCAGATCGGTAGAATCACCTCTAACAAAATCTCTAATTCCATAATATGTAGCTTTTAAAATTGTTTCGCCTGTTAGACGGCACAAGTGGACAAAAGGTTTCCAAAGTAAGGAAAAAATTTTCATACCTTTGTAATATAAGGCTGCAACCTTTGGACCCGGAAGGCAGTCTAACGGACAGAACACTTAAAAATCACATAACTATGAAACGAATCCTTTCTTTCCTCCTGCCGCTGATGATGGTTTCCTGCTCTTATGGAACGGAACTCTCCGGCGTTATTGACACGCGCGTCGTGGATGCACTTGAGCCCTATACAGAAATCGTGGTCAAAGGTGGCGTCAATGTTTCGATCGATCCTACCGCCACTGCCGTCACCCTGAAGGGTGACACCGTGCTGATCGGTGCCGCAAGCGTTAGCGTAAAAGATGGCGTGCTCACGATCGATGCCAGCCGCAAGCTCTTCAAGAGAAAAGGCGTCAAAAACCTTGTCAAGGTCAATGAGGTAGTCGCTCCGCAAGCAGAGGACATTGATATTGTCATTCCTGCTCCGACCACGCTTACTGAAATTTCGCTCGCCGGTGCCGTGACGCTCACCTCCGTGGAACCCATCAAGGCCGGCAAACTTACCATCGAAACCGCCGGTGCCAACAACGTGATCCTAGTCTGCGATGTTAAGGAACTTGAGGTCGATGCCGCCGGTGCAGACAACTACTGGCTGGAAGGTTCAGCCATCGAACTGAATCTGGATATGGCTGGCGCATGCAACTTCTGCAGCAAATCTCAGTATCTGACGGTTAACAAGGCGAAGATTGACCTGGCCGGCGCTTGCTCGGCAACGATTTGCAGCGTAGGTACGGTCAAGGGAGACGCTGCCGGTGCCTGCAGCATCGCGATTACCGGAGCCGGGGATGCCAAGATCAAGACCCGCGGCGCATCCAGCGTTATTCGCTTTTAGGGTGATAGCGGAGAATGGTCTCCTGCCACTTGCGGGTATCGATGTGGGTATAGATTTCCGTCGTAAGGATACTCTCGTGGCCCAACATCTCCTGCACAACGCGCAGATCCGCGCCATTCTCCACCAGGTGCGTGGCAAACGAATGGCGGAAAGTATGGGGTGAGATCTCTTTGTGAACGCCTGCCGCAGCGGCCTGCTCCCGCACAATATTAAATACCGCCACGCGCGACAGTTTGCCGCCGCGAAGGTTTAAGAAAAGGATGTCTTCGGCATCCTTTTTTATTGGCAAGGAACTGCGGTCTGCCATCCAGTACTTGATGTAGTCCATCGCATATTCACCGATGGGAACCAACCGCTGCTTGTTTCCCTTTCCGATAATGCGGACAAACCCCTCTCCCGGGAAGAGATCGGAAATGTGGAGGTTGATCAGTTCGCTCACGCGCAACCCGCAGGAATAGAGTACCTCCAGCATCGCACGGTTGCGATGGCCATCGGGTTTGGAAAGATCCACCGACTCCAGAATGGCCTTCACTTCATCGTAGGTCAGCACGCTGGGAAGGTGCGGGCGCAGTTTCGGAACGACCAGATTGTCACAGGGGTTGTCTTGCAGTCGCCACTCCTCAGTCAGGAAGGCGTAAAACGAGCGGATGGAACTTACCAGCCGCGCCTGTGAACGTTTGGAAATCTTGCCCACCTCAACCCGCTCTGCCACGAAGGATTCGAGGGTAGCGGTATCGGCCGCTTCAGGGCGCGACACACCTTGTTGTTGGAGATAATCGCACAGCCGCTCCACATCGCGGCTATAGGCGGCGAGCGTATTGGGAGAAAGCGACCGCTCCAGCTTCAGATAACTCTTGAAGTCGGCCAGGGATTCTTCCCAGATTTCGCTATTCCCCTTCTTTTTCATGTGAATCAGAGGTACTTCGCAAACCGTTCGCGGAATATCTTGTAGTAAGCCGGAAGCTGCTTTCGATAGGCTTTCAGGAACGCTTCATCCGTCATTTTGCCTTTCTCCCATTGGGCGTAGAGCGGCAGGAACTTGGCGTTAATCTCCTCCTCCGCGCGCACAGCAATCGGCCGGAGGGCAAGCGCATTGTCGCTATTGAACCACTTTTCACGTCCATTCTGGGTATCTGTATAAAGATACTCGTCGGAAATCTTCATCACATCCCTGAAGATGGGTGCGAACTTCTCGGGCGGGCAGTCGATATAATCGGGAATGGTATTGCCCAGGGAGGCAATCAGCGGGATGGCCGGGGAACATTTGGGATGGCCGAGCGAGGTCCACATCACACAGAAGCGGGGATCGCTGCCTGCAGGTACGCCCTGGAATACAATGATATTGCTGGTATTGTGATGGCTGATGAGCCCCTCGTCGGAAACCATGCCACCCCCTTTTGCAAAGTCAGGACGGGTCACATTGACAAAGGAGCGGCCGCACTCGTCAAGCAGATAAGCCGGCGTGACCACATACTTTCCCTCTGCATTTTTTGTAACATGGCGCATAATCTCGATGCAGTCGTCGTAGCGGTTACGGCTTTTGTGCTCCGGACGGTCGCCACTGAATGAGAAGTTGGTGCAGCATCGGTAGCCTTCGGGCGCCACCACAGGGTCGTTCACGTCATATTTCACCCAAGTATCGTTGCCGAATTCATAGAAGGCAGCATCGCCAAAAGCGTCGATAACACCCAGATTGGCGTGAATACCCAGCGGATGCGAAAGCGTAGCCAAGTAAGCGTCGAACTCTGCAATGCTCTTGAAGTTGGCAAGGGCATGCTTCTCCAGAATCGCGAGGCTGCGTCCCGGAACGCGGACCGTATCGTGCGGGAAACTGTGCGATGTGAGTCCCGCCATGCAGAGACCGGCCGCGTTCATACCACCGCCCGTACTCTTGATCTGCTCTGCCGGAATCCACGGCGTAGGGCCCATGGCGATATAATCGTACTTGCCCCCCGTGTAATACTTGATGTTCGTATTGAAATTCTTGCTACCCTGGTCGCGGGTCTTCATCATCAACGGTTTTCCATCTGCCGTATACTTACCGGAAATGATGATGGCCGAGCAGGCCCAGGATGAGACCGGGAACGCGGTCGCCGCAATGAACAATATCAGAAATGCGATTCTTCTCATAATCACAAAGGTAAGGAAAAGGCACGAAAAAAGGCTGGCGATGCCAGCCTTTTTTCGTACCCCTGAGCAGAATCGAACTGCTATCTAAAGTTTAGGAAACTTCCGTTCTATCCGTTGAACTACAAGGGCGCACTAGGCGTTAGCCTTGTCGATGACCTGACGGCCGCGATAGTAACCGCACTCAGGGCATACGTGATGATAAAGGACGGTTGCACCGCAATTCGGGCAAACTGCCATCTGAGGGACGATTGCCTTGTCGTGAGTTCTTCTCTTATCTCTGCGCTGCTTGGAGATCTTATGTTTCGGATGTGCCATGGTTAAAGTATTTTAATTATTTATTTTTTCAACATCTCTTTCAGTTTTCCGAAGGGGTTGTTTCCTTCGGTGTGCTCTTCGGAAGCGTGGGAACCGGAATCCAGGCGGGCCAGCATTTGGGGGTTGCAACGGCCCTCGGGATGCACCATCACGAGCGGAAGACTCAGGCAGACATAGTCGTAAACGAACTGGTCCAGCGAGATGACGGAGTCAGAACTGCTGACTACCATCATATCGTCTTCATCTGCCGCATCATCCACGTCCACTGCGCCAAAACCGACGGTGAGCATGCGCTCCACATCAACTTTGAGCGGCAGGTCGTCCAGGCATCGGTCGCATTCCACGACGACGAATCCACCAATTCGGCAGACAATTTCCATCACCGTGCTGCGCCTGCGTGCCGAAACATTGACGCTGCAATCTGCATCTTTGATCCGGGTATTCCCAAACTTCGCAAAGAACGATCCGTCAATTGCAAAATGAAAGGTGCTTTCCCCCTTTGGAAGCCCCTTGATAGGGATAATCAGGGTATCGGCCAGTGCTTCCATCTTGCAAAATTGGGCTGCAAATATACGAAAATATTTTTAATCTGCTAACGCTGAGCCCTTTTTCTCGCCGTTTCGTCCAGAATCGTCTTGCGCATACGCATCGCGTGAGGCGTAACCTCCACGAGCTCATCCTCTTGGATATATTCAAGCGCCTCTTCCAGCGAGAACTTCACGGCCGGCGGCAGGATCACCTTTTCATCAGATCCTGCAGCACGCACGTTGGTCAGCTTTTTGGTCTTGCAGACATTGATGTTCAGGTCGAAGTCACGGATGTGCTCACCCACCACCTGGCCGGCATAGACATCTTCGCCCGGTTCAATGAAGAAGCGACCGCGATCCTGTAGCTTGTCCATGGCGTAAGCCACGGCCAAACCGGTCTCGTTGGCCACCAGCGAACCGTTGGTGCGTTTCTCAATTTCGCCCTTGTAGGGCTCGTAACCTTTGAAGCGGTGTGCCACGACGGCTTCACCCTGGGTAGCGGTCAGCAGATTGCTGCGCAGTCCCATCAGGCCACGGGCGGGAATCTCAAATTCCAGATGCGTGCGGTCGCCGCGGCCCTCCATGTGAATCAGGGCAGCCTTGCGGCGCGTGGAGAGTTCAATGGCGCGTCCCACAAACTCTTCAGGCACGTCAATCGTCAGGAATTCAATCGGTTCGCAACGCTGGCCGCCGATGGTTTTGTCCAGCACTTTGGGCTGGCCCACCTGCAATTCAAACCCTTCGCGGCGCATGGTCTCAATCAGGATGGAGAGGTGCAGCACGCCGCGGCCATAAACCACGAACGAATCAGCGCTGTTGCCCGGCTTGACGCGGAGCGCCAGGTTCTTTTCGAGCTCGTGCTCCAGACGCTCTTTGATATGGCGGGAGGTGACGAACTTACCGTCACGGCCAAAGAAGGGTGAATCGTTGATGGTGAAGAGCATGCTCATCGTAGGCTCATCCACCGTAATGGGCGGCAGGGCCTCCGGGTTCTCAAAATCGGCAATTGTATCGCCAATCTCAAATCCTTCGATACCCACCACGGCGCAGATATCGCCGCAATCCACCTGCTCCACCTTCTGCTTTTCCAGGCCGCTGAATATCATCAACTCCTTGATCTTCTGCTTCTCCACGATATCGTAGCGCTTGCAGAGAGATACCTGCATGCCAGCTTTCAGGCTGCCGCGCGTAATGCGGCCAATGGCGATACGGCCCACGTAGGGAGAGTACTCCAGCGAAGAGATCAGCATCTGGGGCGTACCCTCACGCACTTCCGGCGCGGGAATCTCGGAAATGATAGCGTCGAGCAGCGGGGTGATGTCGTTCGTAGGGTTGCGCCAGTCTTCCGACATCCACCCCTGCTTGGCACTGCCGTAGATGGTCTTATAGTCCAACTGATCCTCTGTAGCGTTGAGCGAGAACATCAGGTCAAAGACCTCCTCGTTCACCTCATCCGGGCGGCAGTTGAGCTTGTCCACCTTGTTGATCACCACGATGGGTTTCTTGCCCATCTCGATGGCCTTCTGCAGCACGAAACGGGTTTGCGGCATGGTGCCTTCAAAGGCATCCACCAACAGCAGCACGCCGTCGGCCATGTTGAGCACGCGCTCCACCTCGCCACCAAAGTCGGCGTGGCCCGGCGTATCTATAATGTTGATTTTACAGTTCTTGTAGGGTACTGAAACATTCTTGGCCAGAATGGTGATGCCGCGCTCGCGCTCCAGATCGTTATTGTCCAGGATAAGCTCGCCCGTCTTCTCCACGCCCCCACGAATGATTTTCGACTGCCAAATCATCCGGTCCACGAGCGTCGTTTTCCCGTGGTCCACATGTGCGATGATGGCTATATTTCTGATCTCTTGCATAACCGTGCAAAGGTACAAAAAAAGCATCGCGATTGCGATGCTTTTTTTCTCGTGCCCAGGACAAGACTCGAACTTGCACGCCCTTTAACAGGCACCAGCCCCTCAAGCTGGCGTGTCTACCAATTTCACCACCTGGGCGGGGTTTGGGGTTGCAAAGATACAATGATTTTTGAAAACTCCACAAAAAATCTAAAAAAATTGATTACCAACGGTCTTTGTGGATCCGTTCAGGTTTCCATTTATCCTTGGGCTTCACCTCTTTGTCGGGATAGCCAACGGCCACCACGCAGTAAGGAACCACCGTTGCAGGCAGCCCCAGTGCCTCTTTGATAGGAAGATAGCGGTCGGGGTAAGGATAGCTGGCGGTCCAGACCGTACCCAGTCCCAGCGAAGCGGCAGCTACGAGGAAGTTCTCCGTGCAGGCTCCCATGTCGTCCCGCCAGGTTCCGTTGGGACGAGTCACAGGCGCTGCATCCGGATTGTTACGGGGTGCGCGCGTCACAGTGGTGTCTGCACAGAAGACCACGAGGGCCGGCGCAGACTTGAAAATGCGCAGGTTGAAGTTTCCCTTGAACATCTCCTCATATTTGGACTTGTCGGTGAGCACGACGAAACTCCACGGCTGGATATTCGAACCCGAAGGTGCGGCCATCGCAGCGCGCAGCATTGCCTCCATCTGGGCATCGGTCACTTTCTGATCGGTGAAAGAGCGGACGCTGGTGCGGATAGCGATGGTCTCCAGCGTCTCATTGGTAATCCGTTCTGCTTTCATGGTCGCGGTCTGTTTGACGGTAATGGAGGTGAAGGCGTCGCCGGACTGCAGGTGCAGGATCCAGGTGTTGGACTTCGATGCCGGGGCAACGGTGATTTCCACCTGATTATTGTTGACAATGCGGGCGGAAATACCCTCTGCCTTCAGCGTTTCGTAGGTATTGTTCGCTCCCGGGGTGGCATGGAAAAAGGTTTCCGTGCCAGCCACCTGTGCGTCATTGAGCCACCATCGGTCATAATTCAGGCAGGAGACCGTAGCCTTGCCGCCATCAGCGCCAAAACTCACCTCCTCCTGCGAGAGACGGATGGGGGTCCAAGCGCCTGCAATCTCGGGTTCAACACGTTCAACCTGAGCAGGTTCATCCATAGCAACGGCAGCATCAACCTTGGATTCACCGGTCTCTGCAACCGCTTTTTGCGTACGGTGTGCGCAACCGCAGGCAAGAATGGCAAACGCACAGACGAGGAGCGTTGCAGCCATAAGTAACTGTTTCATATACAATACGTTTAAAAGCATGGAAGGGTTCTACATCATCTTCCGCTTGCGGAAAATGATGATAGATGCCAGCACGGTGAGCACCATCACGCCGCCCACCACGAGCATATCCCAGTTGCCACCCACAAGCGGAAGCTTGATATTCATACCGTAGATGCTGGCAATCAGGGTCGGAGGCATCAGGAGTAGCGATACGAGCGTGAAAATCTTCATGATCTTGTTCTGCTCCAGGTTAATCAGACCCAGCACGGTGTTCTGCAGGTATTCGAGACGCTCAAAACTGAAGTTGGTGTGGTTGATCAGTGACGAGACGTCCTTGAGCAGGATGTTCAGCTTGTTCACGATGGCCTTCGGCGTCTTTTCGCTCTTGAGCAGGGCGGAAATCATGCGCTGCTTATCCACGATGTTCTCGCGGACGATCATCGTGTTCTCCTGCAACTGATTGATATCGAGCAGGAACTCGTCTCCTACATCTTCACCCAGGCTGACGCGCTTGCTGTACTGTGCAATCTCCTTGGACATCAACTCGATCATATCGGCATCGAGGTCGATTCGGGTCTCGAGAATGCCCAGCAGGATATTGAATCCGGTCGGATAGAGCTTCCGGTTGATCTGGATTCGGCGCTGAATATCAGTAAAGCTGCGCAGCGGCACCTGACGGATGGAGGTAAAGACCGGACCGGTCAGGATGAAGGAGACCGACTCCATCGTGTAGTTGTCAGGGGTCGGGATCAAGAAGTCCGTGTTGATGAAGATGGAACGGGCGTCCTCCGAATAACGGGAGGAACTCTCAATCTCCTCGGCCTGTGCACGGCTCTGAAGGTTGGTGTCCAGAAACTCCTCAACATCGCGCTTTTCATCACCGGTAGGGTCAAAAAGATCCAGCCAAAGAGCGTCTTTGACCGTAATGTTCTTGAGTATGTCGGTGGACTCAGCTGTTAGAATCTGTCCGTTTGAATTATAAAAAATCTGTACCATTTCCTCGCGCATAGATGGTTAGTAATTCCGTGAATATGACGGGATTACCAACTGGCTCGGGGCTTGGCACGGCGAATGCCGTAGAAATTTTTTATAAGCGTGAAACGGATCATAACGGCCGCAAAGGTAACAATTTTTTCAAAAAAACAGATGTTCGACCAAAATCTTGAAGCCGATTCCAATGAGAATCAGGCCGCCTATCAGATTGATGCTGCGGCCGATGCGCCGTCCGATCCGATCGCCGCCAAAGAGGCCGATGGCTGCAGCCACGGCCGTCACTGCCGCGATGACCGCGCAGTAATAGAGCATCCGGCCGCAAGCGGTTCCCACAATGGCCAGCGAGATACCGACGGCCAGCGCATCAATGCTGGTAGCGGCGGAGGCCAGGATCAGTTTGCCGGTGCTGAGCAGGTTGACCGGTTTCTCTTCTTTCTGGGCCGAGAAGGCATCCACAATCATCTTTCCCCCGATGAAGGCCAGCAAGCCGAAGGCAACCCAATGGTCGAACCGGCAAATATAAGGCTCCACCGAGGCTCCCAACGCCCACCCGATAAAGGTAAAACCGCCCTGAAAGAGCGCCATGAAGAGCAGAATCTTCGCCACTTTGCCAAAGGTAAGCCGCCCGATACAAGCGCCCCCGACCATCGAGACGGCAAGCGTATCAAAACAGAGGCTGACGGCCAGCAGGAATACTTCTACAAAGCTCATAATCACACGGTTTTACGGAGAGCGACCAGCGAGGATATCCACATTCCCAAATAGGTCAACGCGCCATTGACAATCAACAGGGTAAAGCCCAGGTCGAAGCCCAGAAAACGCTTGCCCAACAGGTTGACAGCCAGGCAGAGCAGCGGCGCGGCGAGAGCGATCCACGGGGTCGCGCGGTCGCAGACCGGCCGGTGGGAGAGAATACCAAAAAAGAAGAGGCCGAGCAGCGGGCCGTAGGTATAGGAAGCCAACTTATAAACGAGATTGATGACCGCGTCGTTGCTGTAAAGGAAGAGCAGCAGAATCAGCACGAAGAAGAGAAGCGCCACGAGCGCCTGCACCCCTTTGCGGATGCGTCCTTTGCGGTATTCATCCCAGTCCTGGCGCTCATTGAAGCTCAGAAAATCCACACAGACCGAGGTGGTCAGCGAGGTCATGGCCGCTCCGGCCGAAGGATAGGAGGCCGAGATGAGTCCAATCAGGAAGAAGATGCCCGCCCCGAATCCGAGATACCGGCTGGCGATGGTGGGGAACAACTGGTCGGTCTTGGTGATACCCAGTCCTTCGAATCCACCCAAACCTTCCGCATACACGCAGAGCAGCGCGCCGAGCAGCAGGAAGAAAAGATTGACCGCCACGATGATGGCACTGGTGGTATACATATTCTTCTGCGCTGCACGTAAATCTTTGCAAGCCAAATTCTTCTGCATCATCGACTGATCCAGTCCGGTCATGGCAATGGTGATGAAGATGCCGGCAATAAACTGCTTTACAGCGTTGGTTCCTGCACCCCAATTCCAATCGAACCAGGCCGTATGACTTGATACGGCAGCCCAGGTAACGGAGGGTTCCCGGCAGATCTGCCAGATGGCCAGTCCCACGGCCAGCAACATGAAGGTAGTCTGCAGCACATCGGTCCAAATAATGGTCTTGACGCCACCCTTATAAGTATAGAGGTAAAGCAGAATCAGGAAAACGAGGGTGATCAGCGCAAAGGCGGTCAGTCCGCCGCCGGCCGTCCATTCGCGCGGCAGGAAGGCCTGGAAAACCACCATTACCACAAAGATGCGGACTGCAGCGCCCAGCAGGCGGGAAACCATAAAGACCACGGTTCCGGTGCGGTGGCTCTGCGGGCCGAACCGCTCACCCAACCACGTGTAAATGGAGGTCAGGTTCATCCGGTAATAGAGCGGCAGCAACACCTTGGCCACCACAATATAGCCCCCTACGAAGCCCAGCACGAGAGGCATGTAGTAAAAGTTCTGCACCCAGACATTTCCCGGCACCGAGATGAAGGTCACCCCAGAGATGGAGGCGCCCACCATTCCGTAGGCCACTACGGGCCAGGGAGCCTTACGGTCCCCGGCGAAAAAGCTCCGCTCGGCCGTGCGGCGTGCCGTAAGATGTGAAATCACAAACAGCAGGACTGTGTAGAGCGCGAAAGCCGCCAGAAACCAGACGAAGGGAAACTCATGCTGCATAGGCTACGGTCTAAATACCTGACGGTTGGCAATCGAGCGGCCAAGCGTCAGTTCGTCGGTATATTCCAAATCGTCACCGAAACCCACACCCCGGGCAATCGCCGTTACCTGCACAGGCAAATCGGCGATGCGCTTGTAGATGTAGAACGAGGTGGTCTCCCCTTCCATTCCAGTGCTCAGCGCCAGGATGACCTCGCGAATATCACCGCGGGAAAGCCGCTCCACGAGGGCGTCAATGGGAAGATCGCCAGGGCCGATACCGTCCATCGGCGAGATGATGCCGCCCAAGATGTGGTAAAGGCCGCGGTATTCTCCGGTATTCTCAATACTGAATACATCGCGCAGACTCTCCACCACACAAACCGCGGTATGATCGCGACGCGCGTCGTTGCAGAAGGGGCAATTCTCATCGTCGGAAATCATGCCGCAGGTCGGACAGTAGTGAATGTCCGTTTTGAGCCGGCGGAAGGATTCCGAGAAATGATCCACATTCTCTGCGGGCTGCCGCAGCATATGCAGAGCCAGCCGCAGGGCGGTTTTACGTCCCACACCGGGCAGCGAGGCGAACTGTTCCACCGCCTCGGCAAGCAGGTCAGAGTGATAGCTGTTCATGGCGATGGTACTCAGTAAGAGCTTCAATGGGCCGCTGGATGATGGTTCCCTGACGCATGCCGGCCGCCGTCAAGCAGCGTCCAAGCAGTTCGCGGAAATGCCAGGCCACCGAGCCGGTGAAATGAACCGGATAGCGGCGATAATCGTATTGCGCCACGTTTCTCAGCAGGAAAGCGTCGAATCCGCTGCGCAGCAAATTCTTGATATAGGGATGGTTACCGTGTTCTTCAATGAAGGGAGCAAAGGAGGCCAGGTAGCGGCTCGGAAGCGGCTCGCGATAGACCTTCTGCACGATGGTGGGATAGTCAATGCCAAAACGGCGCGTCAGTTCTTCCGTCAGGTTCTGCGGAAGCAGCCCCTTGACATAATCCGAAAGCAACTGCTTGCCGAACCAGGCGCCACCGGCTTCATCGCCAAGAATGAAACCGCCGGCCCGCACATTGGACACGATCTGCTCGCCATCGTAAAAACAGCTGTTGGATCCGGTGCCCAGGATGCAGGCGATGCCGGGTTTGTTCCCGCAAAGCGCACGGGCTGCTGCCAGCAGATCCGAGGCCGCCTCGCAGGCTGCGTCGGGAAAGACGCTATGCAACGCATCGCACACTTTGGAAGAGACTTCTTCCGATACGATGCCGGCTGCATAGAAGTATATGTGCGAAACCTCCGCCCCATTCAGGGCCGGAAGCAGTTCATCACGCAGAATGGCAGTGATACCCGCTTCATCCAGAAAAACGGGGCTGATACCGGAAGTGGCGAGGGAACGGACCGTTCCATCCGGGTTCACCAGCCTCCAGTCCGCCTTGGTGGCGCCGCTGTCCGCAATCAGAATTGAAGCCATCTTACTCCTCCACTATGACACTCTGCCGGTACCACTTGTAGAGGCCCACGATGCAGGAAACGATATAAATCACATAGAGCAGGCCCATCCAGATGAGCGCATTGCCGCCATGGAAGAAAGGATAGACGAACATGATGATGGCGCCCACATTGACCACCAGCCAGATATACCACTGCTCGCGCCACGACTGACTGAGCCAGTAGGTAGCCAGCATACTCAGCACTGCTACACCGGCATCCCAGATAGGTTTTCCGGGAATATCACCGGGTTCCGGGGTCTGGAGACGGGTAAAGAGGAGAGCCAGTCCGGCAAAGCCGACCAGCGCGATGGCAGAACTGATGAGAGCCCGGCGAACGTTGAACCGGCGAACCAAGAGTTTCCCCTCCGTCTCCGGATTGACGCCGCCGTGCTGTTCCGCTGCCTCCTTACGCTCTTTGGCCCAGGCACGAATGCCGTAGGCCGATAGGACGATATAGTAGAACTGGATGAGACCCATCGAGATGAAACGACTGTGGAAATACACCAGGATGTTCAGCACCGAGGCGATAATCATGAAGAGCCACATCGAGTGAGCCTTTTTCACCTCGAGCACCACGTAGGCAACGCCAAAGGCCATCGCGAGCAGCTCGAGTATTTTCCAGAAAATTACCATGCGTCAAAATGTTACGGTCAGTTTAAAAATCGCGTTGCAGGGCGCCTGCGGGAAGAGGCCGGCCTCCGTGTAAGGAGCACTGCCGT
>JBGUJZ010000030.1:0-7265 GCA_045114175.1 Bacteroidales bacterium | reverse complement strand
CGCACAAGGACATAGTGAGGGCTGACAAGAATCTTCTCATCATCATAACAGTCTTATTTTAAGGGAATTACTTTATTTCGTATCTATGGAATATGCTCGGCCGTTTATCGTGATTGTGGTGACCGCACGGCCATTGATGGTAATCTTCCCGTCCTCATCGACCGTCACCCCGGGTAGATTCTTCAGGACCTCCGCCCAGTTTGTTTTATCCTTTTTTGTGGTGATGTTCATGACAACCACGTTCTCACCATATTTCTTCTGCTCCGGTGAGCCGTCCTTAACCACGGAAATGTTTTCAATATCAAAAGGAGAAATGGAGTTGAAGGCCGATGCATCTTCGTGCGCCACGCCATCGATAACGTAGATAATCTTCCGGTGAGTGGGCTTGATGACAATAGACGAATCAATGGGAGTCAACGGTGTCAAGGGCGTGAATGACCCCATGACAGAAAACACCGAGGACGATGTAGTGATGGCGTGGACCGTAATGGCATTCCGCCCGGAACCCTTCGTGGTGATCTTGTAGTCCCGGATGGTCCTGTCCTTGAGCTGGGAACCGTCGAAATTCTCCACGGTCTCATTGTCGATGATATAAATGGTCTGCTGGGCAGACAACGTCCATGCGCCGATTAACAGGCAGATGGAAAGAAGGAGTATCTTTTTCATGGGTGATCTTCTTATTTGTTCAACGCTACGAGATTAAAGGACGTGCCTCCATCCAGCGGAGTGAGGATGTAAGAGGCGGTCTGCCCATCGGGGAAATGGGCGGTCATCACAAACCCGTCCCCAACGGGTTTGAATTCCAGGTTCTCGGCTTCTGCCGGGTTGAAGTTGGATAAAAAAGCTATCTGTTGGATCAGTTCAGTATAGTCATTCTGTGGCATCGCAGGTACGCCGGGAGTCTCAGGCTTTTGAGTAAACAGCACCACGGCTACAATGGCAGCGGCCACTCCGGCCAGCGAAAGGCCCCAGGTATAGAAAGGCCGCACCCTTGAAGGCCTGACCATCCGGTCATACTCGTCACCGGCTTCCGGCAGTTCATGAAGCTCGATGGGCCTGACAGCCTGCATCATCTTATATACCGCCATCTCTTCCTCATCGGCAGGAGGCGTCGTAGCAAAGGAGGCGGCAAACTCCTGCTCCTGTTCGCAGGTGGTCTCTGCGTCCAGATACAATCTTATCAAGTCTTTCCGGTCCATTGTATTACTTCGAGTTAAAGGTTTTCATCAATTCTTGTCGCGCTGCTGATAGAGTTGTTTTCACGCCGCCCTTCGTCCTTCCTGTTATGGCAGCAATCTCATCCAGGGAAAGCCCGGTGGCACGTAACTGCAAGAGCCGTCTTGTGCCTGCAGGGAGTCTTTCCAGCGCTTTGTCAGCCATCCTTTCAGCCTCGGATTGCTCTATCTGCGAGGAAGCATCTCTGCCATCCGAAAGCCATTCAGGATACACCCCGCTTCTCACGGGGCCTTTCTTACGCCATAGCGAAATGCAACTATTCTTTGTTGTAGATACAGCCCAGGCCTCGGCACTGCGAATCTGTACACCGTCACGTCTTGCCACCCAAAGCCTCAGCAGCACATCCTGCACCACATCCTCCGGATCTCCGTCCAGCCGGGATGCACGGAAGAATTTCAGTGCCGTCGCCAGGACTTTGGGCCTAATCTCTGTGAGTTCTATTTCAAGCGTTTTATCCATACTTCACAGACATAGACGCAAAAACCGCAAAAAGTCAAGTAAATTTAGCGACTTTTTTCAGGGTAATACAGACATTCCGGGCCGAAGGCACACTTTCCCGGCGGCTAGACACTTATTATGATTAGATATGGCAGATTGCTCTTGATGCTGCAAGGTTTCGTATTCTTATATACCATAACAAACTGATATACACCGAAATACACTCAATTATACTTTCTTCCCAGCACTAGTACGCCCTCGGACGGCTGGTCATCTCGAATTCGAGGAGGCCGCCGCGAAGGATGTCTTCGCGGGTGAGGGTGCGGTTCCTGTAGGGTTTTCCGTTGAGTTTGACGGATTTTACGTAGCGGTTCTTGCTGCTCACGGCGGGCGCCTTGACGGTGAAGGTGGCGCCGCCTTCTAGCGTCAGGCTCATCTCCGGAAGGAAGGGAGCGCCAATCACATACTCACCACTGCCGGGGCAGACGGGATAAAAACCCATCGCCGAGAAGACATACCACGCGCTCATCTGGCCACAGTCGTCGTTGCCGCCCAGTCCGTCGCGGCGCGGAACGTACATCCGTTCCATGATCTCGCGAAGCCAGTAGGCGGTGAGCCAGGGTTTGGAGGTCCAGCGGAAGAGGTAGGGAATATGGTGGGAAGGCTCGTTCCCGTGCACATAGCCGCCAATCAGGCAGGCGGCCTCGATGTCTTCGTTGTCGGCATAATACTCCGGCGCCAGCGGCTCGCGGAACAGCGAGTCCAGGATGCGGAGGAATCGTTTCTCCCCACCCATCAGTGCCATCAACCCCTCGATGTCATGCTGCACGTGAAAGCTGAAGTTATACGAATTACCTTCGATGAAGCCTTCGCCATAGGTCTGCCGGGGATCGGACGGGTCCTTCCAGGAGCCGTCGCTGTAGCGCACCCGCGCAAAGGGGGATATGCCGTCAAAAAGGTTTCGGTAGTTCTGCGAACGGGCGTCATACGTGGCCGCGAGGTCGTTCCGCCCCAGCCGCTCGGCCGTGCGGGCGATGGTCCAGTCGTCATAGGCATATTCCAGCGTCACCGAGGCGCCGTTGCGCGAAGATTCCAGCGGGACATAACCCTTGGCCATATAGTCGCCCAGTCCTTCAAGATAGGGAACGGTGGAGGTGGTGACCATCGCATCCAGCACCCGGTTGCCGTCCAGGTCCAGCCCGGCATCCACGGCATCGGCCAGCACCGATACGGCGTGATAGCCGGTCATGCACCATCCCTCGTTGCCCATCAGCGACCAGATGGGCAGCAGTCCGTGCGCACTCTGCGCCTGGTGGTCCAGCATTGAAACGGCCATGTCGCGGGCGCGCTTCGGGTGCATCAGCAGGAGCAGCGGATGCTCGGCGCGGTAGGTATCCCACAGCGAAAAGACGGTATAGTTGTCGCCGTCGGCCTTGTGAATCAGGCCGTCCAGGCCGCGGTAGGCGCCGTCCACATCACTATAGACGGAAGGGTTGATCATCGTGTGGTAGAGCGAGGTATAGAGCATCCGCAGCTGGTCTTCCGTACCGGTGGCCTGCAGTTTTCCCAGTTCGCGGTTCCAGTCCGTATCCGCGGCCGCGACGATGGTTTCGAAACTCCTGCCGGTAGATTCAGCCTCCAGGTTTTTGAGCGCCCCCTCCGTAGAGACGGAACTCAGCGCCACCTCCACCTCCAGCATATCGCCACCCGCCCAGTCGAAGTCGAACCAGCAGACAATGCCGCGCCCGGCCATCTCCGGAAAGCTGTGGTAGAGGTCGAACTTCTTCCAGAAGCCCTTGTAGAGCGAATTCACCCGCTCCTTATAGCCGTAATCCTTCACCGGCCGCGAGAAGCGGATGGCAAAGTAGGTATAGTGCTCACGCGCCCAACCCTGGGTAAGCCGATAGCCGGTGAGCAGGCGGTCGCCGTGCATCCGCACGCTGGCCCAGAGGGTTTTGCCCTCATAGTTGTAGAGGCCATGCGTGAGGTCGGCAATCAGGTGCCGCTCGCTGCCGGCAGGGAAGGTGTAGCGGTGCCGCGCGGTGCGGGTGGTGGCGGTCAGTTCGGCCCGGATGCCGTAGTCCGCCAGCGTAACGGCGTAGAATCCGGGCGAAGCCTTCTCCGTGTCGTGGCTGAAGCGGCTCCGGTAGCCCGATTCTGGCTGCGCTGCCGTACCGGGGTTCAGCAGCAGGGCTCCCGTCGTGGGCATCAGCAGGATGTCCCCCAGGTCGGAGTGGCCCGTACCGCTGAGGTGCGTGTGCGAAAAGCCCACGATCGTGGGATCGTCATAGCGGTAGCCGGCGCAGAGGGAGTACACCTCAGGCTGGTATTTTCCGGCGATATTGTGGGGAATGGTATCGGTATCGGGGCTCACCTGCACGCCGCCGAAGGGGACGCAGGCGCCGGGAAAAGTATGGCCCATTCCGGCCGTACCGATGAAAGGATCTACAAAATCGGCAGGACGCAGGGGCTGCGCCTGTACAAGGCCAGCCGACAGGAGGGTAATCATCAGGAGGGCGATTCGTTTCATGATTGATGCCGTACAATCTTCCAGCCGATGGCCGCAATGAGGATGGACATCAGCGGTGATAGCAGGTTGAAGAAGCAGAAGGGCGCGTAGGCGAGCGTGGGCACGGAGAGGATGGCCGCCTGTGTCATGCCGCAGCTCGACCAGGGGAAGAGCGGTGAGGTGGCGGTGGAGGAGTCCTCCACGCTGCGGCTCAGCAAGCGCATCTCATAGCCATCCTGTTCGAACCGGTCGCGGTAGAGATTGGAAGTCAGGATAATCGAAAGATATTGGTCCGACACGATGCCGTTGAGGGCCGTGCCGGTAACAACCGTCGTTCCGACCAGTCCGGTACGCGTCCGCGTGAGCGGCGTGAGAATCCCGGCCAGGTCTGCAATCATTCCGCTGGCCCGCATGCAGCCGCCAAAGGTCATCGAACAGAGAATCAGATAGACGGTGTTGAGCATCCCCACCATGCCGCGCGGCGAAACCAGCTGGTTCACAGCGGCATTTCCGGTTTCCACGGAGACGTGGTTGAAGATGGATTCCACCACGCCGGTGAAGAGCAGGCGGGCACGGCTGCCGTCCGTCACGTCCGCGCCGATGGAGGCGAGCAAATCCGGCTGGAAGATGAGGGCTGACACGGCTGCAGTCAGCGTGGAGAGGGCCAGCACCACCAGGGCCGGCAGTTTGCGCCAGATCATCACGCCCGTCAACAGAGGAACAATCAGCAGCCACGGGGTAATGCGGAAATGGGCGTGCAGCACCTCGGAGTACGTCAGCATCTGCCCCTGGTCCGCCACCGGATGGCAAAGGCCGATGACGGTGAAAATCACGAGGGTGATGATCATCGACGGGCCGGTGCTCAGCAGCATGTAGCGGATATGGGCAAAGAGGTCCACCTTGTTGATGGAGGAGGCCAGCACCGTGGTGTCCGAGAGCGGGGATATCTTGTCACCAAAATAAGCTCCGGAGATGATGGCGCCGGCCGTGAGGGCGTCGGCGAATCCCTCTGCCTTTCCGATTCCCAGCAGGGCCACGCCTACCGTGGCGATCGTGGTCCAGGACGACCCGATCAGCAGCGAGACAATCGCGCAGAGCAGGCAGGCGGTGAGCAGGAACACCTTGGGGCTGATGACCTTGAGTCCGTAGCAAATCAGCGTAGGGACAATCCCGCTCAGGGTCCAGGTGCCGGAAATGGCACCGATCAGCAGCAGGATCAGGATGGCCGTCGAGACATCGCTGATATTACCGGCGATGGCCTTCTCAAAGGTTTTCCAGGGGATTTGGTAAGCCCACGTGGAGATGGCGATACAGACGCCCGCCGATACCAGCAACGCCACCTGGGAAGCCCCCAAAATAGAATCCGCCCCAAAGATGGAGATATCCAGGGCGAGCAATACAATCAGGACGGTGAGGGGAATCAGCGCCAGAATTCTTCTTTTACGAACCGTTGCAGTCATACCGCAAACTTACGAAAAAAACGCCGAAAAAGAATACGGCCCGGGCAAAGCGCCTGGGCCGTATTGTTGGTGGGACCTAGCAGATTTGAACTGCTGACCTCATGCGTGTGAAGCATGCGCTCTAAACCAGCTGAGCTAAGGTCCCGATTGGGAGTGCAAAGATACACTTTTTCCGATAAAAGCAAGCACTCCCCGAAAATGTTTGCCGCTATTCGGTAACCAGATCAACAACCGGCATATCCAATGCCTGCTGCGGAAGGAGCAGATAGTCATAGATCTGCGTAAAGGCCCCGTCGAGCAGCTGGCGGACGACTGCGTAACCGTCGTTGCCCTTGAGCGTTTCAACCTCCGCATCGAGGGCGGCCAGACGGGTGAAGTCGGGTTGCTGTGCGGCTGCAAACTCCTTGACTGTTTTCAGCCAGCGTTCTGCCTGTGCCTTGTTCCACGCTTCGGCAATTCGATTCTTTTCCTTTGCGGAGCGTTCCTTGTCCATCTTCTGCTTTTCTGCAGAAGCCTGCCAGTCGAGAATAATCTGGCGGGCGAGCGAACGGAACTTTGGCTGGAAGGCCATCGACTGGGGGTGGCGGGCTGTCAGGGCCTCCACCTCCGCGGCGATTTCTCCCAAACGCCCCGGAATCGGGCCTGCTTCCGCCTTGGCGTCATATCCACCCAGCTTGGCAAGTCCCAGCAGGGCCGTGGCCTGTGCACGTCCTGCCATCGCAGCAGAGCAATTCTGAATGAACGGTCCGATCTCCTTCTTGAAGAAGGCCGTTTTGGCGGCGCTTGAAATCAGGTCGCTTTCCGTAGGGAAGACCGGAGCGCGCTGAATTAGTTCCTGATAATTCTTGAAGGGCTCCACGGAAGCGGGGGTGTCCCCGGCATCCTGGTCATAATCCGTGGACATATCATCCGCATAGGGAAGATCCGTATGGGCTGTGGGTGCCACGCCACCGGGAACCGTCGTGCTCTGCATTCCGTTCATTTGCTGCAGCATGGATGCGGCCGCTTCAACATTCGGGGTGGACGTGGTGTCATTCGGAATGACGCCGTCCAGCGCTTTGTCCACCGTCTTGGTGACAGCCTTGTCCACAGCGTTGTTCACCTTTTTCGTTACAGATTTTTCAACGGCCTGTTTGGCACGGTTGCCGAGGCTTTTCAGCAGGTTCTGTCCGTAGGCCGGCATCATCAGCAGGCCGAGGAGCGCGAAAGACAACAGGATTTTTTTCATATCTGGTTTATTGATTGTTAGATAGATATCGTTGAAAATGAACGGCCACCTCATCGCCGCGCGTCAGCCGGCCGTTGACCAGGCAGACCACGGACACCTGCGCACTGACGCAGAGTTGTCCGTCTTCCTGGCGGTAGATGTCCTGTTCAAAGATGAAACGCGCGCCATCCCGATGCAGGTTCAGGCACGAGAGGAAACGTTCCTGCCCGCGGAGTGGGGTCTTGTAGCGGATATCGATCTCCGAGACCATCATATCGATGCCCTCGTCGTGCCACTTCCGGAAGGAGAAGCCTTCTGACTGCAGCCAGGCGTGACGGGTCGCCTCCAGATAATGGACGTAATTGGCGTTGTTGACTACGCCCTGGACGTCGCACTCGTAGTCACGGGTCGTCAT
>JBGUJZ010000029.1:0-118143 GCA_045114175.1 Bacteroidales bacterium | reverse complement strand
CCGTAGTCTGGTCGTCTGTGCCGAGAAGAGCATCAATTGCTTTTTTATACTTGACGCAGCAGGCACGATTGTACACAACTACCTGAGCCTTCATGCCGGTAGGCTCTATGTACTCCCGGAAGTGATTGACGATGAATTTACAGACCTCATTGATACGGTCCTCATCAGTGAAGAAAGCCTCCACGCTGGTGCGGCGAACCAATTCTTCTTTGTCTTCCTCGCTGATCTGGTCAGTCAGGGCATCAAACTCCTCCTGCAGTTTCTCTTCGTCCAGGTGCATATTGACTGGAACCGTACTGAAGTTGAGTTCAAGTGTAGCGCCATCAGCGACCGAGTTCTGGAAGGTGTATTTGGAAATATAGCCATACTTGTCTTCCTCGGCACCGAATGCGGCAAAAGTATTATGGTCATTCCGGTTGATAGGTGTACCAGTAAGACCGAAGAAGAAAGCATTGGGCAATGCTGTGCGCATCTTTTGTCCGAGATCTCCTTCCTGTGTACGGTGAGCTTCATCCATCAACAGGATGATGTTGTCACGGGTATCAATAACTTCGCCGGCATCCAAGTCGCCGAATTTGAAGATTGTAGTAATGAGGATCTTCCTCTGGCTAATCTTTGACTCAAGTTCCTGCTTGGACGTGATGTTCTCAACGTTGGGAATCTCAGCCCGTGTGAAGTCTCCAGTAATCTGGTCTTCCAGGTCAATACGGTCATCAACGATAATAACAGTAGGAGCCTTCAACTCATTTTGTCTGCGGAGTTTCTGGGCGGCGAATACCATCAACCACGATTTACCGGAGCCCTGGAAATGCCAGATGAGACCTTTACGAGGGCCTTTACCTGCACGGTAGGTGGAGAGAACACGCTGAACAATAGCCTCGCCACCAAGGTATTGCTGATACCTGGCAACAATCTTTATCTTGTGACCACTTGCGGTTCCAGTAAATACAGTATAGAATCGGTAGATGTCAAGAAGACGCTCTGGGCGGATTAATGCTGCATAATTAAATGCGACCGCATTCAAATAGCCCTTCTTACGACTCTCATCAGCGTACCAGGGGCCCCATTTGTCCACAGGGGCGCCGATGCCCGCATACTGAATCTCACGGCCCTCGCTAGCAAATGAAAGTATATTGGGCACGAACATCTCCGGAACGCTCTTCTGATAATGAACTATATCGGTGGCACCGTCTGCCCAGGTCACTTGTGGGCGAACAGGAGATTTGGCCTCACCTATTACCATCGGGATACCATTAATGATATAAACGAGATCAAGTCGCTTTCCACCCTCTTTGCTGGCACGAGGGAATTCCCATTGGTTGGTCACAACACAGTAGTTCTCGCTGGCCTTGTCACTGAAGAAACGGATATTGATGTTGTCGCCATCCTTCCCGAAAGGGTAGGAATTCTCCTCAAACAACAGCCGACGGAACTGGTCATTGGCGGAAATCAACTCATCTGCGTTGATACCAATGCTGATAGCGGCTCTGAGGTTATAAATAATGCGCTCAGCCTGGTCCTCAGTGATAGGATTCAGCCGTATCAGTGCCCTCAGGAGCCATTCTCCTACAATGATTTCATCATAATGGCGAGGGATATTTTGGGGCTCGACATAACTCCACCCATTTTGCTCTGCCACATTGATGAGCATCTGCTCGACTGTGTTGTTCTCGTTGAAATATGCCATGTTATAGTGTGTTATCTAATTCAAATATTTTGATTTATCGGCCTGCTGAGCTATGCCAACAAATTCGGTTTGCTTACTAGCGTCTCCTACTTCTATCTGGAAAGAAAAGAGTGTATCCTTATTTATTGCCTTAAAAGTAGATCCGGTACCCAATGCATCCAAATCTAACTCCTTAAGACGTAAAGCATAATACATGTATAAAGGTTCTACTTTGCGGGATCTGATAGAAGCAAGTCCACGGCCAATACAGCAATGACGAGAACAGATGTTTACAGTTCCAACAGGTGCTCTAACCGACATGAGGATGTCGCCACGTTCTGCTGTTTTCACTGGCTCACTGCAGAACATAGTGGCCTCGCCAATAAACATATCACCGAATTCCGTTTTACCCTGGTAGAATGGAATTCCATTACCTTCCTTATTATAGTATGCGGAATCAGGTGATGCTCCCATAGTAATGATGGCGACATCTGATAACTTCATTTTCTCTGAAGAAGCAAACATCTCGATAAATCGGGATTTGAAACCATTAAATTTTGATTTATCGGCCAGATTTGCTAGCGAAATAAACTGTCGCTGCAAAGAAAGAGGGGGAAGAGGAATTAAGCAGTTGCGAGCATCTGTCTGCGGGATAAAAGGCTGAGCGCCGCCTCGACGAGGCCAAAATTCCTTATCCCTTGTGGCCAAAAATAAAAAGTAATTATCTAATGCATCTGATGTTGACCAAAAACGAATGGTATTCTTAATGCATGACCATTTCCCCGAAGTATACCAGGTTTTCCCACAATCAGCTCCGATAGCAGATAGAACAATACCTTCTCGGTCATAATCATAATGGTCTAGCTTCCCATCCGGTCCACCTGCGCTGAAAGCAAGGTAGCCATCAGGTGCATAACTGTTCTTCGTGGTATTGGTATCGCCCCAGGTTAAGTCGGTATAATCACCTAATCTAACTTTTTGATACCTGTCATCCTCAAACATCTCGATAAATCGGGAGCTATGATTCGTGGCTCTCATATCTTAGCCAATGAATTTGCGGTGAGACATTTTTACATTGGCCTGGTTAACCATCGCGTACTGGAGGGTGGTGTCAAGACTCTGATGACCGAGCAAGTGCTGTACCTGCTCGATGGGCATACCTTTGTCGATGGCCATTGTTGCCAATGTTCTTCTGAACTTATGTGGATGCACCTTGGTCATATTCAAGTCTTTACCTATGTGCCGTAATCTTATTTCTACTCCGCTTATCTGCAATCTGTTGTATGGAGCCAACAGTGTCACAAATAGAGCTTCGTTGTTATCTTTCCTTTCACGCAGATAGTTTTGAAGATGGATCTTGGTCCGTGCATCAAAGTACACTATCCGCTGCTTGTTTCCTTTCCCGGTGACAATGCACTCCCGATTCTGGAAGTCAATGTCATTACGGTTCAATTTCACCAATTCCCCAACACGCATACCAGTTGAGGAGAGGATGTCAATTATGGCCAGGTCGCGAGCATTGTCGCAAGAGTCTCGCATCAGTTCCAGCGCCTCATCCGTGTAGGTCTCCTTCACGACCTTGCCAGTCTTCACTTTGTGAATCCGACGTACCGGGCTTTTTACAATGTAGAATTCCTCTTCCAGCCAGGCGAAGAAGCTTGACAGAATTCTGCGAATGTTATCCACCGTCACTCTACTGGCACCACTCCGCTGCTGGTAATCATCCAGGTAATGCCGGAGATCATCTGTAGAAATATCTTTTACTCCCTTCCTGATGGTCTCCAGGGCGTTCCGAATTGTGCTCTCATAATAGTGCATCGACTTTTCGGAACAGCCTTCCACGCGTTTCGCGGCAAGGAAGGTCTTTATGACAGAGAAGTCCTCGTTCTCGGTGTCGGATTCAGTCTTTTCAATGAACTCGACCTTCTCAAAGGTCTGTTGCAGGACACTTTTCAGCCGTTCCTGCTGGCTGCTTGACAGCGACGATTCCATCGCCCCAAGGATTTCGTTTATCAATTTGGCTACCATGTCGAATAAGCTTTTCGGCAAAGTTAGCCATTCGTTCACCCGATTAATGACCGCATTACCTTGTCAATCTTATCTATGGCTTGCTCAAGTTCAAATTTTGATTTATCTGCCTGTTGTACAACCTCAACAAAAGCTAATTGCTCAGCCATATTAGGCACCTGAATATCTATCTGCTCCAGATCTGAGCGAGTAAGGCTTGGAAGGACAGCTTGCTTGTTCAATTTCTGAAAATCAAACTGTTTGCACCAATAGTAAAGATATACTGGATGGATCAGTTCCGTGTCAGCACTTAGACAGAAAGCAGTATCAACAATCCAGTAATCCTCAGTCATATAGATAGGCTTGTCAATATTTCCTTTACGGCCCAGAATGATTGTATCATGATGGCACATCTTTTTCTCGCCATATCCCATTATGCCACCACTACCACAGATTGGATATGTACCAGCATCCTTATAATCCTCGCCGTATGCTTTCCCGTTGATAATGGTCAGCACATCTTTCCATCTATGGTCAAAGGGTAATTTCCTAAACTGAGAGAAAAATCGGGATTTCACCATTTCACCGGTGGCATCAATCAGCGATTGATATGATTGTTTTAGACGATATGCTGCCCACAGTTTGTCTGCAAGGGTATGCTGAGCAGAGATGTCGGGGATATCAAACTCATAATCCTTGAGGTGCTCCCATTTGACGCGAGGAGAAAGCGAACCGGCAGAACCCTGCATGGCATAATCAAAGAACTTATCATTCTGAATGATAAAGGGAAGAAGTTGTGGAACGATTTTACCGGGTATGGCTTCAATGACTGTAATATCACCAGAACAAATGCCATCAAAAGGTGCAATAACTGCCTTTTTAAGATAGACTCTTCTTCTACCCAAAAGGACTTGCCCCTTCTCAAATTTCTTAGAAAAAGTATTATCGGTATCGTGATCCCAAGAAGAAAGCGTTATCTCTTCAGGAGTTAAGTGCTCTAGACCGACAATAGGGACGCCCTCCTTAGGGCCCGTCCAATTCTGGCGGCACTCTTTTGCAACTGAGCCTAATTTAACTACTGCCATAAGAATTAAGAAATCATGTCGGTTAATTGTTCCAGAGTTGACATCGCCTTATTATGAACATTGTCCCATTCGTCATAAGCTTCCGGGAAAGAAACAGATTCTTTACTTGAGAACCTTGCCTCGTATGCATATAAAGAAATGTTCAAATTATAGTCTTTGTCTGCAATTTCGTTATTAGAAACCAACTTACTATAACCAGGCAGCTCAGTTGTATTGTGATAGCAACCGGAAATCTTTGCAATATGCTTATCAGTAAGATAACTCTCCCCATTTCTCCTAACCACATCGGAGATTGCATTAATCATTAGTATCTTCTCCTTTCTTTCGATGGGCTTGTTCTTATTGCAGATGATAATACACGCCTCCATTGGAGAATTGTAGAAGAGATTTGGACCAAGACCAATGATACAATCCACCAAGTCGCTTTGAACAAGCTTGCTCCGGATATCACTTTCTTCATCTCTGAATAAAACTCCGTGGGGGAGCAGAATTGCACAACGACCTGTTTTATCATCCATCGAAGCAATGATATGCTGGATAAAAGCATAATCGGCCCTTCCTTGTGGCGGAGTGCCAAACATATTACGACCCCAGCGATCGTGAGCGAAAGCATCTCGATTCCATTGTTTGATGGAATAGGGCGGATTCGCAAGGACAACATCAAACTTACGTAAACGGCTCCCATCAACAAATGCCGGATGAGTAAGTGTATCTTCCCTGACAATAGAAAAATCCTCAACGCCATTGAGGTACAAATTCATCCTTGCAATAGAAGCCGTCAGCGCATTGATCTCCTGCCCGAAGACCTTTACACCCTGCCAGGGCTGTTCCTTATCACGAAGATAGTTGAGGCACTTTATAAGCATACCTCCAGAACCGCAAGTGGGATCATAAATACTCTCATCAGGCTTAGGCTGTAGAATATCAGCCATCAATGTTACTACTGTACGGTTAGTATAGAACTCCTGTGCTGTGTTGCCGGCATCATCAGCAAATTTACCAACCAGATACTCGTATGCCTGGCCCATTTCATCTGCAGGGCAGGACTCAATAGAGAGGTCGTATCTCGAAAAGTCTTCAATAAGCGACGTGATAATGCTGTCTGGCATTTTTGATTTGTTGGTCCATCCGTCCTTGGGGCCAAAAATGCCATCCAAACCGCCAACAATTCGTCCATCAACCTCCTCGCCAGGATTCGCTTGTTCTATAGCGATAAAGGCCTCCACGAGCCTCTGTCCAACGTTCTCGGTCACTTCGCGGACATCATCCCAATGGGCCCCGACGGGAATCTTGATAACCAAGTCTTCTGCCTGTATACCAGCATATTCCTCGCCACCCTCCATCAGGAAGCCTTTGTATTGCTCGTCATATACATCACTGATGCGCTTAAAGAACAAAAGCGGGAAAATATACTCTTTGTAGCCTGCGGCATCAATTTGCCCACGAAGGCGTGTAGCTGCCCCCCACAGGAAAGATTTCATCTCGTCCAGTGAGATAGGCTCGCCAGGAAGGCGATATCCAGATACTAGAGATCGTGTATTGTATGCCATATCTCTAACTGTTTAACGTGTTACGGAATGCAGTCTCGGCTTCTTGAACGGCTCTGAGAGCATCCTTGAACTCATGAAGGACATCCGAATACGGTCGAACGTCTTCTTTGTGATAATTGATGTACCTGTTCGGGGAAAGGTTCCAGTCTTTCTCCTCAACCTCTTTGATGGTTACCACCCTCGAGAAGTCTTCAATGTCACTGTATCCTGTGAATAAACTATAAAGCTTGTCAACATCTTCTGGCGCAAGTATATTCTGCGCACGCTTGGGTGTGAGAATCTTTGAACCATCAATCATTAGGATACGTGACGAATGCTCGGCTGTCTTAAGACGGCGCAAAATAAGGAAGCACGGCGAAAGGCCGGTGCCATAGAACAGTTTATCGCCAAGCGTAACAACGGCCTCAATCAGGTCTGATTTGATGAGTTTCTCGCGGATACCCTTTTCGTCATCACGGAAGAGAACACCTTGAGGCATAACGACAGCCATTCGGCTATTGCCGCGAGCCATGGAAGCAATCATGTGCTGAATCCAAGCAAAGTCGCCACATGAGTCAGATGGTGTGCCCCATATATTCCTGCCATACTTATCGTTGGCCCACTCTGTAGCGCCCCATTTCTTGAGCGAGAAAGGAGGATTTGCTATCACACAATCAAAAGTGGCCAACTCGCCTCCGGAGAGAATCTTTGGATTACGAAGGGTGTCTCCCTGCATGATGTTGAAGTCAGACGCTCCATGAAGGAATAGGTTCATCTTGGCAATAGCGGCATTAACCACATTCTTTTCTTGACCGAAGATGCTACCACAGCAGAGATTATCGTGATGCATGTGATGAACCGCCTCGATAAGCATGCCGCCAGAACCGCAAGCAGGATCATATACGGTCTCACCAGGTTGAGGATCAAGGATACGAACCAAAAGAGAAACTACCGGCCGGGGAGTATAGAACTCGCCGGCTTTAGCTTTACTGTCATCAGCAAATCGCTTGAGGAGGATTTCGTAGGCATCGCCCATCAGATCGGCCGGGTAATCCTTGTTCCCAAGTCTACGCTTGGAGAGATGCTCGATCAGGTCACGAATCTTTCCATCTGAGAGATTCTTCTTGTCCGTCCATTTCTGGGCAGAAAAGGTGGAAAGAACTCCGTATAGGGTATCAGGATTAGCAAGCTCAATTTTACGCATCGCACCTACGATGGCGGCACCCAGATTTTCCGTGCGCTCACGGACATCACTCCAACGACAACCTTCTGGAATAACAAAGCGATGCTGTTCAGGAAGGGAAGCGTATTCAAGGTCGCCGCCGCTTTCTTCAAGGGCAGCCTCGGTTTCCTCGTCATATACGTCACTGATGCGCTTGTAATATAGAATCGGAGTGATATAATCCTTGAAATTATCCTGCGAAACTGGACCGCGCAAAATATTGCAGGCCTCGAACAAGAAATTGAAGAGGTCTGACACGGAGTCTATAGACTTGACGGTGCCTTGTTTTGCCATAACTCTCACTGTTTAACTGCCGTATACTCAGATAATCGCTTCCAGGGATAAAGAACCCCATTATATTTCAATTTTCCTGTCCCAAGACTCGTGAACTGTAGCACATTGTTTTTAAGCTGGGCTATGTTGTATTGCTCATCTATATACCCCTCAGAATCGGAAGTATGAACGTCGTCGAAGTAAATCCAGCTCCCCGAGGCAATTGTACCATAGGTGGAGAAGAAGCCACTAATCTTCACCTTATTGGTAGATACTTTGGTCATATGCAATGTGCCGTGGTCAACAAAAGAACCCTCATCGCTACCCCACTTGACTTGAGAGTAAACGGTAACCTTATAAATGCCAACAAATTCATCAGCGGGATCTCCGCTCAAACCGCCCGAACAGGAGGCAAGAGATGCTGCGATAGCGATAATTGTTATTAGATATGCTATCCTACTTTTCATTACCTGATTCCTTCTCTTGGTCCTGCCCGTTGGTCTGTGAACGCGTCATTTTCCTTCGTTTTTCTTCAATTCGTAAAAGAGTGCCTGCCCCTTTGCCGTCAGCAGATACTTCTGACGCGGGTGACGAGGGGAGTCCGGATAGAGCATCGTGACAAATCCTTCCTGCATGGCCGGCGTAAGGTACAAATCCAGGAAGTTCTCACGATTCTTCAATGCAAGTGCAGGGAGCATTTCTTTTACGGACAATTCCTGCACTCCAATGGCCAGGATAAGCTTTGTTATGTATGGATTGTCCGTACGCAACTTGCCGGGTGCTTGTCGGGTACTTGTCGGGTGCTTGTCGGGAACTTGCGGGGTGTTATTCCGGTCGGCAAGATTCGGCTGTACGCTCCACTGCGGGGAGGGGTTGATGTGCAGATATCGGTTACGCAGGTCCCACTGTTCACCCAGGAGCAGATTACGGAAGAAGCGTTCCAGATAGATCGGACTGTAGTCTATCCCTTTGAAGGCGTTCCTGTAGTTCGCGCGTACCAGGGCATTGCGGAAATACCAGGAGTGATTGGCGAACATGTCATTATTCACCCTGAAACCGATATCCCTGAGGTAGAGGATGGTGAACACGGCCGTCGTGCGTGTATTACCCTCACAGAAAGCGTGAATCTGCCAAATCCCTGAAACAAAAGCAGAGATATGGGAAATGAGTGCATCGGCCGAAATACCCTTATAGCTGAAATTACGCTCTTGGTCTATGTCGTAATCCAACGCCCGACGAAGATCTTCCCAGTTCAGATAACGGACGGTGTCGTATTCAAGCACCCACTCTTTCTTGGTGATGTCGTAATCCCGAATCTTTCCGGCATGTTTATAAACTCCCTCAAAGATTCTGCGATGAAGGGCAATAATACCTTGAGCGCTGAAATCCAGTGCATCTGAGGACAGAATCTTGGTTATGTTGGCCGAAACCTTATCCGCCTCCTGCATCTGGCCATCGTCCGGTTCCCGCAACTGCTTAGACTGATAATAACTCTTGATCAGTTCCCGGGCCTGGTCAATATCAATCTCGCCCTCGATATGCTTGCGGGCTGTCTCCTTCAAGTACTCAGAGGTCTTCAGCCCGTCAACGGCCTGCAGGCCGATAGCGGTCCGCCAAAGAGCCGCCTTTTCTTCCTTATCCGGCTCTCCCTGCCTGATGTATTCGTCAAAATCTATGTAACCGTCTTTCATATCATCCTTTCTTGATATTTCTTTACCCCTTCCTCCATCCCACAAATATGGCAAAAGAAATCCTCATTTCCAAGAACTATCTCGCAAGTGACACAACTTGACGCCGGATGCCAGACATTTCATAAAATGGCTGACCCGGTGGGGCCAGCCATTCTTTTTAGAGGCGCTGGGCGGAACTACTTGGAGAACACGCGGACTGCGGCGCCTTTGCCTACCGTCAAGTCGTCGGAGTGCATCAGGGTGAGGGTGGAGGCGTTGAAGTAGAGGTACCAGGGCTGATCGCTGGAATATGAGGTAGAAGTCCAGTAGTAACCTGCCGTGCCGCAGTTGGATGCGGAGGTGCCGTTGCGGTAGCCGTCGGCGCGGAGGAAGATACAGCCGGCTGCCATCAGATAACCTGCGGGCGAGCGGTAGTAGGTAAGGCTGAAGCTTGCATTCGGATCGTTGATGCCCGATGCCGTGGCTTCAGCGCCTGCGTTGGCCGGCCAGGTGAAGTTGTCCGGGAAGATCAGGAGGCCCGGGCTGTCCTGGATGGTGCATTTCATGTAGCGTGCGTTGGCAACCCCGTTTACCGTGGAGGCGCTACGGGTGTTGAGGAGATAGTCCCACTGCTCTTTGGTGAGGGTGAAGAGTCCGTCGGACGGCATGAAACTGCCCCAGTCATCTGCGGCCGACAGGCTTTGACCGCCAAAGAGTCCGGTTCGGCCGGTGGTGCTCTCCGGATTGGTGTACTCCGAGGGCAAGCCCCAGGTGAAGAGGTTTACTTCGTCGGCATTATAACCGGAGGTGTAGTTTTCGTAGGAGGACTGGAATGCCCATGTCGTGGTGGAAGGAGTGTACTTGCAGTTGTATTGAGCCGGATAGGCCACTTCCCCGTTTCCAATGGTGAAGCCCCAGCGCTGCATGCTATTGTGCGAGATCCGGTATCCAAACGTATACCCCTCTTTGCTGACGGAAGGATAGACGTTGCGATTGCTGTGGGAGGCCTTGTAGGAGCAGTTGGTGACCGTCAGGGAGGAACTACTGAAATAGCCGCCGCTGAGGGTTACAACGTTGGAATTCTTGCTGTAGAAAGCCTTGTAATTGGTGTAATAACCTCCAGTGATGTGTACATTGTTCGAATTCGCAGGAAGCTGGAAGTTGAAGGTGTTCTGTGTGCCTGTATTGATGAATACAGCGTCTCCGCCTATGTTAACCTCAGCCGCGGTGGTGAAGGCGAACATGTTATAGCTGGTCTGTGCGCCTCTGAAGACGCCGCCGGTGATATTGATCGTCGGCGTTCCGGTTTGAGTGTAAATGTGCTGGAAGGCGGAAGCTGAAGTGTGGTCAAACTCACCGCCGTCGATGTTCAAGGTGCCGTTTTCCACATACATTAGGTAGAGGGATGGTTGAGCGCAGACAAAGTGCGTTCCATCCTGGATGTTGACCTCGCCACCTGCAATCCTTAAGATTCTACCGGCACTGCACTCACATCTGACTCTCCGGATGGTGAGGGTGCCATTCGTCACATACAATAAGCTGCTACTACCTGTTTGCAAGAGGTTTCCGGCAGTGGCCCCCAAATCCTGAATCGTAATACGCCCTCCTGCAGCGTCTACATTCAGGCTATGCCCGTTCATGTCGAGCGTGTGGCCGTTTAGATCAAGGACAATCAATCCACTCGTATTCGTAAGAGAAAGATCGCCCGAAGCGGTGCAGTCGGAGACGAGCTTCAGCGTGCAACCATCGCTTGCACTGGCGGTGGCAAAGGCCTCTTCAATGGTATAACAGGGAGCGTAGTCGACAAAGGCAACGGCCTGTCTCAATTCCTTGTTGTTCATGTAGTAGTATTTGGCTGCCGCGATCGTCTTGTTGCCGAGGTCATTGCAATAGAAAGATCCATCTTCCAGTTCTGCCTGAATTCGGATGGGGTATTCCTGATCACTGGGGAATACAGCCACGTAAAAGATGTCGTCTACTTCGCCACTTGCATCGGCGGCCCAGAAGCCAGTCTTGCTCAGGACAATCGCTCCGTGGCCGACGGCATCAATGGTAGTGATGCCTTCAGAGATTGAAAGGATGGCATGCGAGAAGACGTCGGATATCGAGAACCTCTTAATCTCAGCATAGGCCGGAAGGCCATGGAAACCCTTGATGCCCAGAATGGCCGTCTGGTTCGTGAATGTGAGGTTGATGGACGATCCGGAAACTGCCGCATCTGCCGTGAGAAGGGCGGGGACCTTCTCGCCTGAGCCAAACGACTGACTACCGATCGTCAAATAGGAGGGCCAATTGTTATCCTCATAGCCATACAACATGTGGATGGACCCGGTGGCGGGGAGATCTCCCTCGGTGAGTTCCAGTGTAGCGACTCCGTTGCCGTCCACAGAGGTGACGCGCATGACAATGCGATTATACTCGTCATCAACGCCAATAAGTTCATCGTCCACCTCCCAGGTCTGAACCAGATTGTGGCTGGCGTTTTCTTCGTACGATACGCGCGTGAGTTGTTGGTCTATTGATGCGGTAATGACCACGGGCCCGTTCTGAAGGTTTTCACCGATGCGCTCGCAGGAGATTGCGGTGAGCGCGAGGGCCACGGAAATAATTGCAAATAAACGTTTCATAATGCCTCCTTTTTTACCATTCTTCGCCTTCAAGCGTGCTGAGATTGCTGAGACACATGACGTTGTCCAGGTGTACAAAAATCACCTTGGATACCGGCGCTTCGTAAAGTCGTTTCATAGGATTGGGATTAGTCTGCTACAAAGATAGTTTTTTTGGGCGATTTATCTATCTTTGTGAAGGATATGGAATCCAGACAATCCATCGAGGTCGTGGCGGCGATTATTCGCCGGGGTGACAAGATTTTTGCCACCCAGCGGGGCTATGGCGAGTGGAAGGACTGGTGGGAGTTCCCCGGGGGCAAGATGGAGCCGGGGGAGACGCCGGAGGCGGCGCTGGTGCGGGAGATTCGCGAGGAGCTGGACACCGAAATCCGCATAGACAAGTTTCTGCACACGGTGGAGTGGGACTATCCTAAGTTCCACCTGATTCTGCACTGCTATCTCTGTTCGCTGCTAACCGAATCGCTCCATCTCAACGAGCACGAGGCGGCTCGCTGGCTGGGCAAAAATGAGTTGAACGCCGTCAAATGGCTGCCGGCCGACGAGGTTCTGTTGCCTATGATCGAGCAATCCGTTTAGAGACGCTGATGGCGCCCACCGGGCAGACCAGACGGCAGAGGTGGCATCCCACGCATTTTGACGCAATCATCTGAGGCTGACGGGTTTGCGGATCCATCCGCAGGGCCTGATGGCCACCGTCCGCGCACGAGATGGTGCAGCGTCCGCAACCGATGCATTTGCTCCGCTCGAACTTGGGATAGACGATGCTTTCGCGATCCAGATCGGAGGGGAGGTGGAAGGAGGGGAGACGCTCGCCCACGAGGTCGGAGAGATCCGTCACGCCCCGCTCGGCCATATAGTGCTGCAGACCTGCAATCAGGTCGTCGATAATCCGGTAGCCATACTGCATCACCGCGGTGCAAACCTGCACGTTGCGGCAACCCAACTGTATGAATTCCAGCGCGTCTCGCCACGTCTCAACGCCGCCGATGCCGCTGTACTGGATGTTCTTCATCATCGGGTTCTTGACCATAGCCAGGATGTGGCGCAGCGCGATGGGTTTCACGGCGCGGCCGGAGAGGCCGGAACCGGTCTGGCAGTCGTTCACCTCCGACCCCTTGCCCAGCGTGACGCTCTTGATGGTGTTGATGGCGGAGATGGCATCCGCTCCCGCGAAATAGGCTCCCATGGCCGGCTCCGCAATGTGCGCGATGTTGGGCGTCATCTTGGGGATGACGGGAATCTTGACGCTGCGCTTCACGTAGGCCGTGAAGAAGGTGACCAGTTCGGGGTCCTGACCCACGTCGCAACCCATGCCGGTCTCGCGCATCTGCGGGCAGGAGTAGTTGAGCTCCACCGCATCGCAGCCCGCCTCTTCCGCCATTTTGGCCAGCTGAATCCACTCCTCTTCCTGCTGTCCCATGATGGAGGCAATCACGATCTTGGAGGGATAATCCTTCTTGAGCCGGCGCAGGATGTCGAAGTCCACCGCTACCGGGTTCTCGCTGAGTTGCTCCATGTTGCGGAAGCCCAGGAAGCGGCCGTGGCTGCCGTTTTCATAGACGGCGTCGAAGCGCGGCGACACCTCGCGGATATCCTGCATGCAGATGGTCTTGTAGAAGACGCCGCCCCAGCCGGCTTCGAAGGCCCGGGCCACCATTTCGTAGTTGGTGCAGATGGCTGAGGAGGCCAGGAAGAAGGGGTTCTCGCAGCGGATGCCGCAGAAGTCGATCGCCAGCGACGGACCCTCACCTCCGGCTTGAACGGGGGTCTCCCGCAGCGCGCGGGCAATCTCCCGGATGCGGATGGGCCGGTCATAGTGGATACAGGCCGCCTCGGCGGCTTCCAGCTCCTGATCGGAGCAATCCTTGATCCACCCTCCTGCAAGGGCTTGGTTATCAAAACGAATGGCGCGAATAGCGCGGGCAGGATCGCCCTTCTGGCATGCTCTGCTGCAAGGCGCGTCGGCACAAAGCAGGCAGCGCGCAGCTTCTTCTTGAAGGATCAGTGTATTCATACAGGGCGAAGATAGCGATTTTTTTGCCGACTTTAATTGTAAATAATTAATTTTGCGGGATTTATCACCGTATTATGACCCGTTTTTTAAGATCGTTTTTTCTTGTAGCAACCCTCTGCTGGGCAGCCGCAACAGGCGCCTGGGGGCAGACGGTTTCCACCGCGAGTGAACTCGTGACAGCCGTCCAGACCAACAATGCTAACATTGTACTGGACGCAGACATTCTGCTTGACTATACTTGTTTGGATATCAGCAATGTGACTGTGACTATCGACCTGAACGGACACAATATTTACCGCCAGATCATAGGAGGTTACTTGTCCGACGGCCACGTTATCTATGTGCATAACTATGCCACCCTAAACCTTGTTAATTCCACAGGGACGGGCAGCATAAAAGGCGGCAGAGCCAACAACGGCGGCGGCATCAATATCGGTCCGCTCTGCACGGTGAACGCCAGCAATGTTACCTTCCAGGATAATACAGCAGGTGAACACGGCGGCGCCATCTGGAACAGCGGCACGCTGACGGCCACGAACTGCACCTTTACGAACAACTTCGCCGGCGATGTGGGTGCGGTCTATAATGCTGTGGTTGAGAATACTTATTATGGAGCAGCCACATTCACGGGCTGCACCTTCACCGGCAACAGCAGTAGCACAAGTGCCGGTGCCTTGGCCAACGCCACGGGCAATACCTCCATGACACTGGAGGGCTGCACCATTACAGGCAATACGGCCCAGACCAACGGCGGTGGCATCTGGAATGGCGGTACGCTCACCATTACCGGCAATACCAGCATCATCGACAACGACTGCCCCGGCGGCTATAACGGCGGCGGGATCTACCAATTGAACGGTACGCTGAACATAAGCGGAAATCTTGTAGTCAAGGGCAACGGCAGCGGCAATAGAAGGAATAATATCTATCTCGCCCCGGGCCAGGTAGTGACGGTGGCAGGAACTTTTGCCTCCGGCGCCGAAATCTGGCTTACCAACGCTCCGGACAACTTCTATTTTACCAGCAGTTATAGCACCTGCTCCGAATCCAACCCGAATAGAGTCTTCTTCTATGATGATGAGGATTATCGGTTTACGATATTTGAAGGGGAGATGATTCGCTACGAGATCGTTTTACACGACGATGTTCCCTATCTCAATGATGAAGGCGAAATTGCTATCCAGTATGGATGCGGCAGGACAAGCTTGATAACTGACAGAACGGGCGTGGCAATTGCCGACGGCTGGTATGTGGTGGATCAAAACACGACGTTTGAAAATCGTCTTAACATCTCAGGCATCGTACATTTGCTCCTGCGCGACGGCGTCACTCTCGATGCCAAGGAGGGAATCTGCGTGCCATCCGGTTCAACGTTCCACGTCTGGGGGCAAAGTACTGGAGCAGCAATGGGGGAACTCATTTCCGATGCGCGTTCATTACCCGGTTACGCCGGTATTGGTGGGGATCGCCAACACAGCTCAGGCACCCTTCATTTCCACGGCGGCGCTGTAAATGCATTTGGAGGACAAGGCAGGGGTTTTGGTGGTGCCGGCATAGGCAGTGGCAGTGGCTGCGATAGCAAGCCTATATACATTTACGGTGGTTCTGTATTTGGTAGTGCTATAGACGAAAATGTGGATGGTTCAGGTAGGGGCGCAGGTATCGGCAGCGGATTGGACGGCCTCTGTGGTGATATTACCATCAACGGAGGGATTGTTCAAGCGCATGCTGGAAGCGGAGCCGGAATCGGCAGCGGATACAATGGCCGAATGCATATCACGGTGGACCACACTTATGACGTTTGGTCCACCATCACCATCAACGGAGGGACGGTCATCGCATTCAGTACAACAGGCGCAGGAATTGGTGGTGGAGCGGCTCAGAACGCAACCCAAGGCATGAGCGGTTCTATTTACATCAACGGCGGCTCAGTCACGGCTTGGTCTTCAAATGCCGAAGATGCAGAAGGAACAGCTTCTCAAGCGATAGGCCATGGAGAACTAATAAGGAATGCTAATGTATATGGTCAGGGCGGAAGGTTCCTTTATAGCGGCGCTAAAGTAGTGGTGGATAGTGGCAGTCAGCTGGTTACGCTTCAAGGTGAAGATCGCTTTAATTATGATGAAAATGGGAAGTTCATGGGCCTTGAGAATAATCGATACAAGTGGGTGGAAATATCTCCCTGCGACCATCCGAACGGCCTCCCTTGTGTATATTGCGGCCTTAACGACACGGAAACCCTGTCTCTCGCTGACGCATCCAATAATTTTACCGCCCTCAGGGATTATAACGGCCACCTTCTCCACGCGACCCTTAGCGGCCGCACCTTCTGGAAGGATGGCTCGTGGAATACACTTTGCCTGCCTTTTGCCCTTGAGAGCTTCATCAACACACCGCTCTTCGGAGCCACGGTCGTGGAACTCACGGGCGCTTCTTTCACCAACGGCGTTCTCACGCTCACATTCGGCAATATAGTTTCGGCTATCGAAGCGGGAAAACCATACCTCGTGAAATGGGACTCTGGGGAGAATATCACCAATCCGGTATTCCAAAACGTCAAGATTAACAATTATCCCGTGACTACGAAAGTAGGCGACGTTACCTTTAAAGGTACATACGGTCCAACAACCCTCACGGCCGACGATAAGTCCAAACTCTACCTGGGCGCAGACAATCAGCTCTACTACGCCCATACGGACCTGGATGTCAACTCCTTCCGGGGCTACTTTGAACTCGGCAACAGCATTGAACTGCGCTCCGTTCGCCGTTGCGTTCTCAAGGTGGAGGAAGCTACAACCGAAGAAAAGAATACGATACAATAATGAATAAGATCATCTACGAGTCTCCTGTCACGAAGATCATCTTCGTCAGGATTGAAAGCAGCCTGATGAATGTCAGCGAAACGAGCGGTTCTTATAGCCTAAGCAACTACTATGAAGAGACTATTTAAAACCTTATTGCTGGCGGTTGCCCTTCCGGCAGCACTAGTAGCGTGCCAGCACATCGATCCGATTGAAAAACCGATTGAACCCGGTGTAAACGGCCATTCAGTTACCATCTCGGCCGGCTTGCCCGAGGGAACGCGTATCTCCCACGTCTATGAAGAAAGCCAGATTAAGCCCTATTGGGAAGAGGGCGATCAGGTGAAGGTCTCCTTCACCAAGAACGCCGCAACGGTTGTAGAAACCTTCACGCTCCTGACCGGAGCGGGCACCCAGAGCGCTACGTTCCACAACAACAATAGCCAGCTGGATGACCAGACGGCCTTTACCGTGGATTACGTGGACAAGAACCACCTTGAAGGCTGGGCTGTTCAGGACGGTACGCTGGCACACCTTCCGGAGTGCCTCTCGGCTGACGTAGCCAACATCACCGAATCGGCTACCCTCGTCCCGTCGCTGACCTATTTCCACGTGGTCTTCGAAAACTTTAACGGCGGTCCGTATACCTCGGCTTACCTGAGCAAACTGGAGGGCAACTTCACGATGTACACCGCACCCGGTGTCAAGGGCGCTGTGACCGTGACCCCGGCCAGCAACTTCTCCAGCGGCGAAGTGGACTTCTACATCGCCGTGAAACTGGATGGCCGAACCTCCCAAACCAGCAATAATATCTTTAACGAGTCGGTTCCGCCCGAGTTCCAGGTCTGCTTTGGCAACAGTGTGCAGGGCATCTCCGCCGACGGCCAGGCCTTTGATGTGCCGCAGGGCTACAAGTACAACTGGAGACCTTCCAGCGACTATGTTGCCGGCAGGGTTTACAAGATGGCTAACAAGATCTTCAGGGCTACCACGGCTGCTGAGTCACTGCCCAGGTAGTTCGCACCCACCAGGAATATGAACGAATTCAGGACATCAAAAACATATAGCTATGACTCGAATTGAAAATGAGATGCAGTACAGTTCTGCAATGCAGCGAATCAACGATTTATTGAAGATCGTCAGCGACGACACGCCGGAGAACGATGTCAATAACGTTGAATTGGTTTTGCTGTCCAATCTGGTCGCAGACTATGAAGATGAGCATTACCCAATCAGCAAGCCGTCTTTGATCAGCCCCGCGATCGTTCTGGGTGTGTAGGAACAAAAATGGCTGGCCCCGCAGGGTCAGCCATTTTTGTTGTAGCAGTTCTGGCTTAGAAGGTAAACTTGATTCCAAGGCCAACTACTCATCTTAAAGCCTTGCAATGTAACTCTCTGTAAGACAGTCAATAAAGTAAAGTCCTACCCCTCCCGAAAGGGGGTAGGACTTTGTGTATCTTACAGAAGGACAGCCGCTTACATTGCAAGGCGAAAAGCGCCTGTGCGTTTTTGTTAAAAAACTTTCGCCATTTGTTGATTTTCGCATTTTGACCAAAAACGCTTGCCCCGCCGTAAATTGTCCGGGATGGTCACCAGCCTATCGCCATGTGCACTATCTTGGCGGGAAAAAACGGACGAGAGAGCCGCCGCTATTAAACTTCATCACCAGCGCGCATGTCCGGGAGAGAAACTACCAGGATGCAGCGTGAGTCAAAATAATGTTCTATTAATCTTGTAGGTAATGAATTTATTACCTATCTTTGCACAAAAAGAAATGCCAACAATTTTTATCCTTTTCGGGTTCATCTTCAAGTTCTACTCAAATGAGCATGAACCGATGCATGTGCACGTAATGAAAGACGGGAATCGAGCCAAGTTTACGATTTGCCCTGTTATGCTTGTGGAGAATCAGGGGTTTAAGCCGACTGAGCTCAAATTGATTGAATCGGTTATTGAAGAAAACCAGGAGGTGATAGCTGAGCACTGGAATAGGTTTTTCAATAAGAGCAAATGATATGGAAAGAGTCGAGAAGGTCTGGCTTACGGATGATGCTGTTTGGATACGAACGGCGGAAGGCCGAGAAGCTTGTGAGTACTATGCAGACTACCCAAGGCTAAAGAATGCGAGCCCTGAGGAACGTGCGAATTATGTTCTAGACGGATTCGGGATCAATTGGCCGGAACTGGATGAGGATCTCAGTTTTGATGGATTCTTTCAGGAAAAGAATCGCACGGATCTTTATCGTTTATTTATGGCGCACCCGGAGCTGAATGCTTCTGCCATCGCCAGAAGGATGGGGATGTCGCAGAGCCTTTTTGCGCAGTATATAAGCGGCGTTAAAACGCCCTCTAAAACTCGTTTAGAAGAGATCTATTCTACAATTCACGAAATCGGACAGGAACTGACAGAGATACGGTGGCCTCACAAAAAAGGCTGACCCCGCATGAGGTCAGCCTTCTTTGTTGTAGCAGTTCTGGCTTAGAAGGTGAACTTGATGCCAAGGCCGATGCCCCAGAGACCCGGAGCAAATGCGCCGTCAGCGGTGCTGACAACGATCTGCGGGCGATAGTCGAGCGAGATAGCGATAGGAGCTACCGGAATCTTGTATTCCAGACCCACGACACCTTCGATACCGAGTGCGAGAACGTTGTTGCCGATGGCTGCAACGATACCAGGACCGTAGTAGAGGTTGATACCGTCAGCAATCACGGGAACGTTGAACTCGTAAGCCACGTCGCCGGCAATGCCACCATTCCAAGCATAAGCAACGGTACCCTCGATTGCGGAGCCGCCGAAGTTACGCTTAATGGTGAGACCACCGAGGTCGCCGCCACCGCGGAGACCAACTGCCCAGTTATAATCCTGAGCAAAAACAGTTACAGATGCGATCAGCAGAGCTGCAGCCAGAAAGAATTTTTTCATAGGTTAATTATTTAGGTTAAACGTATTATCGTCGATTCACAGATGACAAAGATACAATTTTTTCCTTTGCCTACAACATTTCATCCTCCAGCCGGAAGTCGCCAGAAGCCACGCGGCGCAGGGCGGTGAGGTAGGCACCGGAGTTCAGGGCCAGCCCCAGATCGCGCGCCAGCGAGCGGATGTAGGTGCCTTTGCTGCAGCGGATGCGGAGCAGTGCTTCTGGGCCCGGAACCTCGCTGCGGGCGGCTGTATGGAAGTTTTTGACGTTGCGCACCACTTCCGACACGTGCACCGCTTCTGCCTGCGGCCCGTCGGCCGTTCCGGCCTCGCGGTAGTCCAGCAGTTCGATGGAGCGGATCACGATGTGGGCTGTGCGAAGTTCCACCTCCTCACCGGCGCGGGCAAACTCGTAGGCCCGGTAGCCGTTCACCATCTTGGCCGAGTACATGGGCGGCACCTGCTCCTGCTCGCCGATAAAGCCCTGCAGGGCGGCCTCCAGCCCCTCGCGGGTGATCTGGTCGTAGGGGAAGAACTGATCTACCGGCTGCTCCAGGTCGTAGGAGGCGGTGGTGGCGCCAAAGGCGATGCGGGCCAGGTACTCCTTCTCGTGCGCCTGCAGCGCCTCTGCAATCTTGGTGGCGCGTCCCACGCAGACAATCAGCAGCCCGGTGGCCATCGGATCCAGCGTGCCCGCGTGGCCCACCTTCAGTTTGTGGGTGTGGAAATGCTTCTGCAACTGGAACTTGATCTTGCGCACCAGGTCCGCGGAGGTCCAGCGCAGCGGCTTGTCGACCGGGATCAGGATGCCCTCCGGATAGTCCTCAATGTTGTGCGAGAGGCGGCCTTCGCAGTACTCGAGGGCCGTCTCTACCGGACATCCGGTCAGGATATAGGGGTTCAGTTCCAAACTATTTGCAGGGTATCTTGTCTATGCGACGCTGGTGGCGTCCGCCTTCAAACTGTGCATCGAACCAGGCGCGCACGATGGCCTCCGCCGTCTCCACCGGGATGAACCGGCCGGGCAGGCAGAGCACGTTGGCGTTGTTGTGCTGCTTGGCCAGCGCACCCAATTCAGGGGTCCAGCAGAGGGCGGCCCGCACCCCGGGGTGGTGGTTGAGGGTCATGTTGATGCCGTTGCCCGAACCGCAGATGGCAATGCCGCAGGCCACTTCGCCCGCTTCCACCGCATAGCCCAGCGGATGGGCGGCATCGGGATAGTCCATGCTCTCTTCGCTGTGGGTGCCGAAGTCCTTGATGGCGTAGCCAAGCGACTCCACGAGCGGCTTGAGCGCCTCTTTCATAGCGTAGCCGGCGTGGTCGGCCGCCATTCCAACGATGGGTTTGTCGTTTGCCATAGCTTTATTTCTGGTTGAGTACACGGATGGCGCGGTCAATGCGGAAGCCCGTCTCGTCGCGGCCAATGATCTGCATGATATCGGAGACGCCCGGACCCTTGGATTCGCCCACCAGGAAGAGGCGCAGGGTGTTCATCACCTTGCCCATAGACCAGTTGCGGAAGGTAATCAGGTCGTGCAGCAGCGTGTCGATATGCTCTTTGTCGAACGGTTTGAGTCCCTTGAGGAAGTGCGATACTTGCGGCAGAATTTCGGGGATCTCCTCTTTCCAGAACTTGGCCACAGAGGCCTCGTCGTAGGTTTTGGGCGGCTCAAAGAAGAAGGCGGTCAGCCCCCAGAGCTCGTGTGCAAAGTGGGCGCGCTCCTTCATCAGGTCCAGCACCGCACCAATGTATTCGTCGTTGAATCCCTCCAGATGCTCGGCGTTGAGCGAGCGGAATTCGGCAATCAGGTCGGCCTGGCTGCGTCTGCGCAGGTACTCCTGGTTGAACCATTTGGCTTTGTCAAAGTTGAAGCGTGCGCCCGATTTGACCACGCGCTCCAGCGAGAAAGCCTCCACCAGTTCCGGCAGGGAGAAGAGCTCCTGCTCGGTGCCCGGGTTCCAGCCCAGCATGGCCAGCAGGTTCACGAAAGCTTCCGGATAGTAGCCGTCCTCGCGGTAGCCGCGGGAGACTTCGCCCTCGGCGCTTACCCAGCGCAGCGGGAAGACGGGGAAGCCCATCTTGTCGCCGTCACGCTTGCTCAGCTTGCCCTTGCCGTCCGGCTTGAGCAGCAGCGAAAGGTGGGCGAAGTTCGGACGGGTGTCCTGCCAGCCGAATGCCTCGTAGAGCAGGTAGTGCAGCGGGAGGGAGGGGAGCCACTCCTCGCCGCGAATCACGTCCGTCACCTCCATCAGATGGTCGTCCACGATGTTGGCCAGGTGGTAGGTGGGGAGTTCGTCGGCCTTCTTCCAGAGCACCTTGTCGTCCAACGTGCAGGCATTCACGGTGATATGGCCGCGGATCAGGTCGTCCATCTCCACCAGCCGGTCGGGGTTGATCTTGAAGCGGATGGTCCAGTCGTTGGTTTCCACCAGCCGGCGCACCACCTCTTCCGGCGGGAGCGTCAGCGAGTTCTTCAGCGAGAGGCGGGTCTCATGGTTGTAGGTGAAGGTGCGCTTTTCAGCCTCGGCGGCTGCACGCAGGGCAGCCAGCTCCTCGGAACTGTCAAAGGCATAGTAGGCAAAGCCCTTGGAGACCAGCTCTTCCGCATATTTCCGATAGATGTGGCGGCGCTGCGACTGGCGGTAGGGGGCGTGGGGATGCTGCTCGGACGCAGTCTCCACCACGTGGCCCTCGGCATCGACTCCCTCGTCGGGCAGGATGCCGCACCAGCGGAGTGCCTCTATGATATACTCCTCCGCACCCGGCACGAACCGGTTGGAGTCGGTATCTTCTATTCGGAGAATGAAATCTCCGCCCGCCTGCTTGGCGTAGAGGTAGTTATACAATGCAGTCCGGACGCCGCCCATGTGGAGCGGCCCGGTGGGGCTGGGGGCAAAACGGACCCTTCTCTTTTTCTGTGTCATAAGCTATGCGGTCTGTTCTTCTTTGTCGGATTGGCGGGCGTTGATGAGACGCTCGCGACGGTTGAATGCCGGCTCTTCTGCCAGCTGGTTGAGATCCTCCTGCGATTCGGTGATCAGCGAAGGCACGCCTTCGAACCGGAGTTTGCGGTTCACGCGAATCTCCTCTTCCGGATAGACGGGGGTGCCGCGCTTGGGCACGATGTTCTTGGCAATGAGCGGAATGACGTTCTTGCGGCGCTGCGAGAGCACGGGCAATTGTGTCATGGCAAAGCCGGTGGCGATCACGGTGACGCTGATCTCGTCGCCCATGGAATCGTCGCGCACCAAACCGCGCTTGAAGGCCTTGGTGCTGCCGATCCGGGCGCGGACCTCCTCCATGATCTGGCCGAGCTCCTCTGCGCGCAGGGCACGTCCCTCTTCGCCGCTACAGGTGATGTTCACGATGGCGTTGTTGGCGGAAGAGAGGTCCAAATTGTTGAGGAGCGGGGACTGCAGGGCGGATTCCACAGCCTTGATGGCGCGGTTTTCTCCCTGGGCGCGTCCCATACCCATCATAGCCACGCCGCTGTTGGCCATCACGCGTTTCACGTCGGCGAAGTCGGCGTTGATGTAACCACTCTTGGTGATGATCTCGGCGATACTCTTCACAGCGGTGCAGAGCACCTCGTCGGCCTTGTGGAAGGCGGAGAAGATATCCAGCGTAGGGTAGATGTCGTAGAGTTTCTGGTTGTCGATGATCAGGATGCTGTCCACCTGGTCGTTGAGGTCTTTGATACCTTCCACGGCGCGCTCCAGGGCCTCTTCGCCCTCGTCGCGGAACGGCAGGGTCACGACGCCCACGGTCAGCTTGTTGGCCTTGCGGGCCACCTCGGCGATGATCGGAGCCGCACCGGTTCCGGTACCACCACCCATACCGCAGGTGATGAAGGCCATCTCAATGGAGCCCTTGAACAGCTGGGCCAGGTCGTCCACAGACGATTCGGCTGCCTTGCGACCCACGGCCGCTTCGGTGCCGGCACCCAAGCCTTTTTCACCCAGCTGGACTTTGTGTGCCACCGGGCTGGATTCCAGCGCCTGGCTATCGGTGTTGCAGACCACGTAGTCCACATCCTTGATGCCCTGGGTCTGCATGTAGTTGACGGCATTGCCGCCACCGCCACCCACGCCGATCACGGTGATGATGTTCGTGCGTTTCTCCCAATCCTTGGGGATGAATGATTGATCGATGGTGTTGTTCATAATGCTGTCTCCTTATACTTCATCGCCGCTGTTATTATCTCCGAAAAGGGTTCCGATCCAACCGCCGATTCCGCCGCCGTTGCGCTGCGGTTTCTCCTGTTTGGGTTTGTCCTTCTCCTTGGGCTTTTCTTTTTTCTCTTCCTTCGCAGGTTCGGCCACCGGTTCGGGCATTACCGGATCCGGTATGTCGAACTTGATGGCGTTCGGTTTGCTGATGGGCGATTCACCCTTCTGCGGCACGTTCAGCGTGGTGGAGAGCTTGGGCTCGTAGAATTCGAGCAGCAGACCCACCGCCGTTGAAGCGTAGGTGTCGGTTGCCGCCTCGTTGGAATCGTCTGCAATGCTGCTGCGCGGAGCGGCCAGGCGCACCTTGCGCTCCAGGATGGCTCCGGCCAGCAGAGGCAGGTGGGAAAGATAGGCAGTTCCACCCGTGATGACCACACCGGCAGGGATGCGGTCGCCATAATCGCTGTTGTCAATCAGATATTTCACTGCGTCCAGAATCTCGCTCACGCGGGCCTCGATGATCCGGGTCAGGTGGAGCAGATCCACGCTGCCCTCCGTGTTGCCCTCTTCGCCCTGGAGTTCCACCGTCTTGCCGTCGGGAACCTTTTCCTCCAGGCAGGAGCCTACACCCACCTTGACCGTCTCCGCCCAGGTGGCGGTAAAGTTGGTCAGGTTCTTGATGTCGGCCGTGATGGATTCGCCGGCGAAGGGAATCACAAAGGCGTCGCGCACCACATTCTCCTTGATGATGGCAATCTCGGTCAGGTCTTTGCCGATATCCACCAGTGCCACACCGTTGTCCATCTCCTGTGCCGTGAGCACGGCGCGGGCGGAGGCGATGGGGGAGAAGATGGCTTTCCGCGCGGTAAGGGAGCAGCCGTTCAGGACGGCCTTGCGCTTCTCAAGCAGCGTCTTCTTGCCGGTAAAGATCTTGAAATAACCGTCCAGCGAACTGCTGCGGATACCGTCCAGGTCGCTGCCGGAGAGACCAATCTGGTCGTCCACGCTGTAGGACTGCGGTGCAACCTCCAGCACGATTTCGCCGCCTCCGGCGCGGTTGTACTGGTCGGCGATCATCCGGCGCACATCCTCGTTGCTGATGCGGCGGTTGTCGTCGCGCTGTTTGTCGCGCGCCTCGGTGTCACGCTCCTGGATGAATTTTCCGGAGATGCTGATCACGGCGCTCGAGATGGTCTCGCCAATCACCTGCTCGGCGCGGCGGATCATTGGATTGAGAATCCGGCTGACTTGATAATCGTTGAAGATTTCGCCGAAACGGATACCGGCGGACGGGGCGGATTCGTAATGGACCACGTGGATGCGTCCATCCCGCTTTTCGCCGACTGCCACGGCGATTTTCCCGGAGCCGAAATCTACGGCTGTTACATAAGTGCTCATATAGTTCTGATAATTATTTGCAAACGATTTGGTCTCTGAATTTCAGGTTGACGGTTTTATAGGGTTTTGTGCCCCGCAGCGGAGCGATGCTTCGGTAGTAACGGCTGATCTTGTCGAACTTCACCGGGAGCTCCTCTGCGCTTCCCAAGATGAACTGTTCGTTGCCGCTGTTCATATAGAGGATCAGGTCGCCGTCCGGATTCACATCGATCTGGGCCACCTGGCGATGCCAGAAGTCGTGCTCTTCAATGTAGCTGCCCAGTGCGAGCAACTCCTTGAGCCACTGGGCTTCCGCCTGCGTGTGGGGGCGGCCCTGGAAGCGGCTGCCCAACTGCAGCGGGATGCGGCCCGTCACCACCGGCACGTCAGCCGGATTGCGCAGCGGGAAGAGGTAGCCCGTGGGGTCGCTGTAGAAGATTCCGTTGCTGCAGAAGAGGCGCAGGGCCGCGTGGCGGTGGCGGATATCCAACCGCACCGTGCCGTCGGCGTTCAGGTAGGCCTGGCTGTCCAGAATCTCGCCGCACTCGGCGAGTTTCTGCTCGATTCCGCTGAGGTCCACCGAATCGGCCTTCATCCCCACAATTCCCTTGCCGCCGCCGATAATCTCCAGGATATCATCCTTTCCAATCAGGTTGCTGCCGTCGCCCTTGACGGCGATGCGAACCTCCGGGCAGACGACTTTCGCCCGCTCGGTGCGCTCCATTCGCCCGACCAGCCAGATATAGCAGCCGCCGAGCCCCGAAACGCCGAGGAGGATCAGGATGGTAAAGAGGACCTTTTTCAGCATATTCCGCGCAACCAGTTTTCAATGGGTTCAATGAAGCGGTCAATGTCGCCTGCCCCGAAGGTGATCAGGCAATCCAGTTTCCGCTTTGCCAGGGTTTCCATCAGCTGATCCTTGGGAACCAGCTGTTTGTCTTTGAGCGTGACCTTGTCCAGAATCATCTCCGAGCAGACGCCGGGGATGGGCAGCTCCCTCGCCGGATAGATGGGGAGCATGATGAGGGCGTCCAGGCCGCTGAGCGCCTCGGCGAAGTCGTCGGCGAAGTCGCGCGTGCGGGTGTAGAGGTGCGGCTGGAAGATGCCGCAGAGGGTACGGCCCGGGAAGATGTTCCGGATGGAGGAGATGGCCGCCTTAATCTCGTTGGGGTGGTGGGCGTAGTCATCCACGTAGGCAATCTTGGGCGTATTGATGTGAATGTCAAAACGCCGCTTCACGCCGCTGAAGGTGGCTACCGCCTGACGGACAGTCTCCGGGTCAACCCCGTGGAGCAGGGCCACGGCAGAAGCTGCCACGGCATTCTCCACGTTCACCCAGCCGGGGATGCCCACGCTCCAGTGCGGGAAGCGTCCCATCGGGCTGTTCAGGGTAAAGTCGAACCGGCCGCCCTCGAGCGCCACGATCTCCGATGCGTAGAAGTCGCACGGGGTGTCGTAGGCATAGCGATAGACGCGGGCCTTCACGCCGTCCAGCGGCAGCTCCACGCCCGCCTTCACCACGAGCGCCTCGCTCACTTGCGCGGCGAACTGGCCGAAGGCCTCCAGGAGGTGGCTGCGGTCGCTGTAGATGTCCAGGTGGTCGGCGTCGGTGGCCGTCACCACCGCAATGGCCGGATTGAGCTGGAGGAAGGAGCGGTCGAACTCATCGGCCTCCGCCACCAGCACCGGGTTCCGGCTGAGCAGCAGGTTGGTGCTGTAATTCTTGGAAATGCCTCCCAGGAAGGCGGAGCATCCGCCGCCCTGCGTGAGGATGTGGGCCAGCAGGGTGCTGGTCGTGGTTTTGCCGTGTGTCCCCGAAACGGCCAGGCACTTCTGCCCGCGGGCAATCTCGCCCAGCGCGCGGCTCCGCTTGCAGAGGGCATACCCTTTTTCGCGGATGAAGCGGAACTCGCCCAGCTCTTCCGGCACGGCCGGCGTGTAGATCACAAAAGTCTCATCTACCGGCGGAACCAGGTCCGGACGGTCTTTGTAGTGTACGGCAATCCCTTCCGCCTCCAGTTCGGCCGTCAGGGCCGAGGGGGTGCGGTCGTAACCCGATACTGCATAACCGGCGTGGTGGAAGTAGCGGGCAATAGCGCTCATGCCAATGCCGCCGATTCCCAGAAAGTAGTAGTTCTTATAGGTTGCCATCGCTATTTCTCCTTGATGAGTTTAAGCACTTCGCGTGCAATCACCTCGCCGGCGTCTTTGCGTCCCAGCTTGCGGATGTTGGCCTCGAGGGCGGAAATCCGCGCCTCGTCGCCCAGCAGCGCTTCGGCCTCCGGCATCAGTTTCTCCACGGCCTCCGCATCGCGGACCATCAGGGCCGCCTCCTTGTTCACCAGCGCCATCGCATTGTGGGTCTGGTGGTCTTCCGCCACATTGGGCGAAGGTACGAAAATGGTGGCTTTTCCGGCCACGCAGAGCTCCGAAATCGTGCCTGCACCGGCACGCGAAACAATCACGTCCGCCACCGCGTAGGCCAGATCCATCCGGCGGATAAAGTCGTAGTGGTGCACATTGGTTGCGGGGTGGGCCGCCACAAAGGCATCCACCTCTTCCTTATAGTATTTACCGCACTGCCAGATTACCTGGTAGCCCGCCTTGGCCGCCGCGCCCGATTCAATCCAGTGCATCATCGTGCGGTTGAGGGTCCGGCAGCCGAGGCTTCCGCCCACCACGAAGAGGGTCTTCTTGGCCGGATCCAGGTTGTAGTAGGTGTAACCCTCCTGGCGCTGCTCCGCAGTCGGGGGATTGATTTCGCCGCGGATGGGGTTGCCCGTGAGGATGATGCGGTCTTTGGGGAAGAACTTTTCCATCCCCTCGTAGGCGGTGCAGATGGTTTTGGCCCGCTTGCCCACGATCTTGTTGGTCAGTCCGGCAAAGGAGTTCTGCTCCTGGATGAGGGTGGGGATGCCGCGGTGCGATGCGCTCCAGAGCAGCGGTGCGCTGGCGAATCCGCCCACGCCCACCGCCACGTCGGGCTTGAACTCCTTGAGAATCTTGCCCGCCATGCGGACGCTCTTGATCACCTTGAAGGGAAGGGCGAGGTTTTTCAGCGAAAGTTTGCGCTGAAGCCCGGCCACCGGCAGTCCCTTGATGGGATAACCGGCCGCAGGGACCTTTTCCATCTCCATCTTGCCCAGCGCACCCACAAAGAGGATGTCGATGGTCGGATCGATGGCCTTGAGCGATTCTGCAATAGAGAGGGCCGGGAAGATGTGACCTCCCGTGCCGCCGCCGCTGATGATGACTTTAGTCTGCTTGTTCATCGGTTTTCAGTTTTTCCAGTTCTTCCTTCTTCTCCAGATGGCGGCTGACCGAAAGGATCATACCCATCGCACCGCTCAAGACCAGGTAGGCCGTACCGCCGTGACTGATGAGCGGCAGGGTGTGGCCGGTGACCGGCAGCAATCCCACATTCACAAAGATGTGGAGCATTGCCTGCAGGGCAATCAGCCAGGCCAGGCCCAGGATCAGCGCCTCCGAGAAGGTGGTGGAACATTTGCGTGTCATTCGGATACACCGGAACAACACAATGATATAGAGCAGGATGACGAGCCCGCCTCCCAGCAGGCCGTACTCCTCTACAATAAATGCGAAGATGAAGTCCGAGAAGGCCATGGAGAGCGAATAGCGCTGCGTGCTCTTGCCCGGTCCCTTGCCGATCAGGCCGCCCTGCGAGATGGCGATCTTGGCGTTCATGCTCTGCCGCTTGGTGTCGCGGATCTTTTCCAGTTCCTCCTTGGAGAGGGTCTCGGAGGCCGATTCTTCATCGATCTTGGCGCCCGAAGCAAAGTTCAGGATGCGCTGCTGCGCCGTGCCGATTCGGTTGAAGAAGCTCTCCACCTTGCCCACCTTTTCGCCCGGTTCGTGGGTCTTGCCGGCAAAGGCCACGTTATAGACCAACAGCAGCAGGGCGATAGCCGCCACGGCGGCACCGATGGTGAGCAGCAGGAACTTGGGTTTGACCCCCATAAAGAACATCACCAGGAAGCTCAGCAGGCCAAAGAGCAGCACCGTGGAGGCACTGTTCGGCAGCACGAAGAGGCAGGTGACGCCGATCGGCAGCAGCAACTTGAGGGCGTAATCCTTGAGGGTGCCCAGGCTGTCCTGCCAGAGTTCCAGCGCCTTGGCCAGGTAGAGAATCAGGCCGATCTTGGCAAACTCGAGCGGCTGCACCGTGAAGCCGAAGATGCTGAAACTGCGCTTGGCGCCGTTGATCTCCTCGCCAAAGAGCATGGCCGCCACAAGGCCCACTACCGTGATGAGGAACACCGCGAAGGCCGCCCGGCGGTAAAGCCGCATGGGAATCAGATAAAAGAGGAAGAGCGTGAAGAATCCCAGGGCCACGAACCGCAGCTGGCTGAAGAAGATAGCCGTCTTGGGCATATCGTGGCGGTTCGCGATGAACGAGCTCGACGAGAAGACGGCGAGCACCGAGATCATGGCGAAGATCAAGACACAGATCCAGAGGACCTTGTCGCCACGAAGCTTAGGCTTGGGTATCTTTTGCAGCAGTTCCTGGGTCTCCATTATACGTTGGGATTAGAGTCTGCGGACCGCCTCTTTGAACTGGCGGCCACGGTCTTCATAGTTCTTGAACAGGTCGAAGCTTGCGCAGCAGGGGGAGAGCAGCACCGTGTCGCCCGGCTCCGCGATCTCGGCGCACTGGCGCACGCACTCCTCGGCGGAGAGGGTGTCGTAGATGGCTTCCACCTTGTCTTCAAAGCATTCGTGAATCTTCTTGTTGTCCACGCCCAGGCAGACGATGGCGCGCACCTTTTCGCGCACCAGGTCGTAGATGGGCTCGTAGTCGTTGCCCTTGTCCTTGCCGCCCAAGATCAGGATGATGGGAGCGTGGACGCTCTCCAGCGCGTACCAGGTGGAGTTCACGTTGGTGGCCTTGGAGTCGTTGATATAGAGCACGCCGCCAATGGAGAGCACCTTTTCCATGCGGTGCTCCACTCCCTGGAAGCTCATCAGCGAATCGCGGATGGAGTGGTCGGTGATGTGCATCACCTTACCGGCGATGGCTGCCGCCATGGAGTTATAGACGTTGTGGCGGCCCTTGATGTTGATCTCTTCGATTGGCATCTGGAACTTCTCTCCTTCGTAAGAGACCACCATGTTGCCGTTCTCCGTGTAGGCACCTTCCTCCACCTTGCCCTCCTGGGTGAAGGGGAGTTTCTTGGCCTGGAGCACGATCTTGTCCAGCTCGCCCATCGTGATGGCGTCGTCCGAGCAGAAGATGAAGCAGTCGTCTTTGCTCATGTTGCGGGTGATGCGGAACTTGGCGTTGATGTAGTTCTGCATCTTGTGGTCGTAACGGTCCAGATGATCCGGCGTGATGTTGAGCAGCACGGCGATATCGGCCTTGAAATCGTACATGCCATCCAGCTGGAAGCTGCTGATTTCCAGGACGTAGATATCGTGTTTTTCCAGTGCCACCTGCATCGCGTAGCTCTTGCCGATGTTGCCGCCCAGACCCACGTCCAGACCGGCGTTCTTGAGCAGGTAGTAGATCAGCGAAGTGGTCGTGGTCTTGCCGTTGCTGCCGGTGATGCAGATCTTCTTGGCCGTGTCGTAGCGACCCGCGAACTCAATCTCGGAGATGATGTTGATGCCGCGCTCCCGCAGGGCCACCACCATCGGGGCGGTCTCCGGAATGCCCGGGCTCTTGACCACCTCGTCGGCGTTGAGGATCAGCTCCGCGGTGTGGTGTCCCTCCTCAAAGGGAATCTCGTACTGCAGCAGGGTCTCCTTGTAGCTCTCCTTCAGCATGCCGCTGTCGGAGAGGAACACATCGAACTGCTTGACTTTGGCCAGCACGGCGGCACCTACGCCGCTCTCTCCGCCGCCCAATATGACGATTCTTTTCATATCTGATTCTATCGGATTTTCAGGGTTACAATGCTCAGCACAGCCAGCAGGATAGAAATGATCCAGAAGCGTGCAACGATTTTATTTTCAGGCAGTACGCCCTTCGGATGCTGCCAGAGCGCATCCGGATTCTCTTTCTGGTAGTGGTGGTGGAGCGGCGACATGCGGAAGACGCGCACGCCCACGCCGGTTTTCTTCTTGGTGCGCTTGAAATACCAGCGCTGGATAATCACCGAGAGGCTCTCCATGAAGAAGATACCGCAGAGGATGGGGAGCAGCAGCTCCTTGCGGATGAGCACCGCGCAGACACCGATGATGCCGCCCAGCGCCAGGCTGCCCGTGTCGCCCATGAAGACCTGGGCGGGGTAGGCGTTGTACCAGAGGAAGCCCAGCAGTGCGCCAATGAAGCAGCTGATATAGACTGTGATCTCACCGGCTTGCGGCAGGTGCATGATGTTGAGGTACTCTGCGAATCCGCTGTGGCCGGAGACGTAGGCCAGGATACCGAGGGTCGCGCCCACGATGGCCGAGACGCCGGCTGCCAGACCGTCCATGCCGTCGGTCAGGTTGGTACCGTTGGAGCAGGCGGTGATGATGAAGGTGATGACCAGCACGTAGAGGCCGCCCTGCAGTGCGCGGACAAACTGTCCGGAGAAGGGAATCAGCCACTTATAGTCGAACTCGTTGCCCTTGAAGAAGGGGATGGTGGTGCGGCTGTAGCTCACCCCCTGGTCGGCCGTCAGGTAGAGGGTCAGGCCCACGGCCAGTCCCAGCAGAACCTGTCCGGCAATCTTGTATTTGCCGCTCAGTCCCTCTTTGTTGTGCTTGAAAACCTTGATATAGTCATCCAGGAAGCCGAGTCCGCCCAGCCAAATGGTGGTCACGACCAGCAGGATGGTGTTGATGTTGGTCAGGTTGCCGAAGAGCAACACCGGTACCAGAATGGACATCAGAATGATGAGGCCGCCCATGGTGGGGGTTCCCTTCTTCTGGAGCTGTCCTTCCAGACCCAGGTCGCGGATGGTTTCGCCGATTTGCTTCTTCTGCAGCCAGCCGATCGTGCGGCGGCCGAAGATCAGCGCCGTCAGGATGGCGACCACACTGCCGGCGATGGCGCGGAACGAGATATATTGCATCAGACCCACACCGGGGAAATCGATGCCGGCTCTTTGGAAATAGTCAAACAGATGGTAGAGCATAGTCCTATATTCCTATATTATATTTCAGCCATCAGGTCGCCTACGTACTTGCGCTCGTCGTAGTCGATCTTGGTGGTTCCAATGATCTGGTAATCTTCGTGGCCCTTGCCGGCAATCAGGATAACGGCACCTTCATCGGCCGTCATCAGGGCGGTGCGGATAGCCTCCTTGCGCTCCGGGATGAAGATGGATTTGCGCATAGCGGCGTGGTCCAGGCCCTTCTTGATATCCTCGATGATGGCCAGCGGATCCTCGGTGCGCGGGTTGTCGCTCGTCACGACCAGGCGGTCGGCATACTTGCCGGCAATCTCGCCCATCTCCGGACGTTTGGTCTTGTCGCGGTCGCCGCCGCAGCCGAACACGCAGATCAGCTGGCGGTCCTGCGCCGTTTCGCGCAGCGTCTTGAGCACATTCTCCAGGCCGTCGGGGGTGTGGGCATAATCCACAAAGGCGGTCAGGTCGCGCGTCTTGCTGCGGTAGAACTCCAAGCGGCCCGCTACCGTCCGCAGGGCGCTCATCTTCACAAGCACCTCCTCCTTGTCGGCGCCCAGCAGGATGGCTGCGCTATAGACGGCCAGCAAGTTGTAGGCGTTGTGCGCCCCGATGAAGCTGCACCAGAGCTGGCGGCCGTCAATCTCGAGCTGCATGCCGTCCAAGGTCTCCTCGATGATGCGGGCGCGGAAATCGGCCATCCGGCGGCAGGAGTAGGTATGGATGTGGGCGCGGGTATTCTGGATCATCACCTCGCCGTTCTTGTCGTCCAGGTTGGTCAGCACCCAGCCCTCCTGCGGCATGTGGTCAAAGAAGAGCTTCTTGCACCGCAGATACTCCGCAAAGGTTTTGTGGTAGTCCAGGTGGTCGTGGGTAATGTTGGAGAAGATGCCGCCCTTGAAGCGGATGCCCGCGATGCGGTCCTGCGCCAGCGAGTGGGAACTGATCTCCATAAAGCAGTACTGACAGCCGCGTGCGGCCATTTCGGCCATCAGGCGGTGGACACTGATCGGGTCGGGGGTGGTGTGGTCGGAGGGCAGCTTCTCGCGGTCAATGTAGTTGGCAATCGTGGAGAAGAGGCCGCAGCAGTATCCCAGCGAGGTGAAGAGCTGCCAGAGCAGGGTCACGGTCGTGCTTTTGCCGTTGGTGCCGGTGATACCCACCACCTCCATCTTGGAAGAGGGGTGATCGTAGTAGTTGTCGGCTGCCAGGCCCAGTGCGGTGCGGCTGTTGGCCACCTTGACGGTGGTCACGCCTTCGCGGACCACTTCGCCCTCTTCATAGATCACAGCCACGGCGCCGTTCTTGATGGCGGCGTCGATGTAGCGGTGTCCGTCGGCCTCCGTGCCGTTGACGGCCACGAAGAGCCAGCCCGGCGCGCAGGTACGTGAGTCAAAGGAGAGTCCCTGGATGTCGATGGCGGTGCTGCCGTTGACGGCCACCGTAGGAATGTTCTGGAGAATTTGGGTCAGTATCATTTGTCAGACTTTTTATCGGTAGAGAGAATCAGTTCAACGGTGCCGTCCGCGCTGTGGGTGCCCGGAGCGGGTTTTTGTCCCACCACCTTGCCGTGACCGGTGGCATTGACGGTGAATCCGGCCGCCTCGAGCAGCGAGAGGCTCTCGCGCAGGCCCAGGCCGCGGACATCCGGCACGCAGCCCACCGAATCCATCGGGGGCAGGGTAGCGGCTTCCACCTTGGGCAGGCCGCTGCTGGGGGTGACGGGCTGCTTCCATTCAGGCCGGTTCACATAGATTTCATTGGCAATCTCGCAGACCACCGGACCGCCCCAGGTTGCACCGTAGAAGGAGCCGCGGGTAGGGAAGGAGTAGATCACGGCCATTACGGTGTATTCCGGATGCTCGTAGGGGAAGAAGCCGGCGAAGGTTGCCTGGTATTTGTGGCGGCCGAGCTTGTCTTCATACCGGCCGTTGTCCATCACCACGCGGGAGGTTCCCGTCTTGCCGGCCACCGCCACCTTGCAGTCGCGGAACTGGTAGTAACCGGTACCGTTCTCCACCACGCTGCGCATAGCCCGGTGTAACTCCTTGACCGTCTCTTTCTTGCAGACGCGGCCGATGGTCTCTACAGGGAATTCCTTGAGGATTTCGCCGTCTTTGCTGAACTCTTCCAGCAGGCGCGGAGCCACCATCACGCCGCCGTTGGCAATGGCGTTGTAGAAGTTGAGGGTATGGAGCGGGGTGACCTCCACGGTGTAGCCCATCGCAATCTGCGGCAAGTCGGTCTCGGCCCAGTAGGTGCCGTCGTTCGGATGCTTGATGCGTGCGTTGCGCAGGCCGCGGATGTCAAAATCGTAACGGTAGTTGATGTGCAGGTCCTTGCTGAGCTTGTCCACGTAGTGGGCGGGGTTGGAGCCGTAGTGCTTGTAGGCCTGGATACGGAAGACGTTGTTGGAGGAGATCTCGAATCCGCGCAGGATGGAGATGGTCCGGTACTTGTCCAGGTAGTGGTCAACCAGCGGTTTGCCCTTGCCGCACTGGAAACTGACGGTGGCCGGCATCTCATCTTCCAGCTTCACCTTGCCCTCATCCAGTAGGATGGTGAGCGTGGCCAACTTGAAGACGGAGCCCGGTTCGCCGAGCTGTCCGATCGCGTAGTTGTAGGTCTCTTTGTATTTGCCTTTGCCCTCCTTGCGCAGGTTGGCCATGGCGCGGATGCGGCCGGTGGCGGTCTCCATCACGATCACGGTGCCGGCCTCCAGCTCGTCGCTCTTGGCCAGCTGTCGGTGCAGGGCTCGCTCGGCAATATCCTGAATGTCAATATCGATGGTGGAGCGCACGTCGATTCCGTCAATCGGTTCCACGCGCGGGCGCTCGGTGTCTTCTATCCACTGGTTGTGCTCGGTCTTGCGGGTGTAGCGGATGCCCTCGGTGCCCTTGAGGATGGAATCGCAGCTGCCCTCGATGCCGGCCTGCGAGGTTTCGTTGGCCCGAATGTGGCCCAGCGTACGGAAGGCCAGCTCCCCGTAGGGATACTGGCGCCGGTCGTAGCTCTCCGTCATCACGCCGCCGCCGAAGCGACCCTCGCGCAGGATGGGCAGCGCGCAGATGGCCTTCATCTCCTGATAGGTCACGTAGCGCTGGGTGAGCTTGGTGTAGCGTTTGCCCGCTTTGCGGTCGCCCACCAGCATCTTGCGGTACTCCTTGGCCGGCTTATCCTTGAGAATGGCGGCCAACCCCATGGCCAGGCTGTCCACCCCCTTGGCGAACTTGGCGGAATCGCTCTGGCAGCAGTCCATCACCACTTTGTACTCCGGGATGGAGAAGGCCAGGTAGCGGCCGTCCGTGGCCAGAATGCTGCCGCGCTTGCAGGCGATGGGCTCTTCACCGGAGGTCTGCACGGTCCACTCGGCGGGATCCGGACGGTGGATCAGCTGGAAGTCCAGAATCCGAATGATCGCGGCGAGACACCCGATCACGAAGATTCCGAAGCAGATTCCGACTTTGATGATATTCGCCCGCATAGTCCGTTACTTTTCTTCCAGAATGGTTGCCGGCGTCTCGGGCGCCTTCAGGGTTGAGTGATTCTTGCGCAGGAGCTCCTCGAGCGTGCTGCGGCGGTCAATGCTGAGCAGTTCGATGGCCCGCTGGTCCTTGGCGATGTTGAGGGCCTCGATGGTCTTTTCGTTCTTGCGAACCTTGACCAGGGCGCTTTCTACCGTCAGGCTCCAGGTGATGAGGATGCTGAAGAGCACGAAGATGTAAACGGCGAACCAGATGTGCTTGTCCAGTCCGCGCGTGAGGATAAAGTCTCCGCTGAAGAAGTTGATAAACCGCTTCGTGACGTTCTTCGTGAAGTTTCTGGCCTTTCCCATGGTTCAGCGGATTATGCGTTGACGCGTCTGGCGACGCGGAGTTTGGCACTGCGGGCGCGGGTGTTGCCGGCAATCTCCTCCTCCCGGGGAAGGATGGGCTTGCGCTCCACGTTATCGAGCGGCGCGCTGCCCCGGCCCATCAGGTCGCGGACAATCTCGCCCGAGGCGTTTCCCGCCTTGAAATAGTTTTTGACCAGCCGGTCTTCCAGCGAGTGGTAGGTGATGACGGCAATCCGTCCCTCGGGTTTGAGGCTCTTGATGGCGCCCTGAAGGAAGCCCTCCAGGTCGTCCAGTTCGCCGTTCACCTCGATGCGCAGGGCCTGGAAGACCTTTGCCAGGTATTTGTGCTCGGCCAGCTTGGGGAGGATGCTCTCCAGGGCCCGGCTCAAATCGCCCGTGGTGCGCAGCGGCGCGCTTTCGCGGGCCTTGACAATCAGTGCGGCGGCGCGGCGGCTGTTTTCCACTTCTCCGTAGAGGCGGAGGATGCGCTCCAAGTCGGCCTCTTCGGCTTCATTCACCACGTCGGCTGCCGTCCGGGCGGCGGCCTGGTTCATCCGCATATCCAGCGGCGCATCAAACCGGAAGGAGAATCCCCGCTCGCCTGTGTCGAACTGGTGCGACGATACGCCCAGGTCGGCCAGGATGCCGTCCACCTGCGGATAGCCATGGTATTTCACAAAATTGTGCACAAAACGGAAGTTGTTGTGCACAAGGATGAGCCGCTTGTCTTGCGGGGCGTTGGCGAGCGCGTCTGCGTCTTTATCAAAGGCAATCAGCCGCCCCGCCGGTCCCAGTTTCCCGAGGATGGCGCGGCTGTGTCCGCCGCCGCCGAAAGTCGCATCCACATAGACGCCGTCCGGCTTGATAGCCAGCGCCTCGATGCTCTCTTCCAGTAGTACGGGGATATGGTATGCGCTCATCTCGTCCTCCCTTTGTTATCCGAGAATTTTCTCGGCAAGGGCGACGAATGCATTGCTTTCTATTTTCTGGGCCTCGTAGTGATCCTTCGGCCAGATTTCGATCTTATGATTGTTGCCCGAGAATACTACTTCTGTTCCGGATGTAATGCCAGCCTGCTCCAGAAGCGCCTTCGGGATCAGGATACGGCCCAGTTTGTCATCCGGTTCCACGATGGCCGTGCCCCGCATGTACTCCCGCCAGAAGCGGTCGTGTTCGCGGTTGAAGAAGTTCAGCTTGGCCTTGACGGCGGCAGCTTCCACCTCCCACTCTGCGTAGGAGTACATCTCCAGGCTACCGGTGAACAGCGAGGCCTTGACCACGAACCGCAGGTCTGCACCCGGGCCCATGGCTGCCTTGAAGGCGGCCGGGAACACGATTCGTCCCCGATCGTCAACTTTTGCCTTGTATTCGCCGATAAACGTAACCATCGTAGATTCTTTCGGAATTTATTCGACTGCAAAGGTACGGATTAATCTTCCATTTTCTTCCATCTTATTCCATTTCTTTCCACATTTTATCCACAGCCTCCCCACCAGTTATCAACACCGCGATTTTTTGCTACTTTTGTGGGTATGGAACAGGAGGCGCGTAAAAGCATCGGGCTGTACGAGTTGCAGCATCGCATTCAGGGCACTCTGGCGGAGAATTTCGCCGGAAAGTACTGGGTGCGGGCGGAGGTGAGCGAGTGCAAGCTCAACCCGGCCGGTCACTGCTACCTGACGCTGATAGAAAAGGCGGAGGGCGACGGCGCGCTGCAGGCAAAGGCTTCGGCCATCGTCTGGGCCTCGTCATGGCGTCTCGTTGGGCCATACTTTGAGCGCGAAACCGGATCGCCGCTGGCCGCCGGAATGAAGATTCTGGTGCAGGCACAGGTGCAGTACTCCGAACTCTACGGCCTCTCCCTGATCATCACCGACATCGATCCCACCTTCACGCTGGGCGAACTGGAGGCGGCCCGCCGGCAGACGCTGCTCCGGCTGGAGAAGGAGGGGATGCTGGATCTGAACGCCCAGCTTACGCTGCCCGCCCTTCCGCGCCGTTTTGCGGTGATTACCAGCGAGACGGCCGCCGGCTGGCGCGACTTCCGCCACCACCTGCACGACAACGAATACGGCTTCAAGTTTACGACCGTCCTCTTCCAGGCCACGATGCAGGGGAGTGACGCCCCCGCCAGTATGATTGAGGCGATGGATGCCGTGGCGGCGCGCGAGCAGGAGTTCGATGCACTGCTGATCCTGCGCGGCGGAGGCGGTGCCTCCGATCTGGTCTGCTTTGACGACTACGAACTTGCGGTCAACGTGGCGCAGTTCCCGCTGCCGGTCCTGACGGGTATCGGACACGACCACGACCACCATATCATAGACGACGTGGCGCATACCTGCGTCAAGACCCCGACCGCCCTGGCGGATTATATCATCGAGCTCTTCGCCACGGCCGATTATGAACTCTCCTCGCTGGCCCAGCGGCTGCGGCTGGCCCTCGAATCCAAGGTGGCGCGCAGCGAGGCCCAGCTGGAGGCCCAGTTGCTCCGCATCCGCAGTGCCCTGAATCTCCGCTACGCGATGGAGGAGAAACGGCTGGAAACCCTGGCCCTGCGCATCGCAGCGGCTGATCCTGAAGCGCAGCTCGCCCGCGGCGGCTCGCTCATCCTGCGCGACGGCGTCCGTGCCACCCGTGCGGCCGACTTTCAGCCCGGCGACCGCCTGAGCGCCCTCTTCGGCGACGGCACGGTAGAGGCTACAGTTATATCCAAAGAATTGAAAACGAAAAAGATATGAAAGAGCAGAAAACCTACGAAGAGGTCTTCGCCTCGCTGGAGAAGCTGGTGACGGCCATCGAAGATCCCAAGCGGGACCTCTCCGCCGTGGCGGCTGACGTCCGCAAAGCACTGGAGCTGATTGCCTGGTGCAAGGAGTATCTCCGCGGCGACCGTGAAAAGATGGATGAACTATTGAAGGAGGACAAGCAATGATCGTAGCAGCAACCGGTTTCTTCGACGGCGTCCACAGCGGACACCGCATGGTGATCGACAAGGCCGTGGCCATGGCTCGCGAGGCGGGTGGCAAGAGCCTGGTCGTGACCTTCTGGCCCCATCCCCGCAATGTGCTCCAACTGGATGCGGACAAACTGCGCCTGCTCACCTCCCTGGAGGAGAAGCGCCAGCGCTGCCTGGCCCTGGGCGTGGATGAATTCGTGGTACTGCCCTTCTCGCGCGATTTCAGCACCCTGACCGCTAGCGAGTTCCTGAGCCGCTATCTGATTGGCCGCTACGGCGTTACCCACCTCGTGCTGGGCTACGACCACCACCTGGGCAGTGACGATGTGCGCGACGTGGAGCAGCGTGACCGGATTGTCCGCCTTTGCGGCATCGTGCCGGTCCCGGTCTCCGACAGCATCTCCGCCTCCGGCCGCGCCGTGAGTTCCACCATGATCCGCGACATCCTCTCGCAGGGCGATGTGGTCTTGGGCGGCAGCCTGCTGGGCTATCGCTACGCGCTGGACGGCGTGGTGGTGGCGGGCAACCGGATTGGTCGCACGATCGGCTTCCCCACGGCTAACCTGTCGCTCTACGAGCCGCTGAAGCTGATTCCGGCGGGCGGCGTTTATGTGGTGAATGTCACCGTGCTGGGCAAGACCCATCTGGGAATCTGCAACATAGGCACCCGTCCCACCCTGGCGGACGGCCGCGGCCAGATTGTGGAGACCCACATCCTGGATTTCGACGAAGAGATCTACGGCCTGGACCTCCGGATTGAGTTCATCGCCCGCCTCCGCGACGAGCGGAAATTCGATTCGCTCGACGACCTGAAAAAACAGTTGAAGAAAGACCTTTCCGCTGCGCGGAAATTCAAGATATAATTTCTATCTTTGCCCTGATAAAAAACGGGGGTCAAAATGATGGAAATTCGCAGTGCCGTCTTTGCCGGAAGCAGCCAAGCGCTCGCCGGGAGGCCCGCTGCCCGCCACCCCGAATTCGCCTTTATTGGCCGCTCCAACGTGGGCAAATCTTCCCTGATCAACTGTCTCTGCGCCCACGGCAAGTTGGCGCACACCTCCTCGCAACCGGGTAAGACACGGCTGGTCAATCACTTCCTGATCAACGACGCCTGGTATCTGGTGGACCTGCCGGGTTACGGCTACGCCAAAATGGGGCGCGAAGGGCGCGAAAAACTGGCCGAAATGATCCGCGGCTACGTGCTGGGTTCGCAGGAGTTGGTGCTGCTCTTCGTGCTGCTGGATTCCCGTCTGCCGCTGCAGAAGATAGACCTTGAATTCATGCGGATGCTGGGAGAAAACGGCATCCCCTTCGCCATCATCTACACCAAGTGCGACAAATCCGGCACCACCGCGCTGGAAAAGCAGATTTCGGAGAACAACGCCGCCCTGCTGGAAGAGTGGGAGGAGCTGCCGCCGGTTTTCCGCTCCTCGTCCAAAGAGAAGACGGGCAGGGAGGAGATCCTGAGTTACATCGGAACCATTCTAAAAACACTATAACCCTATAAAAACCTATGGAACAGAATCATCATCGTTTGGAACAGTACGATCATCGATTGAAGATCTTTGCCTGCCGGGGCGCACGTCCCTTCGCAGAGAAAATCGCAGAAAAACTTGGCGTGAAGGTAGGCGAATCCGAACTGACCGTTTTCAGTGACGGGGAATTCCAGCCCCAGTACATCGAGAGCGTTCGCGGTGCTACCGTGTTCATTGTCCAGGGCACCAATCCGCCGGCCGACAATCTCTTTGAACTGCTGCTGATGATCGATGCAGCCCGCCGTGCTTCCGCCTACAAGGTGATTGCTGTGATTCCGTACTTCGGCTGGGCACGCCAGGACCGCAAGGACCGTCCGCGCGTCTCCATCGCTTCCAAACTGGTGGCCAACATGTTGACCGCTGCCGGATGCGACCGCGTGATGACCTGCGAGCTCCATGCTGCACAGATCCAGGGTTTCTTTGACATTCCGGTAGATCACCTCTGGGCCAGCTCCATCTTCATTCCCTACATCAAGAGCTTGAACCTCCAGGATCTGGCCATCGCATCGCCGGATATGGGCGGTGCCAAGAAGGCCAACGTCTATGCCCGCAACCTCAATGCCTCCCTCATCATCTGCCACAAAGACCGTACGAAGGCCAACGTGGTGGGCAGCATGACCGCGATCGGCGACATCGAGGGCAAGGATGTGGTGATCGTAGATGATATGGTGGATACCGCCGGCACCATCACCAAGTGCGCCGACGTGCTGATATCCCGCGGTGCCCGCAGCGTGCGCGCCGTCTGCACCCACGCCATCCTCTCGGGCCCGGCCTACGACCGCATCAACGCCTCCTGCATCAAGGAGTTCATCGTGGCGGACACCGTTCCTCTCCAGCCGGACAAGGACAATTCCAAGTTTACCGTGCTCTCCATGACCGGCCTCTTCGCCGCCGTCATCGACCGCATTTACCATAACGAACCGGTCAGCGACCTCTTCATTCGCAGCTAGTTATGATTCTCGAACCCTCCATTCCCATCGAGAAGGTCCACAAGACCCTTGTGGACAAGATCGCCAAGTATTTCGCCTCCTGCAACAAGACCAAGGCAGTCCTGGGCCTCTCCGGCGGTATCGACTCCGCCGTGGTCTATGCCCTGGCGGTTGAGGCGCTGGGCGTGGACAATGTCCGCGGCATCCTGATGCCCTCCGAGTACTCCTCCATCCACTCGGTCTCCGACTCCGTGGAGCTGGTGAACAACGTGGGCGGCCGCTACGACATCATCCCCATCGAGAAGATCTACGCCGCCTTCATGCGTGAAATGACGGGTTACTTCTCGATCGGCGAGTGGTTCGTGGCGCAGGAGAACCTGCAGGCCCGCATCCGCGGAACCATCGTGATGACCTACGCCAACCGCTACGACGCGCTGCTGCTCAACACCTCCAACAAGAGTGAGCTCTTTATGGGCTACGGCACGCTCTACGGCGATTTGTGCGGTGCCATGATGGTGCTGGCAGACCTCTACAAGCTGCAGGTTTACGAATTGGCCAACCACATCAATTCGGGCAGCAAGCGCATCATCCCTGAGCACTCCATCTCCAAGGAGCCTTCCGCCGAGCTGAAGCCGAACCAGAAGGATACCGATTCGCTGCCGCCTTACGGTGTGTTGGACCCGGTGCTCCACGCGCTTCACGAAGAGGGCCTTCCGGCCGACGAGGTGATTGCCTCCGGCGCGGATCCCGCTTTGGTGGACCGCATTGTCCGCGTCAAGGCTGGCGCCGCCTTCAAGGCAGCACAGCTGCCGCCGGTGCTTACGGTCGGCGAGCACCCGCTGGTCCCTGTGGATAAGTGTCTCTAATTTAAGGATTTATTGCTCCACCCGTTCGTGCAGGACGGCTTTGCGGAGCTCGAAGTTCTGTCCCAGGTATTTCTTGCGGACCTCCGGGTTTGCGGCCAGCTGTTCTGCGGTGCCGCTCTCCAGAATGCTGCCCTCGTAGAGCAGGTAGGCCCGGTCGGTGATGGCCAGGGTCTCGTGGACGTTGTGGTCGGTGATGATGATACCGATGTTCTTGGTTTTCAGCTTAGCGATGATGTGCTGAATATCCTCCACGGCAATCGGGTCCACACCGGCAAACGGCTCGTCAAGCAGGATGAACTTGGGGTTGATGGCCAGCGCGCGGGCAATCTCGCAGCGGCGGCGCTCACCACCGGAGAGCTGGATACCCAGACTCTTGCGGACCTTGTGCAGACCGAACTCCTCAATCAGTGACTCGAGCCGCTCCAGGCGGTAATTCTTCTCAAAACCAGCCATTTCCATCACGGAGAGGATGTTGTCTTGCACGCTCATCGTGCGGAAGACCGACGCCTCCTGCGCCAGGTATCCCACGCCCTTCTGGGCACGGCGGTACATCGGCAGTTTGGTGATCTCTTCGTCGTCCAGGAAGATCTGTCCGTCGTTGGGTTTGATCAGGCCGGTGATCATATAGAAAGAGGTGGTCTTTCCGGCGCCGTTCGGCCCGAGCAGGCCCACGATTTCGCCTTGTTCAACTTCAATGGAGACGCCCCTTACAACGGTGCGTTTTCCGTATTTCTTGACCAGGTCTTTGCAGCTGAGTTTCATAACTGATTATTTTACTTCGAGTTCGAACTCCTTGCGAAGCTCAACGAATTCAGGGGAGGTTTGGCGGAGGTAGCGGTCTTTGTCCGACTGCATGTAGGGGACCTTCTCTTCGTGGACAGCCGCCTTCTCGTCCACTTCGAACCGCAGTTGGAGGGCCTTGTCGCCGAGCTCTCCGCGCAGGAAAGCTTCCAGTTTCTGGCGGCAGGTGTGCTCAATCCAATCTTTCTGGGCCTCGCTGGCTACGCTGAAGACCAGCAGGTGGTCGTCGGCGTGGATGACCGGGTTCTTGGCGCTCAGCACGGCGGAGAGACGAGGCTGCGGCTGGTTGGAGGCCATCTTCTGCCAAGCGGCGTTGACCTCTTCCTCTACGAGCGGTTTGGCCTCAGCCTTGGTAACCGGCGCTTTGTTGGCCACGGCCTGCTGCAGCATATCCTTGATGGAGAGGCCGGTAGGCTTCCGCGGGGCTTCTGCGGGCTTGGGTGCCGGTGCGGGGGCGGGTGCAGGCGCAGCTTCGGGCACGGGCGCAGGCTGCGGTGCGGGAGCCGGTGCTTCCACCGGTTTCGGTGCGGGTGTTGGTGCCGGAGCGGCGGTGGGGCGTGCCGGCTCCTGACGGAGCGGGGCGGCCACCGGTTCGTTCAGGCGGCAAATCTTCATCAGTGCGAATTCAATCAGCAGGCGCGGATTGCCGCTCTGCTTGTACTGTGCATCCGCCGTGGTGGCGATATCCAGGGCCTGGAAGAGGAATTCCGGGGCGCAGGAGGCCGCGCAGGCTTTGTAGCGTTCGGCCACCGACGGGGCCAGTTCGAGCAGCGTGTCGGAGGCGCCGCGGGCGCAGACAATCAGGTCGCGGAAGTGCGAGCAGAGCCCGCCGATGAAATGCTGGGAGTTGAAGCCCGCCGAGAGGATCTCGTCGAAGATCTTCAGGGCCGTAGCGCTGTCGCCCTGGCGGAAGGCATCCGTCAGGCGGAAGTAGTATTCGTAATCGAGCACGTTGAGGTTCTTCACCACCTGCTCGTAGGTAATGTCGTTGCCGCAGAAGGCCACCATCTGATCGAAGAGCGTGAGGGCGTCGCGCATGGCACCGTCCGCCTTCTGCGCGATGATATGCATGGCGTCTTCGCTAATGGTAATCCCTTCGCACTGAGCGATATGCCGGAGATTCTGCACGATGCCCGCAATGGTGATGCGGTTGAAGTCGTAGGTCTGGCAGCGCGAAAGGATGGTGGGGAGAATCTTGTGTTTCTCCGTGGTGGCCAGGATAAAGATGGCGTATGCCGGCGGCTCCTCCAACGTCTTGAGGAAGGCGTTGAAAGCGGAGGCCGAAAGCATGTGGACCTCGTCGATGATATAGACGCTGTAGTGGCCGATCTGGGGCGGGATGCGCACCTTGTCCGTCAGCGCGCGGATGTCATCTACCGAGTTGTTGGAGGCGGCATCCAGCTCGTGGATGTTGTAGGAACGGCCCTCGGCAAAGGCGCGGCAGCTTTCGCACTCCCCGCAGGGTTCCATGTCGGCAGAAGGGTTGGCGCAGTTGATGATCTTGGCAAAGATGCGGGCGGCACTGGTCTTGCCCACGCCGCGCGGTCCGCAGAAAAGGTAGGCGTGCGCCAACTGTTCGCGGAGAATGGCGTTCTTGAGCGTGGTTGCAATATTTTCCTGTCCGATCAGGGAGCCGAAACTGTTCGGCCGGTATTTGCGTGCGGAGACGATGAACTGTGCCATAGTGATGCTACCTTAAGCATACAAAAGTAGGAAAAATCTCTAACTTTGCGGTGGACTTATGAACAATCTCGAAAAATATATCGAAGATTTTTCCGCACCGCTGCCCGAAGCGCTCGGCTGGCTGGAGCGGCAGACCCATCTGCGCACCAATTACCCGCACATGCTCTGCGGTCCGGAGGTGGGACGCCTGCTCACCATGATGGTGCAGATGCTCCGCCCGCAACGGGTGCTGGAGATCGGCACCTTCACCGGCTATTCGGCCATCTGCCTGGCTGCGGGCCTGCCGGAAGGGGGAACGCTGGACGCGCTGGAAATCAACGATGAGCTCGAGGATCTCATCCGCGAAGGGTTCGACCGTGCCGGGGTGAGCGACCGCATCCGCCTCCACTTCTGCGACGCGCTGCAGATGCTGCCCACGCTGCCCGAGCGGAGCTACGACCTGGTCTATCTGGATGCCAACAAACGGGCCTATCCCGAGTTCCTGCCGCTCATCGTGCGCTGCCTGCGCGAAGGGGGCTGGCTGGTGGCCGACAATGTGCTCTGGGGTGGCAAAGTCTGTGACGACAGCTCCAAGGAGAAGTGCCAGACTCGCGGCATCCTGGAATTCAATGCGGCCGTGGCGGCTGACCCGCGTCTGGAGAGTTTCATCCTGCCCCTGCGGGACGGATTGAACATAATCCGGTTGCGACAATCAAAATAAATGCGTACCTTTGTCGCAGAAATTAGTTTGGAATAGATGAAAGGGTCCCCCTGCGGGATTCTTTCTACTTTTATCCGTTTATTTAAAAATAGATATGGCTGATATCCATTATGTGACACAGGAAGGTCTCGACAACCTGCGGGACGAACTGGCAAAACTGACCGCTCAGCGGCCCATTATCTCCGCACAGATTGCAGAGGCACGCGACAAGGGTGACCTCTCCGAAAATGCGGAATACGACGCTGCCCGTGAGGCCCAGGGCCTTCTTGAACTTAAAATCGCAAAACTGCAGGACATGGTCGCCAACGCCCGTGTCATCGACGAATCCAAGATCAATACCGACTGCGTACAGATGCTCAACAAGGTCAAGATCAAGAATCTGGCCAACGGCTCTGTGGTAGAATACACCCTGGTTGGCGAAAGCGAAGCCAACTTCAAAGAGGGCAAGCTGGCCGCTGCCACCCCTATCGGCAAGGCGCTGCTGGGCCGCAAGAAGGGTGATGTCGTCGAGGTGCAGGTTCCCTCCGGACTGCTGAAATTCGAAATTCTCAATATTTCCATCTAAACCGCTATGGCATCCATCTTTTCCCGCATCGTCGCCGGCGAGATTCCTTCGTACAAAGTGGCGGAGAGCGATCGCTACTATGCGTTCCTCGATATCGCCCCGCTGGCGGAAGGACACACCCTGGTCATCCCCAAGCAGGAGGTTGACTATCTCTTTGATCTCGATGCAGATACCTACAAAGGTCTCTGGGAATTCGCAGCCAAGGTGGCTCGCGCCCAGAAGGCCGCGCTGCCCTGCAAGCGAATCGGCGTAGCCGTCCTCGGAATGGAGGTGCCCCACGCACATATCCACCTGGTTCCCCTGCAGAGCGAATCAGACCTGGATTTCCGCAAGGAGAAGCTGCAGCTTTCCAGCGAGCGCTTCGCTGAAATCGCAGCCGCCATCGCACGGGAATTTGACAAAGCCTAACCATTATGAAAAAGAGTGCACTGTTGCTCCTCGCGCTGCTCGCCTTTGCGGCCTGCAGCCAGACCCATCCGGCCCGCATTGAAGGCCACAGCGAGGATCTTTCCGATACCACCCTGCTGCTGCAGAAAGTGATTGCCAATCAGCTCACTACGCTGGATACCCTGAAGGTTGACGCCAAGGGTGACTTCAGCGGCAAAGTGGCGGTGAAAAAGGGCGCCCCCGTCTTCTGCCACCTCTCCGACGGCAGCCTGACGCTGGCTTCGCTGGTGCTCTTGCCGGGCGATGCGGTTCGCGTGAATCTGCAGTCCGACGGTGACTACACCGTGGAGGGTTCCGAAGAATCCACCCTGCTCAAGCAGGTCAACGACGAGTTCCGTCTGGCCGGCTACAAGATGGGCGTCTGTGCGGATGCCCTGAACCTGGCTGCCGACGAGCGCACCGCCAAGGAACTGCGCGCCGATATCGGCCGGGTCTATGTGGATTACAAGCGTTTTGCGCTGGGCCACGTGCTTACCCATCCCAAGTCCATCACCTCCGCAGCCCTCTTCTTCCAGAAGTTCAACGAGAACCTGCCGGTCTTCGGCGAACTGACGGACGTGCTGGTTATCAAGCAGGTGTACGATTCCATCCAGCCGGTTTATCCCAATTCGGAATACGTCCTGGCCCTGCCGGAAGAGATCAAGTCGCGTGAGAGTCTGCTGGATTTCAACAACAAGCTGAACGCCGTGGAGACCATCTCCTTCCCGGATCTGGCGATGCCCGATCTGGAGGGTCAGGAGCGCAAGCTCTCCGACCTGACCGGCTCGGTGATTATCCTCTCCTTCTGGAGCGTATCGCTGGACGGTCCCAAGATGTTCAACCATACGCTGGCTGACCTCTACGCCAAGTACCACAGCCGCGGCCTGGAGATCTACCAGGTTTCGCTGGACGTGGACAAGGCGGTCTGGGCAACGGTGGTTCGCAACCAGGAGATTCCCTGGATCAGCGTCAACGATGGCAATGGCCGGAACTCCCGCGCCATTTCCGCCTACAACATCACGCAGCTGCCTACGCTCTTCGTGATTGACCGTAAGGGAGATATCGTTGGAAAGGATCTCTTCGACGCCGCAGCGCTCGAAGCACTGGTTCGCAAGAGCCTCTAGAGAACGGCTTTCTTGCTGATTCCGGCCACAAACTCCTTGAGATAGAAGGGTTCAAAGTACGCAACGTCTTTGAACTCTTTTTTTTGCCATCCCGCCAGGGCGGGGGTGACCATGGCGGATGCCTCCGGACAGCAGGATTGGAAGGTGGCGTTGGGCGAAGTGACCAGCGGCGCAAACTTTTCCACTCCGTTGCCAATGAAGAGCACCGTGCCGCGCGAGAGCAGGTCGGCGTAGCTGTTCGCATCCAGGATGATGGCTTCCGTCTCCGTCTGCTGTTCCAGCGTCTTGCCGTCGAATATCGCGCTGTAAACCTCCATGCGGCGGGCGTCGAGCATCGGGACAATGAAATCGGCCTTTCCGCGGCCCATCTCGGCCAGAATCCGCAGCGTGCCCACGGCCAGCAACGGAATGCCCGCGCCGAAGCAGACACCCTTGGCGGTGGAGACGCCCACGCGGAGTCCCGTGTAGGAACCCGGACCCTCACTGACAGCCACGGCGTCACACTCGCTGGCCTTCAGGCCGGCCTCTTTCAGCACCTCCTCCACGAAGGGGGCGAGCAGGGAAGACTGGCTTTTGGGGGCGTCGGTATGGCGTTCGGCCAGGATGCCGGTCCCTTGGCAAAGGGCCACCGAGCAGTTGTCGGTGCTCGTTTCAATCATCAGGATGCGAGGTTTTTCCATCGTCTTTCGTTTAGCGTTTCTCTGCGGACAGGATCTTGACCCGGCAACCCTCGGTCAGCGTTTGGGTGATGGCCTGATAGGGGGCGCAGACAATGCTTTCGCCGATGGCCAGCCCGGAGCGGACTTCTATGCGGGTGAGGTCCTGAATGCCGGTTTCAATCTCCTTGGCGGTGACGGTGCCAGCTTCGCTGACGCTCCAGACGGCTTCCCGTCTGCCTCGGAGAAAGACGCTCTGGAGGGGGATGGTAATGACATCCCGTCGGGAGCGCGTGATGATCGAGGCAACGGCCGACATCCCGGGTTTGAGCGGGGTCGGATCGTCTTGCAGCAGCGCCTGGTAGGAGGCCGGCTGCACCGCTATCCGGACTTCAAAGTTAGCAACTTGCCCGATTCCTGCAGCAACGAATTTCGATGAATTTGCGATTTGTGTCACCAATCCGCTGAAAGTCAGGCGCGGATAGGCATCCAGCGAGAGCGAAACACTGTCGCCCGGCGCAATCCGGACCACGTCGTTCTCCCCCACGTCGGTCACCACCTCCATCTGGCTGAAATCGGCAATCCGCAGCAGTTCGGTGCCGGCCATCTGAGAGGTGCCCACCACCCGTTCCCCAAGGGCCACATTCATGCGCGAAACGGTGCCGTCCATCGGGGCGCGGATCACGGTTTTGGTAAGGTTCTCCCGCGCCTCCTTCAGGGAGGCTTCCCCGCTCCGCACGTTCCACCGGGCGGCATTCAGCTGCCCGTTCATCATCTCATATTCCGCCTGTGCGGCCTCCAGTTCGGAGGCGGAGATGGCCTGTTGGGCAAAGAGCGATTTGGCCCGCGTGAGGGCGGTGGCGGCCTGCTTGGCTGCCGCCTGCTGGCGGTTGAGTTCCGCCCGGAGCGACCCCAGTGCCGCCTCGGCCTTCTCTACCATTGAAAGATAGAGATCCTGCTTGATTTTCAGCAGAATGTCGCCCTTGCGAACCCGGTCGCCCTCGCGGAAATTGAGCTCCACAATCTCGCCCGACACATCCGGGGAAACGGCAATCTCGGTGACGGGCCGTAGTTTGCCGCTGGCCGGAATGGTCTCCACCAGATCACCGGAGGTGACCGTCATCACCTCCACCTCGGGGAGTTTGCTGTGCTTGCGGCCGCCAAGGAGCAGAAACAGGATCAACACGCCGCCGGCAATGAGCCCCCGGCGGATCCACTTTTTGGATTTGGGATTCATTGCGAACCTCCTTCCTGCACGGGAATCTTGCGCAGGCTGATGATTTTCAGCTGGAACAGATAGCGGTAGCGGGCTTGCCAGTAGGCCCCGACCGCCTTCTGCCAGTTGGTTCGGGAAATCAGGTACTCGCTACTGGAGATGGCCCCGTTTTCAAAGCGTGCCTCATTGGCTCGGAATGCGGTACCCAGCGCTTTCATATTCTCCTCTGCGGCTAGACAGCTTTCGTAACAGTTGATGGCGTTCAACAGCGAGGTAAGCATCTCGGATTCAAGCTCCTGGCGGAGTTCCTCAATCTCGCACTGTTGTTGCGAAACCTCGGAGGCGCGTTGCCGCATTCGCGTGAAAGAGTTCCCGCTGGGCAGCGGAATGGTGAGGGTGACGCCGAGCGACGGGTTGCCGTTGCCGGTCAGCTGGTTGTACCAGGTCACCCGGCTGGCGTTGCTGTAGTAGGTGCCGTAGCCTCCGGCCACCGTCAGATCGGGCAGGAGGGAGGCCCGCTCCTTCCGCAGGCCGACCTGTCCGTTCCCCAGCGAGGCTTCCGCCTGCCGGATGCGCGGATGGGTGGCCACGTAGCGGGCAATATCGCCGGTAGAGGGCATCGGCCAGGGTTCCGGCAGCGAATCTTCGGCCGGAGGAGCAACCGTAAGCTCCTCCTCCGGCGGCAGATTCAGGTAACGGGATAAGTTCATGGCGGCGGTGCGTCGGTTTCCGCGGGCGCTGGCCACTGCAGCCTTTTCCGTGGCGCTCTGGGCCTCGATTTCCGCCAGCGACCGGTAGGAGAGCCGCCCGGAGCGAACCTCTTTTTCGGTCCGTTCCCGCTGGGCCAAAATGCTCTCGTAACCGGTGCAGGCGTTTTCATAGTTTTTGTCGGCCAGCAACAGCTCCAGATAGGCTTCGGTAATGGCGATTTTCAGTCCGGTCTCCATCGCCTCCCGCCCGGCGGCCGCCTCCTGGCGGAGAAAGCGTTTTTCACGCTGCTCCAACAGGGTGGAAACCACGCGGGAGGAAGAGAGGGAGGCCCCCACGGACCAGCTGTTGGAAAAGTTGAGCCGATGGTCCACAATCATAAGTTCCTGCATATCCACGGTGCGGCCCCAACCAAAGTCGCACCCCGTGCGCAGGCTGATTTCCGGCAGACCGTCCAGCAGGGCCAGGCGCTCGTCGCTGCGCCGCTGACGGAGCAACAGCTCCTGGCGTTGCAGGCTGACGCCCTCCTGCAGGCCGCGCTCGATGCAGCCTTCCAGCGTCCATTCGGGGACGGCGGTCACCAGAACCGCCAGAACTATTCCCAGTGTCATGGTAGTAAATGCTTAAAAGCCTTTGATGAGGGAGAAGAGCGAAGTGAAGACCTTGGCGATGATGCCAACCACGTAGCCCACCATCCAGAGGGCCTCCTGGGCCTGCTTGTCCACGCCGCCGCGAACGGCGCACAGCTCGTCGGCGCCCATCGGCACCAGTGCGAGCGAGAGAGCGTTCTGTTTCATGGCGTGCTCCTCCTAAAAGATTTTAAGTGCGAATCCATCCAGAAAGCCCTTGACGAGCTTCGGAATGTAATCGGCAATGAAGTTGATCAACGATTTTGCTTTGGCAAAGACATCGGCCCAAACGCCTGATGCGCCTCCGCGCAGGATGAGTTCGGAAGAATCCATCTCCCGCAATCCTGTTTCCAGCAACAAGTTTTCTTCCATAATTCGACTAATTTTAGGTTTCCCGCAACTTATCGAGGGGCGTGCGGAAACGGCCCTATGAGCGCGCACTCACTTTTTCATTCGTTCCGTGACTCATCTCCAACACCCTGTCCGCAATCGCGATATTGTCCCTTCGGTGGGTGATCATGATGACGGTTTTCCCTTCATTCCGCAGTGCGGCCGCCTTGCGCAGGATGCACTGTTGCGAGACCTCGTCGAGTGCGGCCGTGGCCTCGTCGAGAATCAGGATCTGAGGATCCCTGTAGAGGGCTCGCGCCAGTGCAATCCGCTGTTTTTGTCCGCCCGAAAGCAGACTTCCGTGTTCACCGGCAGGGGTCAGGATGCCCATGGGAAGCGAGGTGACGAATCCACCCATCTGCAATTCTTCCAGGATAGCCCCGACTTTCCGCAAATCGGGCTCCTTATCCCCTCCGGTTATGTTGTCCAGGATGGAGCAGCTCAGCAGCCCCGGATCCTGGGGTACGATCGATATGTATTCTCTCCAGCGCTGCAGGTCAATCAGCGCGATGTCGGTCTGGCCCAGCAGGATATGCCCGCCCGCCAGCGAATAGTCCCGCATCAGCAGCGCGGCCAGCGTGCTCTTGCCGCATCCGCTCTCGCCCGTGACGGCGGTCAGTGTGCCCTTTGGGAAGGTAGCGTTGAAGTGCTCCAGCAGCGGGTTGCAGCCCGGATAGCCAAAGGTGACGTCGCGGAAAGTGAGGTCCCACGATTCACCCAGCGGGGTCTCCAGCCCGCCCTCGGGCTCCCCTTCGAGCAACGTGATGTCCTGCAGTCGCTCCAGCGAGATGTTGGATTCGTTGATCCGGTTGCAGACGGCCACCAACTCGCCCAGCGGGGTGGCAAACCACGCCGAAAGGGCATAGAAGGAGACCAGTTCGCCGGTGGAAAGATCGCCCCGGAACACGTAGAATGAGCCTAACGAAAGGAGCGAGAGGGTCATCAGCTTGGCCAGCAGGTCAGCTGAGAGTGAAAACCGGCCCAAACTCAGTCCGGAGCGATACATATTCCAGTTCATGTTGGCAAAGGCATGCTGCAGGTCACCGTATCCCGTATTGCCGCGTCCGAAGTATTTGACGGTGCGGATGGCGGAGATGTTCTCCACAGAGCTGCGTTCGAATTCGGCGGCGCTCTCCAGCAACTTCCGGTTGCGTTTCCGGGTGATGCGGCTGGCGGCCAGATAGAGCAGGATGTAGAGCGGCACGAAGGCCATCGTCATCAGGGCCAGTTTCCACCAGAAGGTAAACATCAGGGCAAAGGAGCCGACGAGCAGCAGCAAGCCTGTCGTGATGCCGGTGAGCCCCTCGGTGAGGAGGCTGCGGACTTTGAAGGCATCCGTGATGCGGGAATTCAGTTCGCCCGCACCCCGCCGCTGGAAGAAGCCCACCGGCAGGTTGAACAGGTGCCTTAGATAATTGAGAATCAGCGTTCCATCCATCCGGACGCTGGCCCGGAGCGAGAAGAGGGAACTGCCGTAACCGACAAGGGCGGAACAGACCAGGATCAAGGCCAGAAGGATCGAGACTTCTGCCAGTTCCCGGACATTTCCGCCCGGTAGGACGACATCCACGATGTGCTGCAGGAAGAGCGACGTCGTGATGCCTGCTATGACGCATAAGAAGGATCCCGGCAGGGACCGTAGATAGTCCTCTTTGACGCAAAGAATAAGGCGGGTGTACTGTAAGAAAGAAGTGTCCCGATGAGTGGGACGTTGGGATATTTTACTGCCGGGATCCGGGGAAATGACAATCAGGAAGCCGCTCCAGCGCTTGCGGAGCGCATCGTAAGAGAGGGTGCGGTGACGACCCAGGGCCGGGTCCATGATGCGGACCCGTTTCGCCCCCGCTTTGTAGAGCACCACGTAGTGCAGGTCGCCATTCTTTTCTACCATGTGGAGAATCGCCGGGACGTGCAGTTTGCGCAGCGGTTCCACGTCACGGTCGGGCGACTTGTAGGCCTGCCCCGTGAGCCCTATCGCGCGGCACGCGTCCAGCATCCCTTTGACCGTGGTGCCGGCACGGTCCGTCCCCGAGGCTTCGCGAATCACGGTCAGGGGAATGTCCCGGCCGTAATAGCGTGCCACAGAGCAGAGCGCGGCGGCGCCGCAGTCCGAAAGGTCGTGTTGTTTGATGGCGGTTCTCATGGCTATTACAAATAAAAGGCGAACGCGAGGGCGACCAAGAGCGCGAGCAGGATCAGCAACAGGGCGTAGCATCCCTTGCGGAGCGCGCCCATCTCGGGGGCGAGTCCGTCGGCCGTGACGCGGAGGTCGGCGAGGGGGAGGATGTTGCGGTCGCTAGGCATGGTCTCGAGCGTTTTCACCGCAAAGAAAAACACACTTTTTGGAAGGTAATGACCAACCGGAACAATTTACGACCGGGCGGCCGTTTTTGGTCAAAATGTGCTTTTTTAAAAAGAGCGTCATTTTTTTAGAAAAATGAAAAATCGCAAAAAATGACCCCATGATGGGGGCCATCCGGCTTGTGTTTACCGCGAGAAATACTATCTTTGCAAGTTATTATTTGCAAAAACCAGAAACCCGACCGAAATGAGTTTTCCTGAGTATAAAAAACTGGATCTCGTGACCATCAACCGTGAGGTCCTCGCCAAATGGAAGGAAAAGGATACCTTCCGCACGTCGATGAAGCTGCGCCAGGGCGCGCCGTCATTCGTATTTTTCGAGGGTCCGCCCTCCGCGAACGGCATGCCGGGCATCCATCACGTGATGGCACGTTCCATCAAAGACGCCATCTGCCGTTACAAGACGCAGAAGGGCTACTTCGTGGACCGTCGTGCCGGCTGGGATACTCACGGCCTGCCTGTGGAACTGGGTGTTGAGAAGAAGCTCGGCATCACCAAAGAGGACATCGGCAAGAAGATCTCGGTAGAGGAATACAACCAGACCTGCCGCGAAGAGGTGATGAAATATACCTCCGAGTGGGTCTCGCTGACGGAAAAGATCGGTTACTGGGTTGATACCGACCGTCCCTACATTACCTACGACAACCACTACATCGAGACGCTCTGGTACCTGCTCAAGAAGATTTACGACAAGGGTTATCTCTATAAGGGTTACTCCATCCAGCCCTATTCGCCGGCTGCCGGCACGGGCTTGAGTTCCCACGAGTTGAACCAGCCGGGCTGCTACCGTGACGTGAAAGATACCACCGTCACCGTGCAGTTCGAGGTGATCCGCGACGCCGCTTCCGAGTTCCTCTTTGAGGGCGCCGACCGTCCAGTTTACATCCTGGCCTGGACCACCACCCCCTGGACCCTGCCTTCCAACACGGCACTCTGCGTGGGCCCGAACATCGAATATGTGGCGGTGGACAGCGTGAACCCTTATTCCAAGGCTCCGGCTCGCTACATCGTGGCAAAGCCGCTGCTGGAAGCCCATTTCAACGATAAGAATCCGGGTACCGTGGCCGGTGCGCCCGTCAAGGGTACCGCACTGGTCGGCATCCGCTACAAACAGCTGATTCCTTGGATGAAGCCCGACGGAGACGCTTTCCGCGTCATCCCCGGCGACTATGTCACCACGGAAGACGGTACCGGTATCGTCCATATCGCGCCCACCTTTGGTGCAGACGACGACAAGGTGGCCAAGGCTGCCGGCATTCCGCCGATGCAGGTGATCGACAAGGCGGGCAACCGTCAGGCGATGGTGGACCGTACCGGTAAACTCTATCGCATCGAGGATCTCGATCCCAAGTTCGTGGCAGAACGGGTGGATGTGGCTGCCTACAGCCCCTTCGCAGGCCGCTTCGTGAAGAACGCCTACGATGATACCCTCGCTCCCGACGCTCCCACGCTCGATATTGATATCTGCATGGAACTCAAGCAGGCAGGCATCGCTTTCCGCATTGAGAAACACGTGCACAACTATCCGCACTGTTGGCGTACCGACAAGCCGGTGCTCTACTATCCGCTGGATTCCTGGTTCATCCGCACCACTGCAGTGCAGGATCGGATGGTGGCGCTCAACAAGACCATCAACTGGAAGCCCGAATCCACCGGTACCGGCCGATTCGGCAAATGGCTCGAGAACATTCAGGACTGGAACCTTTCGCGCAGCCGCTACTGGGGTACCCCGCTGCCCATCTGGCGCACGGAAGACGGCAAGCAGGAGAAGTGCATCGGATCGCTGGAAGAGCTCTACAACGAGCTGGAGCGCTCCGTGGCTGCCGGCATCATGCCGGAGAACCCGCTTCGCAAGGCCGGTTTCGTCCCGGGCGACTACTCCAAAGAGAATTACGACCGCGTGGATCTGCACCGTCCCTACATGGACAACATCTACCTGGTCTCCGAAGACGGCAAGAAGATGGTCCGCGAGAGCGACCTGATTGATGTCTGGTTCGATTCCGGCGCCATGCCGTACGCCCAGGAGGGACTCGCCGAACTGGGCAAACCCAACTTCGGCCAGACGGCCGACTTCATCGCCGAAGGCGTTGACCAGACCCGTGGCTGGTTCTACACGCTTCACGCCGTCCACACGATGGTCTCCGACACTTGCGCTTACAAGACAGTGATTTCCAACGGCCTGGTGCTCGACAAGGATGGCAACAAGATGTCCAAGCGCCTGGGCAACGCGGTAGATCCCTTCAAGATTATCGACACCTACGGCGCCGACGCGCTCCGCTGGTATATGCTCACCAACGCCCAGCCTTGGGACAACCTGAAGTTCGACGAGGCAGGCGTGGCGGAGGTCCAGCGTAAGTTCTTCGGCACGCTCTACAATACCTACTCCTTCTTCGCGCTCTATGCGAATGTGGACGGATTCAGGGGCGATATTCCTATGGTAGATAGGTCACGCTGGCAAGAGATCGACCGTTGGTTGATGTCTGTGCTGAACACCCTCATGAAGAAGGTTGATGCGGCCTATGCCGATTACGACATTACCACGGCCGGCCGTCTCATTCAGGATTTTGTCTGCGACGACCTCTCCAACTGGTATGTCCGCCTGAACCGCAAGCGCTTCTGGGGCGGTGGCCTTACGGAAGACAAGTTGGTTGCATACCAGGTGCTTTACATCGCTCTTCAGACGGTTGCTGAACTTGCGGCTCCTATCGCTCCCTTCTACATGGATCGCCTCTGGTGCGACCTCGTCCCGGGTGCAGAGTCCGTGCACTTTGAGATAATGCTCGAATGCTGCGAAGATGAGATCGACACGGCGCTCGAAGAGCGGATGGCCCTCGCACAGCAGGCTACCTCGATGATCTTGGCGCTCCGCCGCAAGGTCAACATCAAGGTTCGCCAGCCGCTGGCCAAGATCATCATCCCGGTGATCGACCCGTCGCTGCAGGAGCAGATTGAGAAGGTGAAGCAGCTGATCCTGACGGAAGTCAACGTCAAGGAGGCTGAGTTTATCCACGATACCACCGGTCTGATTACCAAGAAGATCAAGCCCAACTTCAAGACCCTCGGCAAGCGTTACGGCAAGCAGATGAAAGAGATTGCAGCTGCTTTCGCTACGATGGATCAGCCTACGATCGGCGCGATTGAGCGGGCAGGGGAGTACACCCTGGATCTGCCCTCCGGCCCTGTGACATTGGAAACCGCTGACTACGAGATCCACTCCGAGGATATGCCGGGCTGGCTCGTGGCATCCGAAGGCCGCCTGACCGTTGCCCTCGACGTGACCCTCACCGACGACCTGCGTCGCGAAGGTATCACCCGCGAGCTGATCAACCGTATCCAGAATCTCCGCAAGGAGAGTGGTTTCGAGGTAACCGACCGCATCCGCGTGGTGATTGCCCAGTCTGCGGAGATTGAAGAGGCGCTTGCCTCCTTCGGAAAATATCTCTGCGAGCAGACGCTCACCGAATCGCTCTCGTTCGCTCCAGCAGCCGATTTTGACGGCACCGAGGTAGAGTGGGACGAAGCCACCCTCAAGATTTCCGTTGCGAGGGTATAGGTTGTTCGAGAATTAATTATTAGCTTTGTAAAAAATAAACGACAAAGAATTATGGCAAAGAAAGTTACTACCGCCGAGAAGGTTCGCTACAGCGATGAGGAACTCCAGGAGTTCAAGGCCCTGATTCTTGAAAAGCTCGAAGCCGCCCGCAAAGAGTATGACATGCTCAAGGGGATGGTTAACCATAGCACCAGTAATGACACCGAGGATACCTCTCCCACCTTTAAAGTGCTGGAAGAGGGCGCATCCTCGCTTTCCAAAGAGGAGATCGGCCAACTGGCTTCCCGTCAGTACAAGCTGATCCAGAACCTCGAGGCTGCACTGGGCCGCATCGAGAACAAGACTTACGGCATCTGCCGCGCCACCGGTAAACTGATTCCCAAAGAGCGTCTCCGCCTGGTGCCGCACGCTACTCTCAGCGTAGAGGCCAAGGAAAAGGGATACAAATAGACTCCCGCCGATGAAGCTCTCCCGCGGAACGAAGATTACTCTGCTTGTCGTCCTTCTGCTGGTCATTGATCAGGTCATCAAGATTCTGGTCAAGACCAATATGACGCTCGGGCAGAGCATTCATGTATTCGGAAACTGGTTCCAGATCTACTTTGTCGAAAACAACGGCATGGCGTTTGGCATGCAGCTCGGCGCCACGGTCGGCAAGTTGCTGCTCAGCATTTTCCGCGTTGCGCTGGTGGTGGTGATCTTCCTGTACATCCGCAAACTGCTGAAGCGTCCCACCACCCCGATGGGCGTGTTGATCGGACTCTCCGCCATTCTCTGCGGTGCCCTGGGCAACATCATCGATTCGCTGTTCTACGGTCTCATCTTTTCGGAGAGCACTCTCACGCAGGTGGCCACGATGTTCCCCGACGGCGGTTATGCGGGCTTTCTCTTCGGCAAGGTGGTGGATATGTTCTACTTCCCCATTATCGACACCGACCTGCCCGCATGGTTCCCCATCTGGGGCGGCAAGCACGTCATCTTCTTCCGTCCGATTTTCAACTTCGCCGACTCCTGCATCACGGTCGGCGCCTTCTACCTGCTGATCTTCCACTGGCGCTTCTTCGGCAAGAAGCCCGCCGAGGCGGAGGTTTAATCCTTCCGGGATTTGCCCGACCTGCGGTCGGGTTTTGAGAACTGAAGCCGTCTGGAAAGCAAGTTTTCCGAGCGGCTTCAACTCTCAAAAAAAAGCGCGCGACAGGGTCGCGCGGCTTTCAGTACTTCATTTGCGGAAGGTAAGGGATTCGAACCCCTGAGCCCTTGCGGACTAACAGTTTTCAAGACTGCCGCCATAGACCACTCGGCCAACCTTCCGGATTGGGAGGGCAAAGATAGAAAATCGCTCGGGACGTACCAAATTTTTAGCAGCGTAGCAGGTGGTCCAAATGCTGGACCACCTGCTACGTTTTCCCCCTAAAAGTGTAGCAGGTGGTCCAACGAATGGACCACCTGGCGCATACGTCTATCATTTTTTCCGAAGGCTACCTTTTTTTCTTACCTTTGTTGGGCTGTCGCCGCAGTAATGTAGATTGTTTATTTGGCTGGAGGATTGGCGACGGTCTTGTTTTCAGCCAGTTTGTTTAGAGATTATGGAGAGTTTGGAATTCTGGCTGGTTACCACAGCCCATCTTTTGAACAGTCTCTGGTTTAGAGATGACTCGGATTATAAAGTGGGGATGAACCACGTTGCCGTCGTAGCCGCCACCTCGCGGGCGATTATCATTGCGTTTATCCTGATGTCCAACCACGTGCATTTTGTCTTGCAGGGAACGTATGAAGAGTGCCTGCTGTTCATCACTCGATTCAAGAAGTTGTACGGTCAGTATTTCAGTCACAAGTATGGCTCCAGAGAGTTGCTTCGGAGAAACGATGTTGACTTGCGCGAGATTCCGCTCGGCAACGAAGCCCTTGAAAGAGCAATCGCATACGTTCAGATGAATAGTGTGGCAGCCAACATCTGTCTTAACGCTAACGCTTATCCATGGGGGACCGGCAATGTCTTCTTCAACCCGTCTAATGACAAGGGAGAGCCTGTCGGGAGTCTCTCTCTCAGAGCGAGGCGTGAACTACTGCGTAGCCATTTTGAAGTCCCGTCAAAGTATAAGGTCCTGTCAGATGGCTTCATCTCGCCTGCATCCTATGTCCAGGTTTCATTTGTCGAGTCACGATTTCGTACACCCAAGCGGATGAACTATTTTCTCCAGAATTCTTCCAAGGCAAAGCGTCAGTCGGAGTTCGGTGAAAAGGATATCCCTGCATTTCGGGATCAGGTGTTGAGCGCCGCTGTCCAGGACCTGTGCTATTCCACTTTTCATCGCGCCGGCGTCAGTGAATTGAGCGACGCCCAGAAGGGAGAACTGCTCCGGCAATTGCGCTACCGCTTTTCGTCAAACCTCGTTCAGATAGCCCGGGTATGCGGCATCTCCTGCGAGGAGACATTCGATTTGTTGGACAGGTATTAACCCCTATTTCAAGATTACGAAATGGACATCCCGGGCGCGCTCGTGGGAGTGGTCGTGGCTGTTCTTGTCGGGGATATTGTCGCAGGGATAGTTGACCACATGCGTATCGGGATCGCCTTCCCCTTTGACGCACAGCGTAGAGGAGCCGCCGCCGTCCATATTGAGGGCGTACTGCGGGTTGAAATACTTGACCAGAAAACGGGTGAGGTCACGCGCCGACATTCCAGAGCTGTAATTGGTACGGCCGTCGACCACCAGCATGATGAAGTGGTTGTTCTCCGTCAGGGCGATGGCGGTTCGGGGGTGCAGCGCACGCTGATGCCGGTTCGGATCTTCCCCGTTCAGGGCATTTGCCTGCGCATCGGTCAAGGTATAATCGCAGAAAGATTCCCCCACGGGCTCGAAATCGTCAATCAGCATCGGAGCACTCGAAATCAGGTGCGGACAACTTGCGGCGATACTTGCATAATAGTTCCGCTGGAGGGAAATGACCTCGTCATATGTTTTCCCTTTGCTGTCAGGAAGTTTTCCGTTGCGCTGGGGTGAACCGGCGAAGAAGATGGAAAGGTTCCGCCCGCCGTCGGAGGTGAAAGCCGCCTCGCTCTTCCAGTTGGGCACATCCGTGTTGCCGATTACATTTTTCGGGATCTGGTAGCGGGTGATGCCCTCTGTCTGGACGAAGATGGAGCTGACCTCGTAGTTGGCGTTCATCGCCGCAACGGTATTGGCATCCCGCTTGAAGGCCTCGGACACGGTTACACGGGGTGCCGTATAAAGCAGTTTCACCCGATACTGCGGTCGGGACAGATCCAGGTCCACGGCAAAAACCTCTTCCTTCAGGCCCGTGGCGGCATCCGTCCCGGAATAGGCGTAATAGACCACGCCCTCGTCGATGGTCTTGGAGGTCCATCCGTCGCCGGAAGGGGTGACCACCTTGCCGCGGTTGGCATCCCAGGGATTGGTGCCACCCGAAGGCGGCGCTTCCGGCTCAATGCCGCCTCCACCCCCGCCGCAACTTGTCAGCAGGGAGAGAAAGACCGTCAATATGAGCAGTTTCCGAATCTTCAAGGGCGGTTCCGTGAGGTTAACTGTGCGAATTTAGCAAAACTTGGCCGAATCTTTGCAACCTTTTGCAGCCGCTATCAGTCTAACGGACGCAAAACATTTTAAGATGAAAACTCGACTCCTATATTTTATTACAGCGCTTGCGCTTTTCACGGCCGCTTCGGCTTATACGCCGGCCTTCGCCGCACGGCAGACTCTAATTCCCGTGGAGGGAACTGTCACGGAAGTTTCGGGCACCCCGCTCGGCTTTGCTACGGTAGCCCTGATGGCGGCTGACAGCACGCTGATAGGCGGCACATCCACCGATGAAAACGGCCGCTACAAATTGAACGCTCCCGAAGGAGAATGGATCCTCAGCGTTTCGCTGATCGGCTATAGCGACCGCAGCCTCACCATTACCGTGCAGGCACCCCGTACAGAGCTTCAGCCCGTCGCGCTGGAAGAGGACGCCCAGATGCTTGAAAGCGCGCGCATTACAGCCAAAGCGCCCATTATGGAGGTCAAGATTGACAAGGTGGTGATGAATGTAGCCCAGAGCGCCATCGCACAGCAGTCCAACGGCCTGGATATTCTCAAGAAAGCCCCGGGCGTGGTGATTGACAAGGATGGCAATATCACCCTGAACGGAAAGTCTGTGGCTATCTGGATGGATGGCCGCCCCTCTCACATGGACGGTAAGGCCCTGCAGGCTTTTCTGCGCGGAACTGAGGGTAGCAGTATTGACAAGATTGAACTCATCGAACACCCCTCTTCCAAATATGATGCAGAGGGCTCGGGCGGTATCATCAACATCCGCACAAAGCGCAATATGCTTTCGGGTCTGCACGGTAGCATCGGCACTGAGATCGGCGCAATGTATTTTGGTTCCCACAACCGTTTCGCCTGGGAAGACAACGACTGGGCAAACCTCTCCTGGCGCACAAATAAAACCAACACCTTCCTGAATCTCTCCCATGGAGACTATTGCTGGGATGTGGATCTGGATGTAGATACAAAAACCGAGTCACTGGCCGGAGTGATGGAGCAGCTTTCGCAGTCTTTCCATAAGACCGGATACTACAGCAACCGTATCACCCTGGGTAACGACTGGTTCGTTGACAAGCGTAATACACTGGGATTCATTGTCCGACTCCCCTGGCATTCAGAGAGCACCGAGAGCAGCCGTCCCGAAAACGTTTCACGTCTGATGCTGGATGGGACTGAACTCCAGAAAGATGAGTCTGCCATCACCAACGCTTCCCGTTATACACAGATTTCGGCCAACCTCAACTATACGCATATCTTCGACGAGGCGCGCGGTGCGGAACTTACCGTGAACCTTGACGCCTATCGCAACGGACAATTCTCCGACAACAAGCAGGACATCTGGACCCAGACGGCAGGCGCTACCAATTGGGATGAATCGGGCAGACAGATTGTCGGAGACGGTGTGTTGAACATCCTTTCAGCGAAGGCTGATTACCAGCGCGTTCTGTGGGGTTCTACGATGTTCGAAGCCGGCGCCAAGTGGGCCCGCTCTTCAACGGCCAACGATACGCGCCGCATTGAAACAGGTCTCTCGCCGATGGATATGACGACTTCCTTTACCTATCTGGAGCATATCGGAGCAGCCTACTTCAACTTTGCCCGTCAACTGGGTGCCAAGTGGAGTGTCAAGGCCGGTTTGAGAGCCGAATATACCTGGACCTTTGGTGACTGGATTACGGCAGGCACCGAAACGCACCGCCACTACCTGAACTGGTTCCCGACGATCTTCGTGGGTTGGCGGCCCACCGAAAAGCAGAACTATGCCTTTTCGCTTACCCGTCGTGTGCACCGTCCCGGCTACTGGAGCCTCAACCCGGTAGAGGAGTATGTAGATGCGCACACCAGTACGGTGGGTAATCCTGACTTGCTGCCGGAGTTTACCAATTCGGTAGGGCTCCAGGCTGGCTTCGGACAGCATTTTTCGCTCGCTGCCCACGGACAGTATTCGACTCAGGTTACCACACAGATTCCTACATACGACGCCAGCGGCAACCAGCGGCTTGAGTGGGGCAACTTCGGACGCACCTATCAGGCAGGGCTATCCGCCAACATGACGGCTCTCCCCGTGACCTCCTGGCTTGACTGGACAGTTTCTATCACCGGTGTATGGATGCAGAATATCTCTGACGCAACCGCCTATAGTCAAAGTAGTTACTCCGGATTCTTCCAAACTTCGCTCGCCTTTTCGCTGCCTGCTGACTGGAAGATTGAGTGGGACGCTTACGGGCAGACGCCGATGGTTTACACCTATCTCAGAATCCACCCCAATTTCTCCTCGGACATTGCCTTCCGCAAGACCTTCTTCGACGGAGCGCTCTCGCTCAATGCAGGACTCCAGGACATCTTCCGTACCAGCCAGCAGAATATCGACATTCTCGATACCAATACCGGAAAAGTGGTCTCCGTTCTCCAGCAGAAATACCTCTCGCAGAGGGTGACAGTCGGTCTTACCTGGAGTTTCGGTAAAGCCAGCTCAACCCGCCGCCGCAACGTCGGCGAACTGGAAGAGGCTTCCCGCGCCGGTGGCGGAAGCGGAATCGGCGCCGGAAAATAAATAGTGTAGCAGGTGGTCCAGCATTTGGACCACCTGCCACGCTTTGGGCTCATTCGGAAATAATTTCTATCTTCGCACTGTTAACCAAATAGTAACAGTGCCATGAAGAAAGTTCTCCTTTGGATTGTTGGCGTGCTGGCGGCGCTTTGCGTGGCTGTGGCATGCATCTGGGGTGGCGAGATCCGCACGCTCTGCACGGTCAAGCAGGTAGGGGACAACCCCTATCTCTATCAAATGCAATACAAGGCATCCTACGATCTGGACGACCTCATTTCCAAGGACATTGACAGCAACGCCAAATTGCTCGACTACGTGGTGAAACGCGTAGGCAAAGGGCTGCCTATCAAGCTCAAGAGCGCGCAGGTGATAGAGGAAGGCCAGGACGTGACGGTTTTCAACTGCACCAGCTTCCAGGCCACGAAAGCGGAGGGCGGCGGATACTGGTTCGGCCGCAACTATGACTACTTCAAGAATCCGTCCATGGTGACCATTTGCCATCCCAAGAAGGGGTATGCCTCCATCTCGGTCAGCGATATGTCGCACTTTGGCTACGGACTGGATAAGCTCCCCACCAAACTGTTGAAAAAGGTGAACTGCCTGGCGGCCATCTATGCGCCGGTGGACGGTATCAACGAGAAGGGACTCTGCACCTCCATCATGGCCCTGCCGCATCAGGCTGCACAGCAGGAGAGCGGCCTGCACAAGGTGGGCACGACTGTCATTATGCGCCTCTTCCTGGATCGCTGCGCTACGGTGTCCGAGGCCTTGGACCTGCTCTCCATGCTCGACGTCTGCCACGATGCGACCGTCGGTTCGGGCTATCACTACATGGTGGCCGATGCCTACGGCGATGTGGCTGTCATTGAATTTGATAAGGAAGACGGCTGGAAGACGATGATTGTCAACAAGCCGGAAGGGGAGAACGCGATGCTCGTGACCAACCATCTCCTTTCGCCCAAATACTACACCACCACGCCCGATCCGGCCGTCGGCAACCCGCACAGCCGCAGCTGGTGGCGCTACGAAACGGCCGGTGCATACCTGAATGAGCACAATGGCACGCTGACCTTTGAACAGGCGCAGGAGTGCCTGGCGCTGGTCCACTGGAAAGACCTCATCTGGGAGGACGGCACGGTGGAAGACACGCAGTTTAGCAATGTCTATGACCAGCAGAATCTTACGCTGTCCCTGCGCAGTTGGTACGACTACGATACCACGGTTCCTTTCAAACTCTAATCTATGACGCGCGAAATCTATCTGGCTGGCGGTTGCTTCTGGGGCGCAGAGCATTACCTGAAGCAGATTCAGGGGGTGGTCTCCACCGAAGTCGGCTTTGCCAATGGCCACCTGGAGAATCCGACCTACAAGCAGGTCTATACCGATACCACCGGCCATGCGGAGACGGTGCACGTGACCTACGATCCGGCCCAGGTGTCGCTGAAGTTCCTGCTGGAGCTCTTTTTCAAGGCCATCGATCCGACCAGCCTGAACAAGCAGGGCGAGGATACCGGCACGCGCTACCGCACCGGCGTCTATTACACCGATCCGGCCGACCTGCCGCAGATAGAGGAGGTTTTTGCCGCTGAGCAGCAGAAGCTCGATGCGCCGCTGGCCGTGGAGAAGCTCCCCCTGCAAAACTTCTATCGGGCAGAAGATTACCACCAGGATTACCTGGACAAGAATCCGACCGGCTACTGCCATCTCCCGAAGGCTTTATTTGAATTCGCCCGCAAGGCAAAGCAGACGCTGGCGTTACTTGCGCTCGTGCTGCTGATGGTCAGGTGCGATGGCGTGCCCGAGCCCGATCCCGGAACGGATCCCGATACGCCGCCGACGGTCGTGAAGGATGTCACGGTGGGCATTACCCGCTCGGGAATGGGTGAGACCACCCATGGCTATTACATAAGGTGTCTGGCCGCCGCCGGCGCCAAGTGCAAAGTCTTTCCGCAGTATACCACCACCGACGCGCTTGCAAAAGCGTATGTGGATGAGGTGGATGCCATCATTATCCCCGGCTCTTTCTCGGGCGATACCACGAGTCGCGGCACCTACGATTACAAAGTCATCCGGGCCGCCATTGCCGCCGGCAAACCGCTGCTGGGTATCTGCCAGGGGCATCAAAGCATCAACAAAGTGCTGGGTGGCACGACCCTGTTGGTGACGGATACCTATCCGAATTCTACGGTCGCCCACAAGACAGTTGATCCGGACACCAAAGAGAATCTGGGTCTCAACGTGGAAACCTATTTCCACACCATCCACATTGACAAGGATTCCCGGTTGGCGGCACTGCTCAAGGATACGGTGGTGACGGTCAACACCAGCCATAATTATTCATCGGTCAAGATCTCCTCCAGCCTCAAAGTGACGGCACGGGCCGATGACGGCGTGGTGGAGGCGCTGGAGGGCGACAAGATCCTCTGCGTCCAGTTCCATCCGGAGGTGCTCTACGGCAAGCTGAAACTCAAGCAGTTCCTGCCCATCTTCCAGAATCTGACCGATGAGGCGCGCGCGGTGAAAGCAGCCCTGTAAATCCGTTATTTCTCCTTTCGGAAAGTCTCGCACCAGGGTGTGAGACCACACTCTGTGCATTTGGGCCGCTGGGCGGTGCAGATGTAGCGGCCGTGCAGCAGCAACCAGTGGTGCGCCTTGGGGCGGATCTCCGGCGGGATGCCCGCCGTCAAATCTTCTTCCACTGCGCGAACATCCTTGCCCTTGGAAAGCCCGAGCCGCCGTGCCACACGGAAGACGTGGGTATCCACGGCAATGACCGGTGCATCCCAGAGTACCGAAGTGACCACGTTGGCGGTCTTCCGTCCCACGCCAGGCAGGGTCTGGAGCGCTTCCCGGTCGTCCGGCACGCAGCCTCCGAAATCCGCCACCAGTTTCTCCGCCATCCCCTTGAGGTGCGCGGCTTTGCTGTTGGGGTAGGAGACCGATTTGATATAACCCAAAATCTCCTCTACAGAGGCCTCAGCCATCGATTCAGGCGAAGGAAACCGCTCGAAGAGGGCAGGGGTGACCAGGTTGATCCGTTTGTCGGTGCACTGGGCGGAGAGCATTACGCAGACCAGCAGTTCATAGGGGTTGCGAAAGCGTAGTTCGCTCTCCGCAATGGGCCGGTTCTCGCTGAACCAGTCCAGGATGGCTGCGTACTTTTTATTCTTCATGGAAAATCTCGCGGCAGACCGTGTCTTCGCAGACCAGCACCTTGCTGGGATACTCGCTGAGAATGGTGCGGTTATGGGTGACCATCAGCACTGCGGTGCCCTCTTTGGCATTGATGGACCAGAGCAGATCCATGATGCTGTGGGTGGTGTCGGTATCCAGATTGCCGGTGGGTTCGTCGGCCAGCAGGATGCGCGGGCGGTTGAGGAGCGCTCGGGCAATAGCCACGCGCTGCTGCTCGCCACCCGAGAGCTGGTGCGGCATTTTGTGCGCCTTGTTGGTGAGCCCCACGGCATGGAGCACCTCCTCAATGCGGGCATCTACGGCGGCCTTGTTGCGCCAGCCGGTGGCCTCCAGCACGAACCGGAGGTTCTCCTCCACGCTGCGGTCCATCAGCAGCTGGAAATCCTGGAAGACGATACCGATCTCGCGGCGCAGGTAGGGAATCTGCCGCTTGCGCAGGTGCAGCAGGTCGAATCCCGCCACCTCCGCCCGTTTGCCCGTAACGGGATTCTCACCGATTAGCGAGCGGATGATCGAGGTCTTGCCGCTGCCCACTTTGCCGGTGATATAGAGGAACTCACCCTCCTGAACCGTAAGGGAAAGCGATTCGATGACAGTCAGTTCTCCATTGGAGATATCGACCTCTTCGAATTCGATAATCGGCTGGGGGGCGTTTGCATTTTCCATAAGCGGCGGGTTTGATGCACAAATTTACGAAAATAATTTCGTATATTTGTTTTTTAGATTATTCCGGACCATGAAGCGCCTTCAGAGATATCTCCTTCCGCTTTTCCTGCTGTTGCTGGCAGCAGCGCCCCTCCGTGCGGGCGAACCTGACGGAGCGGAATTCCGGGAGCGGCTCGAGTCGGCGCGCATGCTCTACAACAGCGGCGCGTATGCGGCTGCGGAACAGGCGTTTAACGAGCTGGCCGTGGCAATCGGCGATACCTATGCGCTGCGCCGCTCCGAGCTGGAGGCCTACCGCGTGCTCTGCGCCATCGCCATGGATCGCGTGAATGCGGAGTGGATGGTGAAGGTCTTCGCGCTGAACTATCCCACCGCCCCCGAGCTCTCGATGGTCCGCTATGCGCTCGCTTCCCGCTACTTTGACCGCGGGGAGTACGAAAAGGCCCACGAATACTTTGAGGACATCAACAAGCGCTATCTCTACAGTGACTGGCGCACCGAATTCGAATTCAAGCGCTCCTTCTGCGACATGCGGACCGGCCACAACGACAAGGCCGCCAAGGGCTACGAAAGCATCATCAAGGAGCCGCTCTCCATCTATACCTACCCGAGCATCTACTATCTGGCCTATGTCCGCTATATGGACAAGGAGTTTGATGCGGCCTTCGACCTCTTCCGCCAGGCGGCGGGCGATTCGCGCTTCCGCGTGATGTCCACCTACTACTGCGTGGAGTCCAAGTTCATGCGGGGCGACAACGCCTATGTGGCCGAGGTGGGGCCGACCATCATTGATGAAGTGGGGGCGGACCTGAAGCCGAACCTGGCACGCATCGTGGCCGAGGCGCTCTTCGCGCTGAACCGAAACGAGGAGGCGAGCCACTACCTGGAGGTTTACCGCAACTCGGGCGCGAAGCTCTCCCGCAAGGACTATTACTTCTCGGGCATCCTTTCGTACGACCTCAAGTCCTACAAGGCTGCCGCCGAATCGTTTGAGAAGGTGGTTACCGCGCCGGATTCCCTCTCGCAGAATGCTTGGTACCATCTGGCCAACTGTTACTTGAACCAGCGCAACCAGATTGCCGCGATGACCGCGTTCCAGTCGGCCGCTACGCTCGACTTTGATCCTGTCATCCAGGAAGATGCGCTCTTCAACTATGCCAAGCTTTCCTTCGATGTCAATGCGGACATTTCGCAGTTCGACCAATACATGCAGCGCTATCCCAAGAGCGGTCGCGACGATATCATCAACAACTATATCGCCGCCTCCTATCTGCGCGCCAAGGATTACGGTTCGGCCGTGGAGGCGCTGGGCAAAGTGAGCAAGAAAGACTCTGAGACGATGGTCAACCTGCAGCGCGCCTCCTACCTGCGCGCGATGCAGCACATTCAGGCGGGCGCCTACCGGTCCGCCATTCCGATGCTCGAGACCTCGCTCGCCAACTCCAAGTACGATGCCGCCCTGGGCAACCAGGCCTCCTACTGGATGGCGGAGTGCTTCTATCGCAACGGCCGTTTCCAGGATGCGGCGAACATCTATTCGCAGTTGCTGGACCGTGCGGATTTCCGCCGGACCCAACAAGGTGGCTTGAGCCTCTACAACCTGGCATACTGCCACTTCAAGGCCGGCAAGTTCGCGGATGCGCAGAAGCGTTTTGCAGAGTATCTCGAGACCCCGGAATCCCAGCTCTTTGACCGCGATGCCCGCATCCGGTTGGGCGATTCCTATTACATGCAGAACAACTATGCCGCTGCGGCCGGGGCCTATGAATCGGTTTACACCAAATACAGCACCTCCAGCGATATCTATCCGGCTTACCAGAGCGCCGTGGCCTATGGCCTAACGGGCAATGATGCCAAGAAGATTGCCATTCTGCGCAGTGTGATCCGCCGCCACCGCAACGCCACCCTCTATCCGCAGGCCCTCTTCGAGCTGGGCCGCACCTATGTGCAACGCGGTGAGAATGAGGATGCCAGCGAGTGCTTCTATACGCTGCTCGGCATGAAGACAGACAGCTCCTTCTATGCCAAGTCGCTGCTGGAGCTGGCTATGATCAACTCCAACGCCGGCAAGTTCGACAAGGCCATCGATTACTACAAGACGGTGGTTTCCGAATGCCCGCGTACGCAGGAGGCCCAGGATGCCATCTCCGGTATGGAGAGCATCTATCAGACCCTGAACAAGCCGGAGGTCTTCCTCTCCTGGCTGGATGAAATCGGCATGTCCAACATCAAGAGCGACGATGAGCGCGAGCAGATGCTCTTTGCATCGGCAGAACAGCTGCATCAGAATGGGCGCCACACTTCGGCCATGTCGGCCCTGCAGTCCTTCCTGGCCACCTATCCGGATGGTCCTTATACCACCAAGGCCTGGTTCCTGCTGGCCGAATCGCTGCGCGCCACCAACCGCAAGGAGGCCGCGACGGATGCCTACCTGAAGGTGATGAAGCGCGGGGACAACAAAGAGATCACGGAAGCGGCCAATGTTGCTTATGCCAAGATTTCCATGGAGCTGGAGCGCTACAGCCGTGCCGCTGCGGCCTACAGTGCATTGATAGCCAATACGGAGAACGACCACCTGCGCCAGAATGCCCGGCTCGGCCGGATGCGGGCGTACTTCTGCTCCAAGAAATACGACGATGCCATCAAGGATGGCCAGATGCTGCTTGAGGATGAAACCCTGCCCGAGGCTGCGCAGCGCGAGACCCGTTACACGCTGGCCAAGAGCTATCGGGTGAAGGGCGACCGCATGCAGGCCAAACCGCTGCTGGAGGCCCTGGCTACCGATGCTTCGGATGCTTACGGCGCCGAGGCCAACTACCTGCAGGTGCTGGATGCCTACAATGCCGGCGACTTCGTGGAGGTGGAGAACCGCGTCTATGCCTTCTCCGATTCCGGCACATCCCAGCTCTACTGGCTGGCCAAGAGTTTTATCATTCTGGGCGATGCGTTTGCGGCCCGTGAAGACATAGAACAGGCGGAGGCTACCTGGCGGAGCGTGCTCGACGGCTATACCCCCACCGGGGATGACGACGATGTGCTGGATCAGGTCCGCGACCGCATTGAAAAACTGATCAAACAGGAGGTGAAGGGATGAAAAGAGCGATGATGATACTGGGACTGTTGCTGGCCATCGCCGGCCCGCTCTGCGCGCAGGGCTTCGACCCGACGGTTGAGGTCAGCCGATCCTACGATGTCCGGCTGGGCGAAATCCACAAGCCGGTGCTGCCGCTCGAGGTCTCCGATACGCTGGCCCGTTTCGGACATACCACCGATTATTCCATTTTTGAGAAACCCTACGCCAACCTCTACGAGTTCACCCCCTACGATGCCCTGCGCATCAAACCGCTGGATCCCATCCGTTTGCCGCTGTTTTACGCACGTTTGGGCCTCCAGATGCCCGTAGCGCCGCTGGTGGATCTCCATCTGCAGAAGGCTACCAAGGGCGGCACCTACTTCAACCTGGCGCTCCACCATAACTCCTTCTTTGGCAGTGTGCCGGAAGTGGGCGGGGGCGGAGGAAACCTCTCCCTGAACAACTCGGACAACGACGTCAGTGCGCACATGAAGTTCGTCTGGGCAACCGGTGAAGCGGGGTTGGGCGTAATCTACAACTATGACAGCCGCTACAGCGTGGCTTCCGCCGGGCAGACCGCCAGCAATGGTTACGGCAACCTGGGCGTACGGGCAGGCCTGCGCTCCACGGCTCAAAATGAGAACAATCTCTACTACGACTTCAAGTTCAAATACGACGCCGGCAACTCCACCTACCTGACCAGTGCCATGGCGGACCGGCTCGGGGTGCGTGAAAATGCCTTCTCGTTGGATGGCTGGGTGGGTACGACCTTTGATATCCACCGCATTTACATTGACATGTCGCTGCGCTTTGCCAGCTATACGGGCGCCAAGGATTATACCACCGCAGTGGTGGCCTTCTCGCCCATCTACGAGTATAACAGCGGCCGTTTCGAAGGGCGGTTTGGCGTGAAGTTCGGCAACCGCTTCGGCCTGCAGGAAAGCCAGGCGGCCAAGGCGCCGGACGGCAACAACCTGAATGCGTTGAGCAGCGTCTTCCCCGATGTGGATGCCCGCGTTGAGGTGGTGCGCCGCGCACTCTGGATCCATACCATCATCGGTGGCGGATTCGATATGAACGGCTACGGTTTCCTGGCTTCCCAGGTGCCGCTGCTTTCGCCCAATACCCCGATGCTGATGGGTTCCCGCCCGCTGGATGTCACCCTCGCCCTGGAGGGCGTGGTCTTTGGCCGATTCGCGATGAACCTGACCGGCGGATTCGTGATGGAGCGCGGACGCCCCATCTTTGAACCGGTCATCAATACCACTGGTGCGCCCGCCGAGATTCAACTGGGCTTCCTGAATGCCAACACGCTGATGGGCGGTCTGGATGCCTTCTGGAAATCTTCCACTGTCACGACGGGTGGCGAATTGCGCTTCTACCACTATTTCCCGATGGCCGGCGGGGCTGCCATCACCCAGCTGCCGACTGCGACCGGACGGCTCTATTTCCGCTACAACTGGCGGGAGCGTCTGATCGGATCGCTCGACTACGATTTCCGCAGTTCCGTCAGCGGCAGCACCTTCGGCGCCTGGAACGCCCCGTGGATCCACAATCTCGGCCTGACGGTAGATTACGTGGTGAACCGCCATTTCACCCTCTACGGCAAGCTGGGCAATCTCTTTAACCACCGCAACCAGTATGTGCCGTTCTATGTGGAGCCGGGATTCAACTTCGGCGGTGGTATCGCTTTGATTTTCTAACATTTAAAACATATATCCATGAGAAAGAAGATAGTAGCCGGAAACTGGAAGATGAATACCAACGTGGCTGAAGGCGTGGCCCTGGCCAAAGAGTTGGTAGAACGCAAAGCAGAGATTCCTGCAGGGGTCAAACTGATTGTTGCTCCTCCTTTTACCCACCTCGTACCGGTGGCGGATGCCCTCAAGGGCTCGCCCATCGCCCTCTCTGCACAGAACTGTGCCGATGAACCCAAGGGTGCCTATACGGGAGAAGTTTCGGCTGCCATGCTGCGCAGCGCCGGTTGCCGCTACACGATTCTCGGCCACTCCGAGCGTCGCCAGTACTACGGCGAGACGGCGGAGAAACTCATCAAGAAGATTCGTCTTGCCCTGGCAGAAGGACTCGATGTCATCTACTGCGTGGGCGAGAACCTGGACCAGCGCAATGCCGGCGAGCACTTCGTGGTGGTGGGCACCCAGATCCAGGATGTCCTCTTTGACCTGACTCCGGAAGAGTTCCGCCGCATCATCGTGGCTTACGAACCGGTGTGGGCTATCGGTACCGGTGTGACCGCTACGGCCGAGCAGGCGCAGGAAATCCACGCTTTCATCCGTCACTTCCTTGCCGACCGCTTCGGTATTGCCGAGGCTGAGGCAACCACCATTCTCTACGGCGGCAGCTGCAAACCTTCCAATGCTGCTGAACTCTTTGCATGCCCCGACATCGACGGCGGCCTGATCGGCGGCGCCGCCCTCAAGGCAGACGACTTCCTGGCAATTGCAAAGGCGAGAGGATAATGAAACGGCTCATTCTGGTTTTATCGTTTCTGGCGCTGTTGCTTCCGGCAACGGCTCAGGATTTGGGGCAGTTCCACCGAGGCCTCGATTCGCTTGTCTATATCTATGAACCGCTTGCAGATAAGCCTATCAAGCTGTTCTACTATATCCCTACCGCAGGAAACGTGGACCACATGCCCGTGCTGATTTCGTTCCACGGTGCGGAGCGTCTGGGCATCAACCCGATCATCTGTTGGCAGGAGTTTGCGGAGCGGGATGGTTTTATCATCCTTTCTCCCGAGTTTAGCGCAAAGTTGTATAACGAGAACCAGTACCAGTTTGGCAATGTCTTCAAGACTCGTAAGTGTGAGGAATTGAATCCGGAGGAGAAGTGGGTTTACAGCGCCATTGAGCCGATGTTCGACTTCTTCCAGAAGGAGACCGGCAACCGCGTCAAGAAATACAGTATCCAGGGCCATTCCGCCGGCGGTCAGTTCGTACACCGCTATCTGCTGGCCAAACCGGATGCCCGTGTGGATATCGCCGTTGCTTCAAACCCCGGCACCTGGACCTGGCTTTCCGATGACGGAAGCGTTCGGGATTATACAGAGGGGACCACTTGGCCTTACACGATCAAGGGAACGCCGTTCGATGACGAACGTCACATCAAGGCCTACCTGAAACGCTATATGATCGTCCATACGGGCGATATGGACACGGAAACTTCCGGAGCCCATGTTCCCACCGACGCAGTCGCACTGGCCGAAGGGGCAAACCGCCACGAAAGGGCCAAGAATTACTTTGAAGACATGCGGGCATACGCCCGTTCCCACAAGTATCCTTTCAGATGGGATATTGCGATTGTGGGGGGAGTCGGACACCGCGGAAGGAGTATGGTTTACGGTACCTCTTTCCGGGATGCCAACGGAAAACGTATCTATCGGGCGGACAAGCCTGTGAAGACCGGGGCATATTGCCTCATTTTCGGGAACTGATTCAGCGAACTGTCTCGGCTTTTTGTCACTTTTTTTTGCAAATATCAATAGAATGTGCTAAATTGCGCCTCGGTTGCTAAATCGTTTAAGCAAATTTCAATTCTATGCGATCATCGAGTAAGTTGTTGCTTCTACTAGGACTCTCCGCTATTCTTTTCTCGAGTTGTGGAGGTGATGAGCCGCCAGTTCCCAAAAAAGAGATGCAACTCTCTTTCGGCTATGATTCTTTGGTATATACGGGATACAAGCCGCTGGTGAGCAAGCCGGTAAAAGTCTTTTATTACATCCCCTTCGTCGATAACGTAAAAGAACTTCCCATTCTCTTCCTGTTTCATGGTGCGGAGAGAAATGGCCGGATTGCCATTTCGAACTGGAAGTCCATCGCAGAAGACCGCAAGATCATTCTGGTGGCGCCGAATTTTACTTCTGAACTCTATCCGTCAATCGATTACCAGTTCGGCGGTGTTTCCTATTCTAGCGTAACCTACAAGGCCAAGCCGGAAGAAACCTGGACCTACCAGATTGTGGAACCGATCTTCTCCTATATCAAGGAAAAAACGGGCAATGTCAGCAAAACCTACGATATGTCGGGCCATTCAGCCGGCGGTCAGTGGGTGCACCGGTACCTTTTATTTATGAAGAACGCGCGCGTGCGCAGAGCGGTGGAGCAGAATGCCGGCAATTATACCGTGCCCGATCCGAACGGCATCACGGACGGAACCAACTGGTTCGGATTCCCTTACTCCATCCGGGATGTCGATGTGATTACCCGGGATCATTTGGCAGCCTATTTCGCCCGGGATATGATCGTCCATGTGGGAACGCTTGATACGGCATCTTCGCGGGCGGTGGATTCCTATTTTCCGGATGATGCCGGTTCCATGGCGGAAGGCAGGTGCCGCTTTGAGCGTGGCCACTTCTTCTATAACCGGGCTAAGCGCGTGGCGGACAGCCTGGGCCTTCCGTTCAACTGGCGCATCGTGGAAGTTCCCGGTGTGGGGCACAACTCCAACCGGATGGTGAACCATGCTCTCTATGGGGCGGGAATTCTGATGTATTATTCTGAATAATCTCTTTTTATAACAATAACCTGATTATCTATGAAAGCAGCCCGATTATTCGCTTTCCTGCTCTTGATTCTGGCGCCTATCCCGACTCTTTCGGCGCAGGGCAAGGTCAAGGTCAAGGGTCATGTTCAAGATGTTTCGGGCCTGGCTCAAGTGGGCGTTATCGTCCTGGAGACAGGTACGCAGAACATGGCTTTGACGGATGCTTCCGGAGACTATGTCATTACGGTGGCCTCACCCAAGACCGCCAAGCTTGACTTTATTCTCCTGGGTATGGAAACGATCACGGTTCCCATCGAGGGACGTGCCGTGGTGAATGTGACGATGAAGGAGGAAACCGTGGCCTTGGACCAGGTGGTGGTCACAGGCTACAGCAGTATGTCCAAAGAGTCATATACCGGTTCGGCCGTGACCGTTACCTCCAAGAAACTGGAAGACCGTGCGATCGCTTCGCTTGAAGAGGCTTTCCGTGGAAATGTGGCCGGAGCGCTCTCCACATCTTCCGGTCAGCCCGGTGAGAGCGGCTCCATCATTCTCCGCGGCTTCGGTTCGATGAACGCTTCCAACCAGCCGCTGTTCGTGGTGGATGGTGTGGTCTGGGACCAGACGAACGTTTCCGGTACCGATTATGCCGCAGCCAACCCGCTCAATGCCTTGAACCCCTCCGATATTGCGTCGCTGACGGTCCTCAAGGATGCGGCTTCCGCTTCGCTCTATGGTTCCCGTGGTGCAAACGGTGTGGTGGTCATTACCACCAAGAAAGGTATGCAGTCCGAGAAGGTCCAGATCAGTCTGGCCACGGTCAACGGTTTCTCCTACATGACCGGCCAGCCGGACCTGGTCAACGGTCAGGAATATGCGGAGCTATGGGTGGAGGGCGAGATGAACTTCATGCTCGAGCAGGCGGTGGCGGAATCGCAGACCTCTTCACTGGCCATCCGCAACAGCCTCATCCGCGAGTTGAAGCAACTCTATGCCGACAAGGCCAATTACACCTACAAAGGAAAGAACTTCTACGAATGGCAGCAATTGGCCCGCAACGAGTTCAATATCAAATACCAGATTCCAACGGCCAATGGCGGCTACCGGAATTACGACTTCTTCTGTGAAGATGCCGACAAACTGCCATCCACAGACTGGTTCAAGGTGGTTTCGCGCGTGGCTCCTTTCACCAAGACCAGCCTTTCATTCCGGGGTGGTAGCAACTCTATCAATTACTACTCTTCGCTTGAAGTGTTTAACCAGCAGGGTACCATTATCAACTCCCAGTTGCAGCGTTACTCCCTGCGTATGCGTTTGAATTCGGGTTCAAAACAGTTCGTGACCTGGGGTATCAACAATTATGTGGCCTACACGATGCAGAGCGGCCCGCTGGCAGGCGGCGGTTTCTACCGTTCCCCGCAATACGCTGCCAACGTGATTCCTCCGGTTGTGCCTCCGTACCTGGAAGACGGTTCCTACAACTTCCTCTTCCCGGACAACCTGCTGAACTCGAACAACAACCCGATTGCCAGCGCCTATGAGAACAAGAACGACCGTCCCGCATTGAACGTGAACGTGGTGGGCGATGTGGCGCTCAATTTCTCCAAAGATTTGAAGCTTACTTCCCGCGCTGCCGTCTATTTCTACGGTTTCCGTCGAATGACCTATCTGGACAGCCGTTTCGGCGCAGGTTACTCCGCCAATGGCGAACTGACCGATCGGAACGTCCAGCGTACCAAGCTCTCCAACTCCACGATGCTCCAGTTCGACAAGAACTGGGGAAAGAAGCGCCATCACCTGAGCGCATCGGCCGGTATCGAACTGGAGAACCTGGAGTATCGTTACCAGACCATCACGGCCCAGGGATTCGGTACCGACGAGTCTCCGTATCTGACCAACAGCTCCAACGCCTCGGGCTATGCGGGTGACGGATATGCCTACAGCATCTTCTCGCTCATCACCCGCGCTGACTACGCCTACCGCTCCAAACTGCTGCTCGGCGCTTCATACCGTCGCGACTACTCCTCGCTCTTCTCTCCGGAGCACAGGGCCGGCAACTTCTGGTCCGTGTCCGGCGGTTACGACATCGCCAAGGAGAACTTTATGCGGCCCTGGCGCAGGGAAATCAGCCAGTTGAAACTCAAAGCCAGCTACGGCGTCAACGGTACGCTGCCTACCGAGTATTATTACTGGCAGGACCGTTACCCCACCGTCCGCTACAACAACGAGTTGGGCGTCATCACCAACTACCGTTACCGTCCTGAACTGACCTGGGAAGGCAACCGGGTCTTCAACGTAGGTTTGGACGCCACGCTCTTCAGAAACCGTCTGGACCTTACGCTGGAATATTACAGGCGCGTTTCCGAAAACCTGCTCCAGGATGTCCAGGTTTCAATGACCTCCGGTTACCGGACCATGTTGATGAATACCGATGCCGGAATCCGCAATACCGGTATCGAGTTCAGTTTGAATGCCAACCTGATCAAAAGAGGTGAGTTCAACTGGGACTTCGGATTCAACATCTCCAAGATGTCTTCCATTTACTACGGTCTTACAAGCGAGTACCTGGACGGCTACCAGCGTCAGATTATCGCCAACGGGGTCAATGTCCACACCTGGTATCTGCGTGAATATGCGAAAGTTGACGAAGACACCGGTCTCTGCATGTATTATGCTTATGACGAATACGGCAACAAGTACATGACCACCTCTTCCGGCGAGTCGCCCTATACCTACGACAAACAGGGCGTTCCCAAGGTGCTCGGCGGTATTACCACGGCGCTTTCCTACAAGGGATGGCAGTTGGATGTCCTCGGCGTTTACGGCCTCGGTCACTATATCTACGACCGCCTGGGTGCGGCTCTGATCAGTACCGACGGCGGTACGGACTACACCATTGCCCGCAGCCAGTTCGACCGCTGGACGCCCGACCATATCTTTGCCGAGAACCCGCTGCGTGTGAACAATGTAGGCCTCACGACCCGAAGCACCCGCTTCCTGAAGAAAGGAGACTACTTGAAACTGAAAAACATCAAGCTTTCCTACCGCTTCCCGCAGAAAGTCGCCGGGAAGCTCGGCATGGACCACCTGTCTGCATTCCTGCAGGCCGAGAATCCGCTCGTCTGGGGCCCCTTCGGCGACTACGATCCTGAGATGTCCATCTCCGGTTACCGTTTCGCTGATCTCTATCCGACCTCTTCCATTTATACGTTGGGCATTAATATCCGTTTCAAATGATGAAAAAGTTTACTCCTGTTACGATGCTCCTGGCCGTGCTGATTCTGGCGGCGGGATGCGAAAAGACCTTCCTCGACAAAGAGTCGATGAGCGCCCTCTCCGGAGAAACCGTGATCAAGACACAGGATGGTATGAAGATGCTGCTTTCAGGCGCTTATCACAACCTTCAGCACACTTCGTACTATGGTGGGCTGCTCTATCTGTATGAAGCGGCAAAAGGACCTGATTTCTTCGTTCGCAATGTAGGCGGAGGTTACGCCTTCTACGTGGAAAGCCACTATTCGGAAAGTTCGACCCTCAATGCGAATGCCCGTTCCCTCTGGGAAAAGATTTACAATACGATCCGTGCGACATCCCTTCTGATTGACAATATTGATGAAGTTCCGGGCGATATCGAAGAACTCCGTCAGATCAAGGGGGAGGCATATGCCCTTCGCGGCCTCTGCTATTTCGACCTGTGCCGTCTCTATGCCTATCCACCCCGTTATTCCTGTACCTGGGGATCGGCGTATAACAGCCAGTTCAAATGGGGCGTCCCCATCATCCCGGACGCGACGGTCAGTTTCAACATTCTGGACCACAATATCCGCCGTGCAACGGCCGATGAATGCTGGAACTATATCGTAGAACAGTTCGAGAAATCCTATAACCTGCTCGAAGACAGGATGGTAGACGAGGGACATGTGGGGCCGGCCGCCGTGCTGGGCCTACTGATGCGCACGTTCCTTTACATGGAGCAGAACGACCGCGTGGTGGAGACCGGTACCGACTGGCTCGACAAGTACGAATCGAATTATGCACTGCTCAGTTACGACCAGTATACGACCCAGTTCTACAAACCCTTCAACAGCGAGTCCATCTGGGAAGTGAAATTCACCGAGGCGGACAATCTGGGAGGTAACTCCATCAACTACTGGGTCCGTCACCCGACGTATGATATTCCCGACAGCGATATGGACGGCAAGGTGAGTGCGAACATCGGCTACGCAAAGCTGGGCCTTACTTTTGGGGATAGCAACAACGGCTATGAAACGATGCGCGCTTATGCGAACGATGTGCGTCGCTACCTGATTTGCAATCTGGGTATTCCCGGAAAGAATTACAATACTATCCGGCGCTATATCGGTTCTCCGTACCATTTCCTCCACAATATCACGGTCATCCGTTTGCCTGAAATCTACTTGGCGATGTCTGAGGCCTATTTCAAGTTGGGAAAGACGACGGAAGCTTCCGAGTATCTGACCCGCATTACCATTGCCCGCCGTAAGACCAATGTTACGGTCTCCAAGGTGAATGATATCCTGGACGAAAGCCGGCGCGAGTATATTCTGGAAGGTCACACCTACTGGGATTTCTTCCGCAACGGCCGAAATATTACGGGCCGCCCCATTATTGAGAGTATCGGCAGTTCCGCTACGATTTCTTTCGGTAATCCTTCTGGAATCAGTTACCGGGTCGTCTATCCGATTCCGCTGTCTGAACTAAACGCAAACCCCGCTATCCGTGACCAGCAGAACCCCGGTTACGCTCCTTGGAAGCCCGGTGTTGAAGATGACGTATGATGCCATGAAAAAGATACTTATATCCCTCATATTTTGCTCGGCCGTTCTGGTACTCTCCTGCTGTTCACAGCAGCCGCTGCCGAACCGCATAGTCAATGACAACTCCTTCACGCTGGAGTGTGACTCGCCGATGTTTAATCCGACCGACAGCCTGATTACCTTCCCGGTAGCCGGCGGATCGGTCCAGTTCCGCGTCATTCCTTCCGCCACCAGCCTTGCATGGGGCATGAAGTGCAGCCTGGACGAGAATTGGGTCAAGTTTACCAAGTCCGTGGAGACCTTTACCGTCAAAGTCGGTGAGAATACCGGCGGCGAGCGGGAGTCCCTATTCTATGTGGTGATTGGCGACAACGCCCAGAAGATCAATATCCTGCAGGAGTACATTCCTGCCATGGACTTCGAACAGGATACGGTCTTTGTCAAATATATGGGCGAGTCCGCTATCGTGGCCCTCATCAAGACCAACATCAAGGACAACCTGATCACCTGTTCCTGCGACCAGAACTGGGTGCAAAACCTGAAACTTTCCCGTTCTCGCATCAGTTTCGACGTGGCGGCCAACGACATCGCGGAAGACCGCGTTGCCAAGATTGCCATCGAAGCGGAAAACCTCAAGGACACCCTGGTGGTCTTCCAGGATATGTTCGGCAAGGCCCCGGATCCGCTGATTCTTCCTACCCCGATCTGGGTTCCCATCATTGATTTGTAATCGATTATGAAAGCAATGAAAAGAACGATACTATTATTGGCGGCAGCGTTGTTGAGCGTTGCCTGCGTTCCCGAAAACATCACCAGCGACTTCACGGTGAGCGGCCCGGACGGAACCTTCGTTAACGGGGAGTTCCTCCTGACCGGCAACCGCCAGCAGGTTCCTGTGATTCTTGAAACCGCCATTTCCAGGGCGCATTGCACGATTGCAGCCCCCTGCGACCAGCAATGGTGCACCTGTTACCAGGATGAGGACGGCAACTGGATGCTCAGCGTAGGCCAGAACACCACCGGTTCTCCGCGTTCGTCCTACATCTATGTGAGCTGCGGCGAAAAGAACCAGAACGTCACGGTCTGGCAGGACTACATGAAGACCCTCGCCTTCGTCAAGACTGAAAACCAGATCGACGCCGCTGCGGGTGACTACAACATCCCCATTAAGACCAACCTCCCGGATGCCGAAATCACGGTGGAACTGGAAGAGGGTTGTACCTGGATCACGGCCGCTGTGGTGAACAAGGGCATCCTGACGCTTACGGCCCTGCGCAACGAATCCACCACCGACACGCGCCGCACCAAGGTGACCATCTCCTCCGGTGCGATGCGCGATGTGGCCAATATCGAACAGATTGCGCTGAGCGGACTGCCGTACATCATCCCGATGCCTACCTCCACCAACCTGAACACCTACCCGGTCTACGAAATCTTCGACAATGTCAACAACAAGAAGATCGGCGAGATCTGCAAGGAGTACCTCTACAAGTACGATGATATTGAAAAGAAGACCATCGTGGAGGGCTCCTTCACGGTCGTTTATCCGATGAAGATGGGCGAAGTGGACTACAGCAAGGGCCTCGTGGTGAACAACGGCGGCCAGGTCGTATGGGACGGAGATTTCATCTCGAACTATACGGCCGGGACGGGAACTTGTGACGGAAATGTCTATATGCCGGCCGGCTCCACCCAGATGCGCCTTGCTCCGCTCGATCCGGGCGAGACGGGCGTCATCACCGCTGTCTGCAATCCGGTCACCGTCACGGTAACCCGCACGGGCGCTGCCGACAACCACGGCGGAACGACCGAGACTTACAAATACACCGTGCTCAAGCTGGGTTCGCAGTACTGGATGCGGGAGAATTTCAAATCCACCCGCTTCGCAGACGGTACGCCCATCATGACCAACGTCTCCGTCGAGGATTGGGTGAAGAACACCACTCCGGTCCTCAAGCCGATGTGCCTGACCGCAGGTGAAGGCGGAACCTATATCGATGCCAACGATCCGGCCGCCCAGAGCGTCCGCAACGATGTAGGCTGTCTCTACACCTATGCCTGCATGGTACAGCAGGAAATCGACGTTTCCGGCAACAAGGCGGCCACCTTCGTCAAGGAAGACAAGATCTCCCCGAACGGATGGGCCGTCCCGAGCCTGAGCGACATGCAGCAGCTCTATTCGTACATGAAGCAGAAAGAGTACGCATCCACCAAGGAAGAGGTCAACGACATCATTCCCAAGTTGATGCGCAACGGAAGTAACGTTTCCGGATTCTCCGCTGCCGGTACGCGTCAGCGCGGATACACGGGCAAGTACAACAGCGTCCTGTACTACATGACCATGGATTACTCCTATGAAGCATCTCATTTGGTTTATCAACTCCGCCTGAACGCCCCGAACTCCATGATCTGCACGCTGACTTCCGCCGGCGGCACCTACCTGCGACTGATTCGCAAATCCCAATAATCTCTATACTTATGAAAACAAAAAAAGTCTATGTGGCCCCTCTCGCAGAGTTTTGCGAGACGATGACGGAGCAGGTGTTTGCTACGTCCGGGCTGACGCTTCCCGCTCCGAACTGGACGGATCCTGTTAACTGGTAAAAATGAACGGAACTATGAAAACGAGATTTTATTCTATTATTGCATTGTCCCTTGCAATGACATTTGTTGCAGGATGCGAACTGATGACGGACGATCAGAAACTGTCGGCCGAGAATCCTATTCACCTGAGCGTCAGTACTGTTATGGGTAATCTTAACAATGCTGCGACCCGCGTGCTCTTCAACCCGGAAGATTCTACCCAACTGCTGTGGGAGGGCAATGAAACCCTCGGTGTCATGATCGGTAACTCCAGCAGCAAGACGGGCGACGCTGCTACCTACAGCACCCAGCCGCTGGCCACCGTTACCGGCCGGAAAGGCGTCTTTGAAGGCGATGTGACGCTGGGCTCCTGGACCACCGAGGATATCAGGGGTATTGTCTGCCCTTGCAACGAGCATGCATGGATCCGCTACAACAGCGACTTCCGTATCGTATGCCGCGTGGGTTCCGAGAAACAGATACAACTCCACAACAACGTGCTTAACGGCGAATACGCTCCGGTCTTTGCGGAGGTTTCGCTTGCTGATTTCAATGTGAACGGCAACACCTACTCCATCGAAGACAAGCAGCTCCAGTGGGCATGCTCCATGTTCCGTTACAACATCTACGGAAAGCACCCTCAGATGAATGCGAACGAAATCTTCAAGTCCATCACCATCACTTGCGTCTCCAGCTGGCACCTCTCCGGCACCTATGAGTGGAAGATCGGCCAGGGTAAAGCCGTGTACAATGCTGTTGCTTCCTACATCGAAACCGAACTGCAGGAAGAGTGCACCATCGCCGACAAGACCCAGGCCAACGGTATCAAAGTGTTCGGTGTGCTTCTGCCGCGCAACACCACATTCGTCGGCCTGAAGGTGGTGACCGACAAGGCTACCTACAACAAGACCATCAATTACACCTCCACGGCGCTCAATACGCCGGGTACCGTTCTCCCGGTCAACATCGACCTCTCCACCTTCGATACGCGCATCGCTGCCTCTGCTGAACCGTATTCGATCGACGGTGGCAACACATGGTCGGCAACCCTGCCGACGGCCTCCGACAACTTTACCTCTTTCATCGCGAAGGATGTAGAGCTTCAGGCAAGCGATCTCGAGGCCATCATGACGGCTGTCAAGGCACAGGCTGCTCCGGTCGATATCGACCTCAGCCAGAGCGCGTATGCTACCTCCATTTTCCCCGCAGTCGTGGGCGCTACCGACGGAGCCAGGAATACCACCATCAAGTCCATCAAGTTCCCGGCCAATATCCTTTCGATTGCCGAAGCCGCATTCCAGTACTGTGATGCCCTTGAATCCGTTGATCTGACCGGTATTCAGGAAATCGGCGCAAATGCATTCAGATATTGCCACCTGAAGACATTCTCGGTCCCCAATACTGTGACGACCATCGGCAACCAGGCGTTCCGCTGGAACTTCTACCTCGATTCGGTGTACTACAATGCCCCGAAGGCAGTAGGCACCTATATCCTTGCGCAGAATGACGCTACGATGGAAAACAACCCTGAAAATAAGAAAGAAGTTATTGTCTTCGGTCCGGATGTAGAGGAAATTTCGCCGTATTGCTGCCGCTCGAACGGATTGCTCAACAAGGTTGTCTTCGAGGGCAGTTCAAAGATGAACATCCAGATGTTCAGCAACAGCAAGTGGCTCGAAACCATTGTATTCGAGAACACTACACCGCCGGTTTTCGTTGATGGCGTCACCTCTTGCTGCAACGCCAGTACGGCCGTCAACACGCCTGCTGCAAACAGGAAGATTATCGTTCCTGTCGGCCGCAAGGCTGAATTCGAAGCCGCTGCCCCGATAGCGGAACTGGTGTCAAAGTGCGGTTTTACCGTTGTCGAAGCCGACTAACTGCAAACAACAGGGGTCCGGGCGGTCCGTCCGGACCCTTTTGTTCCTATGAGGCATAGCCATCTTATCGTTACTCTACCTGAACTTAACTCCCTGCCGCTGCAGCCATTTTTTCGTGCGCCGATGCTAAATCGATTTAACCTGCGGAAGGGATGAATCATCACACTTCAATATGAAAAGAATCTGCGAACTGACCGTAACGCTGGCCGCGCTGATCTTTCTGGTCTGCCCTGCAGGGTTGTCCGCACAGGGCACCAAGACCTTCCAGGTCAAAGGTAAAGTCACCGCAGCCGACACTAAGGAGCCGGTTATCGCCGTCGGTGTCCAGTTAAAGGCCTCCAACATCGGTACCATTACCGATATGAACGGTGATTACTCCATCACCATCAATGATCCCAAGGGCGTCCTGACATTTTCTGCAGTCGGTTACAAGACCGCATCCGTGGATGTGGCCAACCGTGCCGTCATCAATGTCGTCCTCGAACTTGAGGTGGAATCCCTTGAGGATGCCGTCGTCATCGGCTATGGTACCCAGAAAAAGGCGACCATTACCGGCTCGCTCTCCACTGTCGACACGAAAGTGCTGACCCAGAGCGCCGTCCCTTCGTTGTCCAATGCAATCGGCGGCGTCTTGCCCGGCATCATTACCCGTCAGGGCAGCGGCGAACCGGGATATGACGGAGCCACACTCCTCATCCGTGGCCGGGGTACCTGGGAATCTGCTTCCCCGCTTATCCTCGTGGACGGCGTGGAACGTGACATCAATCTCATCAATACGGAGGAAATCGAATCCTTCTCCATCTTGAAAGACGCCTCCGCAACCGCTGTCTACGGTATGCGCGGAGCAAACGGAGTCGTGCTCATCACGACCAAGAAAGGCCAGGCTGGAAAGCCCAAGGTGACCTTCCGGACCGAGCAGACCAACCTGCAGGGACTCCGCTTCCCCAACTACATTGAAGGCTGGGAATTCGCAACCCTCATGAATGAGGCCTGCACGGTGGGCGGAGTTGCCATTCCGTGGTCCGACGAGGAGATCCAGAAGTTCCGCGACGGCTCCGATCCCTACCGGTATCCAAACGTCAACTGGACCGACGAGGTTTTGAAGAAGAATGCCTTCCAGAGCATCAATACCCTTTCCGTGAGGGGCGGCAACGAAACGGTCCGTTACTACATCAGCGTGGGCTTCACTTCACAGAGCGGTCTATTCAAGGAGGACCCCAGCTACAACTACAGGACCAACTCCCTGTCGCAGCGCTACAACTTCCGCTCCAACGTGGATATCAATCTGACGAAGAGTCTCTCCCTGTCTCTCGGTCTCGCGGAGATCACCCAGAACAGGACCTACCCCGGCACTTCCTCCGGAAGCATCTTCAATTCCATGCGCGTCATATCCCCGATTGCGTACCCCCTCCGCAACCCGGACGGTTCTTTCGGCGGCGGCAATACCTCCTACGAGCAGGTGAGTCCCTACGTGCTGGTGACCAACAGCGGCTTCTCCAGGCAGTTCCGTTCCACGACACAGGGCACCTTCGGCGCCAAGTGGGACCTGTATTTCATCACCCCCGGCCTTCAGCTCGAAGGCAATTTCTCCTATGACCATTACTACTACAATGAGGTTACCCGGCACAAGGTCCCCGAAATCAAGAAGTATCTCGGCCCTGACACTACCACCGGGGAAGACCGCTACACCGTCATCAAGGAGGAAACCGCGATGGGCTATGAAATCGCCCACAATTCATCCAACAGGGCCTACTACACCGATCTGAAACTCAACTACAACCGTTCTTTCAACAGTCACAGCATCAGTGCCCTGGCGATGTTCAACCGTCGCGACTACCAGAATCTTACCGCAGACAGTTCCACGGCCAACCTTCCCCACCGTCATCAGGGCTGGGCGGGCCGCATCCAATACAACTACAAGCAGAAGTACCTCTTCGACTTCAACTTCGGATACAACGGTTCCGAGAACTTCGCCCGCGGTCACCGCTACGGATTCTTCCCCGCATGGTCCGCAGGCTGGGTGCCGACGCTTGAGGAGTGGTGGAACGTCGCCTGGGTGGATCACCTGAAGATCCGCGGTTCCTACGGAATGGTGGGAAACGATGACGTCGGCGGCAGCCGCTTCTTCTACCTGTCGACCGTGAACAAGAGCGCAAACGGTTATTACTTCGGTGACTCGCAGAACTCTTTCGGCGGTATGTCGGAGGAACAGATGGGATCGCCAACCGCCACCTGGGAGGTCTCCCGGAAGACGGACGTGGGTATCGACGTAGAACTCTTCCACCGCAAATTCCGTGTCAGCGCCGATTACTTCTACGAGTATCGCGACCGCATCCTTCTGCAGCGAAAGACCATTCCTGATATCATGGGCGCCACTTCGAGTACGACTCCGTGGGCAAACATCGGTATCATGACCAATCAGGGCGTCGACGGACAGATCGAGTATTCCGATACCACGTCCGGCGGCCTCCATTACTCCATACGGGGCAACTTCACGTATGCCCGCAACAAGATTGTGGAAGATGACACGGCCTATGCGCTTTTCGATTACCAGAACTCCCGCGGCAATTCCTCGGGCGGCTGGCTGGGCTACACGGCCATCGGCTTTTTCGAGAGCCAGGACGATATTGACAACAGTCCCGTCCAGGAACTGGGCTCTTATACCGTAGGCGACATCAAGTACAAGGATACCAATAAAGACGGATACATCAATGCGTATGACCGCGAGTGGATCGGTCATCGCACCCCTGAACTGATGTACGGATTCGGATTGACCTTCGCATGGAAAGGTTTCGACCTGTCCCTGAATTTCACCGGAGCCGCCTTGTGCTACATCTACCTCGGCTCCAGTTCCATGTGGCCCTTCGCCCTGGATTACCCCAGTTACAACGTGCTGCGTGAGTACTATGACAACCGTTTTATCCCCGGCGCAGACAATACGAATGCCAAGTATCCCGTCGTGCATAACGGAACCTCTTCGAACAACTACACGACCAATACGCTCTACCAGCGGGATGCCTCTTACCTGAAACTGAAGACTGCCGAGATTGGCTACAACTTCTCCCGGAAGTACTATTCGAGAATCGGCGCCCAGTCCATGCGCATTTTCATGAACGGGAACAATCTCTTCTGCCTGGACAAGCTGAAGATCATGGATCCCGAATCCAACAACCTGGGTTCCGCAACCTATCCTACGCAGCGCGGTATCTCTCTCGGATTACAACTTGGTTTCTAACAACGAACAGATATGAAAAAGATAATCAGCATACTCTCTTTTGCAGCTCTCCTCTTTTGCGGAGCCTCCTGCAGCGACTATCTGGACATGTCTCCGGATGAGGTCCTGACCATTCCGGATGTATTCGCCAACCGCGAATACACCAAGAAGTACCTGACACATGTTTACTCCTGGACGCCTAACGAGGGCAATATGGCAGATGACGGCGGCAGTTACAGAAACCCGTATACGGCCGGTTGCGACGAGATGGAATGTACCTACGGCAAAGCGTACGGTCATCAGATCAACAACGGAGGCTGGAATCCCACCGACATCAGCCGTACCACGATATGGCCCCAGTCTTACATGGCGCTCCGGAAGGTCAATATGTTTCTTGAAAATGTGGACGCCTGTCCGACGGAGGCGGTTGAAATCCAACACTGGAAGGGCGAAGCCTACTTCCTGCGCGCATGGTACCTTTTCCTGGTTTTCCGCGCTTACGGCCCCGTTCCCCTGGTAGACCATTCGTTGGATCCGAATGAAGACATGCTCGCCATCCGCCGCTCCAATGTGGATGACGTCGTCAACTTCATTTGCAACGACTGTGACAGCGCCGCCTGGTATCTGTCCGACATGGACCGCTGGCCCAGCACGGAAACCGGCCGGGCTACGCGTCTGTCCGCCCTCGGCCTCAAATCCAGAGCGCTGCTCTACCTGGCCTCTCCGCTGTACAACGGAGACCCCCTGTTCGCAGATCTCAAGGACCCTATCGACGGTTCAAACCTGATTCCGCAGACGTATGATCCCCAAAAATGGGTCAGGGCCGCCAATGCAGCCAGAGAATGTATCCAGACGGCGGAAGCTGCCGGCTACGGACTGTATCAGAAGTCTCTTCCCGCCGACCCGGTAAAGAACTACCAGGATATCTTCCTTGACAACTGGAATGAGGAGATTCTGTGGGCCAAGAATATCGGGACCTACAGGCACAGTCTGCTGTGTTCGGATCCGATTTCTTTCGGTTGTTATGCCATCTTCGATCCCACGCAGGAAATGGTGGACGCATACGAGATGGCGGACGGTTCCACGCCCATCACCGGATATACCGGTGACGGACTCAATCCGATCATCAATCCCTCTTCCGGATATACGGAGACCGGGTTTGTGGCGACGGCCGACGATTCCGGCATGAACCGCTGGCCTGCCGGGGTGTCCAATATGTACGTGAACCGTGAGCCTCGTTTTTATGCCACCATCAACTACTGTGGCCAGCTCTGGAAAACGACGAAAGCATCCAAATGGACCCAGCCTCACTACAACGAATTCTGGTTTACCGGCATCGACGGCAAGAACCACGCCGGGTCCGACTACTGCAAGACCGGTTATCTCCTGCGCAAGCATCACAATCCTACGAGCATCCCCAAGGGGTACACTCCTCTTCAGATGTGGGTTTACATTCGTCTGGGCGAGATTTATCTGAATGCCGCCGAGGCAATCAATGAATCCGAGGGGCCGACCAACGCTTATCCGTATGTCAACGCCATCCGTAACCGCGCCGGCCTTCCTGACCTTCCTGCCGGTTTGAGCAAGGATGAGATGCGAGACAAGATCAAGCACGAGCGCCGGATCGAGCTGGCTTTTGAAGTGCACCGTTTCTTCGATACCAGGCGCTGGCTGAACGGCCCGGAGACCCAGGGCGTTCCCATCCACTCGATGAATATTTATGCCGGAACCTCGCTCAACGATCCTGCTTTCTACCAGCGTATCGAGGTGGAAAAGAGAGTGTTTGTCTCCCCGAAGCACTATCTCTTCCCGATCGACCAGACCGAAATAGACAAGCATCAGAACCATGAACTTGTCCAGAATCTCGGCTGGACCACCCTGGCAGACTGAGGCAAATTATGCCAAGTTCCCTGATACCCTTGGAATTATTCAAGAAAAAGTTTAACTTTGGTAGCGGAAGTCACCGTGCTTCCCCTTACATTCAACCCATTCAAACAATGAAAACTACCCGAATGCTTCTTCTCTTCGCGGCAGTGCTGCTCTCCTTGGGCCTTTCAGCCGCCGCGCAGGAGGGATACGACGGCCTACAGATGGGCCTTGGTAACCTGTATATGCTCTCCAATGCCGAGTCCCGCTCGATTTCCGCCGAGAATTACACCGGCGAGAAGGGAAAGGGCGGCATGGCCGTTCCCTCGGATCCGCTCAAGCTCAATGTCAACAACGCCTCCAAGGCGGCCCGTGAGCTCGGACAGGGCTGGAAAGTGAATCCGATGATCCGTATCGAACCGGGCAAGACTTTTACGCTGGCCGAAATCGACGGTCCCGGTGCCATCCAGCACATGTGGTTCACCACCTCCAAAGTGGTCTGGCGCTGGCTTATTCTCCGTATCTACTGGGACAACGAGGAGACCCCTTCCGTAGAGTGCCCGCTGGCAGACTTCTTCTGCATGGGCTGGAACCAGTATTCACAGATCTCCTCGCTGGCCATCTGCGTCAATACGCGGGGCGGATTCAACAGCTACTGGCCGATGCCCTTCCGGAAAAAAGCCCGCATCACCATCGAGAATATCGATCCGGCCAACCGCGCCACCGTCTATTATCAGATCAACTATACGCTGACCAAGATTCCGAAAGACGCTGCGTACTTCCACGCACAGTTCCGCCATACGCGCTACAATGAAACATCCGACTTCACCGTGCTCGACGGCGTGAAGGGCAAGGGGCATTACGTAGGTATGTACATGGCGCTGGGTGTCCACAACGACGGCTGGTGGGGCGAAGGCGAGGCCAAATTCTTCATTGATGGCGACGCCAAGTTCCCGACCATCTGCACGACCGGTCTGGAAGACTATTTCTGCGGTGCCTACTGCTTTGACATCAACGGAAAATATGTTCCGTTCGTCACCCCTTACAGCGGCTTCCTGCTCTATATGCCGGATGGCCGCAAAGTTACGCAGGAGCGCTTCAGCATGTATCGCTGGCACATCCAGGATCCCATCCGGTTCAAGAAGGATCTGCGGATCACCTTCCAGGATCTGGGCTGGTGGGGCGACGGCCGTTATCTGCCGCAGCATTCCGAGATTGCCACCACCGCTTTCTGGTACCAGACGGAACCGCACGCACCCTTCCCTCCTTTCCCTTCCCGGGATGATCTTGAAATCAGATAGCGAACGACATGAGACTGAAGGATATTTTTATAATTGCCGTTCTCGCGCTGATGGTTTCGGGCTGCGGGAACGGGCGTAACAATCAGACTATGGGCACCTACGGATACGACCTTGCGTTTTTCGAGAAGCAGGGGATAGAGACGCTTGAACTCGTCGGCGACGGCGGAGCGTCCCGCCTGCTGCTGGTTCCCGCCTACCAGGGCCGCGTGATGACCTCCACGACGGCCGGAAAGGACGGGTCAAGCTACGGCTGGATTAATTACAAATTCATCGAGGCTGGCGAAGTCAGCACCTTCTTCAACCCTTACGGCGGTGAAGAACGGTTCTGGATCGGTCCGGAAGGCGGCCCCTTCTCCTACTATTTTGAAAAGGGTAAGGAACAGGTTTACGAGAACTGGGTGGTTCCGCCCGTTATCGATACGGAGCCTTTTGCCGTAGAGTCTCGCGACAAGAGTCAGGTTACCTTCGTGAAGGATACCGAGCTGAAGAATGCTTCCGGCAATCTCTTCTCGATCGGCATCCGACGCAAAGTGAGCCTGGTAGATCGCGCTTCACTGGGCGATTTGCTCGGCGCGGAGATTCCCGCCGGCGTGAAGGCGCTCGGTTATAAGACGGACAATACGCTTACCAACCAAGGTGCTGAGGCATGGACTCCGGAAACGGGTCTGCCTTCCGTCTGGCTGCTTGGAACCTTCAATCCCACGCCCACAACCACCGTTTTTATCCCTTACAACAAAGAGTATCCGGGAAAGGTGGTCAACGATATGTATTTTGGGAAAGTGCCCGCTGACCGCCTCGTTGCAGAAGATGGCATGATCTATTTCAAGATTGATGGAAAGTGCCGCTCCAAGATAGGTCTTCCCGCCGGGAGTGCCCGCGATATCTGCGGCAGCTACGACTTTGCCCGCAAGATGCTCACCATCCTGAAATATACGGTTCCCGAAGGCACGCATCGTTACGTGAATGGCCAATGGGGCCCGCAGGATGATCCTTTCTGTGGAGATGTCATCAACTCCTACAACGACGGTCCCACCGAGACCGGCTATGTCCAGGGCCCGTTCTACGAAATCGAGACTTCGTCTCCCGGTGCGGAACTTGCCCCCGGCGAGTCGCTGACCCATACGCAGTACACGCTCCATTTTGAAGGGGAGGAGGCTGACCTTGCCGCAATCGTAAAGGCTGTGTTCGGCGCCGATCTGTCTCGCATTATCCGTCAATTCAATCCGGATCATGAGTAACAACGTAAGAACCATTCCCAAAGGTATCGTCTGGCCATTCGCCTTGCTGACAGTCCTCTTCTTTGCGTGGGCTGTCCCCAACAATATGACCGACACGATGCTGGCCGCCTTCAAGCGGATCATGAGCCTTTCCGATGCCAAGACGGCGTGGATCCAGGTGGTTTGCTATCTGCTTGGCTACGGCTGTTTTGCCATCCCGGGCGCCATCTTTATCACGAAGCATACCTACAAATCCGGTGTGATGCTGGGCCTCGGCGTCTATGCGCTGGGAGCCCTGCTCTTCTATCCGGCCATGAAGATTTCCGCCGGTAATGCAGATGTGGGCTTTTTCATCTACCTGCTCGCACTCTTTATCCTTTTTGCGGGACTCTCCATTCTGGAAACATCCACCAATTCGTTCGTATGCGCGATAGGTCCTGAAGAGACAGCCACCAGGCGATTGAATTTCGCCCAGTCGTTCAACCCCTTCGGGGCCATCACGGGCGTCGTCGTCTCGCAGGTTTTCATCCTCTCGCAGCTCAATACGATGTCGGCCTCGGAGCGCGCTTCCCTGTCGGAGGCAGATCTCTCCATCATTCAGGCCGGTGAGTTGAATGCCGTGACCAAGGCCTATGTGATTCTGGGTATCGTGATGGCCGTGCTGCTGCTGGCCATTGCCCTTACCCGCATGCCAGCCATCAAAGAGGAGGGCGCGCTCGACTTCAAGGGCTCGTCGCGCCGTTTGCTCCGTAACCGGAATTATGTCTGGGGCGTTGTAGCACAGTTCTTTTATGTGGGTGCACAGATTGCTGTCTGGTCGTATGTCATCCGCTATGCGATGCATACCCTCGACTTCGACGGAGTCATCGCTTCGTTGGGTCCGGAGGCAACCTCATCCCAGATTATCGATGCCCTGCGCGGGGTCGAGCCGTTGGGATCCGGTTTCTATGCCTTCTGTTCCTGGCTGGGAATCGATGCACTGCTGCCGCGCACGGCAGAGCAGGCGGGTGCTACCTATTACATCCTCTCGCTCGTTCTCTTCGTGCTCATGCGTTTTGTCTGCACCTTCCTGATGAAGTACATCAAGCCTCGCAAGCTGTTGGCAGCCATCTCGCTGCTGGCTGTTGCCTGCACGCTGGGTGTCATCTATGGCCACGGCGCGTTCGGCATCTATTGCCTGATTGCCATCTCCGGCTGCATGTCGCTGATGTTCCCTACCATTTATGGCCTGGGTACCAGAGGCTTGGGAGATGATATGAAACTTGGCGGCGCAGGTATGGTCATGGCCATCGCGGGTGCAGCCGTTCTGACCCAGATCGAGGGTATCGTTTCCGACCAGTCGGGCAGTATTGCCACGGCTTATTGGATTCCGGCTATCGCGTTCATGGTAATTCTCTTCTATAGTGCGTATATTTGCAGAAAATACGACAAACAACAAACCCTATGAAACAGATTCTGACAAGAACTATTCTGGCAGCATTTGTCCTGCTGATTCTGGGCAATCTCCCGCTTTCCGCCCAGAAACATGAGTTCCAGCAGCAGGACCGGAAAACGGAGGCGCTGCTGATTTTCGAACGCCTCTCCGACGTGGCCATCATCGATATCGTCCGTCTGGCAGGTCCGCCGAAGCATTACCAGAAACGGGTTCCCGAGTGCGCCTTCCAGGATTCGCTCCGCGGAATCCCCAACAAGTTCTACAGCTATATTTTCTTCCCGAAGAAAACCAAACAGAATAAGAAGTATCCGCTGGTGGTGATGCCGCACGGCGGCGTCCACGCGAACTTCTCTTCCGGCTCCACCCATATTGTCCGGGAACTGCTGGCGCAGGGCTATATTGTCGTGGCGCCGGATTATCGCGGTAGTACCGGCTACGGAAAGTCTTTCTATGAAGCCATCGACTACGGCGGACTGGAGAACGAAGACGTCTTGACGGCTCGCGATTATATGGTCCGCAACTACTCGATTGTCGATTCCACGCGCGTGGGTATCGTCGGCTGGAGCCACGGCGGCATGATCGCCTTGATGAACATCCTGCACTATCCGGATCGCTATGCGGCCGCTTACGCCGGTGTGCCGGTCAGCGACGTGGGATTCCGCCTCTCTTACCAGCATCCTTCCTACGCCAACAACTTCACCCCGGAGTTCCACGTAGGCGCTACTCCTGAAGAGAACCCCGCCGAGTACGCACGCCGTTCTCCCGTCACCTTTGCTAAGGATCTCCAGAAGCCGCTCTTCATCAAGACCTGTGCAAACGACGAGGATGTGGGCAAGAAAGAGGTGATGCGCATGATTGACTCCCTGAAATTTTATGGCAAGGAGTTCGAGTATGAGGTATTCCCCGATATGCCCGGTGCACACCACTTTGAGCGTATCGATACGGAAGAGTCAACGGACGTCCGCTATGCTACCTATAAATGGCTTGAGAAGTATCTGAAACCGCCGTTCCCGTTCAAGTCCAAGAAGGATATGCGGAAGGCAGGTTATTTCTTCTACTAGTCTTTTGAGTTTGGTATGACCAAACGTCAGGTGACCATAAAAGATATTGCACGCGAGGTAGGCGTTTCACCGGCACTCGTCTCATTTGTGATGAGCAACGCAGTGGCCGGTGAACCGATCTACCGCGTGAGCCGCGAAACCAGTAAACGGATCCTGGAGGTGGCGGCCCGGTTGAACTACAAACCGAACAACTCCGCCCGCGCCCTCCGCTCTGGCCGCACCGGAACAATCGGGGTAGTGCTTTCCGATATTGCTAACCCTTTCTTCGCCGAAATTGCCCGCTATCTGGAAGATCATGCCTACAAATATGACTATAACGTCATCTTTGGTAGTTCCGATGAGAATCCGGAGAAGTTTGCCCGCGTGGTCAGCGTGTTGCTCAACAAGGGCGTAGATGGATTGATCCTCGTGCCCTGCGACGGCGCCGAAGGGACTATCCGCGATGTGGTCGAATCCGGCGTCAATACCGTGTTGCTGGACCGCGTGGTTCCGGATCTGGAGGTCAGCAGCGTCGTTCTCGACAACCGGGAAGCGGCCCGCTGCCTTACGGAAAAGATTCTGGCCCGCGGCGCCAAACGGATTGATATGGTCTCCTATTCCATGAACATCTCCAACACCCGCGACCGCGAACGGGGATACCTCGATGCGATGGCCGCCGCCGGGTTGGAGCAAAATACCCACATTGAGCGGGTGCAGCACAACAACTACGATGGCCTTCCCGCGTATGTGCGCGACGCCAGAAAACGGGGCGTGGATGGTTTTATGATCGCAACCAACACGCTGGCCTCCCTGGTCATCGCTGAGATCAACAAGGGGCGTTTCCGCATCCCCGGGGATTTCCAAGTGGCTTGTTTCGACCGAAATCCGCTGTTCGATTTCTACGAGTCGGGCATTATCTATGCCAGCCAGCCGGTCGATATGTTCGCTTCTAAGGCCCTGGAGATCATTATGTCGCATATCCGGACAAAGCCTGTCAATCCGGCCATTCCTCCGGAGAGTATCGTCCTGCCCTCCGAAATTAACGAATAACCTCCTGATTGTTATGAATAAGAAACCCAGAATTCTCGTCGTTGGTAGTTTCATGATGGACCTTGTTGCCACGGCCGACCGTGCCCCGGATTTAGGCGAAACGGTCATCGGCACAGGCTTCAGAACCGCTCCCGGAGGGAAAGGGGCCAATCAGGCGGTTCAGGCCGCACGGCTCGGTGCCGATACGCACATGGCCGGCTGTGTTGGAAATGATTCTTTCGGAAAGGAGATGATTCAGGCCCTGAAGACTGCGGGCGTGGATACGAGCCACGTAAAAGTCAGTGAGGAGCACCCTTCCGGTGTGGGGCATATCGAAGTCCAGACGGGCGCATCGGGTGTGCAGAACCGCATCATTGTCGCCCCTGGTGCCAACTACGACCTCAAGCCGGCTGACCTCGACTGGCTGAAAGATGCAATCAAGTCTTACGATATTGTCATCATGCAGCTCGAGCTGGAGATGGCAACCATCGAATATGTGGCCCGCCTGGCGCACGATGCCGGTGTGCCCGTGATGCTGAACCCCGCTCCCGCGGCTCCGTTATCGGACAAACTGCTTTCCTGCGTCACCTTCCTTTCCCCCAACGAAACGGAGGCGGCCCTTCTATCCGGCGTAAAGATCGATGCCGGCGGCCGTCTGTCCGAGGATGCCTTGAAAGCTGCCGCTCAGGTCCTGATGCGCAAGGGCGTTCCCAACGTCATGATTACTCTGGGCGATCAGGGTGCGGCCAATTGCACGGAAGAGGGCGTGAAACGGGTTCCCTGTGTGAAGATGACGGAGGTCAAGGATCCTACGGCTGCAGGTGATTCCTTTGTCGGCGCGTTCTGCGCCGGCTATGCGGCAGGGTTATCGATTGCAGAAGCCATGACGCTTGCCGTGCACGCGGCCGCCATCACGGTTTGCGGCTTTGGCGCCATTCCTTCGCTACCCACCCTGGCACAGGTGGAATCACTGCTGAAGGAGCGTCAGTGCGATGTTTTATCCGGAAAATTGGAGAGTCTGAAATGATACAGGAAAAAAGTATGAAGGCTACGGAAGCTTTTCTTGCTTCCGCCAAGGATAGTTTCACGGCATTTGTGGACAGTGTAGATATGGCGGCTCTCAGCAAGGCTGCCGAACTGATTCGTGCTTCCCAGGCGGCCGGGGGACGAATTCATGTGACCGGTATCGGAAAACCAGGCCATGTGGCAGCGTATGTAGCTTCGCTGTTGGCCTCTACCGGCAATCCGGCTGTCTTTCTGCATGGCACAGAGGCGGTGCACGGTTCCTGCGGCCAGTTGGTGGCAGGCGACGTGGTAATCGCAATTTCCAATTCCGGAGAAACGGCGGAACTGAAAGCCACCGTCAATGCCGTTCGCGCGAATGGTTGCAAGGTGATTGCAGTGACCGGCAATCCGGACAGTTGGCTGGCCGCCCATTCCGATTGTACGCTGCTCGCCGGTGTCCGGGAAGAGGGGGGACCCCTCAACCGCGCGCCGCGCAACTCGGTGAATGCCGAGATGCTGATTCTCCAGGCTCTCAGTGTCCTTCTTCAGGTTGAAAAGGACTGGACCCCGGAAAAATATGTCAGATGTCACCCGGGCGGAAAACTGGGTGAAAGAAAAGACGATTTATAAACCAACCCTGAATTATGCGAAGAATCTTGCTGTGCGGCGTTCTGGCTGCGCTCTGCTGCGCCCTGTCCGCTCACGAATTCAACGGCCCTTACAAGGGCGCCGAACTGGACCACCTGGCTATGCCGGTGGGCGGTATCGGTACCGGAATGTTCTGTTTTGAAGGAACCGGAGCCATCTCTCATCTCTCCATCCGGCACAACCCGGAACTGTTCAATGAGCCCTGCGCCTTTGCGGCTGTCAGCATCAAGGGACGGGACGATGGGGCCCGGGTACTGGAGACCCGGGTGCCGGCCTACAAGATCTTCGGCCGCCAGAACGGCGGGCTTGGCGTAGGCGAAACGACCTGGGGGCTGCCCCGTTTTGACGAGGGGGCTTTCACCTTCCGCTTTCCCTTCGGCACCTTGAATCTGCACGACCGTGCATTCCCCCTGGATGTGGCCGTCACGGCGTGGAATCCCTTCATCCCGGGCGATCCGGATGATTCCGGTCTGCCCGTAGCGGGGCTCGAATACACCTTTACCAATACCTCTGCGGAACCGGTTGAGGCTGTCTTCTCGTTCAATACCCGGAACTTTGTCAATAAGAACCAGAAGCAGGCGGCGGCTGGAGTGCGTGAAATGCGCAATGGCTTCATTCTTAGCCAGGAAGCTACCCCAAAGAACCCTGAGTTCGGCACCTGTTTCGCCATCTATACGGAAGAGCAGGCCTCTGTGGATTACTGCTGGTTCCGGGGCGGCTGGTTCGACCCGCTGACCATAGCGTGGAACCACGCTTCCGACGGCCAACTGCACAGCGGACCCGTGGGAAAGGACGCCCCCGGCGCCTCCCTGTATGTGCTTCTCTCCCTGGATCCCGGCGCTTCGCAAACCATTCATCTGAAGATGGCCTGGTACACGCCGAAATCTTCCCTCCGTAACGGCCCCGATGCCAAAGTGGAGAGCGATTACGGCACTCGATACAACCCTGAAGAGTGGAAGGATCTCCCGGATCGGTATGAGCCGTATTACAGCCGGCGATTCGCATCCGTGGAAGAGGTGTCTGCCTACTGGGATGCCAACTACGACTCCCTGCGCGAGCGCACCGCCCTCTTCACAAAGACCTTCTACGATACCACGCTTCCGGATGAAGTGACGGAGGCGGTTGCCGCCAATCTCACCATCTTGAAGTCTCCCACCGTGATGCGGCAGAGTGACGGCCGTTTCTGGACTTGGGAGGGATGTGGCGACAACAGAGGCAGTTGCCGGGGGTCCTGTACACACGTATGGAACTATGCCCAGGCTGTCCCGCATCTTTTCCCGTCGCTGGAGCGATCCCTGCGGGAAACGGAGTTCCTCGTGGACCAGAATGCCGAAGGCCACCAGGCTTTCCGGGCCGGCCTTCCCATCCGGCCGATTCACCACAACTTCCATTCCGCCTGCGACGGACAGTTGGGCGGCATTATCAAGGCCTATCGCGAGTGGCGGATCAGCGGCGATTCGGAATGGATCAGGAACCTGTATCCGCAAATCCGGCAGAGTATGGATTATTGCATCCGTACCTGGGATCCGGATGAGGTGGGTGCGCTGGTGGAACCGCATCACAACACGTACGACATCGAATTCTGGGGTCCGGACGGAATGTGCACCAGTTTCTATGCCAGTGCGCTTAAGGCTATCGTGGAAATGGGCAGTTACCTCAAACAGGATGTGAAGCGCTACAAAGCCTTGCTTGCCAAGGCACAGAACTATATGACGGACAACCTCTGGAACGGGGATTATTTCTACCAGCATGTCCGTTGGGAAGGACTCCGCGCTGGCGATCCTACGACCGCCCAGATGTTCCATAGCGGGTACAGCCCCGAGGCACGTGCCGTCCTGGAGAAGGAGGGACCGAAGTATCAGTACGGTACCGGCTGTATTTCGGACGGCGTAATTGGTTGCTGGATGTCCCTTGTCGCGGGTTTGGATGAGCCCATCGACCGGGAGAAGGTCACCTCGCACCTGATGAGCGTCTACAGCAACAACCTCAAACACGACCTCAGCCGTCATGCCAATCCCCAGCGTCCCGGTTATGCGGTCGGTCACGAAGGCGGCCTGCTGCTCTGCACCTGGCCCCGCGGCGGAAAGCCCAGCCTGCCTTTCGTCTACAGCGATGAAGTTTGGACCGGCGTCGAGTATCAGGTTGCCGCGCATTTAATCTTCGAAGGCAAGGTCGAAGAGGGACTGGATATCGTCCGCACCTGCCGCCGCCGCTACGATGGGTCTGTGCGCAATCCGCTCAACGAATATGAATGCGGCTCCTGGTATGCCCGCGCCATGTCGAGCTATAGCTTGCTGCAAGCCCTTACCGGCGTACGGTATGATGCGGTGGAAAAGACGCTTTACATTGATTCCCGGGTAGGAGACTTCCGCTCATTCCTTTCTACGGCAACCGGGTTTGCAACCGTAAGTCTCAAAGACGGTCAGCCTTCGGTCAACGTGGTCAGCGGCCAAATTGAAATCAAGAAATGTTTGGTATCCGGCCGTAAAACTAAACTGAATTGTTTACCTTTGCACCCGTAAGCGGGTGTGTTGTAATTGGTAGCCAAGCCAGACTTAGGATCTGGTGCCGAAAGGCGTAAGGGTTCGAGTCCCTTCACCCGTACCTATGTTGACTGGGGCACTGCCCCAGACCCCTCGCTCCGCGCTTGCTGCCCCGCAGGCCGGCCCTGCCCGCGCTCCGCTAGCGCCTGCTGGCGCTTGAGAGTCGGATTAGTTTTTGCTCAGATTAATACCTATTGATTGCATTCTGTTTAGAATATTCGTTGTTATATCCTCAACAGAGGGTGATATATCGCTTCGAATAGCTCCGAAGTAGATATTTCCCGAATCAGAAGCATCAACAGGCGATCCGTATCGATCGGCAAAATCTGCCCAGCCAGTTATTTCCTCAACTGAAAATAGCATCCGTCTCAGCATAGCCGGATGTGCCAGACAAAAAGCTATAGTGGGTACATTGAGAGCCTGTGTGCTTTGCTTGAGGATGATGTTTATCTCGCTTCTTTCCCCTTTGGATTCACAGGCTTCATTCCCTACAATTTCAACACTATATCCAGAATGTTCTATTGCATCCGCCATCGCGCAAATCATTGCCCCCCGTTTGGTAATGACTTCCGGTTTGACGCTAGCAGAAAAAGCGAGGGATACAACTATACGAACTACAGGTGCCGTAGCAATAGATTCATTCATTTCCCTACGATAAAAGCATTCCGGCGCATTCGACAGATATGCCCCTACGTCAACAGCAAAACCAGAGACAGCATTGATGATGCTTTGACGTGGAAGATACTCAACGAGATTCTTGAAGAGAACTGCCCGGTACTTTTCGACTTCCAGCGTTCCTTGTTCCCAACCATAATTGGCAAGGAAACACGCTTCCTCCCAGCTTACCCCACCATACCAATCTAGATCATCCTTTTTCCTCGAAGTCTTTTCGCGGGAATTGCTTTGGCTCATCGCGAACGTGTAGAAAGAGTATAAGTCATCAAAATCGATATTGTAGTTTGCCATATCAGTTCATATTGTTTTTTATCATTCGGACCGTTTCTCTATCCAGCCCTTTCCAAATGACCATTTCTTCAACTCGTTCCTTCTCAAGACCTGCTTTGAGAAGTGAAGCACCGCTGATAGTCGCACGAGGAGACACTATATGCCGAAGGGCCATTTTACCTACGCCCAGTTTATCAATGGCGGCTCTTACCTTTAGCACATAGTCGGCCCATTCTTGGTTTTCGGTCATATTACGCTCCAGTTCCTCATCATAAGGCCAGTCTATAAAGACAAATCTATCAAGGAATGCGGAATCAAGCTGGTTTCGACCGACGTACTGACGACTTGCCCCGCTACCATATGTATTAGCAGTTGCGATACAGAAGAAGTCCTTGTGCTTTTTTACTGTCTTGTCTGGAAAATCCATCTGAACGCCGGACAGGGCCGCGTTGAATGCAAGCAGGGGTTGCGGAAAGCTGGCGTCCACTTCATCAAAAAGGAACAATCCTCCGTTTTCATATGCTTTGCGGAATTCTGTCGAAACATAGTTCCCGTTAGCATCCATATACCCTAACAATTTGTATTCGTTTGAGATTGCTCCAGTGAAGTAGAAATCACATTTTAACTTTTTCGCGCATTGTTCCGCAGCGAAAGTCTTGCCGGCTCCCGTAGGCCCGCTAATGAAGACGTTTTGGTGAGCTGTGAGGGCTTTCAGTAACTCCGGGAATCTAAAATGCCGTGTTTTACCCAAGGCTTTGTAAAAGAAACTATCAATGACGCCGAATCCGGAATAGACGGCAGAATCAACATCAAAGCGTTCCATTAGCGCAAATATGTATATGGAGGCTAATACTCCGTTCATCAATTTGGCATTATTGTCATCCTCCCAGATCATTTCCGGGTTGTCAGAATAGTTCTCTGTCATTCTCGAAAGGAAGGCGTCCACTTTTTGAGCAATAATTGAGGATGAATATATCTTGCCCTGAATATGTTTGCTGGTTTCTTGTCCGCCCACAAGAGATTTAGCAGATCCACCAGCGAAAATTACGCGGCAGTTATCAGATGGGTTCAATTCCAGATGTTTAATGTAGTAAATATCACCCTTGTTTTCGAAAAAATGGCGTACATTCAAATAACGATTTGATGCATCGCCGGCGCAACGGTCGTTGAAAAAATCCCTAATCTTTTTGAGCCCCATGTTTAGTTCTGTGGATTCAATCCTCTCTCCATCACGATATAGCCCTATAAGGATGGATTGTTCAGTAATCTCGATGAACACATCATCTACCTCCCGTGAAAGTTTTCGAGTCGCCTCCTTTTGGATGAATGAATAATAGGAGTAGTCCAACTGTTCTCGAGCAGAAAGTATTTCGACGTCCAAACCGAAGTCTCTTGATAAAGAGTCTCTGATGAAACTCGCTAGAGGTTCTTTTGCAAAAGAGCCAGTAAGAATACATCGACGGAAACAAATCTTCTTGTGATTTTTTATTATCACTCTGACCGTTTCCTTTATTTCTGAGTAAACGTCAGAAGAAGGATAATCCATGAAGGTTTTCTTTAGCAGGGATGTGTTCTTTTGGGGTTTTCCATTACGGGGCCAAATGTACTTGATGCTCCTTGAGCTGATTTCAATTACGCCTATTAGTGCCATAATCTTTATGATTAAAATGTTAAAAATAAACGAATTCACAAAAGATGAATTCGTTGCAAAGGTGGAACTATGGTTAATGAATAAAAAATAATCTGAGGGTAGAATATTATTCTTCTAGTGAGAATTCAATCAATTCATGTATTCCAGAAAGAAAATAATGGTCGTCCTCTTCATATCCTCTCGTGATGTGGAATCCGCTCTTTTTTAGTTTACTTATCATATTAAGTGTTTGAGCATTAGGATGTGAGTTGTCTTCTATGCCAAGAAATAAATCTTTTTTGGTGCTTCGCTTTATTTGATGGTATATCTGATTTAATTCCGACCTAATCGTGATGTCTTCACGAATTTGTTCTAATGTCAATCCGTTTTTGTGGCGGGCGAACAGTATTATCAGAGACAATTGCTGGGGGGGAAGATTTATTGGCGTTGTTTTTCCATTAATAACCGAATAAAACTCCTCCGTTCCGTAAGAGACAATAATCCTTCTAAGATTATCGTTTTTATACCACTTCTCAAATTCAGAGGGCTGTCTTTTTTTTAAAAGTTGCTTTCCCAGTTCTCGACAAGCCTGAGTAAACCAACTGTTTTGAGCCTTTTGTCTAATAGATTGGTTGTATTCTTCAATTGCTTTCTCAATAGGATTAATCAGCGCTCTTTCTCTCTCTATCTCCGTTGTCCTGCTCTTTATCTCTTCTTTGAAACGCTTTAAGGAATCATCGCCAACCTGTATTTCATAAGGAGTTTTTAGTTCGTAGTCGTGTAAAGCAGTCCTTTCAAAAGCATATTGAGCGTTCCGGGTATTGATTCTAATGGAATACTCGCTGGGGAAGCGTTTTCGTTCCTCATCTGAAATCTCCCAGCCCGGCCTTTTATTGAATGAGTTGACAAGCTTGCTGAACCAATCATTATCACGGTACATGCTGTCAATGGTTTGCTCCTTCGGTTGTAGTTGTTGCGAAGCTTCTCTTCCTAAGTCCGTATAAATGCGTTGAATTTCCAGTTTGGCACTGCTCAAATCGGTCTTGTCAACCGAGCCATTATGATTTAGAAAGAAAATCAATAGAGCATGATTCAGTTTCGTGAGTGTCAGATTGATCGTTTTTTCGTTCTCATATAATACTACGCAGCGGTTGCTGAGAAACAGCCGACGGGTACGTAACCAACAAAGATTGGGGCAATTCTTCTTGTCCCATTCCTCCTTCTGTCTGATAATATCGAACCAACGATTCCCTATCTCCGAACAAATCTCTCTAGACCTGTCCAAAGCAGCAGGGGCATTATAATACACCTTTCCATCGGTAAAATACTCTATGACCGGTTCTATGATAGTCTCTCGCGATGGATATAATTCTCGTATGATTTTGGGTATTCTATCGTCTGCTTTCATAAACCGATGATGTTGTACCGAGTCAAAAATGTACAATAACTATTCTTTGTTCCCCAAGAATAGACTGACTTCTTTGTCAAAATCTGAGACAATTCTTTGGGTTTTGTTGAATTCGTTGTATTCGGCTTCGGCTTTCTTCTGGGCATCTTCGTGAGAAATCGAACCTTTATGGTTGTCCGGCAGAATCTGGTATCGGCGGAATGAAAGGAATTCGTTGACGCTGGCGGCAAACTGCTCCATCGTAAATGTGTTCTCACGCTCAATCAAATCCTCGATGTAGTCGAAGTATCCGGAAACAACCCTTTCCAGTCGGCGGATGTCCCGTTCCGGAAGATAGTTCTTGGCGATGGAAACATCCGTCTTGAGAATTCTGCCATCCGGTGAATTCTTCCATGTGGTCAGTCCCATGTTCTCTTTGCTTCTATCGGCACGCTCATATACAATCTCTGCGGCGGTCTTGCCGGAAATTGCAAAATGAAACTTGTTCTGAATCATTGCATAGAAGTCCTTGGTGGTGGGAGCAGCACGGTCATAGTCTATGCTGCATTCGGCATAAATGTCAGTTATCTGCTGCCAGATTCTACGTTCACTGGCACGGATGGACCTGACACGTTCAAGTAACTCTCTGAAGTAGTCCTTCCCAAAGATTGCCCCGCCATTCTTCATCCGGTTATCATCCAAGACAAAGCCTTTGCGAATATACTCTTTAAGAATACCTGTCGCCCAAATACGGAAGGCAGTGGCTCTTGCGGAGGAAACTCTGTATCCGACGGCGATAATTGCATCGAGATTGTAAAACTGACGCTCTCGCTCAACCATTCGATTGCCCTCTGGTTGAACTGCCGAGAAAAACTCGGTAGTTGCCTCCTTACGTAACTCTCCCGATTCATAAATATTTTTTAGGTGGAGACTTACGTTGTCAGGGGTACATCCAAACAATGACGACATCGCCCTTTGCGTAGCCCAGATGTTCTCATCTCTCAAAACCACGTCCACTTTAACATCCTCGGTAGGAGTGCTATAAATCAGCAAACGAAAATCTTTCATGTTAAATCCTCCATATCTTTTCTACGAAGATAGCTATTATTCCGAGCAGAATCATAGTCCTCTGATCCAGGCGATGATATCGGAGAGGACTTCGGGGGCAACGGTCTCTTCTATCGTGGCGTATTCGGTGCCGAGCCCCGTGTCGCAATGCTGGAAGAGGTGGTTGAGATTCGGATAGAGCCGGGTGTCCGCTGTGGGCAACAGTTGCCGGATCAGTTCCAGGTTGTATTCAGGAATGACCTGCGTGTCTTTTTCGCCATTGAGGGCAAGCACCGGGCACTGGGTGGCGGCAATGGCCTCGGACGGATCAAGTTCCAGGAAGTAAGGCCCCCAGGGCTTTGACTTCTTCACGGTCTTGAGGGTTTTCTTTACCATCAGTCCGATGGCGACCTTGGGAACGCCGGACATCTTATATTGGAGCTGGCTCTGGTGGACGAGGGTGCTGTCGCCGCGTTCGGCCATGCCGGCCAGCGAGATGATATAATCGGGACGATTGTCGGCCCATTCGGGGGCTCCGGCCAGCATGAATGCGATGGTGCCGCCCTCGCTGTGTCCCAAAACGCCCACTTTGCTGAATCCCAACTCTCGGAGGTAATGGATGCCGGCGGCCGCGTCATCGGCAAAACCAGCCGTAGTGGTTGCGGAGAAGTCGCCGGTGGATTCAGCGGTTCCGCGGTCGTCATACCGCAGCGATGCAATCCCTTTGCGCGCCAGCGCGTCGGCGATGACGGCAAAGGGCTTGTGGCCCAGCAACTCTTCATCCCGGTTCTGCGCGCCGCTGCCCGAAACAAACAGCACGACAGGGGGATTTTCGGCGCCATCCGGCAGGGAAAGCGTTCCGGCCAGCGTGTGGTCGCCGCTTTCAAAAGTTACCTCTTGGGTCTGGTAGGGGAAGGGCGGCTGCGGATTTTGGGGACGGTTGCGGACAATCGTTCCGCGGCGGAGATTCAGCGGGAATTTTTTGCCCATCTGGGCGAATTGGCCCTCGATCCTATCCTCGTGAATCGTCCCCTCATAAGAGGTCATCACGAGCGGGATGCGAACCTTTATAGTTTTGTCTGTCAGGGTTTTAATCTTGAAGTTCAGCTTCATGTCCCCCTGATCGGGAGAGGTGGCGTAACATTCATCGCCAAAGTTCAGCGTGAAGGCCAGGCCTACTCCTTCAATGATGCCGCTCCATTCGCCCTCCAGCCACTCCGGTACTTCAATGCTCTTCTTCTGGAAAGGATTGCAGGAAACGGTTAGCAGACAAACCATTATCAGGCAGATGTATTTTTTCATAAGACGGTCAAAAAAAAGTGAAAAACTGTAAACAAAGATAGAAATTAATTCCGCTTTTCGCGCTATCTTTGTCGGAGACAAACGGCGCAATCATTATGGACAGATTTGACTTGGTAAGAGAGGCGTTCGCCCGCAAAGTGGTGACGCCTGAGGTACCCTCGTGCAAAACCTCCGATTATTTTGGAGAACTGGTGTTTGACCGCAAGAAGATGGCGAAATACCTGCAGCCGGACGTCCTTCAAGCCCTGCTTGCCTGCATGGAAGGTGGCAAAGGCCTGGACCGGAAGACGGCCGACGGCGTGGCCCGCGGAATGAAGCAGTGGGCTATGGAACACGGTGTTACGCACGTCACCCACTGGTTCCAGCCCTTGACGGAGGGAACGGCTGAAAAACATGATTCGCTGATTGATTACGACGGCAAAGGCGGTGTGATCGAGACCTTTGACGGCTCCATGCTCGCCCAGCAGGAACCGGATGCATCGTCGTTCCCCAGCGGCGGTATCCGTGCCACCTTTGAGGCCCGCGGCTACACGGCGTGGGACCCGACCTCTCCGGTCTTCATCCTGGACGACACCCTTTGTATCCCGACCGTCTTCATTGCCTACACAGGCGATGCCCTGGACTACAAAACCCCGCTCAAGCGCTCGCTCAAGGCGGTGAGCGATGCCGCCGTCCCGGTCTGCCGGCTCTTTGATCCGAAGGTCAGCAAGGTATACGCCTACCTGGGCTGGGAGCAGGAGTATTTTCTGGTAGATGAGACGCTCTATGCCGCCCGTACAGACCTGATGATTACCGGCCGCACCCTCTTTGGCCATAACTCTTCCAAGGACCAGCAGCTGGACGACCACTATTTTGCCTCCATTCCGCCGCGCGTGACCGCCTATATGCGGGAGTTGGAAGCGACGGCCTACCGGCTGGGCATTCCCCTGAAGACCCGCCACAACGAGGTGGCGCCCGGCCAGTTCGAGATGGCTCCGATCTATTCGGAAACCAACCTGGCCAACGACCAGAACCAGCTGATCATGAACCTGATGAGCCGGATCTCCCGGAAGCACGGATTCGTGGTCCTGCTGCACGAAAAGCCTTTTGACGGTGTCAATGGCTCCGGCAAGCACAACAACTGGTCGCTGGGTACCGATACGGGCACGATGCTGCTCGCGCCGGGCCGTGATGCGCTGAGTAACCTGCAGTTCGTCACCTTCTTCGTGAATGTGCTGGCGGCCGTGCAGAAGCACAACGGCCTGCTCAAGGCTTCGATCGCCAGCGCTACCAACGCATATCGTCTGGGCGGCAACGAGGCGCCGCCTGCCATTGTGTCAGCCTTCCTGGGCGATACCATGACCCGCGTCCTCCAGAAACTGCTCGAGGTTCCCTCGGATACCCCTATCGAGATTGCCGGCAAGAAGGGGCGTAAACTGGGCTTGGTGGAACTGCCCGAAATCTTCCTGGACAATACGGACCGCAACCGCACTTCGCCGTTTGCCTTCATCGGCAACCGGTTCGAGTTCCGTGCGGTGGGCTCCAGCGCCAACTGCGCCGGTGCCATGACCACCTTGAATGCTGCTGTGGCCGATCAACTCCTGCTCTTCAAGGCGGAAGTGGATCGCGAGCTGGCCGCAGGTAAGTCGCTGAATGTGGCGGTGATGGATGTGCTCAAGCCCATCATCCACTCGGTGCTGGAGGTGGTCTGCTTTGACGGCAACGGCTATACGGATGAATGGAAGGCGGAAGCTGAACGCCGCGGCCTGAACGTGGAAACCAGCGTGCCCCGCATGTTCTGCGAATTCACCCGGCCGGAATCGGTGGAGATGTTCACCCGAACCGGCGTCTATACGGAGCGGGAACTCAAGGCCCGCAACGAGGTCAAGTGGGAGATCTACATTAAGAAAGTACAGATTGAGGCTCGTGTGATGGAGCGGATGGCCGTGAACCACATCGTTCCCGCCGCCCTGGAATATAAGTCAAAACTGCTGCAGGAGACGGCTCTGGCCAAGGAGGTCTATGGTAATACCGACTCCTGCACCACGGAACTCTCGCTGCTGGAGGCCATCTCCGGGCATGTGGAGGAGGTGCGGGTCCGTGCCGCGGCCCTCAAGCGCGCTTGCGCGGCCGCCGATGCTTTGGAGGATGCTTACGACCGTGCGGTGGCTTACCACGATGTGGCAGAGAGTTTCAAGGCGCTCCGCACTCCGATTGACCGGCTGGAAGAGTTGGTAGACAATAAGATGTGGCCTCTGCCGAAGTATAGGGAGCTTCTTTTCATCAATTAATGGAATAATTTTTGCATCTTTGCGCCCCGAAACGTTAACTGTTTATTTTAAACATACTATCGAAATGAAAAAGTTTTTTGCATGGGCTCTCGTCCTCGTTATGGGTCTTGGCCTGGCTGCTTGCACCGCTTCCCCGAGTGGCGAAGGTAAAGCAACTTATTCCTTTAAATTTGGTGAAACCATCAACGCTCAGACAGTGACCAAAGTCGCTATCCAGGCTGCCTTCATCGCTGAACTCTCCGCTATTCAAGACGCTAGCGCCGTAGGTGTTGACGCCGTGGAACTCACCGGCGACTACGCAACCAACGACGACCTCGCTGTCGCAGCTTGCGAAGCAGCTGAGAAGGTTTGCAAGAAGTTCGATTACGAGAACAACGACTCCTACAAGGTAGTCATTACCGTCACCTACGAGAGTGGCAAGAGCCGCACGCTCTACAAATGCACGCTTAAGGAGATCAAATAAGCGCTGACGCTTATCTCAAACAGAAGCGTCGCCTCCGGGCGGCGCTTTTTGTTTCGGCAATAAAAATACTACCTTTGCAAAAGAAACTTTCCGCCCCATGAACAGGCTCTTCCTCATAGATGGTCACGCGCTGATTTTCAGGATGTATTACGCATTCCTGCGGCGTCCTATGATCAATTCGAAAGGGGAGGATACCTCTATCCTGTTCGGCTTTACCAAGTTTCTGCTGGAGTTGATCCGTCGCGAGCAGCCCACGCACCTGGCGGTGATGTTCGATCCGCATGCCAAAACCTTCCGTCACGAGCTCTGCCCGGACTACAAGGCCAACCGTGCCGCTGCGCCCGAACTGGTGCATGCCGCGTTGGAGCCTCTGCAGCAGATTGTTGGGGCGCTGAACATCCCCGTGCTGATGAAGCCTGGATTTGAGGCGGACGATGTGATTGGTTCGGTGGCCACGCGGGAGGCGCTGCACGGCTTTGATGTTTATATGGTGACCCCGGACAAAGATCTGGGACAGATTATTGACGATCACATCTACCAGTACAAGCCCGGCAAGAGCGGCTCCGATTCCGAGGTTTATGACAAGGCCCGGCTCTGCGAGACCTACGGCATCTCGGATCCCAAGCATATCATTGACATCCTGACCCTTTGGGGAGATGCCTCCGACAACATCAAGGGGGTGCCCGGCGTCGGGGAAATCGGCGCGCGCAAGCTGGTGGGAAAGTATGGGACCGTAGAGAATATCTACGCCCACATCGGTGAACTGACACCGCGCCTGCAGGAGTCTCTGCGCAGCGCGGAACCCTATATCCGGTTGAGCAAGAAGCTCGCCACCATCCGCACCGACGTGGAGTTGGACTACAAGGAGCAGGATCTGCGCCTGCGGGCCAGCTACAGCCCCGCCGTGGCCGACCTCTTCAACTATTACGAATTCAATTCGCTCAAAGGGCTGCTCCCAACGGCGGAGGGCTTTACTCCGCCCGAACTGGAGCCGCAGAAAGAGGCGCTCTCCTGCGTAGAGCTCTCCCCCGAGGCAATGGCAGCTGCCGTGCGGGAAGCCGGCCGCTGCGCCATCTCCGCGCGCAAGCGTTCCCTGGCTTTCGAGCCGCTGCAGGTGGCTGTCGGTTGCGGCAGCAACTATACGGTCTTCGATGCGGAATCGCTTGAATTCCGCCGGCTGATGGCAGACCCGGCCATCATCAAGTGCGGTTTCGATCTCAAGCGCACGCTGCTGCTCTTCCTGGAAAACCACGTAGAGTGGGCGGGCGAACTGCACGATGTGGAGTTGATGCACTATCTGCTCAACCCCGAGCGGCCGCATAAGCTGGAAATCCTGGCAGGATCGTATCTGAACGTGGATCTCGAGGCTGCTTCTGCACCGGCGGCAGAAGCCCCGGCACAGCCTGCTCCACAGCTGGATCTCTTCTCCGCACCGGTTGAGGCGCCCGCGAGCGCCCCTGCGGAAGATCCGCTCCGCCTGCCGCGTGAAGTGGTGGCCCTCTATGCGCTCGCGCCGCTGCTGCGCATCGAGTTGCGGGAACAGAACCTCTGGGATCTCTACACCCGGGTGGAGATGCCGCTGATCGAGGTGCTCTCCGATATGGAGCATACCGGTGTCCGCGTGGATCCGCAGCCCCTGAAAGAGTATTCCGTCCAGTTGGGCGTGGAGCTCGCGCAAATTGAGGCGCAGGCCCGCGAGGTGAGTGGAGAGCCGGCCCTGAACCTGGCTTCGCCGCGTCAGGTGGGGCAGGTGATTTTTGAGAAGCTGGCGCTCGATCCCAAGATCAAGAAGGGACGCCGCGGGGATTATCCCACGGACGAAGAGACCCTCTCCGACCTGAAGGACCGCCATCCTTTTGTGGGGCTGGTTCTGGAATACCGTGCGCTTCGCAAACTGATTTCGACCTATCTGGATCCGTTGCCCGCGCTGATCAATCCGCGCACCGGCCGCATCCATACCACTTTCAACCAGGCCCTTACGGCTACCGGCCGGCTTAGCTCGGTCAAGCCGAACCTGCAGAATATCCCCATTCGCACCGCACGCGGCCGCGAGATTCGCAAGGCCTTCGTGAGCGGCTCCCCCGATGGCTTCATCGTGTCGGCCGACTATTCCCAGATTGAATTACGGCTAATGGCCGAACTGAGCGGCGATCCCGCCCTCGTGGAGGGTTTCAACCACGGAGCGGATATTCACGCCGATACGGCCTCCCGCATTTTCCGCGTGCCCCTTTCCGAGGTCACCCCGGAGCAGCGTCGGCAGGCCAAGGTGGCGAACTTCGGCATCATTTACGGCATATCGGCCTTTGGCCTGGCCCAGCGGATGGAAATCCCGCGCAGCGAGGCGAAAGTCTTTATAGAACAATACTTTACCCATTACCCGAAGGTCCGCGCCTATATGGATCGCGTGGTGGAAGAGGCGCGCAGCAAGGGCTATGTGGAGACCCTCTTCGGCCGCAAGCGCTTCCTGCCCGATCTCGCATCCAAGAATCCGGCGGTCCGCGCGCTGGCTGAGCGCAACGCCATCAACGCGCCCATCCAGGGCACGGCGGCCGACATCATCAAGAAGGCGATGATCAGCGTCTATCGCGGACTCAAGGAGCGTGGCCTTCGCAGCAAGATGGTGCTGCAGGTCCACGACGAATTGGTGCTGGATGTGGCGGCCGACGAACTGCCGGCCGTGATGGAACTGGTCAAACAGGAGATGGAGGCGGTGTGCAGCCTCTCCATCCCGCTTACCGCAGAGTGCAATTATGGAAAAAACTGGCTCGAAGCGCACTAAACTCTCCGACCGCGAACTGATTGCGGCGGCCCTCGAAGGGGACCAGGCGGCGCTGACAGCCTTGCTGGAGCGCTACCGCGGGCCGCTGATTGCCCACCTGATGGGATATGTCCGCGTGGTGGAGGATGCCGAAGATATCTGCCAGAAGAGCTTCCTGAAGGTCTATATGAATATCAACAAGTATGATTCTTCATACGCCTTTTCCACCTGGCTCTACAACATCGCCCGCAACGAAGCGGTAGATCACCTGCGTCGCAAGAGCAACTCCATTGCGCCGCTGCTGGTGGAGCAGGAGGGAGATGCGGCCGAGGTGGCCGGCGCCGACAATCCGGAAGAAAAAATCATTCTGGATCAGGCGATTGCCAAGTCGCTCGAGAATCTCTCCCGCCTGCCCGAAACCTACCGCGAGGTGGCGGAACTCCGTTTCCTGCGGGACCTCTCGTATGAAGATATCTCCCGCATCCTGTCGCTCCCGATGGGAACGGTCAAGACGCGGATCCGCCGTGCCCGCAAATTGCTGATGGAAGAATGAAAACCCTGGAGCGCTATTTCCCCGACCTGACGGCCCTGCAGCGCGAGCGTTTTGCCGCGCTCGAGCCGCTCTACCGCGACTGGAACGCCAAGATCAACGTCATCTCCCGCAAGGATATGGACGATTTCTACGAGCACCACGTGCTGCACAGCCTCTCGATTGGCAAGGCGGTGGAGTTGCCCGCAGGCGCCTCGGTGCTGGATTTGGGTACCGGCGGCGGTTTTCCCGGCATTCCGCTGGCCATCCTTTTCCCGGAGGCGCAGTTCACCCTGTGCGATTCGATCGGCAAGAAGATCAGAGTGGCGGCCGCGGTGGCCGAGTCGCTGGGGCTGGAGAATGTCCGGACGGTCAATGCCCGCGTGGAGAGCCTGCCGCAGCATTACGATTATATTGTTTCGCGGGCCGTGGCCCCGCTGAGCGACCTTTACGGCTGGGTGAAGGGGCGGTTTGGCCGCTCGCTCATCTGCCTCAAGGGAGGGGAGGTAGAGGCGGAAGCGGAGGCCTGCATCGTGCGCCACCGGCTTTCGCCCAACCAATTCACCTTCTGCGATATCACCCTGTGGTACAAAGAGCCTTGGTTCGAAGGGAAAAAGTTGGTGATTCTCTCCCAATAAATTTGCAATTTGCGACAAAAGCATTACCTTTGCACTCCCTTTGGAAAAAGTAATACAGCATAAATGAAACGTACATTTCAACCTTCACAGCGCAAGAGACGCAACAAGCACGGCTTCCGTGAGCGTATGTCCACTCCGAACGGACGTCGCGTACTGGCAGCTCGTCGGCGTCATGGCCGCAAGAAACTGACAGTATCCTCGGAGGATCTCTGGTAGGTTCCTCCGCCACCCAGAATGGCGAATACTTCAAATCATAGAAAGCGTATCTTCTGGTTTTTACGCAATCTGTTATGGGCGATTATTTTACTATTCGCCCTTGTTTTGTTGACCCAGTTCCTGCTGGGGCGTTTCACGCGTCACAACAAAGAGTTCGAAGTCCCCGACTTTTACGGAATGCAGCTGGATTCGGCCACCCGTGTGGCCCGCGACGCGCGTGTCCGGCTGGACGTCACCGATTCGGTCTATGTGGACCGACTGGAGCGTGGCGCAATCTTTTCCCAGAATCCGGATGCCGGCAGCCACGTGAAGCGCGGCCGTCGTGTCCTGATCACCATCAACGCCACCCAGACCAAGCAGGTGGAGATGCCCTCGCTGGTGGGCCTCTCGCTGCGCGCCGCAAAGACCGAGATTCTGGCCAAAGGCTTGCGGATCGGCACGCTCTCCTATACCCAGGATATGGCCACCAACAACGTGCTGCAGCAGCGGCTCGGCAGTAATCCCGTTGAACCGGGTACCAAGGTGGACGTGGGCTCGTCCGTCAATCTGGTGCTGGGCGTCAGCCCCGGTGAAAATGCCACCTACATCCCGCTTCTCTCCGGTTATACGGAGGAGATGGCCCGCGAGATGATTATTGAGAACTCGCTGAACGTGGCCGGTGTCTCCTTCGACGCCTCTGTCAAGACCCCGGAAGATTCCGTGGCGGCCGTCGTTTACAGTCAGTCTCCCGCCGCTGCGGGCGGTACGTTCCCGCGCGGCACCAAAGTTTCCATCTATCTCACGGTAGATCCCGCCAAAATCGCTGCCCTGCAGGACGCTGCACCGCTGCAATGAGTGAGTTCCCCGACAATACCCTGCCCGTAGAAGATGAGGAGCAGGAGCTCTTTGAGCATTTCCGCTTTGAGGTAGATCGCGGCCAGGAGCCGGTACGCATAGACAAATTCCTTTCGCTTCATATGGCGCAGACCTCGCGTCACCGCATCCAACTGGCGATTGATGCCGGTTATGTGCGAGTGGCAGACCGCGTGGTCAAGGCCAACTACAAGGTTCGCCCGTTGGATGTCATCACCATTATGATGCCCTACGAACGGCGCGGTTTTGAAGTGGTTCCGGAGAACATTCCGCTCGATATCGTGTATGAAGACGACGACCTGCTGGTGGTCAACAAACCGGCCGGCCTCGTGGTCCATCCCGGCCACGGCCACTTTACCGGTACACTGGTCAATGCACTGGCCTATCATCTGGGCATTACCCCCGACGCGGCGGCAGACGACGAGCGAATGGGGGTGCTGGTGCACCGCATCGACAAGGATACCTCCGGCTTGCTTGTGGTGGCCAAGAACGATGCCGCCCAGATGCATCTGGCCAAGCAATTCTTTGAGCATACCATCACGCGGCGCTATGTGGCCCTGGTCTGGGGCAATGTGGCGGACGATGAAGGCACGGTCTCGGGCAACATCGGCCGCGACCCCAACGACCGCCTGCGGTTCCGTACATTCCCGGAAGACGGTCCCGGCAAGTGGGCGGTGACGCACTATCGCGTGCTGGAGCGCTTCGGCTACGTGACGCTGGTTGAATGCGTGCTGGAAACGGGCCGCACCCATCAGATCCGCGTACACATGAATTCCATCGGGCATCCGCTCTTCAATGATGCCCTCTATGGCGGCGACCGCATCCTCAAGGGGGCGCTCTACGCCAAATACAAGCAGTTTATCGATAACTGTTTCGCACTGTTGCCCCGCCAGGCCCTGCATGCGCAGGTGCTGGGATTCGTCCATCCCACCACGGGGCGCGATATGTACTTCGAATCGCCCATCCCCGACGATATGGCCGCCCTCTTGGACAAGTGGCGCCGCTACGTGGGTGTCCGCGAACTCCCGGAAGAAGATTTATAGCAGGAAGAAAAGGGCTGCGCCGGCGACGGCGATGATGGCGCCGAGGATCTCCTTGAAGGAGACCTTCTGGCGGTGGATGATGGCGTAGGGAGCGATGATGAGGATGGGAGTGAGGGCCATCAGGGTGGAGGCGATGCCGGCCGGGGCATACTGGACCGCCATCAGCGAGAGCGAAACGCCCAGGAAAGGACCGAAGAAGGTGGTGAGACCGGTGCAGGCCATTCCCTTGCGGTCGCGGATGGCTTTGCGGAGCTGGGGCAGTTCCTTGCGCAGCGCCAGAATCAGCCAGAATCCCACGAGTCCGGCAATGGCACGGATAAAGGTGCCGGCGAAGGGCAGTGCCCACGGGGCCTGCTGCAGCACCTCTCCGGAGGCGGCCAGCGCGCTCTCATAGTGCGTCAAGCCTACCTTGCTGAGCACGAGGCCCAAACCCTGGCCGACGCCTGCGCCAATTCCGAACAATACGCCCTTCAACGGGAGTTTCAGCGTCAGCTTATGCGAGTCGCGGTTTCGGGCCAGGATGGTGATACCGATACCGGTGAGGGTGACCACCATCGCCAGCCAGGAGCGCCACGAAAGGCTCTCCCCCAGCATTAGCCAGCCGGCAATTCCAGCGGCCGGCGGTGCCAGCGTCATAAAGAGTTGGCCAAAGCGGCTGCCGAAGATGACGTAGGAGTTGAAGAGACAGTAATCGCCGAAGACATAGCCCACCAGGCCTGACATCAGCAACCAGAACCAGGTTCGGCCGTCGGCATGCACGGGCCACGGTGCGCCGCAAACCACCCAGAGGAAGCCTCCGAGCAGCACCAGCGAGAGGGCCATGCGGAACAGGTTGAGCGGAAGGGCACCGATCCGGTGGCTGGCCGTATCGGCAAAAAGAGCCGTCGCCGTCCAGGAGACGGCAACGGTCAAAGAGAGGATTTCGCCTAGATACTGCATGCTATCTTCTGCCAGGGCCACCGGGACGAGGTCTGCCGGGGCCACCCGGGCCGCGACCGCCCATCATGCGCTGCATGGGGCTGCCGCCTTCGCCGAACTTACCGAAGCGCCAGGTGAAGGAGACGATGAAGTAACGCCCGAGGGTGTTGTTCATCGTATCCAGGACGTAGTTGTCGGCGGTGGTGCGCATCACGTTGCGCGACTGGTTCAGGATGTCGTACATCTTGACGGCCACCGTAGCCTGGTTCTTGAGCACCTGTTTGCTGATCTCCGCGTTCCAAACGGCCATCGGCTCGTTGAACTGAGCAGAGTAGCCACGGTAGAAGGTGTAGCGCAGATCAGTCTGGAAGTTGATGATATTCGGGATGTTGGCAATCACGCGGCTCTCGAGGCCATTGGTCCAGGCGGCTGCCACGTTCTGCGTGGTGATGCTGTACCAGGACTGCGACCAGCGGACGCTTCCGCCGATGGATGCCTCAAAGATATCGTCGCGATAGACCATGCGGAGGGTCTCGCCGATACCGGCCGTCGTGTAATGGTTTTCCGTATAGTTGGCCCGGTTCTGATAGGAAGCCGGGAGGGTCGGATCAATGAGATCCTTGCCCACGAGGTTTACACCGCGGTTGGTGTTGGCCATCGTGAAGGAGGAGAGGGAGAACTTGCTCTTGGCAATCGGTGCGTTGGCCATCATGAAGAGGCGGCCGTTGAGCGCGCCTTTCTCGTTGTTCATGGGGATGGTGTACTGCACGCCATCCGAACCGTAGTAAGCTGCGTTGACGATGTTGTTGGTGGTGTAGGAGCCGTTGAGGAACATGTTCAGCGAAGCGAAGGTCTCCATATCGGTCACGCTGTATTCGGAGAAGAAGTTGTGCGAGAACGACGGGGTGAGGTTCGGGTTACCGAGCTTGACCTGCTGTGGGTTGGAGTTGTCCGGCACGGGCTGCAGCTGCGAGACCGAAGGCTGCGAGGTGCGGCCGCGGTAGTTGAGGCGCAGCGTGTGGTTGTCGGAGAAGTTCAGGTCGATCCGTGCGTTCGGGGCCCAATTGTAAACCGTGCGGTCGAACGGGGTCAGCTCGGTGTAGCCGATCGTGGTATTGCTGATGGTCCGCGAAGGGATAAACTCCGCACCGACCGTGATGTTGTACTTGTTTTCCTGCTTCTTGAAGCTGAGGCCCACGCGCTGGTTGATGGCCTTGTTGGTCACGGCGCTGGAATAATCTTCGTCGAAGACCGTGTAATCACCGGAAGCGTCTGCGTTGTAGGTATTCTTCACCTGGCGGTTCCAGGTGTAGTTGTAGCGGTAGTTGGCCTCCATGAAGAAGTTGCCGCCCAGCGGTTCGGTATAGGTGGCCCTGGTGCCGATATTCGCTGAATTGTTCTCCTGCGCGAAGGTCTGGTCCACGATGTTGGAACTGGTGATTGCGTCGTCCGTGTAGGCGTTGGTCGTAGACTGGTTGTACCCGTCGAGGGTGGTGTTCGAGAAGTTGTAGTTGGTCATCACCGAAATGGTGCGGCCTGCCGTGCTGCCGATCCGCTGGCGCCAGAGCAGCCGGCCGCCGGCACTCTTGTTGGTGTTGTTGCCGGTCGAGAGCGAAGAACCGTCGTTGACCTTGGCCAGTTTGGTGCCGTCGTACGAGGTGGTCGCGTAGTCGGTTTTCTCGGAATAATCGCCCCAGCCGTAGTTGAACGACGGCATGAAGAGGATGGAGGTCTGCTTGGAGATCTTCCAGTCGAAACGGCCGCCGGCACGATGACCGTAGGTGTTGGTCAGGTTGATGGACTCGTTCTTGCTGTTCAGCGAGGTGCCGTCCTCCTTGAAGACGGTCTTATCGGTGGCCTCTTCCACTGCGCGCAGGTTGGCGTTGAAGAGGTAGTTGCCGCTGATTTCGGATTTGTCCTTGAAACTCTTGGTACCGTTTACACCCAGCATGTAGGAGGTGGAGATACCGTTGTTGCCGCCGCGCATTCCGCCGCCGCGCATGCCACCCATCGCATCGCCCGTGATGTCGCTGAAACCACGGTTGTTGGTGTTGTTGGCGTTACCGAGCACCACCACCTGGTCGCTCTCGGTGAACTTGGCCAGCATACCGCCGCCCTGGAAGCGCAAGTCGTTCTTGATGGGGTTGCCGTCGGCATCCTTGCCACGCAGGTCGGAACCCACGCCCCCCGTCAGGTTACCCATCCAGCCGTTCATCATGCCCTTCTTGATACTCAGATCGAGCACGGTCTCCTCATCGCCATCGTCGATACCGGTGAATTCGGCCTGTTCAGATTTCTTGTTCACCACGCGCACCTTGTTCACAATCTTGGCCGGCAGGTTCTTGGTGGCGAGTTTCGGGTCGTCCAGGAAGAAAGTCTTGCCGTCGATATAGACTTTGGAGATAGTCTTACCGTTGGAGGTGATGGAGCCGTCGGAGCCCACTTCGATACCCGGCAGACGCTTCAGCAGGTCTTCCAGCACATCGTTGTCGGAGCTCTTCATGATGCCCACATTGTGCTCGATGGTATCTTTCTTGACCGTGATGGGGTTGCCGATATCGGAGACAACGGCGCCGGTCAGTTGGTTGACTTCCGGAATCAGTTTGCGGATGCCAAGATCCGTATTCTTCTTGACTTCAATGGTCTCCTCAAAGGTTTCGTAACCCAGCAGAATGCCCTTGATCACATATTTGCCGG
>JBGUJZ010000028.1:0-2335 GCA_045114175.1 Bacteroidales bacterium | reverse complement strand
AGGAATGATCCCGGGACATCCGAGAGGTTGTTTGCCGTGACCGTTGCCCGGAAGGTGGTGTCATCCGTCTGGATATCCGTGATTTCCGGATCTTTCAAGGAACCGGTGCTGGCAAGCACCCAGCCGCTATAGGTCGTCTGGTACAGATGGGTAGTGCTTACCCGTACAAACAGGCACTCGTCCTTCGCAAGACTCTGGCTGATGAATGCTGATGCCGCGCCGCCTGCACCTGCCATTGTTCCGATCACTCCGTCAGCGGTGCCGTTGTAGGTGAGACCGTCCTCGGGAACCTTTATGGCATATTCGGCTGTTGTCGAATCGACCGGGTAGGCGTTGTTTTTTGTCTGCGACCATGTGACCTTCACCTGCATGCCGCCAGCCTGATTGGTGACGTTTGCCTTGACATTTGAAGCAGCATAAGGCGCGGAGTAAACACGGCAGGAGTAGCGCCATTCGCTGACCCCGGCAGCACCACGCGAGCGCACCCGGAACCATCTGGTATGGGAGCCGGACGCGATTGTAGCTGCTGATTCCGTATAGGTCTTGCTTCCGCTTGCACCGCCAGTGCCGGAAGTCCAGCCCTTGTCACCGCCGTAGTCGTAGTTTTCGACCAGCTTTGTCTGATACTCGACGTCGGTGAACACCTTATGGGTATTGGACGTATCGACGCTCCAGCTGAAGGTGCACTGGTTATAATTGCTCTCGCTTGGAGAGGCGGACAGGCTGGGCTTTGCCGGGACGTCGATAGAGAACGCCTGACTTACCCAATCTGACCATTTTTCTTTATCTGAGACACCCCTTACCCTGAACTTGAATTCCGTGATCTTCGGCTTGCCGGAGTAAGGGAAGTAGTTTGACAGTGACAGGGACACCGACTTGCTGGTTACAGCCTTGCCGATGTTGACTGCGGTTGTCCATTTGTCTGATTTCCCGGCACGGTTGACCAGATAGGAAAACTGCTGCTTGTCACTGTATGATTCGCCTTTCTTCCAAGAACAGGCGAACTTCATATTGTTCCTTGCTATAGATAGGCCTTTCGGCTTTTTACTTGTTTTCTTTCCCATATCACACCGTCCTCATTTCCAGTCTCATCTGTTTCACGAACTTGCGAGCCCATTCCTCCGGATTCTCAGCGCCGGAGACCTCCACATTGATGTTCACATCACCGGAGTGACCGGTCTTTCCTGCGGAGAGAAGGGCGTTGGCAATTTCATCACCGACACCGGATACTGCCGATGTGATCATATTCATCAGTGAGTCCGTTCCGACCACTGTTTCCGATCCGGCTTCACCGCCGCCAAGCAGCGATCCGTTCTTCATGCCAAAGATCGTCGGGCTGTTCAGGATCATTCCTTTTTCCATAGCCTTTGCATACCAGCTGACACTGAAGGAAGGCAGGGAGCCTTTGCCTCCAATGCCGAATGGTGCCTTACCACCGGACACACTGATATGCGGCAGCTTCAGGTTGCTGAAGATCCTGCCGATGGAAAGAGGGAAGAAGCCTTTGATCTTGCTGATGATTCCGCTGATCGTAGACTTTGCGGAATTGATCGGTGAGATCATGGCATTCTTGATATTTGACCACGCCGAGCTTGCTGCAGACTTAATGCTGCCCCACGCCGAGGAAAGCGTGGATTTGATCGCCTGCACAGGCGAGGTTACGGCAGTCTTGATGCTGCTCCAGATAGAGCTGGCCGTGGATTTGATGCTCCTCCATACAGAAGAAGCGGTGCTCTTGATTCCGTTCCATAGGGACGAGAGGCCGCTTTTCACTGCCCGGATCGGCGTCAGTATTGCAGTCTTTATTCCATTGAACACTTTAGCTGCCAGTGACTTGAGACCATTCCAAAGGCCTGAAGTGAAGCTCTTGATCCCATTCCAGATTTTCTTCCAGTTGGTGCCAAACCAGCTCAGCACGGTATTCGTCACATTCTTTATCGTATTCAGGGCTGCAGTGAGAACGCTCTTAATTCCAGTCCATACGGCGGAGAAGATTCGTTTCACTCCCTGCCAGACCTTCTTCCAGTCACCTGTGAAGATGCCGATAAAGATATCGAGCACACCGATGATCACATCCAGCACCGTTTTTAGAACGGCAGCGATGATCTTGAATGCACCTTCAAAAATCGGAGCAAGGATCTGGCAGAAACCCTCCCAGATCTTTTTCATAGTAGAGGCGATCTTTCCAAAGTCGATACCGAGGCCGTCAAACCGCGTCTTGACCTCGGAGACAAACTTCCCGATGGTATTCTTGATCCCGTTCCAGATCTTGATCATGGAGTTTCGGAACTTCTCGTTAGTGCGCCAAAGATGAATAAAGGCAGCCACGAGGACT
>JBGUJZ010000027.1:0-40811 GCA_045114175.1 Bacteroidales bacterium | reverse complement strand
GTCGATTGATCTATCCGATAAGAGGTACAAGCACTTGATAGAGAAACATTTATTACAAACCCAGGTATGGTTTCAGTAGGGACCACTAGACCGCTTGCGCGGTCTTTTTTTTGTGCCGTGGCTAGTGTCCCGGTTTGTGTGCCACTAGCCATGAAAACCCCGGTCTATCGTGGCTAGTCCCCCTGTTTTTGGGACACTAGCCATGCCCTCCGGTTACCGGCAGACAGAACAAAAACAATCCCATTTGATGAGAATCATGAGAATAACTGCTATCTTTGTAAAAGTGTGGGTATTAAATCGATTTCAAATGAAAGGAGCATCTTATGTGAAAAGGGTCCTGTTATGCCTGTTGGCGGGGACCGTTTTTTCTTTTAGCGTTGCGGCTTGGACCGGTCTCGGACACCAGGCCATCGTCGCCATCGCGCAGCGTAACCTTACGCCTACGGCCAAGGAGAATATCGCAAAGTACATGGATTACGACCTCAAGCTGGATGCTTCGTGGATGGATAAACACCGTGAGGATGAGGAATATCGCTACTGCTCGAAGTGGCATTCGTTCTACGTTTATCCGGACACCCATCTCTATAATCCTACCGTCAGGGTGGGCCGCGGCGACGCTATCTATGGTATCGAGTATGCCTGGTATAACCTGAGTCATTATCAGACCCTGACCCCGGAAGAGGTGGTTCTGAATATCCGCTTCATCATTCACATGGTGGGAGATATGCACTGTCCGGTGCACGTTGTCTATACAGGATTCAAAGGGCCGGTCGTGACCGAGTATCAGGGCAAAAGTGTCAAAAGCTTCCACCGTATCTACGATGCCATGCCTTCAAGGCTCTTTAGAGGAATGACCCCGGACGAGATCGCAGCCGTTCTAGATACCTTCTCGAAAAAGGAAAAAGCCGCAGTGGCCGCCGGAACGCCCAAGGATTGGGCCAAGGAGTGCGGCGATAACTGCGCCATGATCTACGAGATCAACCGCCCTGACGGGAAGAATCCCATCGTGATGGACCCCGACACGGATGCGAAGTCTCGCGCCCTCATCGAGCGTCAGCTCCGTGTCGCCGGCTACCGCATGGCTCGCATCCTGAACGAAACCTTCGACCCCAACTACAAGCACAAGTAACGAGATGCTGACCGCGAAGCCCGGCTGGTCCAGTTTTGTCCTTTTTTCACTATCTTCGTAGTTCGAACTACTGCGGATGAAGGGCTATCAATTACAGCGAATTGCCAATAAGTTGACTGTGGTTTTGACCATGGTCGTGACGACCGTGCTGGGTGCTTCCTGCGGGCAGTTGGAGGGTGGAGCGATGGTGGAGCCGGAGAAGGAGCCGGGTGTGGTTTCGATGGAGGTGTTCGCCCAGATGCCGGCAGTGGTGCAGGCGACTGAGGCCGTGCAGCCCGCCGCAGCGGCGCAATCCGAGTCTGGTTTGACCCGCCTGACCCTGACCGATGACAACCTGGTTTGGGAGGGCGATGAGACGCTCGGTGTGATCTTCGGCGCAGCCAAGGATACCTCTGGCGGACCTGGTGGCCCGAAGGCAACCCTCACCAGCATCAGCAAGGGCCGCTTCCGCGGAACCATCGATTTTGGCGCCTACAACCTTAACGGCTATACGATGGACAACGTGAGGGCGGTTTCCGTTCCGGCCAACCGTCACCTCCGCTACGAGCTTTACAATGGCAAGGGCCGCCTGGCAACCCCCGTTACCGCGATGCAGGTGCAGCGGCACGACGGTGTCATCAATGGCGAATATATCCCGCTTTTCGCGTGGGTCAACGGCGAACAGCTGCGCTCGGAAGACGGAAAATACACCCTGGACGGCATCCAGCTCAACTATGGCTGCACGCTGCTCCGCTTCCATATTTACGGTACCGCGCCCGACATGGCGGAAGATGAGATCTTCCAGTCCGTCACCATCCAGTGCTCCGGCAAGGCCATCACGGGTACGGGATATTTCTATCCGACCACCGGGTTCTCCTCATCCGTTACGGGCAACACCACCACGCCGATCGTGGTGCGTCTCCTCGAGGCCTGCACGCTCGCCGGCCGTTCGTTCGACTCTGCGCTGCAGATCTATGCGGCCATCATGCCCCGCTACAGCGGCGGCACCACGCCGGTGCTCACCAAACTCACCGTCACCACCAACAAGGCGACCTACGAGAAGAGCACCTCCGTCACCCTGAAGCCGGAGGCTGGCCACCTGATCCCGATGAAGATAGACCTTTCCACCTTCACAAAATCGGGCGCCGTGACGGCCAAAACCCCCAAGCAACTGAAGCGCAACGTGATGGACTCCCTGGTTTATAACGGCTACGCGCCGCTCTACCACAAGCCCATCAAGGTTTATACCTTCATTCCCTCTGATCCCGTTACCAGCTGCCCCGTTCTCTTCGCGATGCATGGTTCCGGCCGCAACGCCATCTCCATGATCAGCAACTGGAAGACCATCGCCACCAACAAGCGGGTGGTGGTCATCGCCCCCTGCTTTGACTCCGATCAATACGCCAATTCCTACTATCAGCTCGGAAACGTCTCCTGGTCCACATCGGTCTGGGACCCCAAGCCGCACGAGCTGTGCACCTATAACGTGCTCGAGTCGCTCTTCGACTATTTCACCTCCGAATTGGGCATGACCGCCACGAAATATGACCTCTGGGGCCATTCTGCCGGCGGTCAGTTCTCCCACCGGATGATGCTGCACATGCCGGAGGCCCGCGTGGACAGGGTTGTCTGCTCGAATGCCGGCTACTATACCGTGCCGGATCCGGGCGGCATCTCGGATGGCACCGAGACCTACGACTTCCCGTACTCCGTGCTGGGAATGGAGATATCTCGCGAGCAACTGGCGGCCTATTTTGCCCGCGATCTTACGGTCCATCTGGGCACGGCCGACACGGCATCCACCGTGGAACAGGACAGTCAGCTGCCCTCCTCTCCGGGCGCCTATGCGCAGGGCAAGTGCCGCTACGAGCGCGGCAAGTTCTTCTTTGCGCGCGCCAAGGCGGTCGCAGACAGTCTGGGCCTGCCTTTCAACTGGAAAAAGGTTGAGGTGGCCGGGGTGGCGCACAGCTCCCAGAAAATGTCACAGAACACCACCAACGGAGCCGGCGTGCTCCTTTACGGAAAATAGGCGATACGAACCATGAAACAGCAGAAACATCCTTACGAATCGCCGCAGATGGAGCTCGCCCTGTTCGTGCCATCGCAACTCATCGCCCAGTCCCCGGATCCGATTTCACTTCCGGGCACCATCGTAGATCCTTTTGTAACACCTTAAAAACTAAAAACATGAATATTCTCTCCGCTCTTCTGACCATCGTGATCGGCATCGCCTGCTCCGGCATGAAAGATTCCACCAAGGTTTTCTATGACAACTGCCTCCGCGACGCCGGTGCAGAAATGATCATCTTCGACCAGTATGCTACCAGCGACTCGCTGGCAGAGGCTCTTGCTGCGCAGATTGACGCCCTCATCATCCCGGGCAAGGCTGCCAAGGATACCGCCAAGCGCTACACCTATGACAAGCGCCTGATCAAGGCCTGCGAAGCGGCCGGCAAGCCGATGCTCGGCATCTGCCTGGGTCACCAGCACCTGAACAATTATTACAAGGGAAAGACCCGCAAGAATGTGGATCTCAACCCCAATGCACTGGAGCACCGCCGCGTGGAAGACGGCTACAACGTGCTGATCAACAAGAAGGCCCACAAGATCATCATTGAGAAGGACTCCGAGTTCTACCAGCTTATGGGCAAGAAGAAGAAAATCAAGGTCAACACCAGCCACAACTTCAGCGTTTCGCAGATCGGTAACGGCCTGCGCGTGACCGCTGTGGCACCCGACGGAATGGTCGAGGTCATCGAGGGTAACAACATCCTCGGCGTCCAGTTCCATCCCGAATTCCTCTACGGCAAGCTGGGCTACAAGGAATTCCTGCCCATTTTCCAGTGGCTCGTGGACCGTGCTGCCCGCGCCAAGGAGGCCCGCATCCCTGCCGCTCTCGAATCGGACGGCTGCTGCGAATAGTTAGCCTACTCTCTCACCAGCGACTGGCCAGTCATGGCGGGGGGCTGGGGGATGCCCATCAGGTGAAGGATCGTGGGGGCGATGTCGGCCAGACGGCCGTCGGCGACGGTTTTGACGTCGTCGTCCACCACCACGAACTGCACCAGGTTCAGCGAGTGCGCCGTGTTGGGCGTGCCGTCTTCATTGACGGCGTGATCGGCATTGCCGTGGTCTGCGGTGATGAGCACCGTGTAGCCGGCAGCACGGGCCGCGCGCACAATCTCGCCCGTTGCGGAATCGATATACCGGACCGCCTTGACGATGGCGTCATAGACGCCGGTATGGCCCACCATGTCACCATTGGCGAAGTTCAGGATAATCATGTCGTGCTTGCGGGTAGCCAGATCGTCCACCAGCGCCTCCTTGACCTGTGGCGCGCTCATCTCCGGCTGGAGGTCGTAGGTGGCCACCTTCGGGGAGTTGATGAGGATGCGGTCTTCCCGCTCGAAGGGGGTCTCCCGGCCGCCGTTGAAGAAGAAGGTGACGTGGGCGTATTTTTCGGTCTCGGCGATGCGCAGCTGGGTGCGGCCGGCAGCGGCCACCACCTCGCCGAGGGTCTGTGAGACATTCTCCTTGTCAAAGAGGATGTGCAACCCGGTGAAGGTGTCGTCGTACGGGGTCAGGCAGCAGTAGTAGAGCGGAAGGGTGTGCATCCCCGCTTCCGGCATATCCTTCTGCGTCAGGACGGTGGTGATTTCCCGGGCGCGGTCGTTGCGGAAGTTGAAGAAGATGACGGCATCGCCGGCCTCGATCGTAGCGAGCGGCTTTCCGTCGGCCCCGACTATTACTGCCGGCTCGATAAACTCGTCCGTCACGCCGGCATCATACGAAGCCTTCACCGCCTCGGCCGCAGAGGCAAACGGTTTGCCGATTCCGCTGACCAGCAGGTCATAACCGGCCTTCACGCGCTCCCAGCGTTTGTCGCGGTCCATCGTGTAGAAACGGCCGCAGACAGAGGCAATCCGGCCGGTGCTTTGTGCCATCCGCTCCTCCAGCTCTGCCAGGAATCCGGCGCCGCTGTGGGGGTCGGTGTCGCGACCGTCCATCAGGCAGTGGACAAACACATCGCGGAGCCCGAACCGGGCCGCTTCTGCCAGAAACTCATAAAGATGCTCGAGCGAACTGTGCACGCCGCCATGCGAGCAGAGTCCCATGAAATGCAGTTTACAGCCCTTTGCGCGAACATATTCGTAGCAGCGGCGGATCTCTTCGTTCTCCAGCAGGGCGTGGGCGCGGCAGGCGCGGTTGATCTTCACCAAATCCTGGTAGACGATGCGGCCGCCGCCGATGTTGAGGTGTCCCACTTCGCTGTTACCCATCTGGCCGTCGGGCAGTCCCACATCCTCGCCGCAAGCGGAAAGATGGCTGTGGGGATACTGGGCGCGCAGGGCGTCGATTTCCGGAGTTCCGGCCGTATATATGGCATTCGAACGGTCCGCAGGCCCTTCGCCCCAACCGTCCAGAATCATCAATAAAACGCGCTTTTGCATATATTTCTTATCTTTGTTATCGATTTGTCCGAGAGGCAAAGTTATCATTTTATGAGCAGACAGCGAAAGAAATCTGGCGCCCCTTCGCGCGAACGCAGACGCAAACAGCATAAAGCAGAAAAAGCCGCAACCAAGGTGGAAGGCATTGTCTCGATGAACCGGGACGGACTGGGCTTCATCACCACCAAAGAGTATCCGGAAAGCATCTTCGTGGGCGTGAACAAAATGCGCGGCGCGCTGAACGGCGACCGCGTCAAGGTGGGGGTCTATCACCGCACCCGCAACGGCCGGCTGGAGGGCGAGATTATCTGTGTGCTGGAGCGCTCGCACCGTCCGCATATCGGCACGCTGCTGGTGCGCGGCAACAAAGTCTGGGCCATCGTGGAGAGCCGCTCGATGCCCTATGATATCCGCATCCAGGTGGCTTCGCCCGACGCACTGCCCACCATCGGTGGCATCAAGGCGGAAGACGGCGTCAAGGTGGCCGTGCTGGTGACCGAATGGCCCAAGGGGGTGCCCGAGCCGCTCGGAAAGATCGTGGATGTGCTGGGCCGGCCGGGCGAAAACGACACCGAAATGCATTCGATCCTCGCGGAATACGAACTGCCCTACCGCTTCGAACCCGAGGTGGAGGCCGCTGCAGACAAGATTTCTGAAAAGATCCCCGAGGCGGAGATCGCGCGCCGTAAGGACTTTCGCGCCGTCACCACCTTCACGATAGACCCGGCGGATGCCAAGGACTTCGACGACGCCCTTTCGTTCCGCGAACTGGGCGACGGCCGCTATGAGGTGGGCATCCATATCGCCGACGTAACCTTCTATGTCCGACCCGGTTCGCCGGTGGACAAGGAGGCCTATGCGCGCGGCACATCGGTTTACCTGGTGGACCGCACCGTCCCGATGCTGCCGGAAAAGCTCTGCAACAAGCTCTGTTCGCTCCGCCCGGGTGAGGATAAGCTTTGCTATTCCGCTGTCTTCGAGATGGATGACAAGGCCAAGGTTCACAAGAGCTGGTTCGGCCGCACCGTGATCAACTCGGACCAGCGCTTTGATTATGAGCAGGCCCAGGAGATATTGGAAACTCACAAGGGCCCGCTGGCCGCTGAATTGTGCAAGCTGCATGAGCTGGCGGACATTCTGCGCAAGAAGCGCTTTGAGGCGGGCGCCATCAGCTTTGAGCGGCCCGAGATGAAGGTGCTGGTAGACGAGGCCGGCAAGCCGATCGACGTGATCCGGAAAGAGTCGCACGAAAGCAACTGGCTGATCGAGGAGTTCATGCTGCTGGCCAACCGCGGCGTGGCGGAGACCGTGGCCAAGAACTGCACCGTCAAGAATCCGACCTTCGTTTACCGTGTCCACGACAACCCGAATCCGGAAAAGATTGAGGAGCTCCGCCGCTTTGCCCACAACTTCAAGCAGGAGATGGGCGACACCTCCAACCCCAAACGCATCGCCAAGAGCCTCAACGACTTGATGGGCCGGATCAAAGGTAAACCGGAAGAGAGTGCCCTGCAGATGATGGCGCTGCGCTCGATGGCCCGCGCTTGCTACAGCACCGACAACATCGGCCACTACGGACTGGCCTTCGCTTACTATACCCACTTCACTTCGCCCATCCGCCGCTATCCCGATATGATGGCGCACCGGCTGCTGGACCTCTATCTGGGCGGTGCCGGATCGCAGGACAAGGCCTACTACGAGGAGTGCTGCAAACACGCCTCCGACCGCGAGCAGCTGGCCACCGAGGCCGAGCGCGCCAGCGTGAAATACAAAATGATCGAGTTCATGCAGGACAAGGTGGGCCAGGAGTTCGACGGCGAAATCTCAGGCCTGACCGAGTGGGGCATCTACGTGGAAATCCTGCCTACACACATCGAGGGCATGATCTCCCTGCGGGACATCCAGGACGACTATCTGGCTTTCGATGCCGAAAACTACAAGACCGTCAGCCACGCCACCGGCAAATCCTACACCCTGGGCGACCGGGTCCGCGTCCGCGTCCTCCGCGCCTCCTTGGAGCAAAAGCTGCTGGACTTCGAGCTGGTGGCGGAATAAGCGGCGGAGGCTCTTGGAGTACCTTAACATGGGTGGCACTTTGAGCATCTTGCAGTGTCACTGCGAGTTAAGCGTCAAGGCTATTGTGTTTATTCGTCGCGCGGAATCAATTCAAAAACATTAAACTCGTGCGTCCCCGACGTGTCACTGGAATATGCCATCGCGGAAAGATTCCGTTTTGTCTTCAGCCACAGCATGCCAGGTCCGGCATTGGCAACTTCGAAAGAGCCGCAGCCTCCACTGCCGGACTTAATCAGAATCCAGTTGTAGGCATAAATCCAGATTCCCACGCCGTTTCCGACTGTATGATCTTCACGAAGAATGATACTTTTAATCGGCAACTCGTTTTCGCTCACGTCAAAACGCTCTGTTAGAACGCCGTCGACATAAACCTCCCGCATAATTCTTGAGGTGGTCCAGTCGCCATAGAGGAAAGCTTCCTGGAATTGATTCTCACGTGACAAGTCAATCACGCCGATAAACGGTTGAATAAACTCGTCGATGTTTACAGGATTATCACCATCTGTGGAATTATTGTCCTCCCTTGGCCCGCAAGCGTTAAGGATGACTACCATGATACAGATGCAGGGTATAATCCTTTTCATGTTACTGCTCATAAAAATTGTGAAAATTCCAAATCAATAATCTATCGATTGTATTATAGTTTCCATTATTCGTCGGAGTCGGAGATTATCCTATTCCCCGTGGATGCCGAGGAACAGGATCGTGTTGTAGGAGTGTTCTACGATAGCGTATACGAAGGGGCGATCAGCTATGAAGACAGGGGGCTGCGAAGTCCCTGGATCCTCGCTGCTGCCAAACAGGGTAACCGTTGTAACAGCTGCAGCTTCGGATCCTTTCTCGTTCACATCAATAGCTGTTTTCTGGAGGATTTGGCCAATGAACAGGGGCTCCGTCGAAATACCTGAAAAGTCTGCGGAACCGCTGAAAGGCAATTGCATTCCCATTGATTGAAGAGCCGATTTGAACTTATCATCCATGGTATAGTCGGATTTGAAGGACGGCACATAGACTTCAACATTGATCAACCTCTTCACGGCGTTCATCGTTTTTGTCAAGAGAGACGGGGTCAGGGATGCAACAAATGAATTAATATCCTGGTCGGATTTGGGCAACAGGATTACCAGACTATAGGCGCTGTTGCCATAGGGAATTCCACACGCGGTAAAGCCGTTCTCCGAGGAGTAATAACCGACACGACGCGTGTCGCCAAAAAAATTGACGCGAGCAACATTTCCCGCGAAATTTGTAAAGTCCCGCTTGCTTGCCGTCATGTCACCGCCAGCCCACTTCCCTTTGAAATAGAGCGCGTTACTCAACAAAAGGCGCGTGGAAGCATCGAGAGATTCAAGGACTTTGGGAATCATTCCATTTGTATGTTCCTTTGCCCAATTGTTTACCTTATCTACTGAATTGGCCGCACTGAAATCGAGGGGCGTTACTTCTGCGGAATAGCAGTTCTTCACAAAGGCCGGATAGGCCTGGGTCAAAGAAAGGTCATTCGCCGGCCAGACAGCATTGGCGATGGCCAGCTTCGTCGTGTTATCCGCCTCAAGCAATCCGTTGCAAAGGACCTTGTAGTATTCTCCTATCTCTTCGCGGGTAAATCCCCCGAAGCCAAGCGTGGAGGCCATTTGCGTATAGGTCTCTCCCTCGGCGCCCGAAGCTGTCATCGCCAGGCAGAGGGAAGCGCTGAAGGGGGAAATCATCAGATTCTTATTAGGCTCCCGTGCGACGATTTCCTTGAAAAGATTGAGTGAAAAATCTATCTCATGAGACTGGATCGCCTCCTGTTGCGTTGTCAAAGCAATCTTCTTCAAAGGCGTTGGCGTATCTCCCTCAGGGTCGCTCCCGCTGCAAGCAGGGAGAGAACCAACTGATAGCAGGGCTATGAAGATACAGAAAAAAGAGGACAATTTTTTCATTGTTTTCAGAACACTTACTCTCGCAAGATAGGCAAATCTATTTGATAATGAAAATATATCCCCCAGCCCGCCGCCATGACCGGCCGGTTCACCCCTAAGCGTGCGTGCTTGAGGGCGGTGGATTAGCCGCCACCTTCGGAAAAAGATTTCCAAAAAATTTCCCTCAATCTTTCCGCCTAAAAGATTATTGATGCTTTAACGAACAAAAATGATAACTTTGAGGCTGCTTTTGAAAAAAAGTTCACAAAACAGCCGGAAACATTTTCACATAACAACATGTACCAGATAAAATCGCATCCGATTCTGGAGGTTCCCGCAGAGGACCTCGTGGAGTTTACTTATGAAGGCAAAAAGGTTAAGGGCCAGAAGGGTCAGACCATCGCTGCCGCCCTGCATCAGGCAGGTTTTCCCGTTCACCGTCACAGCCTGACAGGCCGCAACCATTCCATGGAGTGCGGTATCGGCAAATGCGGCGCCTGCGAGATGATCGTAGATGGCCACATCCGTCGTATCTGCATCACCAAGGTTGACGGCGTGAAGGACGTCCGCCGCATTGACATGGACAGTTTTGCCAAGGTCACCTGCGACCAGCCTGCAGAGGCGCCCAAGCGCGTCTTCAAGACCACGGTGGCCATCGTGGGTGCCGGCCCGGCCGGTCTGGCGGTGCGCGAAGAACTCCGCAAGGCGGGGATCGACAATCTCGTGATAGACAACAACGACAAGATTGGCGGTCAGTTCCTGATGCAGACCCACCAGTTCTTCTTCTTCGAGAAGGAGAAACGCTTCGGCGGCATGCGCGGATTCGACATTGCCAAGACCCTGGCGGGCGACTCCAACGAAGGCATCATGCTCAATTGCGTGGTGTGGGATATCCTCTCCGGCAAACGGCTGGCAGTCAAGAATCTCGCCACCCAGGAGGTCTTCTATGTGGAGGCTGACCAGCTGGTGGTGGCTGCCGGCGCACTGCCCTTCATGCCGGCCTTCAAGAACGACGACGTTCCGGGCGTCTATACCGCCGCCGTCGTCCAGCGGATGATGAACAAAGAGTTTACCCTGCTCGGAAAGAACATCCTGACGGTGGGTGCCGGCAACATCGGCTACCTCACGTCGTATCAGGCTGTTCAGGCTGGCGCACGGGTTAAGGCCATCATCGAGGCCATGCCGCGCGAGGGCGGTTTCCCCGTGCAGGCCAACCGTGTCCGCCGTCTGGGCATTCCCATCATGACGGGCTACACGCTGGTGGAGGCCATTCCGAATGCCGACCGCACCGGCGTCATCGGCGCCATCATCGCCAAGTGTGAAAACTTCAAGCCGATTCCGGGCACCGAGGTGCGCATCGATGGAATCGACTGTATCAATATCTGCACCGGCCTGCTGCCCGACAGCCAGCTGATGCGCAAGGGTGCCGAGGTCTTCGGCCGCGCCTGCCACGGTGTGGGCGATGCCGTCCGGATCGGTGAAGGTACCTCTGCCGTGCTGCGCGGTCGCCAGTGCGCTTACGAAATCCAGCAGGAGCTGGGCCGCCGCATCGACTACGATGCTTACCTGACCCTCTCCAAAGAGTATATCGATTCCCAGCAGCATCCCGTCCGCGTGCTGCAGGAGCCGCGCAAGCCCTCCGCAGAACGGATGGCCAAGGGCGGATTCGTGGTGGCCGACTGCCTCTACGGTTTTGCCTGCAACCCTTGCTCGTTCGCCTGCAAGCATGCTGCCATCACCAAGAGCTCCACTTCCGTCACGCCGGTCATCGACTACGACAAATGCATCGGCTGTATGGATTGCGTTTCGCAGTGCCCGGGTCTGGCTATCTTCGGATACCGTCCGGACCGCAGCGAACTCTACCTGCCAGTCGAGGTGGCTGTTGAGGCGGGTGCCGAGGTCTATCTGGTGGACGACAACGGCGCCAAGGTGGGCGAAGGAACTGTCAGCCGCGTAATTGTCAAGCCCAACAAGACCAACGTGGCCGTGGTGAAGGCTGAAAAGCTGTACGCCGGTGAGGGAACCGACGCGCTGCTGCAGGCCCGCGGCTTTATTGTGAAGGCCAACTATCCCGAGCCGCTCCAGCTGACGCCGGCTACTACCGACGACGAATCGGCCTACATCTGCCATTGCGAAGATGTGCGCCTCGCCGACCTGCTCAAGCTGCTCGAAGGCCGCACCAGCATCACCGCGCAGGAGCTCAAGCATATCTCGCGCCTCGGCATGGGTGCGTGCCGCGGCAGCCGCTGCCTCCCGCGCGCCAAGCAGGCCCTCCGTCCTTACGGCATTGAGGTGACGGGCGAGTTTACCCCGCGCGGCCCGATGGCTAACCTGGTGGAGATCGGTAACGTGATCAACCCGACCGACAGCTGCACGCTGATCACCTCCGCGGCCCACACGGCTGCACAGGAGGAGAAGGTCGGTGCCTTCGTGGCGGGTGGCGGCATGGCCGGAACGGCCCTCTTCCGCTATCTGGCCGAGGCTGGCTTCAAACCGGTGCTGGTCAACAAGGAGCACGGCAGCTCGTGGCGTTGCATCGCCGGCGGCCGTCCTGCCTTCTCGCTCCCGGCCCTGGCCGATATCGCCAACCACAACCTCGAGATCTTCCGCGAAGTGCAGGCGCTGCGCAACATCGACCTGAAGATGACGCGCTACGTGAACTTCGTGCACGACGACGCCACCTACCGTTCGCTCGACGCCTCCCGCGCTTGGAGCGATGCGTACATGGTTGAGCGCAAGGATTTTGCAAAAGAGATTTCCCCGTATATCAACCCGAACCTGGATATCTACAGCCACGCGCTGATCTCCAACGACTGTTGGCAGGCTACCCCGGGCAAGACCATCGACACGGTGCGCCAGATTGGTATCAGCAAGGGCGGCCGCGTCTTTGAAGACACCGAACTGGTGGCAGTGGAGCGCAAGGGCAAAGAGTACCGCGTGACGGTCAAGGGCGCGGATGGCAACTACCGCGTTTACCTCACCGAAATCTTCGTGAACGCCCTGGGTGCCGGCGCCGAGAAGTTCGCACGCCAGCTGGGCATCGAGACCGGTCTCTATCCGGTCCGCCACCAGGCCTTCATCACCAAGCGCCTGCCGCTGATGGGCAAGGCAGGGGATTCCCTGGACATGCTGATTGACCGCCGTCACTACAAGGGCTTCTCCGCCGTCTATGGCCAGCAGCTCGCAGAGACGGGCCAGATCATCGGTTGCGCCTCCCCGGCGATCGACCATCCGGAGGTTGCCCAGAACCTGAAGGTCAACACCCAGCCGTTCCTGGAGATTGTCTCCGAGGTCTTTACCGAGTGGATCCCGCAGCTGAAGGGCATGAGCTTCCAGGCCGTCTGGAGCGGATACTACACCGAACCGCGTTACATCGTAGATCCTTCGCTGGGTCTGCTGGTGGGTATGCGCGGCCACGGTTTCATGTTGTCACAATACATCGCAAAACTCTACGTAGAGAGCTTGCTGGGCCGCGAGGTTCCGGATTATTTCCGCGAACTTGCACTCGGCGGAAAAGGTCTTTCGGAACAGGCGTTCAAATAAAGAATTATATTTGCAAAAATTCCTCTTTATCCTATGCGAAACCACAGTTTGATTTCCATCTCCGACCTGACCAAGGAGGAGATTCTCTCGTTGATCGAGAGGGCGAAAGCATTCGAAGCCAATCCCAACCAGCACATCTTGGACGGGCGGGTGGTCGGATCGCTCTTCTTCGAGCCTTCCACGCGCACGCGCCTGAGTTTTGAGACCGCCGTCAAGCGTCTCGGAGGCCGCATCATCGGCTTCAGCGATGTCAAGACCAGCAGCCAGGCCAAGGGCGAAAGCCTCAAAGATACCATCATGATGGTCAGCAACTATGCGGACCTGATCGTGATGCGCCACTACCTGGAAGGCGCTGCCCGCTATGCCAGCGAGGTGGCCAGTGTGCCGATCATCAACGCGGGCGACGGTGCCAACCAGCACCCCACCCAGACCATGCTTGATCTCTACACGATCGCGCAGACCCAGGGAACGCTGGAGAACCTGACCGTCACGATGGTGGGCGACCTGAAGTACGGCCGCACGGTGCACTCGCTGCTCGAGGCCATGCACTTCTTCCACCCGAAGTTCCGCTTCATCTCCTGCGAAGAGCTGCGCATGCCCGCACAGTACAAGCAGGCTTGCCGCCAGTGGGGAATCGAATACGAAGAGACCACGGAATTCAGCGAGGATATCATCAACGAAACGGATATTCTCTACATGACCCGCGTCCAGCGGGAGCGCTTCAGCGATCCGATGGAGTACGAAAAGGTGAAGAACCTCTATACGCTGACCGCATCGATGCTGCAGGGCGGCAAGAAGAACCTCCGCGTGCTGCACCCGCTGCCGCGCGTGACCGAGATTGCACAGGACGTGGACGATACGCCCTATGCATACTATTTCCAGCAGGCCCGCAACGGCCTCTATGCCCGCCAGGCCCTGATTTGCCGCGCATTGGATCTTTAAGTCTCACCCTCCAAAAGAACTGTCACGATGAACAATACTCCCAAAAAAGAAATGGCTGTTGCCGCACTGCGCAACGGTATTGTGATTGACCATATCCCGGCAGAATCGCTCTTCAAGGTGGTCAACCTGCTTGGAATCGAGGGAATGCCGAACAGCGTAACCATCGGTTACAACCTGGACAGCAAGCGGATGGGCCGCAAGGGCATCATCAAGATTGCCGACGTCTCCTTCCCGCAGGAGATACTCAACCGCATCGCGGTGATCGCCCCCAACGCGGTCATCAACGTCATCAAGGATTATGACGTGGTGGAGAAGAAGCACGTTACCCTGCCCGAAGACCTGATCGACATTGTCCGGTGCAACAACCCCAAATGCATCACCAACAACGAACCCATGCGCACCCATTTCCACGTTGTGGATGCGGAGGCCGGCGTTCTGCGGTGCCACTACTGCGAACGTCCCGTTTCCGGCAAAGACGTGGTACTCAAGTAGGTGCGCCATTCATACAACCTAACACAGATTATCACTATGCCTAGAAGTTTATCAGGAAGAAATTTTTTGAAGTTGCTCGACTTCTCCACGGAAGAGATTCAGTATCTCTTGGAGCTCTCCGCTGACTTCAAGCGTCTCAAAAGGACGGGTACCCCGCACAAGTACCTTTCCGGCAAGAACATCGTTCTGCTGTTCGAGAAGACCTCTACCCGTACCCGCTGCTCCTTTGAAGTAGCTGGCAACGACCTCGGAATGGGGGTGACCTACCTCGATCCCGGTTCCTCGCAGATGGGTAAGAAGGAGTCGCTGGAAGACACCGCAAAGGTGCTGGGTCGCATGTTCGACGGTATCGAGTACCGTGGATTCGACCAGAAGATCGTGGAAGACCTCGGTCGCTATGCAGGCGTTCCGGTCTGGAACGGCCTCACCACCGAGTTCCACCCCACGCAGATGCTGGCAGACGTGCTGACCATCCAGGAGCACTTTGGCTACTACAAGGGCCTCACGCTCACCTTTATGGGTGATGCCCGCAACAACGTGGCCAACTCGCTGATGGTGGTCTGCTCCAAGCTGGGCATCAACTTCGTTGCCTGCGGCCCCAAGGCCAACATGCCGGAAGCCAGCCTCGTGAAGACCTGCCGCGCCCTCGCCAAGGAGCACGGTTGCACCATCACCCTCACGGAAGATGTGAAGAAGGGCACCAAGAATGCCGATGTCATCTACACCGACATCTGGGTCTCGATGGGCGAACCCGCAGAGCTTTGGGCACAGCGTATCAAGCTGCTGAGCCCGTATCAGGTGAATGCAGCCGTGATGAAGAACGCCAAACCTGGCGCTATCTTCCTGCACTGCCTGCCTTCGTTCCACGACCTCGAAACCACCATTGGCCGCGAGATTTACGAGAAGTTCGGCCTCAAGGAGATGGAAGTCACCGACGAGGTGTTCCGCAGCCCGCAGTCCAAGGTGTTCGATGAGGCGGAGAACCGCATGCACACCATCAAGGCGGTGATGTACGCTACCCTGAAGTAACGCCATGAAACGTCGCCTCGTGATTGCCCTGGGTGGTAACGCCCTGGGCAACAATCCTGTTCGACAGCTGGAACTGGCCCGCTACACGGCCTCCACCATTGCCGACCTGATCGAAGAGGGCTACGATGTAGTCATCGGTCACGGCAACGGGCCGCAGGTGGGTATGGTCAACCTGGCTTTCGAACACTCTGCGCCCCTGTTACCCGGAGGGATGGCGATGCCCTTCCCGGAGTGCGGTGCCATGACCCAGGGTTACATCGGGTATCACCTGCAGCAGGCTATCCGTCGCGAGTTTGCCCGCAGGAGCATCTCGCGCCAGTGCGTAACGGTCATCACGCAGGTGGTGGTGGATCCCTCCGATCCGGCCTTTGCGCACCCCACCAAACCCATCGGCCTTTTCTACACCAAGGAAGAGGCGGATCAGCTGGCCGCTGAGAACGGCTACACCTATGTGGAGGATGCCGGCCGCGGCTACCGCCGGGTGGTTCCCTCGCCGCTGCCGCGCAAGATCGTGGAGCTCCCTACGGTAGAGCACCTGCTTGCCGCGGGTGATGTGGTAATCACGGTGGGTGGCGGTGGCATTCCGGTCACCGAAGAAGCGCCCGGAGATTTCCGGGGCGTGGCGGCTGTGATCGACAAGGACCGCGCGAGTGCCGCCCTGGCCCTCGGCCTCAAGGCGGATATGCTCGTGATCCTGACGGCGGTCGATAAGGTTTCGCTCCACTACAAGAAGCCCAACCAGCTGGATCTGGACCGGCTCTCGCTCTCCGAGGCCCGCACCTTCATCAAGCAGGGACACTTCGCCCCCGGCAGCATGCTGCCCAAGGTGGAGTCGTGCATCGACTTCGTAGAAAAATCCAAGACGGGACGGGCGCTGATTACCTCGCTCGAAAGGGCCAAGGAGGCCCTGCGCGGCGAGACAGGCACCCTGATCGTCCGCTAATGAAAACAGGCGCCCCAATCCGGGACGCCTGCTTTTTTTGCGGGCAGCGCTGGCCTACTTCATATAGGAATACTTGTAGCCGCGAGCGGGAACCAGCGTCTCCTTGATGGCGCGAGGAATTGCCCAGCGGATGAGGTTGAACTCTCCGCCTGCCTTGTCGTTGGTGCCCGATGCACGGGAACCGCCGAACGGCTGGAGGCCGACGACTGCACCCGTAGGCTTGTCGTTGATGTAGAAGTTGCCGGCTGCATAGCGGAGCTTGTCGGCGATAGCCTGGACAGCCATGCGGTCTTTTCCGAACACGGCGCCCGTCAGGCCATACGGCGAGGTGCTGTCGCAGAGGTCAACGGCCTTGTTCACATCCTTGTCGTCATAGACATAGACGGTGAGCACCGGGCCGAAGATCTCCTCTTCCATGCTCTTGAAGTGCGGGTTGGAGGTCTCGATGACGGTAGGCTCCACGAAGTAGCCCTTGCTCTTGTCGCACTTGCCACCCACTACGACCTTGGCATCCTTTGCCTTCTTGGCGTAGTCGATATAGGATTTGATGTTGTCGAACGAAGCTTCGTCGATCACGGCGTTGATGAAGTTCTGCGGGTCGCAGACATCGCCCATCTTCACCTCCTTGGCAAACTCCTTAATGCCGGCGAGGATCTCTTTCCAGAGGGACTTCGGCGCGTACATACGGCTGGCAGCCGAGCACTTCTGGCCCTGGAACTCGAAGGCCCCGCAGAAAGCGGCCGTGGAGACATCCTTGGGATCAGCCGAAGGGTGTACGAAGATGAAGTCCTTGCCGCCGGTTTCACCCACGAGGCGCGGATAGCTTACGTAGTGGCCGATATTCTCGCCCACCTGGCGCCAGAGGGTGTTGAAGGTTGCGGAGGAACCGGTGAAGTGAACGCCTGCCAGGTGCTTGGAAGCAAAGATTTCCTTGCCAATCACGGAGCCCTGGCCCGGGATGAAGTTCACGACGCCATCCGGCAGACCTGCCTCTTTGTAGATCTGCATCAGGTAGTAGTTGGAGAGAATAGCGGTGGTGGAGGGTTTCCAGACCGTTACGTTACCCATCAGGACGGGCGACATATTGAGGTTCGATGCAATCGAAGTGAAGTTGAACGGGGTGAGGGCGAAGACGAAGCCTTCCAGGCCGCGGTATTCAACGGTATTGATTTGACCCTTTGCGCTCTTGGGCTGGAAACTGTAGATCTCGGAAGCGAAGTGCGCGTTGTAACGCAGGAAGTCGATCAGCTCGCAAACGCCGTCGATCTCAGCCTGATAGATGTTCTTGCTCTGGCCGAGCATGGTAGCGGCGCTCATCACGGCGCGGTACTTGGTGGAGATGAGTTCGGCAATCTTGAGCAGGATGGATGCGCGAACCGTCCAGTCGGTTTCAGACCACTGCTTGCGAGCCTTCATGGCTGCATCGATGGCCATCTTCACCTCTTTTGGACCAGCCTTGTGGTAGGTGGCCAGCACGTGATGGTGGTCGTGCGGCATCACCACTTTGCCGGTATTGCCAGTACGGATCTCCTTGCCGCCGATGATCAGCGGGATATCCAGTTCAATCGATTTCTGGCGTTCCAGCTCCTTTTCGAGCGCAACACGCTCGGGCGAGCCCTTGAGGTAAGTGAGAACCGGCTCATTGGTCGGCATCGGGAAAGAATAAATAGCGTCTCTCATACGAATATTAACGATTAAAATATGTTTTCAAGAATTCGCTAATTTACGAAAAATCGTAAACAGTTTGTGCGGTTTATCTGACAACCTGTGTGAAAACGGGTGCTTTTTCAACCTCTGCCAGCACATAGACCGTCATGGTGCGGAGCATGATCACCTCGTCCGCTTTGAAGCGTCCGTCATCGCGCGGCAGTTCGCGGGCCGTAAAGCAGTATTCCACGCCGCCCGGCACGTTGCGCGAAGCCACGGTTTCAGCCTTTGCATGGATCATGGGATAGTCGCCCACAGCTGCGTCGAAGATGGCAGCTTCTTCCTCCGTAACGGCCTTCGGTTCAGGGAATTCGGGGAGCGGTTCGCATTCGCCTTCAATGAATCCGCCGCATTTCAGGAAGCGGTCGAGTTCGGCCGGAACGGCATCGATGCGGGCTGCCCGCACACCGTAACCCGGAAGGATCTCGGAATCGCCCAGACGCTCGGCAAGCGCACGCTCGCTGGAGTCCAGTCCGCCGCTGCCAAAGGTGCAGAAGGGGACGATCTTCTTACCGCTGAAGTCGGTCGTATTCAGGAGGGTGGCGATCGGAACGGCATAGGTGCCGAACCAGACGGGGAAGCCCAGGAAGATGACGTCGTAGTCGCGGACATTCACCTGGAGCGGTTGCAGATCCGGATAGACGCCGCCCTCCATCTCTTCGCGGCTGCGTTCGATAGTAGCCATAAAGTCCCCGTCATAGGGGTTGACGGCCTGAATGGCCTCAATATCGGCCCCGAGGCGGGTCTGCAGTTCTTCGGCGACCGTTTTGGTCACACCGGTTTGCGAATAATAGAGCACCAGTACCTTCGGCGCTTTGTTCTGGCCGCAGGAGGCAGCCATGATTAATGTGGTAACCAAGAGTAGAAACTTTTTCATAACATACAAAGATAGCAATTATTGCTACCTTCGGGGAAAATTTCTGTCCCTATGAAACGCGATTATTTTGAAGGTGCCGATGTGGCCGTCACCGTCTGTTCAACCGACGGTACCATCCTGGACATGAACGCCAAATCCCGCAAAACTTTTCTGAAGCCCGGTGATCCGGAACTGATTGGCCACAACGTGCTGGACTGCCATCCCGAACCGGCTCGCACCATGCTGGCGGAGATGCTGAAAACCCAGAAGGCCAATGCCTATACCGTAGAAAAGGAGGGCGTCAAAAAGCTGATTTACCAGTGTCCCTGGTATGATGGGGGCGAGTATGCAGGATTTCTGGAGCTCTCGATCGTCCTGCCGGAGAATCTGCCCAACCGCGTGCGCAAGCCCAAGGAGGCTCGCTAACGGCTGACAAGGTCAATTGTTTGATTGGGATACAGTCGGTCGCACCAGACGCTGGGCACGGAGGAGGCTGAAGCCGAAGGGGTGGCGATGGTGATGGTGGCCGAATCTCCCGGCATCAGGGCGCGCAGGTTGAAGATGCTGCGTACCCCGTCCGCTGCCGGATAGGCGTCCTGATAGATGGGCGCGATTCCTATGTTCTTGATAGTCATCAGCACGGAGTCCCCCTCTTTGAAAGCGAAGCGGGTGAGCTGGAAGCGGTAACCCAGGGTCTTGGAGACCTCGGTGAGAAGGGGTATGTCAAGAGACGGCTCGTTGATGACAAAGAAGCTCAGGTGGCGACGCTTGGCTTCGCTCTCGAAGGTGTACCCATTGATGCCCTCTTTGCTAAGACCGAGTGTCTGGTCAAACGGACTATCGTATCTGAACGCTCCGCCCATCGGAGCGCGTTTGTATCGGTTGTTCCCAAAGAAAGACCAGTTGCTCACATTGTCATAATCATAGTTATTATCATACGTTGAGCATAGGAAGGAGTCATCAAAGTTGCCAAAGCCAAAATCTTTCGTATAACTGAAATCATTTTCGATGAACGGACCGTAAATGGCCATTTCTATCGAAATGCACCAGGGAGTTTCCTGAAACAATTCCTCCATCTCAGACAGCCAGGTGGCCTGAAACGGTATTGTTGGGGCGGTGACCCCGCTGATCCTATTGAAAATGAGGTATTCGCTCCAAAAGCCGAAGCCGGCCTCAACGAAAGCAATCCGGGGATCGCTGTCATAGCGCTCCGCGAACTTTTTGTAAAAATCTAGGTGGAAACTTTGAAGCGCTTCGTTATCCCAATGGGGGAAAATGACCGTTTCATTGCCAAAATCTTTCTTTGTTTCCTGATAATCAGGCATCTGCTTGATAAAGGCAGGGACTGCGGATTCCTCATTCGGGGCGCAATAATAGAATCGCAGAATAGCATGATGGTGCATGACGGTGGCTTGTGTAAGAACCTCCTCCACAGGGTCCCAGTTATAGACGCCTTCCTGGGAACTGACATCGCTATAGCGGATTGATGCGTATTCCAGTTGGGTGAATGGAAACATTGTGTTGTAGTTGTCCCGCCCTATGGCGATGCCGGTCATCGGTTGTACGCCACACTCGCCGCTCTCGTATTCGATATCGGTGTAGCCGTCACCCGTGCCGCCAGGCTCTTCGCCGCCTCCGCAGGCGGTTGCGAGCAGCGCCATCGTCAGCAGATATGCAAGTCCCTTTTTCATAATCGATGGCAAGTTACGGATTTTATCGGTACCTTTGTCCGGGATGATCAAGAATATCGTTTTTGACTTTGGCGGCGTCCTGGTGGATTGGAATCCGCATTATTTGTATGACGCCTATTTCGGGAACCAGGCCCAGGCCGACTGGTTCCTGACCCACGTATGCCCCATGGAATGGCATACCCAGATGGATGCGGGAAAGCCCGTCGCGGAGTGTATCGCGGAGCGAATCGCACACTTTCCGGAGTGGGCTCCGGAGATTCAGATCTATGCAGATCGCTGGCTGGAGATGATCCACGGCCAGATTCCCGGCATGGAGGAGCTGATCCGGGAACTGAAGAGGAAAGGGTACCGCATTCTGGGCCTCTCCAACTGGTCGGCGGAGACCTTCCAGATCACCCGCCCGCACTATCGCATCTTCGACCTGATTGAGGGGATGATCATCTCCGGCGCAGAGCACATGGTCAAGCCCGACGAGGCCATCTTCCTGCTCCTCCTGGACCGTTTCTCCATCCGCCCGGAAGAATCCCTCTTCATCGACGACAATCCCGACAACGTCGCCGCCGCCCGCCGTATCGGCATCAACGCCATCCGCTTCCAGAACGCCGAACTGCTGCGGCAGGAATTACTTCAGCTTGAAAACTACCGGGAAGCAATAGGTCACACGGACAGGCTCGCCGTTGACATAGCCGGGCGTCCACTTCGGTGACTGGCTGATCACCCGGAGCGCTTCCTCGTCGAGAACCGGCGCGGCGCTGCGGAGAATCTTGACGCCGGTGACGCTGCCGTCTTTTTCAATGACGAACTGGAGCACCACGCGTCCCTGAAGCGTGTCTTTGACGGCCTCTTTCGGATACTTGAGGTGCGAGTTGACCCAGACGGCAAACTGATTGGCGTCCTGGTCCTGGAACATAGGCTTGACCTCGAGGAGATCGAATTCGACAGCCTCTTCGGCCGAATCCTCGGCAACAACTTCCTGGACGGGCTCCGGGACACTCTTATTGGCGGACTTGCATTCGGCCAACAGTAGCGTGGTGGCTGCCAGGAGGGGAAGGATGAGCAGCGCGGAAAGTTTCTTCCAGGCTGCACGGGATGTGTTCTGCATCATGGTAATACGGTTTTTGAGTTGAGCGTGATTGAAGCCGTTGGCCAGGAGGAAGCGCTTTTCCCCCACGGCTTTCTTCACGAGCAAAAGTTGGTATTGTGTTGCATCAATGCCTTGGTTGAGGACGAAATTGTCGGCTTCGTATTCGTGGAGCAGCTTCAGTTCGCTGCGGCCGATCCAGACCAGTGGGTTGAACCACTGCAGGACGGTCAGGGCGGAGGAGAGCAGCAGGTCGCGGGAGTGGCCGCAACGCACATGCGCCCGTTCGTGCATCAGGATGGCAGGGTGGCGTTCGAGGTCGCTCCGGTTCATGATGATATGCCGCATCCAGCTGAAAGAAGGAGTCTCGTAGGAGACCATGTGGAGCGCAATGCCGTCACGCCGCTCGGCGGGTGTGTTCCGCAGCAGACGGAACATCCGACCGTAGGAGTAGAGGTAGAATCCCAGTGTGGCCAGCGCCCCGATGAGATAAACCAGCAGGATGACCGCCTGCCACGAGAGCGTGAGGCCGCTGGCGCTTGCGGCGACATCGGGGGCGTCGCCTTCGGCCGAAACGATGACCGGCTCCAGCCACGCCGAGTAAAGCGTAGGCCGGCTGACGCGAAAACGCAGCAGCGGCAGCAAGAGGCAGACCGCGCTGCCGCCCAGCAGCGTAAAGCGGTTGAAGCGGAAATGCTCGCTGCGGCGCATCACCAGCAGAAAGAAAGCGAGGAACACCGACAGCAGTACGGTCGCTTTCAGCAGATATAGAAGCAGCGCGTTCATTTCCGGTGGCTTTCAATTTGGGCGATCAGGGCCTTGAGCTCGTCGAGATCGAGTTTCTCCTCCTCCACGAACTGGGAAACCAGGCTCGCGTAGGAGTTTTGGTAGTAGCGCGACACCACGTCGCCGATGGTCGTGCCGCGATACTCGCGTTCCGAGATGGCCACCTGGTAAATAAAGGTATTGGCGATGGGGCGGCGGCGAAGGAAACCCTTCTCCTCCAGGAAGCCCACCTGCGTGGCCACCGTCTTGTAGTTCGGTTTCGGATCGGGCAGATTCTCCACCAACTCCCTGATACAGAGATCGCCCTTCTCCCAGAAGATATTCATCAGAGCCTCTTCTTTGGCTGTCAGTCGCTGTTTCATACCGCGAAGGTAGAAAATCTTTCGGATATCTCCTAATATTTTTAAGAAATAGGTATTGCGTGGCGGATAAGTCTCTGTCAGACAGTGAAATGATGAATATCGGTCAGCGTTTTTTACTGACCGATTTTTGCGTTTTCACTGAGAATCAACGGGTTGGGCGCCACGGGGCTATTGTCCTGGAATGACGAAGGTCCCGTAGGGCTGGCTGCGCCTACAGGTCCGGAGGAAGTACCTGTGGGAGCGGTTTTAGGGTGTAAATGCGCTTACAGGTCCAGCAGTTGTACCTGTAGGCGCAGTGGGGCGGCCCTCACAAAGCTGGCTTTCCAGATGGCGGGCGTGCACAAAAAAGCCGACCTTGTGGTCGGCTTCCTTTGCTTCTTTGCGGTGAGTGAGGGATTCGAACCCCCGGTACGGTCACCCGCACACCTGTTTTCGAGGCAGGCTCCTTCAACCACTCGGACAACTCACCGGGTTTGAGGACGCAAAGGTATAGCAACTTTTTGGTTTCCGCAAGAACTCGCCCCGCTAAAAGTTCAGCGTCAGGCCGACGCCGTTGGCGGTGCGGCCGAAGTTGAGGGTCACCTCCGGGAGGGAGGCGGCGGGAGCGTGGGACTCGTTGTAGCGGTTGACGATGGCGTTCATCTTCTTGCAGCTGGAGACGGTCGTGGGAATACCGGCAATGGCGCAGGCCGCGCCGGCGCCGGTCACAATGCCGGAGCCGATATACCACGGCGCGAACTCTTTCTCGAGATTAGCCTTGAACTCTTCCATCGACTCCCCGCTTTCATCCATGGAGGCCAGCGGAGCACCCAGCACAAATACCAGCACCTCCACGACGGCGGCGCCCAGAAAGACCACGGCGCCCGTCCCGGCTGCAATCGAACCGCCCACAATCAGGCCTACGCCCTTCTTGCGGGTCTTGTTGAGGGCCTGCCATTCGTCGTTGTAGTCCACGCCGTCAATGTCGGAGAGGACATAAGCCACCTGTTCAGGCGTCAACTTTACCTTATTCTCCTTGTCGAGCGTCTTCATGACGCTTCCCTTGCGCTTCAGGGCCCCTTCCGGTATGCCCGCATTGATGAACTGCGCGTGCGCAGCCACCGACACCATCGCCAGGGCGAGAATTAAAAACAGCTTTTTCATACGGGAGTCCTCCCGGGCCGTTAGCCCTTATTTTACCTTTGCAAACTCCACGTCTTTCGCTGCGCGCTCGGCCAGCGTCTTGCTCTTGGATGCCTTCTCGATCATGGCCTTGGCATCAGCCGTCTTGCCGCGACGAGCCGCGATGATGGCGCGGATGTAGTTGGATTTGGAGCAGTTGTGGCCCTCGAGCATCTTCTCACAGCCATCCAGGTCACCGGTTACAACCAGCGAGATAGCCTCCGGGATGCACTTGCTCCCTTTGAGCTTCTTGGTAGCAGCCTGATAGTCGCCCTTCCAGAGATCTACGATACCCAGGTTGGTCTTGCCTTCGTCGCCGGCAGCGGTGAAGAGGCGGGTGGCCTCGTCCAGATTATCCTTGCGCAGCGCAATCACGCCCTGCAGGTTCTTCACCTTCGGGGTGTTGGCGTCCTTCAGCTTGGCCAGGTAGCTCTCTGCGCGAGCGATGTCCTTGCTCTTCAGACTGATGCAAGCGGCATTGTATTTAGCGCGGTCGCTGTTGTATTTCTTGATGGCCTGGTCGTAAGCGGCATAGCGGGCGTCACCCTTGACCAGCGTCGCAACGCGAAGCAGCGCGTCTTCGTCAAGTTCGGTAATATTGTTCTCCAGCAGGTCCTTCAGCTCGGCTTCGGAATAGTTGGTGTATTCCACCGTGGTGATGAAGCGTGCGCGGCGCAGCTCCGGCAGGATGCTGTTGGCCAGCGACTGGTAAACCGACGAGAGGTTGCGGATCTCGCGTTCGCGGACGTTCGGGTCACTGTACATGGAGAGCACGCGGAGAATCAGGTCGCGGTCTTCAATGGAGGAGTTCTGCACAAGGTCGCGGAAGCCTTCCCAGTCTTCACCGATGCTGCGGGTCTTGACGTCGCCGGTGTTGATCTTCTTGGTCAGCTTGTCGAAAGCCTGCTTCGCGGACTTTTCACGATTGGAGGAGAGGTCGTTGTTGTGCTTCACGTCACCTTCCGGGGAAGCGTAGGCAATGATCTGGGTGCCCTTGACTTTGGAGCGCGGGTCGGTGGTCATCTGGCCGATGATATCCACGAAGTCTTCCATATCGTTGCTCTTGACCTGCGACTGACGCACCTCGGCGCTGTTGACCAGGTAGAGGATCTGAGCCTCGGCGGTTTCGGAGCTGATCTCTTCATATTCGTCCGGAATCAGTTCAAAGACACCATTTTTGCCGGCCAGCATGTAGGTGGTGTTGGCACCGTCTGCAATGCGGATGTCGGCCGGATAGGTGTAGTCTTTCTTGCCGTCATTCACCTTGGCGCGGGCTACGAGCTGGCATTTTTCCATGCCGGGCACATAATCGAACCGCACGTTCTCGCGAATGGTGGCACCGTCTTTCTTGCTGACGGTCTTGAAGTTGTCTGCAATCTTTTCTCCCTGATAGACAAAGGGTTCACCAGCTACCTCGCCACCTTCGTAAACGATCACCGGGGTGAGGGTCAGGGTGTATTTCGGCTGGAAATAATCGGCCGGGAAAGATACCATCACTTCCGCCTTGATTTCACCCGCCACCACCTCGAGCACCTCGGGTGTGCAATTAATCTGAATCTGGTCAGCGGCTTCCGCCATTTTTGCGGGGTTGTTACAGGAGGCGAGCGCCAGAACGGCGATCATCAGCAAAGGAGTAAAGAATCTTTTCATACGTATGTCGTTTTTATTTGATTCGTAGAGACAGAAAGCAAATATAGTGCAAATATTCTAAAATTTGTAACTTTGCAGAATATGACAATGGACAAAACCACACGCAATATTCAGGATATCAAACAGCGTTTTGGCATTACGGGCAACGACCCTGAACTGGAGCGCGCCATCGAGGTGGCCTGCCAGGTGGCAGGAACCGACCTCTCCGTGCTGGTAACCGGAGAGAGCGGTGTGGGCAAGGAGTCCATCCCGCAGATTATCCACGCTTTCAGCCCGCGCAAGCATGGCCCGTATTTCGCCGTGAACTGCGGTGCAATCCCCGAGGGAACCATCGATTCCGAGCTGTTCGGCCACGAAAAGGGCGCCTTCACCGGCGCGATCGATACCCGCAAGGGTTACTTCGAGGTGGCCAACGGCGGCACGTTGTTCCTGGATGAGGTGGCGGAGTTGCCCCTCTCCACCCAGGTCCGCCTGCTGCGCGTGATCCAGTCGGGCGAATTCATCAAGGTAGGCTCCTCCACCGTGCAGAAGACCGATGTCCGCGTGATTGCGGCCACCAACGTCAACCTGCCCAAAGCCATCACGGCCGGCCGCTTCCGGGAGGATCTCTACTACAGGCTCAACACGGTACCCATCACCATCCCGCCGCTCCGCGCGCGCAAGGATGATATCCACCTGCTATTCAAGAAGTTCGCGGCAGATTTTGCCGACCGGTACGTGATGCCGCCCGTGCGGCTGGAGCCCGAGGCCGTCCAACTGCTCGAATCCTACCCCTGGCCGGGTAACATCCGCCAGCTGAAGAGCATCGCGGAGCAGATTTCCGTGCTCGAGCACGAGCGCCTGATTTCCGCGGCGGTGCTGCGCAAGTATCTGCCCGATGCCCCCGGCAGCGCGCTGCCCGTTTCCGCTTCCCAGCCCTATTCGGACGTGGATTACAAGTCCGACCGGGAACTGATTTTCCAGATCCTCTTCACCCTGCGCAACGAGGTGGACAGCCTGAAGGAGCGGCTGTCCGGTGCCGAATCGGCCGTTGCGCCGGAGCCGCAGTCCCGTTCGCTCATCATCCGGCCGGAAGATGTGCGCGACGAGATTCGCGAGGAGGTGCGTGAGGAGATCCGGGAGGTTGAGGCGCAGGAATCCATCTCCATCCACGATGCCAACACGGACCTCATCCGTCGCGCCCTGGAGCGCCACGGCGGCAACCGCAAGGAGGCTGCGGCCGAACTGGGCATCTCGGAACGCACGCTCTACCGCAAGATCAAACAGTTTGAGAATAAGTAATATGCACTTCCGCAGCCTTCTCCGCATCATTCCGTGCCTGTTGGTTCTCGTGCTGACGGTCAGCGGCTGCTGGCTCTACTCCTTCAGCGGCACTTCCATCCAGCCGGATGTGAAGACCATCTGCATTGAGCCGGTGGAAAACAAGGCGATGAAGGTCAATCCGAATCTGGCCAACAACCTCTTCGAGGCGATGTGCGACAAATATAAGAAGTTGACGAAACTTGAGCAGGTCAGCGACGGGGGAGACCTCTACGTGCTGGCCACCATCGAATCGTACCAGGTGTCGGCAGCGGCCGTGACGGCCGACGAGGTGGCGGCGCTCAACCGCCTGACGGTCACCGTCAAAGTCAAGTTCGTCAACGAAAAGCACCAGGAGGACAACTTCGAAAAGAGTTTTGCCGCCTACGAAGATTACAATTCCGAGAACTCGCTGGATGCCGTGGAGGGAACCCTCTGCGACACCATCATCGAGAAGATCGTGGAAGATATTTTCAACGCCACCGTCGCCAACTGGTAAACGCTATGGAAGTCTCCGCTCTCACCCTTGCCGAACTGGAACAACTGCTGGAGGAATATCCGTGGTTTACCCTGGCGCGCAAGGAGTATGTCCGCCGTCGCCGCAGTTTTGGCGAGGAGGAATTGCGTGAGGCGGCAGCCCGTGCCGGCATCTACCTGCTCTCCCGCAGCGAGTTTCTGGCGGAGATCACCGGTCGCGCCGTCAAGCCGCAGAGCCCCGTGGCGCAGCCCGTCGCCCCCGCACAGGCAGAACCGGAAGTGATTCCGGCTCCTGCCGCACAACCCGTTGAGGCTCCCGTTCCGGAATCGGCTCCCACCCCCGCCCCCGCGCCCCGCAAGGTATATGTGGTAGGTGGCGATTACTTCGGCAAAGAGGATTTCAAAGCGCTGGGAGAGGCTGGTGAAGAGATCGACAGCAAGTTGGCATTCAATCCCATAACGGCTACGCTGGAGGGAATTTCCGCCGCGGAGGCCCCGGTCACCGTTGCGCCGTCCGGCGGAGAATGTTCCGATCCCGCCTCGGAAACGCTGGCCCGCATCTACTCCGACCAGGGACTTTACGACAGAGCCATAGCCGTTTACGAAAAACTAATTTTGCTATATCCCGAAAAAAGTGCTTACTTTGCAGCCCTTATTGAAAAAACGAATAATATAAAACAACAATAAACTATGCACGCAGCTTATATTGTCATCTCCATCATCATCGTGCTGGCCAGCGTCCTGCTGACCCTCGTGGTCATCGTCCAGAACTCCAAGGGCGGCGGACTGGCAGCAAACTTTGCTTCCGGCAACCAGACTTTTGGCGTTCGCCAGACTGCAGACTTCCTTGAGAAGCTGACCTGGGGCCTTGCAGCTACCATCATTCTTCTCTGCATCATCGCGAACTTCGTGGTTCCGAGCAAGAAGCAGCAGAACAGCAGCACCCTGAAGCAGCAGCTGGAACAGACCGAGCAGCCTGCCAGCGAATTCCCTGCAGGCACGCTCCCCATCAACGACGAGACGAAGTAATTCGCCTGATGGATATCGGCAAAACGGCCCGACGGATTTGACATGAACCCCGAAAGTTAGACAAAAAACTTTCGGGGTTCATGTTAGCAAAGGAGCCATTTTTTGTGCCTGAAACAAAGACGACGCTCAACTACTTCTGCTTGTCGTAGACCATCACCGCGCTGCCGCCGTGGCCGAAGATTGCGCTTTCCTGACCGTAATACACAGTCATTTTCTTTCCTTCGATTTTGTACTCGAAAGTGCAGTCACGCGTTTCTTCTTCGCGATTCTGTTCATGCCATGCCACTTTCCCGTCGGTTTCTTCGTAGGTAGCGACCATATGGGCCTTAAATGAGAAATTGGTGCCGTCGGTGGTGTAGGTACCGCCAAAACGGATACCAAAGGTCCAGTAGTCGCCCCACATATCCTGGCAGATGAACTGAATGGTCATCGTACCATCGGAGTTGAATACATAGGTCTCAGTGTAGTCACGGGTGGTGCCGTCGTTGTAGTGGACGGGGTCATTACATACCCAAGTTCCGACGATGGGGTCATCGATTTCTTCCTCGTTATCGCAGGAATAGGCCAGGCTGAGGGAAATCATGGCCATGGCAATCAAGAGAAGCTTTTTCATATCTGTCTGGTTTAGTTATCCTTAACAATTAACGTAGTCAAAGATACACTTTTTTCTACTATAGTCCAAAACCGCATCAGCGGTCTAGCGGAGGCCGTGTCAGTTACAAGCGGCACATCCAGCCCATTCGTTCTGCCAGATTCTCAAGCAGGGCTTTATCTGATTCGGGGATTGTCAGAACAATCTGCAGGGTGCCGGCATACGAAGATTTCGGCTCGGCCAGAAACGCTGGTTGAACCTTATAACTCAGGGGGTTATACCCGGATACCAGTTTTGATGTATCTACACTTCTTTTTCGCATATCTTTATTGTACTGTTCTTGCAATCTCATCCAGAGATCGGCAGATATGCCTTTAAGACCGGATTCAATCTTAGCGGCGACCGAAGGCGTGAAATTCCTGGCCCCGTGAATCAGGGCGCTGAGATGAGTTGCCTGCAGGCCCGTCTGTTCTGCAAACTTCTTTTGGCTGATACCGCGTGCCTTCAATTCTTCCCCAAGAATTCCTCCCGGATGCACCGGAATAGCCGGTGTAACGTCATTGACAAGAAACAGTTCTCTATCTTTTGTTTCCATAATGTGTATCGTCTATATCAATTAGTTCGACTTGCAATCCGTTATCTGTCTCTTTAAAAATCAACCTATGAACATGTCTGTTTGACAATCGGACCGACGAGAATCCGGACCATTGGTATTTGAGTTGTTCGTAGTGCAAATAGCTGAATGCACCCAGTTCTGCTACAGTGGTTACCAATGTCATCATCCTTACGGCTCTTCTAAATCCCTCCATTAATTCACGGTTTCTAGCCATATCTTTATACTCCTTGCTTCTTCCGCTTTCGTATAGATCCAGCAAATCCCGATTCATCAAAACTCTCATAGCCTCGTTCTTTTCTGCAAAGATAGAATTCTTCACGGAATTATCATAACAATTATGATATTTTTGGTCAGACAATTGTGTTGTTGGAAACGAGAAACTAAGGGTGTTAAGTTGTGTCCGAAGGACTGTTTCCGGTGTCAAGGCTGGGGACAAATTGTCCACCCCCTTATTGTGCGTACACCTGGGGGGCTTCTGGTGTATGTATAATCTCGTTGAAGTGAGTCGATATACTGAACATCGTCTCCAAGACCGCATCAGCGGTCTAGCGGAGGCCGTGTCCGAGGGTCCCCGAGGACTTTAGGCCGGGAGCGGCGGGGGTTCGGGGGTGTCCCCCGTAGATAAGGAGGCGGCGGAAGCTGCCGACGGTACAAGAAAAGGCTCCCTTGCAGGAGCCTTTTCTTGTACCCGGAGCCGGGGTCGAACCGGCACAGCCATTACAGCCACTGGTGTTTGAGACCAGCGCGTCTACCGATTCCGCCATCCGGGCGCGATCAGCGGGGACAAAGGTAGGGATTCTTTCGGTTATCTGCAAAAGAACACGTCCGGATCGCCCCGATTGTATTGACCGGTGGCGCCTATATTTCTGTAAAACAGAGAGTTGCACTATCTTCTATGCCGGAAAGCAGGCATAGTAAATCGCCTATTATGCTGAGTATCAGCGTGTTGTCCGCCACCAGCGATTCGGCCAGGCGGAGCAAGGCGCCCGAGGCCAAAGGTTTCCCCAAGGGGAGAAAAAGCCGGCTAACAAAAATAGTATTTATAACAAAACTGTTTAATTTTCGGCCGTAGTAGTGCCCGCATGGGATTGCCCGGAATGCCTACAGTTTTTTGTTAATATCTTGTGAATACAAGGGCGCTTGCGGAGTTGTTTTTATGGGTTGACAGACCGTACCTTTGTAACACCGAAAGCCGCCCAAAAGGAGGCAAACCAGCCGGATTATAGACGCAAAACCCTGATTGTCAATCGGATAACGGGGCGAGGGTTCTTCACCGGTGTTCGGTGCTAAACGAGATACTGAAAGATAACCTATACCTATGGAACAAAACGACCTCTACATTGTCAAACGTGACGGCAAAAAGGTGCCGTTCTCCCTTGACAAGATTAAAAACGCCATCCGCGCCGCATTCCTGTCCACGGGCAGCTATGCAACGGAGGATATCGTCACCAGCATCCTGAGCCGCGTGAGCATTTCGCAGGGGATGTCGGTCGAGGAGATCCAGAACCAGGTGGAAATGTCCCTGATGGTGGAGAAGTACTATACGGTGGCAAAGCACTACATGCTTTATCGCCAGCAGCACACCGAGGATCGCGAAGTCCGCGACCGCCTCACCTTCCTGATGAACTACTGTGACGCCAGCAACGCCGCTACCGGCAGCAAGTACGACGCCAACGCAAACATCGAGAAGAAGAACATCGCCACGCTGATCGGCGAGCTGCCCAAGCAGAGCTTCATCCGCCTCAACCGCCGCCTGCTCACCGACCGCATCAAGGAGATGTACGGACGCGAACTGGCCGACAAGTATCTCGAGCTGCTCAACAAGCACTTCATCTACAAAAACGACGAAACCAGCCTGGCCAACTATTGCGCCAGCATCACCATGTACCCCTGGCTTCTTCAGGGTACGATTCCCGTAGGCGGCAACAGCACGGCTCCGACCAACCTGAAGTCGTTCTGCGGCGGTTTCGCAAACCTGGTGTTCATCGTATCCAGTATGCTCAGCGGTGCCTGCGCAACGCCTGAGTTCCTGATGTACATGAACTACTTCATCGGCATGGAGTACGGCCAGGACTATTGGAAGCATCCCGATTATATCGTGGACCTCTCCAAGAAGCAGCGCTCGATTGACAAGGTGATCACCGACTGCTTCGAGCAGATCGTGTACACCATCAACCAGCCTACGGGTGCCCGTAACTTCCAGGCCGTGTTCTGGAATATCTCCTACTACGACCGCTACTACTTCGAGAGCATCTTCGGCGAATTCCGCTTCCCCGACGGCAGCCGTCCGGACTGGGATGGACTCAACTGGCTCCAGAAGCGATTCATGAAGTGGTTCAACAAGGAGCGCACCAAGACCATCCTGACCTTCCCGGTTGAAACGATGGCTCTCCTCACCGAGAACGGTGACGCAAAAGATGAAGAATACGCTGAATGGACGGCCCAGATGTACTCGGAAGGCCATTCCTTCTTCACCTACATGAGCGACAACGCCGATTCACTGGCAAGCTGCTGCCGTCTCCGTAACGAAATTCAGGACAACGGCTTCAGCTACACCCTCGGCGCGGGCGGTGTTTCCACGGGCAGCAAGAGTGTGCTCACCATCAACCTCAACCGTTGCATCCAGTACGCAGTCGCCAACAAGATTCCGTACCTGAAGTATCTGGGCGAGGTGATTGACCTGATGCACAAAGTGCAGACCGCTTACAACGAGAACCTCAAGAACCTCATGGACAAAGGCATGCTGCCGCTCTTCGACGCCGGCTTCATCAACCTCAGCCGCCAGTATCTGACCATCGGTGTCAACGGTCTGGTGGAGGCTGCTGAATTCCTGGGCCTGAAGATCAACGACAACAAGGACTACCTGAAGTTCGTGCAGGATGTCCTGGGCCTCATCGAAAAGAAGAACAAAGAGTACCGCACCAAGGAGCTCATGTTCAACTGCGAGATGATCCCGGCAGAAAACGTGGGCGTGAAGCACGCGAAGTGGGACCGCGAAGACGGTTACGAAGTTCCGCGCGACTGCTACAACAGCTACTTCTACATTGTGGAAGACGATTCACTGAACATCCTGGACAAGTTCCGCCTCCACGGCCGTCAGTACATCGAGCACCTCACCGGTGGTTCGGCACTGCACATGAACCTGGAGGAGCATCTTTCCAAGGAGCAGTATCGCCAGCTGCTGAAGGTGGCTGCACAGGAAGGTTGCAACTACTTTACGTTCAACATTCCGAACACCATCTGCAACGACTGCGGCCACATTGACAAGCGCTATCTGGGCGAGTGCCCGAAGTGCCACAGCAAGAACGTGGACTACGCAACCCGCATCATCGGCTACATGAAGCGCATCAGCTGCTTCTCCATGCCGCGCCAGAAAGAAGCTGCAAAACGTTTCTACGCGAAAGCTTCCTCGCTGAAATAATGTTGAAATTCTACAACTTCGACATTGTTTTTCAGGAGATTCCGGACGAAACGACCCTGGCGGTGAACATCACCGGATGCCCGTTCCGGTGCGAAGGATGCCACAGCCCCCATCTTCGGGAAGACATTGGAGAGCCTCTTACAGAAGAGGCTCTCCTTACGCTTTCCACCCGCTATGCGGGGGTGACCTGCATTGCGCTGATGGGGGGTGATGCCGATCCCTGCGCGGTGGCCGCCCTTGCCGCTTATGTCCGCAACGGACTGAAACTCAAGAGCGCCTGGTATTCCGGAGCGGAAGCCATTCCGGAGAACATAGACCGCACGGCCTTTGATTATATAAAGGTAGGGCCCTATCTGGCGGAATACGGAAGCCTAAAGGATCCCGGCACCAACCAACGGCTCTATGCCGTCGGGCGCGACGGAGCGCTGACGGACATTACTGAGCGGATGCGGAAGAAAGCGCCGTTCCCTGACGTCGACTGAAAAGTCGGCGTTTTTTTTACAGATATTTGATGACGGTAGAGACGTAGGTGCCCACCGGCGCGGAGTTGCCCGAGCGGAAGGTGTCCAGATAGTTTCCGCTGGGGGAGAACACCTTGACGGAACCGGCTCCGCTCTCATCTGCCTGGCCGATGAAAATGAAGCCATTCACCGGGTCTGCCGAGAAGGAGACCGGCGTGGTCAGCAGCACATCGTCGGTGAGGATATTCTCCTGGATGGCCAAGCCCAGGTCGCCGTCGATCGGGCAGATATGGTAGCGTTCCGCATCGGCCTTTTGAAGGACGAAGACGATCCGGCTGGCATAGGCGATATCGAGCGCGTTGTGGATGGAGTTGAGGGTGTAAACGTCATCCTCTTTCGTGTCAATCACCTGAAGGGCAGCCTTTTCGTCCGAGCCGTTTCCGTCGGAGAGCAGATAGAGGACCCGCTCCGAGATGGCCAGCAACTTGCGGGGATTGGCGGCCACCGTTAGGGAGGGCATGACCGTAAAGGAGCGCGCCTCAATCACCGCCAGGGAGGTGCTGGTGTTGCTGGAAAGGGCCACATAAATCTTGTCATTGCCGGCGCAGAGGCCGTTCGGCGTGCCGCCCACCTCTACCACCCGGATGGCGGAAGTGGTGGTGTCGATCTCAGCTACAAATCCCTCTGCATAAGAGACATAGATCCGGTCTTTATAGTTGATGATGTGCCGGGGCGAACGGGCCGTTTCCGGCGTCACGATCTCCGTGAGGATGCGGCCCAGCGAGTCGGTTTTGTAGAGCACCTTGTCGGCCGTTGCGCAGATGTAGAAGTAGCCGTTCAGGCAGAGCATATCTTCCGCCTTGGCGCCGAGCGTCTTGCCGCTGTTGGCGCTCTGGAACAGATCTGCCGGAACCTGCTTGCTCTGGTAAACATAGGGAACCAGAGTTGCGTCGGTACCGCTGCCGGAACCGCCATTCAGGACGTAAGTGCCTGTGACATAGGCATAGGGTTGAGGTTCGTGCTCCCAGTCAGGGCAACCGGTTGCAAGCAGCAGCACAGAAATCAGTGCGAGTGGCAGAAGGAAATATTTTTTCATGGTTATCCTCATTTTCGTACAAAGATACACAATTCGTATTTTTTTTGCTTAGCAGGAATTTTTTGTATTTTTAAGGTCACAAAATAATAAGGACTTCTATGAAAATGTTCCGTAAAGCAGCCCTCGTGCTGACCCTTCTCCTTTTTGCAAGCGCAGCAGTGTCTTATGCTTGCACCAGCATCATCGTTTCCGGTAAAGTGACGCCCGACGGCCGTCCGCTCATCTGGAAAAACCGCGACACGGGCGCTGCCCGCAATATCATGCGCCACTTCCCGGCAGCCGATGGCAAGTATGCCTTCACCGGCATCGTAGCGGAGAAATCCAAAGATCCCAGTGCCGTCTGGGTGGGTACCAACTCCGAAGGCTTCGCTATCTTCAATACGGTTTCCTATAACATCGAACCCGACACGTTGAACGCCAAGAGCGGCAGCAATGGTGTCCTGATGCGCAAGGCACTCGAGCAGTGCGCAACCGTGGACGATTTTGAAAAGATGCTGCTCTCCATGCCCAAACCCTGGAAAGTGGAAACCAACTACGGCGTGATGGACGCACAGGGCAATGCCGCATACTTTGAGGTGGGCAACAACGCTTACTATAAGTATGATGTGAACGACCCGAACGTGGCTCCGGACGGTTACCTGGTCCGCAGCAACTTCTCCTACAACGGTCGTCCCCGCATCGAGGGTAAAGGCCACTGTCGCTATATGACCGCAGAGGCGCTGACCCGCAAGGGCCTCGAGGCCGGCATCACCCCGGAATTCCTGCTGAACAACCACGTCCGCTGCTACGCTAACGTCCTGATGGACCTGAACCTTCGCGGCGACGAGAACCACGCTCCCAAGACCACCGGCTGGGCTTTCGACAACGATTTCATCACCCGCAAAACCACGACCTGCAGTGTCGTCATCACGGGCGTGAAGCCGGGCGAGAACCCTGAACTGACCACGATGTGGACCGTTGTCAGCTATCCGGGCACGACCGTGGCAATCCCCGTTTGGGAAGCTGTAGCCGAGGAAGGTCTCCCCGTGATGATCCGTGGCAACGAGAAACTGCAGGCACCGCTCTCCAAGTGGGGCTACGCTCTCAAGGAGCGCGCTTACAGCTTTGATCTGGACAACGACGAGAACAACCACAAGCGTTACTTCAACTGGGAACTCTTCTACAACGGTGAGGGTACCGGTTACCTGCAGAAGGTTCTCCGTCTGGAAGCTGAGATCATCCCGCCTTACCGCGCTGCCCTGAACCGCTGGTACGCAGCCGGAAAGATTGACCGCGCCGAGTTGAAGAAACTCAATGCCGAGGCCGATTCCAAGATCGAGAGCTTCTACAAGGCAAACTTCGATTTATAAGTCATTCTGACAATGAATAAGATACAAAGAAATCTTGCAGCAGTCGTCCTCGGGGCGACTGCCTTGCTTACGGCTGTTCCCGCTTCCGCACAGCCGGCAAAACCGGTCGATACACCGTCGCCGGCAGCCTCCGTCGAGTATTTCCTTCCCTTCCAGGGGGCGCAGTACAATCCGGAGATTCTCACCCCGCAGGCCTTCTTTGGTTTCGAGATCGGGGACCGCCTGGCCGACTGGGGCGACATCAACCGCTATATGGCCTACCTGGCCCAGTCTTCCAACCGTGTCTCCACCAAGACCTTTGGCAAGACCTATGAAGGCCGTCCCTTCATCCACGTCTATATCACCTCGCCGCGCAACCAAGCCCGCTTGGAGCAGATTCGCCAGGAGCACCTGCAACTGCTGGATCCGCAGGTTTCGGGCGATTTGAATCTGGACGAGATGCCGCTGGTGGTGAACCTGGGCGGTTCCATCCACGGCAACGAGATCTCCGGCAGCCAGGCCTTGATCGCCATTGCCTATTACTGGACGGCTGCTCAGGGCGAAGAGGTTGAAAAACTGCTGGATAGGACGGTGCTTGTCCTCACGCCGGGATTCAATCCGGACGGTATCAACCGCTTCTGCTCGTGGATTACCACCACTGCCAGCCAGAATCATTTCCAGGACAAGCAGAGCCGCGAGTACAGCGAGCCGCAGCCCAGTTCCCGCGTAAACCACTACTGGATGGACTGCAACCGCGACTGGCTCACCGCTCAGCATGACGTAGGCCGCAACGGTGTTCTCATGTACGAATACTGGATGCCTACCGTGCTGCTCGACATGCACGAGATGGGAACCCGCAATCTCTTCTATTTCAGCCCGGGCGACCCGAACCGTACCTATCAGTACATTCCGCAGGAGAACCAGGACCTGACCCTGGCCATCTCCAAGTACACCAGTCGCAGCCTGAAATCGATCGGCACCCAGTACTTTACGCGTCGCGGCTATGACGACTTCTTCATTGGCAAGGGCGCTTGCTACGGCGATATTCAGGGTTCCGTCTGCATCCTGCACGAGGCGGCATCCTCGCGTGGCCACATGGCCATCTCCTCCAAGAACGGCCCCTTCACGTTGCCCGAAACCATCCGTTGGCAGGGCCACGCCGCCATGGCTGTTCTTGCCGGCGCCGATGCCAACCGCAAGGCCCTGATGGACTACCAGCGCCGCTTCTACGTGAATGCCGCAGCGGCTGCCGCCGGCGATGCCAACAAGGGTTATCTCTTTGATGCCGGCAGCGATAAAGCCCGTGCTTGGCACTTCCTGGAGAACCTCAAGCTCCATGAGATCGACGTCTATTCCGTGACGGGTGAAGAGGGCAAATACTATGTTCCTTTCGAGCAGCGCCACTATTATAAGATCAAGGGTATCTTTGAGGACATCACCCAGTATCAGGACAGTGTCTTCTACGATATCTCCACATGGTCGCCGGCCCGCGCCTATGCGCTGAACTACAGCTTGACCGACAAAGCCCCCAAGGCTTGCGAGAAGATCGAGAACCTGGAGTTCCCCAAGGGCGTCGTCTCGGGTGGCGTGAGCACGATCGGCTACGCCTTCAGCAACGGTGACTACTATGCACCGTACCTGATCAACGCACTCCAGACCAAGGGCATCCGCGTGGAGGTGGCTCCGCAGTCCTTCGAGTATCGCTACAAGGCTGCCAAGATCAAGAAACAGTTCCCGGCCGGCACCCTGATTGTTCCGGTGGCCGACCAGTCGCTGGATGGCGAGGCGCTCTACAACCTGCTTTGCCAAGAAGCCGCCAAATCGGCGGTGGACCTGACGGCCCTGCAGGCCGACAAGCGCAACGGCTTTGACCTGAGTGCCGTGAAACGCGTCGGCGTGCGCCAGCCCCGCACGGCCATCGTTACGGGCAACGGCGCACAGTTCCAACAGGGCACTATGTGGTTCCTGCTGGACTATCGCTATGCGATGAACCACACGATGCTGGAGATGAATACCCTCACGCGCGACACGACCTGCGACCTTTCCCGCTATGACGTGATGGTCTTCTCCGGCAACTCCATCCCCAAACAGGACAGGGACCACGTAACCTATGAAATGTTGACCAAATGGTTGAACGACGGAGGTACGCTCATTCTCATCGGCGGCTCCAACCACATTGCCAAACCGCTCGGTGCATCGGTTTACCCGCGCACCAATGTGGAGAACGGTCTGAGCGGCGTGGTGCTGAATGCCGAGATGGAGGGTGAAAGCCCGATTCTCTGGGGCTACGACCGTCGCGACCTGGATCTCTTTGTTTCCCGCGCTACCACCTGGAAGCTTCCGAAAGATGCCAACGTGATTCTCCGCTGGTCGGAGGATCCGTATCGTTCAGGCTACTTCACGGAGCACTTTGAGAAACGCTTTGCCGGCACGCCGCTCGCAGCTACCGTCAAGGTGGGCAAGGGTGTGGTCGTTTACTTCCAGACAGAGTTGAACTTCCGCGACTACTGGTTCGGAGCCAACCATCTGTTGACCAACGCTATCTATTACGGAAATCTGCTCTAGTCGCGCGGCGCGCCAATGCTGAGCACAGCATCGGCCGCCGACGTGACAGCCTCCCGATGGGAGATGAACAAAATGGTCTTGCGCCCGTGAAAGCGGGCGCTAAGATTTTGTAGCAACCGCTCTTCGGTTGCCGGGTCAATGGCGGAGGTGGCCTCGTCCAATACGAGGATGCCGCCGTTGTGCAGCAGGCCGCGTGCGATGGCGATTCGTTGTGCCTGGCCTTCACTCAGGCCGCCGCCCTTTTCGCTGCAGAGGGTATCGAGTCCGTCGGGCAGATCAAAGACGAATTCGGCCGCTGCCAGTTCCAGTGCCTCGCGCAGCTGCTCGTCGGTGGCTTCCGGAGCCACCAGTTGGAGGTTTTCCCGGATGGTGCCGCTCAGCAGCGAGTTGCCCTGCGGAACGTACATAAAGTTGCCGCGCAGGTCCGGGCTGACGGGAACGCCGCCGATGCGGATTGTTCCCTCCTGCGGCCGCAACAGTGCCAGAATCAGTCGGATGAGCGTGCTCTTGCCGATTCCGGTGTGGCCGGTGATGGCGGTCATTTCACCGCCCGTGAATACAAATGAGAAATCTTTGAAGACCGGTTCTGCCTGGCCCGCATAGCCAAAGGTCAGGTGCTCGATGGCGATCTCGGGGGCCCCTTCGAGCTGCACCGGTTTTCCGTGCTCTTCCAGCGGCAGCTCTTCCAGTTCCATCAGGCGTTCCACTGAGGTGAGGGAGTGGATGAAAGCGGGCACGTGGTGCGCCAGTTCGGCGATTGGCCGCTGAATCTGTCCCACCAGCTGCAGGAAGGCGGTCATCATACCGTAGGTCACCGCGCCCGAACGGATGCCGAAGACGCCCCACAGGAAGGCGGCGGCATAGCCCGAGAGGAAGCCCAGCCCCATAAAGGTGCGGGCCACCGCGTTGTAGTTGGTGCGCCGGATGGTATTGTCGCGCACGTCGCGCTGCAGCATGCCCAGTCGCGAGAGCACCCGCTCGGCCCCGATCAGGGTCAGCACCACCACCCGGTTCAGCAGGTTCTCCTGCATGTAGGCCTGCACCTGGCTGTCCTTGGCGCGGATAGCGGCCGTCAGTCGGCGCAGCGTGCGGAAGAAGAGGCGGCTGCCCAGCACCGCAGCCAGCATCAGGATAATCAGGATCCAGGCCAGGTTGGGGGAGAGGGTGAGCAGGAAGAGCGATGCGGCTACCAGTTGGCAGAGCGTGACAATCGCGCTCGGCAGGCGGGAGCAGAGCAGATCCACCACCACGCGGATATCCTCCTCCAGACGGTTTACCGTATCTCCGCTGTGGAAGGCCTCACGCCCGTTCCAGGTGCTGCGCAGGACGTGGGAGAAGACGCTGTGGCGGAAGCCGTTCTGCGCCTCCACCGTGATGTAGCTCTCCCACCAGGAGGCACCCACGTTGCCCAGAATCTGGACCACCAGGATGCCGGCCATCAGGCCGATGCTTCCGCCCAGCGGGGCATCCAGGGCGCCGGTGGCGATATCGACCAGCCGTTTGCAGATCCAGACAAAGGCCAGCGATGCGGCAATCCGCACCAGACCGATGCCTACTCCGACGGCTATTCTCCATCGCAGCGGTTTGAGCATTGCGCCCATTCCCTTCATGCACGAGCGGAAGTTCTTCATGACTATTCGTCCAGCAGTTCAGCTTTGCGCCAGTTCTCCACGAGGGTGGCGGCATCGGCGGCGGCCACGGCCTCTTCCACCTCATAGTTGTCGCACAGCAACTTGGTGATGTCTTCTACCGTAAAGTCCTTGCCAAGCAGCTCTTTCCAGAGGAAAGCGGCGGTGCCGTTGAGCGAGATCATCTTGTTGAAGTTGACCTGGGCAATACCTTCGCCCACCACGATAAACTCGCGGCCGAGCTCACGAAGTTTGAATCCTTCTTTAATTCTCATTGGGTGTTTTCTTTCTAAGTCTTCGATAAATGAACAGCAGGTAGCGTCGGATGGGACGCAGGGCCGCCCAGCAGCGGCCTTTTCCCGGTTTGCGGCGGGTTCCGTCGGGGCGGATGAATTCGATGGTGGTGCCGAGCACGTCGGCACGGGTGCAGCTTTCGGTTCCCCGGATATTGCCGTCGCCCATCAGGGTCAGCCGGTCACCGTCAATGGCCCGCACGCGATGCAGCACATAGCGTCCG
>JBGUJZ010000026.1:0-6501 GCA_045114175.1 Bacteroidales bacterium | reverse complement strand
AGCTGCTCGCAGTCGGCGTCGGAGACGGTATCAGCCCCTACAATCACGCGCAGCTCACGGCCGGCCTGGATTGCGTAGGTCTTGGTCACGCCCGGATACGAGAGGGCGATGCCTTCCATATCTTTCAGACGCTTGATGTAGGATTCGACCACCTCGCGGCGGGCACCCGGACGGGCGCCGGAAATGGCGTCGGCCACCAGTACGAGCGGAGCGATGAGGGTATTCATCTCCATCTCCTCGTGGTGCGAACCGATCGCGTTGCAGATATCGGGTTTTTCCTTGTACTTCTCGGCGATCTTGGCACCCAGCAGTGCGTGCGGCAGTTCGGGCTCCTCTTCGGAGACCTTGCCGATATCGTGCAGCAGGCCGGCACGTTTTGCGGCCTTCGGGTTCAAACCGAGCTCAGAAGCCATCGTAGCGCAGATATTGGCCACTTCGCGCGAGTGCTGCAGCAGGTTCTGGCCATACGAGGAACGGTACTTCATGCGGCCGATCATGCGGACCAGCTCGGAGTGCAGACCGTGTACGCCCAAGTCGATGCAGGTGCGTTTACCGGTCTCCATAATCTCGTCGTCCAACTGCTTCTTGACCTTCTCCACCACCTCTTCAATGCGGGCGGGGTGGATACGACCGTCGGTCACCAGCTGGTGCAGTGCCAGACGCGCCACTTCGCGGCGGACAGGGTCGAATGCGGAGAGCAGGATAGCCTCCGGCGTGTCGTCCACAACGATTTCAACGCCGGTGGCAGCCTCGAGTGCGCGGATGTTGCGGCCCTCACGACCGATGATGCGGCCCTTGACTTCGTCGTTGTCAATATTGAAGACGGTGACAGCGTTTTCGATAGCGGTTTCAGCAGCGGTGCGCTGGATGGTGTTGATCACGATGCGCTTTGCCTCCTTGCCGGCCGTCAGGCGAGCCTCGTCCATCACGTCGTTGATGTAGGCGGCAGCCTGGGTCTTGGCCTCGGACTTCATGGTCTCTACCAACTGGTTGCGGGCTTCGTCGGCCGTCATGCCGGCCACCTCTTCCAGTTTGACGATGGCCTGGCCGCGGAGCTTCTCGTATTCTTCACGCTCCTTGACCACTGCTTCCTGGGCCAGCTTGAGGTTCTCGCGTGCAGCCTCGAACTCCTTGGCCTTGCGTCCCAGGTCGGAACTCTGCTGGTTCAGCTGCATCTCGCGCTGCTTGATGCGGTTCTCAGCCTGCTGAATCTGCGAATTCTTCTCGCTCAGATAGGCCTCGTGCTCGCTCTTGAGCTGGAGGAATTTCTCCTTTGCCTGGAAGATCTTTTCTTTCTTGATGTTTTCGCCTTCGGCTTCTGCCTGTTTTAAAATCTGACTACTCTTGTTGCCGAGTATGAGTTTACGCAAGAGCCAGAAAACCAGGATTCCGGCGCCCGCGGAGAGAATTGCGGTAATGATGATTGTGGTAATCATGGTGGTTATATATTGATTGAAAGTGCTATGTGGCGCAATTGGAAAAAGCCGTTAGTCTCGGTCTGACAAAAATCTTAATAAGTAAGATTTGAGCTCCGGAGTGTTTTGATCTCAGACTTCCAACGTCCCTGCAAGCAGGAATCCCCCGAAGGGTAACCCAGGCCTGTCTTCGATTTCCGAGTAACTCGATTAAGTTTTTAGTGTTGATTTTGGCTTAGAGCAAAACTAACGGCTGTGCAGATAGGTGCCAAGTTTGCGGTCGAGGGCAGCGATTTCATCGCTTACCTCTTTCAGTTCGCCGGCGTTGCGCCGCTGGGCGTCTATCAGGCGAACCTCCTCTTCCAACAGTACCATGCTCAGGATGTCACGCATCTCCACGTTGACGAATTCCGTGCCTGCACTTTCTATGCGGGCGTTGAGCGAATCAACGGCAGCTCGAATGGATTCTTCCATTTCCGGCTCGATCTCCAGCGAATAATTTCGGCGTGCTATCGTGACATTGATCCGTTGTTTGTTCATATCATTCGTCGAGCAGTGCGATGCACTGATCTATCTGTTTGAGCATCTTGGAAACCTTGCGCTTGGCCTCCGCCCTATCAGGCGTAGCATTGCTGAATGCTAAATCCAATTGCAGTCGGTCTATTCTTTTTTTAAGGTCCTCTATTTTGGTTTGTTTCTCAGCCACGTCCTCTCGCGCCCCCTCCAACTCCCGTTTTAGTTCCGCATTTTCACGCGAAAGTTTCTCGTAGCGGGAGAGCAACTCGGCGATGCCGGCCTTGAGCGATTCGATTGGCGAGAGAGCCATAGCCATTTATTATCATACAAAGATAATTATTTCTTAACTTTGTACAAGAACTTTTCTGAACCAACAAACGAAAATCGCTATGAATCAGCGCAAAATAAAGATCGGCCTGCTGCCGAAAGTGCTCATCGCAATCCTGCTTGGTATCGGCTGTTCCTTCATCTTTCCCGACTGGTCTGTCCGCCTTTTCATCACCTTCAATTCCATCTTCAGCAGCTTCCTCGGGCTCTTCATCCCGATGCTGATCATCGGTTTGATTGCGCCGGGCATAGCCGACCTGGGCAAAGGCGCGGGCAAGCTGTTGCTCATCACCACAGCCATTGCCTACTTCTCCACGGTGCTGGCAGGAACCTTCTCCTACGGCATCTGCAGCTGGACCTATCCCCAGTTCCTCGGAGATTCGCTTACTGCGCTGGGATCCATCGACATGGCTGGCGGGCTCAGCCCCTACTTCACCATCGAGATGCCTGCCTTCATCAGTGTGATGAGCGCGCTGGTGCTCGCTTTCTTGCTGGGCCTGACCATGATTCACATGAAGGGCCACGCGCTGAAGGATGTGATGACCGATTTTCGCGAAATGGTCTTCATGGTCATCAACAAGGTGATCATTCCACTGCTGCCGCTCTTCATCTTTGGCATTTTCCTGCAGATGGGTGCGGAGGGCAAGGTCGGCCCGGTGCTGGGCATGTTCATCAAGATCATCGCCATCATCTTTGCGATGCACGTCACCTTCCTGCTGTTGCAGTTCTGCATTGCGGGTGCAATTGCCAAAAAGAACCCATTCAAGGCCCTCTGGACCATGTTGCCGGCCTACCTGACCGCACTGGGCACCCAGTCTTCCGCTGCTACGATTCCGGTGACGCTGGCCCAGGCCAAGAAGAACGGCGTGCGAAGCGAGGTGGCCGATTTCACCGTTCCGCTCTGCGCCACCATCCACCTCTCCTGCAGTATTCTGAAGATTGTCGCATGCGCGCTGGCCATCTCCATGAGCATGGGAATGGATGTGAGTTTCGGTACCTATTTCGGCTTTATCCTGATGCTCGGCATCACGATGATTGCCGCTCCGGGCGTTCCGGGTGGTGCCATCATGGCTTCGCTCGGACTGCTGGCATCGATGCTCCATTTCGATGCCAACATGCAGGGCCTGATGATTGCACTGTACATTGCCATGGATAGCTTTGGCACGGCCGGAAACGTCACGGGTGACGGCGCTATCGCCCTGATTGTCAATACGATTAAATTCAAAAAGAAAGAGGAATAAACTATGAGTGCAAAGCTCCGTAACGGATTAATCGCGCTGGCGGCCCTGCTGCTCTTCCTGGGCATCAGTTCTTCCGCCGGATTCTTCGGCGCGCGGGTTCTCGTCCTGACTCCGCGACCGACCAACGGTGAACACATTATCACCGTATGTGCCACGACCGACCTGCACGGTGCTTATTTTGCAGAGAGTTATGACGGCAGGGCAAATGCCACCTCGCTAGCAAACGTTTCCACCGCGCTGCAAACTTTGCGCGCAGAGGGGGCAAATCCCATCCTGATTGATGTGGGTGACAATCTTCAGGGGGACAATGCCGCATTCTATTACAATTATGTAGATACCACTTCCGAACACGTTTTCGCCGCGATGGCCAATGACCTTGGCTATGAAGCAATTGTAGTGGGCAACCACGATATCGAGGCCGGCCATGGCGTCTATGACAGGCTGAGACGGGAGCACCGCGCTCCGCTGCTGGCAGCCAATGCCGTCCACACCGCCGGCTTGAAGGTTGGAAGGCCCTATTTCAAGCCCTACAAGGTCATCTTCCGCGACCGTCTGCGGATTGCCGTCATCGGAATGACCAACGCCAACATCAAGGCCTGGCTCTCGGAAGAAAAGTGGGCCGGCATGGATTTCATCCCCATCAACGAGATCGCACAGAAGTGGGTAGACAAGGTTCGGAAACGCACCAACCCCGACCTCGTGGTTCTAGCCGTTCACAGCGGCGTAGGAACGGGCGAAGGTCCTGATATTGAGAATGAAGCGATTTATCTCGCCTCTACCCTGCAGGGCGTTGACCTGGTGCTTTGCGGCCACGATCATCGCCCCCGACTGGAGACCTTCGAACATGCTGACGGCACCCAGACGCTCCTGATTGATGCCGGTACCAAGGCCCGCGTGCTCGGTAAAGCCACCTTCAAACTGCAGATCGCGCGTCATCGCGTCAGCGCTAAATCGACCGAAGGCCAGATTTTGGACATGCGCAATTATGCGCCCGACACCGCCTTCATCAGCCGGTTTGCGCCCCAGTTCGAGGCTGTTCGCGCCTATGCGTTGCGCCCGGTGGGCGAGCTGACCGCACCACTCAGTTTCGAGGATGCGACCGACGGCCCCAGCGCTTATATGTCACTGATTCACAGAGCACAACTGCATTTCAGCGGCGCCGATATCTCCATCTCCGCTCCGCTGGCCAACCGCGGTTCGCTGCCCGAGGGTCCCGTCACTTTCCTGGATTTGACGCGCATCTATAAATATGAGAACCTGCTCTATACCGTAGAGTTGACCGGTGCCCAGATGCTCGGCTACCTGGAGTATTCCTACGACCATTGGATTCGCCGCGACGGCCCCTCCTATAACTATGACTCCGCTGCTGGAATCCGCTATACGGTCAACTGCAACGCCCCTTACGGCCATCGCGTGACGATTCTTTCCATGGCAGACGGACGACCTTTCGACCCGGCCGCTACCTATAGCGTCGCCATGACCTCCTATAGAGCCAGCGGCGCCGGCAACCTCCTTTCCGAAGGCGCCGGCGTCGATCCGGATTCGCTGTCAATTACAGCTACGTTCAAGGATATCCGCTCGTTGATCGGTGATTATCTTTCGCAGGGGCCTTACACCCCTACCGCCGACGACAACTGGGCGTTTATCCGCTAATTTCTAGTAATATACGATCGTACGGGTCGTAGTGTACGAATTGTAAATCTCGTCTGCCTGGCCAGGAACAACGCGTCCGCTGGTCCCCTGACATTTGGTCCACATTCCTTTGGAATCGTATTCGTAAGCCCATGTGGTGTATTCGGTGTTGGTCCCATCGGAATCTTGATACACACGCAATTCCTTGATCGGGTTACCGTATTTGTCATACGTATAGGTAGTCGTCATCACGCCACCGTCGTTGTAGCTTTCCACCATTTTCTCAGGAAGGTTCAACTTATTATCAAAGTTCTTGTAGGTGGTGGTACGGTCCGTCGTGATTTTACCCTGATCATCCTTGAAACCTTCACGATAGGACTTGAACATACCGTTGTCAAAATAGGAAATGGGGCCCATGAACTCGTACTTGCTATCCGCTTTGTTCGGATAAGCACCTGCATACTCGCAAGTGGTCTCATAGTTGTCATAATCCTCCTGACCGGTTCCCTTAATGGTCAAAACATCACCCTTGAACGAGTAATCAATCGCAGAGAGCCTGCCGTCGTAGTTGAATTCGACTCTGGTGAGGCCCGGAAGCAGGCCGACATGATCCAGGTGCATAACGCGACCGCCCATTACATCGCGGGGAAGGTAGCGATCCTTGTTGGCAGCACCGTAGGTATAGGTCGTGGTACTGGTATAGGTAACCTCGCCTTGTCCGTTTTTGGTCTTGTAAACTGACTGTGCAATGAGACCGTCAGCATTGTAGGTGAAGGTTTCGTCGTTCCACTCGGAGGTTATGGAAACCAGACGACCGTCTTTGTCATAATTAGATACTTCCTGCGAACTCTCATTATACTGAGTAGTAATGGTCTTGATGCCGGTAGCCAGTTCAGAACGGGTCCACCAGTTGCCATCGCCGCCCAATCCATCAGGACCGCAGGCCGAAAACAGCACTGCTGCCGCAAGACAAACCATAGAGAAAATTGCAAATCTTTTCATAGTATTCAGGTTTAGAATTTTCACAAAGATAACATTTTTCCCAGATTTCATCCGTTATAGCGTGTCAGGTGGTCCAAACACTGGACCACCTGCTACGATTTTGGGGGTAAAACGTGCCAGGTGGTCCACGGATTGGACCACCTGCTACACCCGGCCGGGGTTTGCGCCAAACGAAAACCAGAGGGCGCCCGTCAGGGCGTAGGCGGAGCCGTGGAGTTTGCTCCAGAGGGTCTGTCCACCCGCGGACAGATATAGCGGGACGGGGCCCGGCGGATACAAGATATTTGGCGGAGGAAAGCTCGCTTTCCAAAGCCAAATGACGCAGGAGACGCTGGGAGGGACGGAGCGAACAAAGTGAGCGGAGCCCC
>JBGUJZ010000025.1:0-9849 GCA_045114175.1 Bacteroidales bacterium | reverse complement strand
ATATCATCGTCCCCTTTGCTCATAACACATTCGTAAATAGATGAAAATCAAGATAGAAAAGGCCATCAGCGAGGAGCCGCCGTAGCTGACCAGCGGCAGCGGAATGCCAATCACGGGCATCAGCCCGATGGTCATGCCGATGTTGATGACCACGTGCATCAGGATGCAGGCCGCCACGCACCAGCCGTAAACGAGTGCAAAGCGGTTGTTCTGTTTTTCGGCCGATGAGATCAGGAACAGGATCAGCAGGATGTAGCAGAGAATCACCCCGCAGGCCCCGATGAATCCCCACTCTTCACCCACCGTGCAGAAGATAAAGTCCGTGCTTTGCTCCGGGACAAAGTCGAAGCGGGTCTGCGTGCCGGCCAGGAATCCCTTGCCCGAAAAGCCGCCCGAACCGATGGCAATCATGGACTGGTGCACGTTGTAGCCGGCTCCCATCGGGTCGTCGCGGATGCCCAGCAGCGATTCGATACGCAGCCGCTGGTGATCTTGCAACACTTTGTAAACCACGGTATTGGTGGAGAAAATCAGCGCCCCGCCAATCAGATAGACAATCAGGGCGTGCCGCAGCAGCACTTCACGTTTGCGGAAGAGGGAGCGGATGATGAAGAAGAGGGCCACAGGGGCGGTGAGTAACAGCAGCCAGACTTCCGGACCCAGGCGGCCCAACATAGGTGCAAGGGCCTCGATCCGGCAAAGCTGGGGCAGGAAAGCCAGCACCGCGATGGCCCCGATCCCGATCAGCAGGATTTTCAGGTCGCGCCGTTCCGCGGTAAACCAGACCAGGAGTACCCCTGCCAGAATCAGGATCGCGGCAAAGGGGGAGAGCACCAGCGAAAGGATGGCCAGCGCGATGGCCAGAATGCCCAGCGGCAGCACCCAGCGGTTCATTCCCTCGCGGTAAAAGACCAGCAGGAACCCCATGTAAACCACCGCCAGACCGGTCTCTTTTTCCAGCAGAATCAGCCCCATGGGCACGAGCAGGAGCAGCGCGAGCCGCACCACGTCGCGCCGGTTTTCAAAGGAGAAGGTGAACTTTTCCATCACCGTGGCAATGGCCAGCGCCACGGCAATCTTGGAGAACTCGGCGGGCTGCAGGCGTAGCGGCCCCAGCACCAGCCAGGACTTGGATCCGTTGACCGTGGTGCCCACAAAGATGGTGGCGGCCAGCAGGGCCAGCGTGAGGAAGTAAATCCACCAGACAAACACGTTGTAAAAGCGCGAGGGCACGGCAAATAGCAGCAGGACATCCAGCGCCAGCACGATTCCGAACCAGATGAGCTGCATGCCATATTTGGAGTTCCAGCTCCAGCCGGCCGCAGCCAGGTTGGAGGCATCGCCGGTAGAGGAGGAGTAAATGTTCACCAACCCGAAGAGAATCAGGGCAAAATAGCAGATCACGATCCGCCATTCAATACGGTTGCGAAGGGTATGGCGGCTGTGGATCATCGCTTTACTTTGACTTTATGCAGGAGGTTCGCGGAGGTCATCCGGTTCTCCAGCCATTTGCGTTCCGGGGCGATCCCGTCGTTCAGATACTGCTCCACCAGCAGCGAGGCGATGGGGGCGGCCCAAGTGGCGCCGAATCCGGCATTTTCAATGTAGGCGGCCACGGCAATCTGGGGATTGTCGGCTGGCGCGAAACAGATAAAGACGGAGTGCTCGTCGCCGTGCGGATTCTCGGCCGTGCCGGTTTTGCCGCACACCACCACGCCGGGTACGCGGGCGATGCGCGCTGTGGCGCCGGCCCCTCCGTTCACCGCCATCCGCATGCCGTCAATCACCGTTTCATAGTGCACCGAATCGAACGGGGTGTAGTGCCGCTCGCGGAAGCGCGCGTCGATCGGGCATTCGGGTCGATCCTTCTGGATATGAGGTGTATAGTACCAGCCGCGGTTGGCAATCGTGGCGGCCAGGTTGGCCAGGTGGAGCGGGGTGATGCCCAGTTCGCCCTGGCCGATGGAGAGGGAAACGATGGAGAGGGATTTCCAGGCATTCTTGCCGTGCAGGCGGTCGTAACGTTCGGCCGTCGGCATCATGCCGCCCAGTTCTCCCGGAATGTCGGTCCCCAGCTTGCTGCCGATGCCAAAGCTCTGTACGTAGTTGCTCCACGCCTCGAATCCCTCCCGCACGCTGCCGTACTTGGGGTTGTCGATGATGGCGCGGAAGGTGTGGCAGAAATAGGCGTTGCACGACATCATGATGGCCTGCTTCAGGTCGAGCGGGCTCGGATGGGCGTGGCATCCCACGGTCAGCCGGCCCACGTGGTATCCGCGCTGGCAGGGGAAGCGGGTCTCCGGCTGGATAACCCCCTCCTGCAGGCCGATCAGGGCGTTGACCAGCTTGAAGACGGAGCCCGGCGGCTGGGGCGATTGCACGGCCCGGTTGAACATGGGCCGGTAGGGGTCGGTCACCAGTTGGTTGTAGTAGCGGTTAATTTCCGCCAGGAAGGAGACATCGATACCCGGGCTGGAAACCATGGCCAGGATGTCGCCGGTGGCCGGTTCGATGGCCACGAGCGACCCCACCTTGTTCTGCATCAGCCGTTCGCCGAAGGCCTGCAGCGGCGCGTCGATCGTGGTGTAGATGTCGGTTCCCGCCACCGAAGGTTTGTCGTAGCGCCCCTCTTCGTAACGCTCCACAATCCGGTTGTGGACGTCGCGGTAGTAGATGGCATACCCCTTTTCGCCGCGCAGCGTCTGCTCAAAGGCCTCCTCCATGCCGGTCTTTCCGGCATAGTCGCCGCTGCGGTATTCGGGATTCTTTTTGATATAGTCCGCATCTACTTCGGAGATGTATCCCAGCAGGTTGCCACCCGCGTGATAGTTGTAGGTCCGGGCGGTGCGGGGGACGCCGTCGAAGCCCGGGAACCGCTCCATCTGCTCAGCAAAAACGCTGTACTGCTGGGCCGGTACCTGCTTGAGCAGCACCTGCGGCTGGTGTCCAATCTTGCTGCGGTAGAGCCGCCATTCGCGGAACCGCCCCTTGACAAAGGCCGTATCCACGTCAAATATTTGACAGAAGGCCACCGTGTCGAACGGCTCTTTGATGACGGCCGGGGTGACCATGATGTCGTACGAGATCTTGTTGCCCACGATGATGCGGCCGTCGCGGTCGCGGATGAGGCCACGGGCCGGGTAGCGGGTCTCGTATTTGAGGGCGTTGTTCTCCGCATTGACGCGGTACTTCCGGTCGATGATCTGGATAAAGAAGAGTTTGCCGACAATGAGCGCGAAGACCGCGAGGATGACGGCAATCAGCACAGCCTTGCGATAGGAAAAGCGGTCCATATCAATTCCTCTCCGGCAAGAACAGACTCAGCAGTGCAGCCAGCGACACGTTCACGAGAATCGAGAGCAGAATCTTGGCCAGAATGAAGAGAATCGGTGTGAGCGTGAAGCCGTCGAAGACGACGTAAACCGTCAGGTAAACGGCATAGGTGGCCAGGGCGTATTTGAGGTAAGTCCAGGCTCCGAGGCTGCGCACCGTGGGGGTCCAGGCGGGATTCTGGCCGTCGGGACTGACCAGCGCCCGGTAGAGCGGCTCCTTGACCGCCGCCAGAATCACGGCCGCACCGGCATTGACGCCGGGCACGCCGCCCGTGGCCAGATCGGCCACCAGGCCCAGCGCAAAGGCCACCACCATGGAGAGCCGTACGTCCCAAACCGGCGGGAAGGCAATCAGGATCAGCGGGATGAAGCAGAGGTGCAGCCACGCCCAACCGTCGAAATGGTTGCCGACGATCACCTGCAGCACGAAGACGAGCAGGTAGAAAAACCAATGGGCTACGCTACCTCGCATGGTTCAACTCCTTTAAGATTTGGGCGTCCCGATCCGTCACGATATAGACGTGGTTGAGGACGTTGAAGTTCTGGAACAGCTCCACCTGCATCTCCAGTGAGACGCCGTCGGAATCAATCTTCCGAATGACACCCAGCGGAATGTCGGGCGGGTAGATGGCGGAATAGCCGCTGGTGCAGACGGTGTCGCCCTCAGCGGTTTGCGTATGCATGGGAATCTCCGTCAGGATGGCTTTGCGGGGAGAGCGGCCGCCCCAGCGGAGCAGGCCGAAGGCCCCGCAGGGTTCGATGCGCGCACTCACGCACTGCGAGGTGTTGAGGAACGATTCCACCCGGCAGTAGCGGCGCTCCACCACGCTCACCACACCCACCACGCCATCCGCAGTGATGACGGCGCTGCCCTCCTTCACCCCGTCGTCGGAGCCGCGGTCCAGCATCAGGTGGTTCCGCTGGCTGCCGGTCGAGTTGTGGATGACGGTGGCCAGAATGTAGGAGTAGCGGCCGGAGGGATGCCCGATCAGGTTGGGCATGACGGAGCTGTCGGCACCGGTAGGCTGGGCCTCTCGGGCGGAGAGGGCGTTGCGCAGGGCGAGGTTCTCGCGGGCGAGCCGCTCGTTCTCCTTGCGGTAATCGAAGAAGTGGGAGAGGTTGTTGGTCTGCTTCCAGACGGTGTTGTTGATGCGGTCCGCCAGCCCCAGCAGCTGATAGCGGCTGGCAGTGCTGCCGCGCGCGATCAGCATCACCGCGAGAGCTTCGAGGATGAGGAAAATCGCCGCAGTGGTCAGGGTCTGTATGAGGCGGCCCCTTCGCATCGCGCTAACGCATCAGGAAGGGATAATTCGAGATGTTCTTCAGCGCATTGCAGGTGCCGCGGGCCACGGCGCGGAGCGGGTCGTCGGCCACGTGGAACGGGATATTCATCTTGTCCGAAAGGCGTTTGTCCAGGCCACGCAGCAGCGCGCCGCCGCCCGTGAGGAAGATGCCCTTCTTGACGATATCGGAGTATAGTTCGGCCGGGGTCTGCTCCAGCACGGACATGATGGCGGTCTCGATGCGTGCCAGCGATTTGTCCAGGCAGTGGGCAATCTCCTGCGAGGTGATGGCCGCCTCCACCGGGTGCACCGTCATCAGGTTCGGTCCGCTGACCGTGCAGGGCTCCACCGGTTCGTCCAGGTCCGTGATAGCGGCACCGACCTCGATCTTGACCCGCTCGGCGGTGATTTCACCCACCTTGATATTGTACTGCTGACGGAGGTACTGCTGGATATCTGAAGTGAAGACGTCGCCGGCCGTCTTGATGCTCTGGTCGGCCACGATGCCGCCCAGCGAGATGACGGCGATTTCCGTGGTACCGCCACCGATATCCACCACCATGCTGCCGGAAGGCGCGGTGACATCCAGTCCGATACCCAGCGCGGCCGCCATCGGCTCAAAGATGAGGTAGATGTCACGTCCGCCGGAACGCTCCACCGCGTCCCGCACCGCACGGATCTCCACAGCCGTACTGCCGGAGGGGATGCAGACCACCATGCGGAGATTGGGGGTGAAGAAGCTGCGCTTGTAGTTGATCATCTTGATGAAGCCGCGGATCATCATCTCGGCCGCGTCGAAGTCGGCAATCACGCCGTCTTTCAGCGGGCGGACCGTCTTGATGGTGGGGCTGGTGCGCTCGTGCATCCGTTTGGCCTCCATGCCTACGGCTTTCAGGGTGTTGTTGGACTTGTCGATCGCAACGATCGAGGGTTCGTCGATGACCTTCTGGTCATTCATATAAATCACGGTATTGGCCGTTCCGAGGTCAATCGCGAGTTCCTGGGTCAAGAAAGAAAAAGCCATAGTGAAAAGCGGTTTTAACACCATCAGCGGTGGATAGGGCAAAGATAAGAAATTCGAACGGGAAAAATGCTATTTTTGCAAAGGATTTCTGAACGATTTTTCATGGATAAAATCAACCGGTATGCCGTGGTTCTGGCGGCGGGTGAAGGACGGCGGATGCATAGTGCGCTGCCTAAGCAGTTTATGGAACTGGACGGCAAGCCTATCCTGCGCTGCACCCTCGAGCGTTTCCTGGAATTTGACCCGCAGATTCATTTGATCGTGGTGCTGCCGGCAGACCGGATGGATTACTGGAAAGAGTACTGCCACCACACCGGATTCCGCCCCGCGATGCGGCTTGTGACGGGTGGCCTTACCCGCTTCCATTCCGTCCAGAATGCGCTGGAATATGTGCCGGAAGATGCCGTGGTGGCCATTCACGACGGCGTGCGGCCGTTGATCGCCTCCGATTTCCTGAAGGAACTCTTCACGCAGGCTACGCGCAGCGAGGCGGTGGTTCCCGTGCTCCCGCTGGTTGAATCGGTCCGCGAACTGCAGGGGGCCGGCCTCTCGCGGGCGGTGGACCGCAGCCGCTTCGTCTCCGTTCAAACGCCCCAGGTTTTCCATGCCGGGGTACTCAAGCGCGCCTATGCGCAGCCCTATTCGCCGGCCTTTACGGACGACGCCACGGTGGTGGAGTCCCAGGGCATAAAAATTTCTCTCTGCGACGGGCGCAGGGAGAACTTAAAAATCACCACACCGGAAGACCTGGTGCTGGCCCGGGCTATTTTATCTCGTCCGGCGGAAAATCTTTAACCCACACCTGACGGTTGAAAGCTTCGTCCAGGGAGACGTAGGTATGCGTCTTCACGACGTACGGCACCTTCTGGATGCTGTGCATGATCACCTTCATCAGGTGTTCGTGGTTGAGGCAGTAAATCTTCAGCAGCAGGGCGAAGTCACCGGCCACGAAGTGGCACTCCACCACAGCCGGAATCTTCTTGAGTTCCGCCACGATTTCGTCATAATGTTCAGCCTTGCTGAGGGATACGGCCACAAAAGCGCAGACGTTCAGGCCCAGCGCCTTGGGCTTGACCAGAATTCGGCTGCCGGCAATGATGCCGTTGGCCTCCAGTCGCTTTACGCGCTGGTGGATGGCAGCACCGGAGACACCGCATTCACGGGCAATCTCCAAAAAAGGCATGCGGGCGTTTTTCGCCAGGAATCCGAGGATCTTCTGATCGGTCGGATCAAGTTGATAGGAAGTTGCCATACAGATATAAAATTTGATGATTCAGCAGGGATGACGCGGACAAAGTTATAAGTTTTCTTACAAACTGTTACAAAAATTGCAAAAAAATAAGCAACTGGACGTTAAAACGACGTTAAATCGCTGTCCAGTTGCTTTTTGTGCAGGTATGAAATTGATACCTTAACGCCCGTTCCGGCGGCCGGCGCCTCGCTTGGCGCGGCTGGTAGCACCACCGCCATCCACGATGGATTTGGCGGTTTCCGCATCGAGCGATGCCGGATCGATACTGCGTGGAATCTTGTAGTTCTGTCCGTTACACTTGATATAAGGTCCGAATCGGCCCGTGAGAACCTGAATGCCGTACTGCGGGAACTCGGCGATCGGGCCGGCGGCGGTACGTTTCAGTTCGTCATCGATGATCTGAAGTGCCTCTTCAGCGGTCAGCGTGTAGGGACTCAACTCCTTGGGAATGGAGGCAAAACGCGCCTTGGAACTGCCGGCAGGGGTGAAGCGGATGTAGGGACCGTGCGATCCGACGGCCGCCACGACATCGGCACCCTGATACTGGGCCACGGTGCGCGGCAGCGAGAGCAGGCGAAGCGCCTCATCCAGGGTGATGCTTTCAATCAGCTGTCCCTTCTCCAGTCCGGCGAACTTCTTCTGCGGATCGTCATCGGCACCCAGCTGGACCACCGCGCCGAAGCGGGCGATACGGGCAATGACGGGCTTGCCGGTGGCCGGGTCCACGCCCAGTTCGCGCTCATCCTTCTGGATGCGCTCTGCCAGTCCGGCTCCTACGCTCTCGTGGAACGGCGTATAGAATTCGCCGATCATCTTGTTCCACTGGATGTCACCCTCGGCAATCTTGTCGAACTCCTCCTCCACGCGGGCCGTGAAGCCGTAGTCCACGATATCGGGGAAGGTGCGGCGCAGGTAGTCCGTCACGGCGATTCCAATGTTTTCCGGGAAGAGTTTGCGCTTCTCCGCACCGCACTTTTCACTGTGCGAGGAGGTGGAAATCGTATCGTTGGCGAGCTTGATCTGGTTGAACGTACGGGTCTCGGCGGGGCGGTTGCCCTCGATCACGTAGCCGCGGTCCTTGATGGTCTTGATGGTGGGGCCGTAGGTGGACGGACGGCCGATTCCCAGCTCTTCCAGCTTCTTCACGAGGCTGGCCTCGCTGTAGCGCGGGGGAGCCTGGGTATAGGTTTCGGTGGCGGTAATCTCGCGGTAATCCGCCCGCATGCCGGTCTTCATCTCCGGCAGCTGGATGCCCGGGATCTCCTCCTCTTCGTCGTCGGTTCCCTCGATATAGACCTTCAGGAAGCCGTCAAAAAGGATCCGCTCTTCCTGTGCCACGAAGCGCTCTTCAAAGCCGTCGGCCGCGAGGGCCACGGTGGTGCGCTCCAGGCGGGCGTCCGCCATCTGTGAAGCGATGGTGCGTTTCCAGATCAGTTCGTAGAGCCGCTTTTCCGAAGCGGTGCCGTTGATCTGGGTATTGTCTATATAGGTAGGGCGGATGGCCTCGTGGGCTTCCTGGGCTCCCTTGGCGCGCGTCTTGTAGTTGCGCGGGCGGGAATAATCCTCTCCGAAGGAGTTGACAATCTGCTCTTTGGCGGTATTGATGGCCAGCGAAGAGAGGTTCGTGGAGTCGGTTCGCATATAGGTGATCAAACCGGCTTCATAGAGCTTCTGCGCGATGGACATGGTCTGGTTGACCGACATACCCAGCTTGCGCGAAGCCTCCTGCTGCAGCAGCGAGGTGGTGAAGGGCGGGGGCGGCGTGCGGAACGCCTCTTTCTTCTGGACGTCCGCAATGCTGAAGACGGTGCCGCGGCACTGCTCCAGGAAAGCCTGGGCCGATTCGGCCGATTCAAACCGCTTTTCGAGCGTTGCGCGGATGCGGGCACCACCCTCCAGGGTGAAAACTCCCTCTACCTTATAATATTGTTGCGCATTGAATGCGTTGATTTCGCGTTCGCGATCTACAATCAGCCGCACGGCAACCGACTGCACGCGTCCGGCCGAAAGGCCGCTGCGGATTTTCTTCCACAGCACCGGGGAGAGTTCGTAACCTACCAGACGGTCGAGCACGCGGCGGGCCTGCTGCGCCCGGACCAGGTTCATGTCGATGCCGCGGGGATTCTCAACGGCGTGCAGGATTGCGTTTTTCGTGATTTCGTGGAACACGATGCGCTTGGTGCGGTCCGCGGGAAGATTGAGCGTCTCGGCCAGGTGCCAGGCGATGGCCTCTCCCTCGCGGTCTTCATCGGATGCCAGCCAGATGGTCTTGGCCGCTGCCGCTGCATTCCTCAGTTCGGTGACCACCTTTTTCTTGTCGGCGGGGACAATGTAATCCGGCTGGAAACCGGCGGCGGTATTCACTGACAGCTTATCGGATGGCAGGTCACGCACGTGGCCGAAACTGGCTTTTACGGTGTAATCCTTGCCCAGGAATTTTTCAATGGTCTTGGCCTTGGCAGGCGACTCGACGATGACAAGATTGGCGCTCATATCCGTTCTCCTCTTTTTGATTTGGGACTGCAAAGTAAGGGACAAAGAAGGCAATAATCCAAATTTTTATTCCTACTTTTGCAACGTGAAAAAGCTTTAACGTAGTTAAAATTTTTTATGGCAAAGAAAGCGACAAAATGGTTCTGGGGAGTCGTCCTGACGCCCATTGTGATCTTCCTTGTCACCCTGTTGTGCGTGGCGGTTTTCGCAGAGATTCCCTCCTTTGAGGAGCTCGAAGATCCCAAGAGCAACCTGGCCACCCTGCTGATCTCTGAAGACGGCAAAGTATTCAATACCTATCATATAGAGAATCGTTCCTTCGTCAAATACTCCGATCTTCCGCAGTCGCTCGTAGATGCGGTGGTCGCCACGGAGGATGCCCGGTTCTACAAGCATTCCGGTATCGATTTCCGCGGCTTGGGCCGCGTGGGCTTCAAGACGCTGCTGCTGCGCCGCTCCAGCCAG
>JBGUJZ010000024.1:0-13907 GCA_045114175.1 Bacteroidales bacterium | reverse complement strand
ACGCCCCATCACATCGCTCGTGGCGCACTGCATCCTGGAGCGTGACGGGCGCAGTGAAAATATCTCTGTTTCACGCAGTTTCCGGCGCGGCAGCGAGATGCTTACCGAATCGTTGTTGGACGAAATGGTGGCAGAAGTGGCCGAGCACATCCCCTATCTCTTTGAGGCGCGCCGTCCCAAGGGCGGACAGATGCCCGTGGTGATGGCAGCCGGCAGTTCCGGCATCCTGCTTCACGAGGCCATCGGCCACGCGTTCGAAGCCGATTTCAACCGTAAGGGAATCTCCATTTTCTCCGACAAGATGGGAAAGAAGATCTGCTCCTCGCAGATCAGTGTGGTGGACGATGCCACCCTCACGGCCAACCGTGGCGCAGTGAATATCGATGACGAAGGCGTTCCGGGACAGAAGACCTATATGGTGCGCGATGGCGTGCTGACCTCCTATCTGCACGACCGCATCAGTGCCGCCCATTATGGCGTGGCCCCCACCGGCAATGGCCGCCGCGAATCTTTCCGCTTCAACCCCATCCCGCGCATGCGCTGCACCTATATGGAAAACGGCAACGGCACGCAGGAGGAGATCATCCACAGCGTCAAGCGTGGCATCTTCGTGGATGCCTTCACCAATGGCCAGGTGGAAATCGGCGCCGGTGATTTCACCTTCTACGTGAAGAGCGGATTCCTGATTGAAAACGGCCGCCTGACGCAGCCTATCAAGGATATCAACATCATTGGCAACGGCCCGGAGGCCCTCGCGGACATCGTGGCCGTGGCGGCCGACAGCCGCGTGGACGACGGCACCTGGACCTGCGGAAAAGACCAGTATTGCCCCGTCTCCTGCGGCATGCCGAGCGTGCTGGTCAAATCGTTAATCGTGGGAGGTGACGTATGATTCAGTTCGACCATCGCATCGTAGAAACGGCCCTGCAGATGGCCCGGGAAGAGGGCGCCACGCAGGCCCGCATCGCGCTGGAGCGTTCCATTGAAAACTCCGCCACCGTACTGGACAACCAGCTGGATAAGATGCTGAGCAGCAGCGGCTCTACGCTTTTCATCCAGCTCTACATAGACGGCTGCTACGGCTCCTTCTCCACCAACCGTTTGGATCCGGATGCCCTGCGCACATTCATCCGCAATGCGGCCGCCTCCACCCGTCTGATGACGCGCGACGAATGCCGCCGACTCCCCGACCCCTCCCTCTGTTATCACGGTCCCGAGGTGGACCTGCAGCAATACGATCCGGCCGTTGAATCGCTGACGCCCGAACTTCGGCGCGAGCGCGCGATGGTGGCCTCCGCAGAAATCTACGGCCAGCATCCCCGCCTGCTCTCGGTAGAAACCGAGTGGGGCGACACGGTGGACTATTCCTATACGGCTGACAGCCAGGGCTTCCACGGGGAGACCCTGCAAACCACCCACACCATCAACGCCACGGTTTCCATCCGCGGCCGCGGCGACGAAAAGCCCGAGGCATGGTGGTACGAGAGTGGCATCCGGCTGGACGAAGCCCCGTGCGAAGGTTGCGGCCGTCGCGCCCTGCAACGCGCACTGGATCAGCTGCATCCCCGCAAACTGCGCAGCGGGCGCTACAACATCGTGATAGACAATATGAGCTCGGCCAAGGTGGTGGCCCCCATCATCCGCGCCATGAGCGGCGGGTCGCTGCAGCAGCGCAACTCTTTCCTGCTGGACGCCCTGGGCAAGCAGATCTTCTCCGACCGCCTCACCCTGGTGGATGATCCCTTCATCCCCGGCCTCTCCGGATCCCGTCTGTTCGACAACGACGGCATCGCCACCGCCCGCCGGGAAATCATCTCCCGAGGCGTCCTGAACCACTATTTCATCTCCGACTACTACGCGGCCAAGATGGGCGTTCCGGTTACGATCGACGGCCCTTCCGTGCTTCGCTTCATGCGCAACGGGGAAAGTCCCGAAAAAGTGTTAAATTTGACGGCCCTTCTGCAAGAGGTAGGCAAGGGAATCCTCATCACCGACTTCAACGGCGGCAACTGCAACTCCGCAACGGGAGATTTCTCCTACGGCATCCGCGGTTTCCTCTTTGAAAACGGCGTTGTGACGCATCCCGTCCGCGAAATGAACATCACGGGCAATATGATCGACCTGTGGCAGCACCTGATTACCGCCGGCGACGACCCCAGACGTTCCTCGCGCTGGACCATTCCCTCGCTGGCCTTTGAAAGGGTTAATTTCAGTGGCATTTAGAGACTTATGAAGAAACCCGGACTCCTGCTCTCCATCGCTACCCTGCTGGTGCTCATCGCCCTGCTGGCGCTCAGCGTGGTCTTCTTCGGCGACGAGGCCACCTCCGGCCCCATCCAGATTGCCCTGCTGCTCTCCACCCTGCTGACGGCAGCCATCGCCATCCTCTTCCTCAAGATTCCCTGGACCAAGGTGGAAGAAGATATCACGGACAATATCCGCCAGACGGCCCCCACGCTCCTCATCCTGCTCGCCATCGGCGCCCTGACCGCCACCTGGATGCTCTCCGGCATCGTGCCGAGCATGATTTATTATGGTCTGAAGATCATCAGCCCGCGCTTCTTTATCCTCATCACCTTCCTGCTCTGCAGCCTGGTCTCCATCCTGGCCGGCAGTTCCTGGACCACGGTTGGAACCATCGGCGTGGCGATGCTCACGGCCGGCAAACTGATCGGCCTGCCCGTTGGCTGGCTGGCCGGTGCCATCATCTCCGGCGCCTATCTGGGCGATAAACTCTCCCCGCTTTCGGACGCCGTTAACCTCTCTGCAACCGTCGCCGGTTCAGATCTTTACAAGTATATCCGCTATTCGCTGTACACCCTTGTTCCGGCCTTCGTCATCTGCTTCACGGTTTACCTGATTGTGGGTCTCACGATCCCCGTCACCGCCCAAGTAGATATGACCGCCGAACTCAATGCCATCAGCGGATCGTTCCATATCTCCCCCTGGCTGCTGCTGATTCCCTGCCTTACCATCTTTATGGTGGTCAAGAAGGTCCCGGCCTTCATCACCCTCTTCATCTCGGCCATCGTGGGCGCACTGGTCGCTTTCTGGATGCAGCCGCAGATCGTGCAGCAGATTACGGGCGATGCCACAGGCCTGGGCAGCGCCATCACCGCCATCTTCAAGATGCTCTCCAGCCCCGTTGCCGTGAGTACCGGCAATCCGCTGCTGGACAATCTGACCTCTACCCACGGCATGTCCGGCATGACCAGCACCATCTGGCTGGTGATCTGCATCATGGCGGCCGGCGGCGCACTGGCGGGCAGCGGTATGCTCGAGACCATTACCAATGCGCTCCTCAAACTGATTCGCGGTGCGGGCTCGCTCGTGGCCACCACGGTGGGAACCTGCATCGTCTCCAACATGATTCTTTCGGACCAGTATATGGCCATCCTGCTTCCGGGCAAGATGTTCGCCCCCACCTACAAGAAACTCGGTTTTGCGCCGGAGCTGCTGAGCCGTACGCTCGGCGATTCGGCCACCGTCACCTCCGTTCTGGTCCCGTGGAATACCTGTGCCGTCATCCAGTCTACCGTCCTGGGTGTGGCTACGATGGTCTACTTTCCTTTCGCCATCTTCTGCCTCATCACGCCGGTGATCGCCATCCTGATCGCGGCCTTTAACTTCAAGATTCACAGAATTGAATAATATGAAAATCTCCGACAACAAAGTAGTCGCCCTCTCGTATGTACTGGAGGTCGAAGGTGCCGAGCGCGACCGCGCCGATGCCGACAAACCCCTTGAGTTTATTTTTGGTATGGGCTATCTCCTGCCCAAGTTTGAAGCCGCTGTCCTCGGCAAAGAGGTCGGCGAGAGTTTCGACTTCGTGCTCTCCCCGGAGGAGGGTTACGGCGTCTATTCCGCCTCCGCTGTGCTGGATCTGCCGCGCTCCATTTTTGAGACAGACGGCAAGCTGGATGAGAAGCTTGTCCACGTAGGCAATACCATCCCCATGATGACCAACGACGGTCGCGTGGTTCCCGGTCGCGTGCTGGAAATCGGCCCTGAGAAGGTCAAGATGGACTTCAACCACGAACTCGCGGGCAAGACCCTCCACTTTACCGGTTCCGTTGTCTCCGTCCGCGAGGCTACCGACAAGGAGCTTACCGAGGGGCTCCACGGCGAACTTGCCCACCGCTGCAACGGCAATTGCTCCGACTGCAATAGCAACTGTGGAAAATAATTATTATCTTTGGCAAACTAACAACGGATCTTATGAAGAAAATCGCAGTTATTCTTGCAGCTTTCGCAATGCTTTTCGCAAGCTGTGATCCCGACGATTCCGCTACGGAAGTCGGCAAATGGTATGGATACAATACGCCCGACAGCAAAGACGATGTTGCCTACGTTCTTGAACTGAACGCCGATAAGACGGCAGACTACATCATCAGCGCCTGGGGATGCCGCTGGCAAGGAACCTATACTTACGACGGTAAGGTCGTGAAACTCACCTGGAACAAGTATTACGCTCGTCCCAACGCAACGGCCTATCATCAGGCCTATGGTGAAAGCCCCTGCCTCCCCAAGAATCTGTATGAGCGCTGGGAACTGGCCAACGAGTCGGAAGACGCCAACCAGTACGGCGCAACCCTCGAGATAAAGTTCACCTACTCCGGTGACAAGGGTGAGATTGACATGTTCAACAAACCTTGCTACGCTGAAAGGCAGAAGTAAGCTGAACGCTATGATTTAAAGGCCATCCGAAAGGGTGGCCTTTTTTCGTATCGGCGCTCCGCGAACTTTTCCGTCATCCCCGGCTTGACCGGGGATCTCCCCGCTCCGGGGCAACCTCTTACTGAAGCCCGACGTGACAAACGATTAGACTTCCCCGAAAGCAATTACCAGCGTTTTTTTCTAACCAACTGCATCAAGAGAGAGATTTCTTGCTACCTTTGCAATGTTAATGATCATTGAACTAATATTTGGGCGACGGTCGTACCTGACCGATTTTGTGAAGGAGAACGTCGGAACCAAAGAAAGGTGAGACGTTCTCCTTTCTTTTTCTACAGTCGGGCAGGTACCTTTGGCAACCCTCACGTTCCTAATCAGCCCAAATATTAAACACATGATCATAAACATAGGAACCATCAGCGTTGACATTTGTGTACCAGGTACACGTGTCAAACCCGTTCTCGTCCGCGGCCACTGGCGGCGGCGAAACGGCAAAAAGGAGTTCGTGAAGGCTCACTTACGGCAACGCAGAGTGATCTGACTGAATTCATAGCTTGATTCTGACCGATGCCTGACTTAGGGCCACCTGAGAGGGTGGCCTTTTTTGTGTAGTGCATTATCCAATCAGAAATCAGACTTTTGGACTGTCGGGCTGGGCGGCGGGTGCAGGCGGCTCGGGACCAATGTCACAAAGGCTGCTCGCAGACATCGGGCGCCTTGCTCGAAACTCCTCCCTTTTAGTCGCAACCTCGCTCCGCTCGGCGGCGCCTAACGGTCGTCAGACAAGTTCTCGCACGAGGCGGCGCCCTCCTGCCCGCTCGCTGCTCCGCCTTTGCTCCGGGTCCCTCCCCATCCCGCACCCGTCCGCCATACGCCCTCCAGCTGCTTGCAGTACGGTTTGTTGATAAGTTTCTCATAAGTCGCCCACACGCGTACGCGTAAACGCGCACGCTTTTCCCTCGCTTTCAGTACCTTTGCGAGGTTGTGTGTATACCTATTTCCGCAAACTATCTAAAATACAATATCTTATGAAAACTGAAAAAGCAGTGTATTCTGCCCCGAAGGCCAAGACCTTCGAGGTTAACGTTCAGGGCGTTTTCTGCCAGAGCCCGGGAGCTTACCGTTCCGGTGGTGCAGGAACCTACGATCCCAGTGAAATCAACAACAATGGTGATTATTAACAGTTAGACGTCATGAAGAACTTACTGAAACTCTTTGTGCCGATGGCTGTAGCAGTCATTGCCACTGTTGCTTGTGAACAGATTGACAACAAGCAGAGGCCCACTGAAGATGCGGCGCTTCGTATTACGGTTAAAGCACACCCGGACCAGATTCAGGGAGAGGCAGATACCAGAACCTACATCGACAATACCAACACCATTCTTTGGGGTACCGGTGAATATATGAAGCTTGCTCTCACTGCTGGCGAAACCACAACTTTCGCAAACAGCACTGATGCTTCAGCCGATGTTTTCAATGGCGATTCTGAGGCTCTATTTGAGTTCAGCGTAAGCCCTGAAGCTGCTGCAAGCTACACTTACCAGGGCCTCTACCCTGCATCCGCTGCGGCGCCCACCAGCAATACCAACGCTGCCAATTATAAGGTGAACCTACCTGCTGTCCAGAATGCAACGGCATCTTCTTACGATCCTGCAGCATACATTCTGGTGGCGAAACCCGAGACCTTCAATTCTGTCCAGACAGACTGGGAGGCATCTTTCCGCAGGGCAACTGCACTCAATAAGATTACCCTTAAAAACGTTCCTGATGGGAAATCTATCAACAAGGTGAAAATTACCGCTACCGGAAAGAAACTTGCCGGCGGCCGTCATTTCGACCTTTCTACCGGAGAGAGTTCCGATATTTATGGTAACGAGGCTGCGATTGACGTCAAATATGCTTCTGCTCTTGCAGGTGCCAATGTAGATGTTTGGTTTACTTCATGGGGCGTGGATCTCGCCGCAGGTGAGACTCTTGAAATTGTTGCCTATACCACTGACAAAAAAAGCTACACTAAAACTATTACGCTTACTGGAGAGCAGAGAATATCCTTCAAGGAAGGTTATCTGAATACTCTTGGGGCCAATCTTTCCGGTATTGACCCGGAAGATGTCACCGAGCTTGAAGAGGGCGATTATCTGGTCCTCGCTAAAAACGGTACCAATTACTATGCCCTCAAGGCTGAAAAGGATGCTGGTGGTCAAAGACTCCTGTCTGTCGATTATAATGGCAGCCTTGATTCCTACCTTGGTGATGCCGAGTTTATCTGGAGTATAAGCAAATCCGGCGATTCTTACATCTTTGAGAATGATGGCAAATACCTTGGATATAAAGGCAGCAGTAACGAGTCTTACTGGCTGGCAGCCGATGCTGAATGGACGGGTGATAATTACCTGCTGGACGTTACTGTTCATGAGAATCCTACTTATTATGTGACTCTCAACGCCAATGCTTCCAGATATCTGTCAAAGAACACCTCGAGTAGCTACTTTGCGTTCTATGGAAACACTGGTCAATATGCAGACATTGTCTTTGTTCCTGCTTCCGTAGATCCCCGTACCGTTGTCACTCTCAGCTTTGACGAGGATGTTGTAGGGTTCACCACCGCCAATTATGACACTTTCTTAGGCCAGGATGTTACAGCTTCTCCCAATGTTACAGCTGTAACAGATCACCTCAGTTGGTCAAAGGTTGACAATGATAGCGTCATCGATGACTTTGATAATGGCGTACTGACCCTTACCGGTAATGAAGGAACAGCTACGGTTACCGTCTCCTTTGCCGGCGATGCTAATTACCGTCCTGCACAGGCCAGTTACTCGATTGAAGTTTCAGCAGCAGGTAGCTTTACGCTTACAAACTCCGAAATTACTCCTGGTAGTAATACAGTCGAGGGAACAAACAGCAGTAAACTGGCTTATAGGCTTGGTACCAGCAGCAACGACGGTTCACTCACTTTTAAAGCCGGTTATTCATCCATAACGTTCACCCTGGCAGGTTGGGCAAGTGGAACCAGGTCATTCTCCATCACAAACGGTACTATTGATGATTCTGCTTCTCTGTCTCCGAGTGCCGGAACTCCTTCTGGAAACATTAATGCCGGCTTCTCTACCACTTATGAGGGTACTGAATATACCATTATAGTGGACGATCCTACAGAGGAAGTCGTTTTCTCCGGTCGCCGTTGCGTTGTCTGGGGTTTCACTGCTGTTCAATACGTTGCGCCAGCCGTTGCTGCTCCTACTTTCTCCGTTGCCCAGGGCACTTATAATTCGGCGCAAAGTGTAACAATCAACTGTGCAACTGATGGAGCTGTTATTCACTACACTACAGATGGGTCTGCCCCGACAATCAGTTCGCCTACATACTCATCAGCAATCAGTGTGAACGTCTCTATGACTATTAAAGCCATCGCCTTTAAGGAATCTGATGAAAGTGCTATTGCAAGCTCTACTTATACGCTTAAGGTAGCTACTCCGACATTCAGCCCTGCTGGTGGCTCTTACGGCTCAACCCAGAGTGTTTCTATCTTATGTGCTACTGACGGGGCTTCCATTCATTACACGACAGATGGATCGACGCCAACTGCCGAGTCTTCCAGTTATACTAGTGCATTATCTGTATCTACAACACAAACCATAAAAGTTATCGCGATCAAAGACGGGTGGACCCCTAGTGAAATAGCTTCCGCTACTTACACGATTGGTGGAGCTAGCGGATCCGTAACATTTGATTTTTCAACCATAACCGAGACTGTAACCGGTGGTTGGAATGGTAGTCATACAGTTTCGCCAATAACTATCACTGCTACAGCAGCTAACACAAATAAAGCTGGTCAAGTCAGGTTACAGAGTGGCGGTACTATAACATTTACAGGCGCTACGATTACACGTATTGAAATCATTAATACTGGTGAAAGTTATACAGGTGATCTTTCAGCAAGCGTTGGTAGTTATAGTGTCGTCGGGAATAATGGAATTTGGACAGGTTCTGCGACAACTGTTGTTCTAACCAATAATGGAAATAGTGGTACAAGAACAACGTCAATCCAAGTGACCTATACCAATTGAACTCCTCCCACTCCGCAGGCTACCGCGAGCGTAGTTACCGGAGGGACTGACGAAGTGAGCTCTGCAGGGGCAACCCTGCAGGGCAGTTTCTCGGGAGCGACAGGGACCATTTCCGAAACGGGTTTCTACTACGGAACCACCTCGGGCAGCCTTGGAAACAAGGTTGCGGCGGTTGGTACGTCTTCACCTTTCAGCAAGGCGATTACCGGGCTGAGCGCCAATACCACCTACTACTTCAAGGCTTATGTGGTTGAAGGCGGACAGGAGGTGCTGGGTTCGGAAGAATCGTTCCGGACAAAAGCTGTGGCCACCTCTACGGTGACGACGTCGACTGCGACGGGCGTTGGTTCGGCGAGGGCGACTCTGCAGGGTTCCTTTGCCGATGCCACCGGAGCGGTCTCTGAGGTAGGTTTTTACTGGGGCACCAGTGCAGGAAGTCTGAACAATGAACTCTATGCCGATTCTCCGGGAGCCGTGGCCTCCGGCAGTTTTAACCAGGAGTTGACAAGTCTCTCCTCCTCCACTACCTACTACTACAAGGCGTATGTGATGGAGTACAACGAGGCGACGAGCGAGTATGTTTATCGCTATGGTGATATTCGCTCCTTCACCACTACTACAGTTGTTCCCTACACGCCGACGGGCTGGTTGGAGCTTCCTGCCGTCACGGGCAGCGAGGATTTCGTGGGCGAGTTTTACGGCAGCGGTGCTCATACTGCAGCAAACCGAAACTATACGTACAACTACAGCTACAACTGGTACGCATCGCTCTGGGTGGCTTATCCGCTGACGGCAGCCCACACTTCGGGTTCAGGCAGCACCAGCAGCTGGCGGTACAACCCGAGTATTGCGAACAGCAGTCAGGTGAATATCATCAGCAACAGCTACGGGACAATGTACAATGCCTCTACGTACGCGCGCGGCCACCAGATTCCGAATGCTGACCGCAAGAGTGACGATACGATGAACCTGCAGACCTACTACTCCACCAACCAGACGCCGCAGATCCAGAATACCTTCAACGGCAGTATCTGGGGCAGTCTGGAGACGGCAGTCCGCAGTTGTACGGCATCTACCGACACCATCTACGTGGTTACGGGTCCGGCCTATCGCAAGGCGGGCGGTAGCGAGAGCGTCAATTACCTTACCGGCGCGGGTGGGCAGAGTGCGAACCCGTCCAGTCTGCCTATCCCTAATTATTATTGGAAGGCACTGCTGAAAGTGACGCGTAACGGAGCCGGAAACATCACGGACGCTATTGCCATCGGCTTCTGGTTTGATCACCGTTCGTACGACAAGAGTGATAACTATGCGAACTACACCGTGAGCGTCGACCAGATCGAGGAGTGGACCGGTTTCGATTTATTTGCTAACTTGCCGGTTGCTTTGCAGACGACCGCGGAGGCGAATACCTCGTGGAGCGGCTTCCAGTCGTTCTGATAATTATTAGACTGAAAAACGATGAAAAGATTTGTTTCCCTGGGAATCCTGTTCGCGTTGCTTTCCAGTTTCATGGCCTGCTCAACATCCGATTGGCCCGACGGTTCGTCCGTTTCCGGGCGCTATGGGATCGACGTAACAGGGCTGCCGGAGCCGGGAGAACCGTCCGGCCCCGGTTCCGCAACGGCAGGCGTGCTGACAGCGGGCGAGTGGTCCGATCTCGCGCATTGGGATTATTGGGGCGGACTGATGACCGCCAAACCCGGAGAGCCCAATCCTGATGCGCCGCAGCAGGAAGTTCCCGACTACGGCAAGATGGCTGCCGACTGGGGGTTCAACACCGCATCCCGTTATGCCTTGCACGTACAGGATGCTTCCGGCAAACCGGTTGTCGGCGCGACCGTCGAACTGCTGGAGAGCGGCACCGTTGTCTGGAAAGCCCGGACATCGAATGCGGGCGACGCCCAGCTTTGGTACGATCTCTTTGCCGCCCGCGGGCAGGAACGGGCCCCGACCAGCCTGCAGATTCGGATCGACGGCGTATTGCAGGAAACCGCTCCCGTAGTTACGACTTTCACCGATGAAGCCATAATCAATACTTACGTCGCCAGCACCACCGCACCGGAAGCCAGGGCCGATGTCGCCTTTATCGTCGATGCAACCGGGTCGATGGGCGATGAAATCGCATTCCTTAAAGAAGATTTACTCTCTATCCTGGAGCGAGTTGCCCAGAGCCAGGAGAGTATCACCATCCGGACAGCCGCCGTCTTCTACCGCGACAAAATCTACCGCGACACAAGAGATAGCTATCTGACCCGTTACGACGATTTCACGACCCCCGCCAAGACGAGCGCCTTTGTCCGCAAGCAGGATGCCGAAGGAGGCGGTGACCTTCCGGAAGCGGTCCACTCCGCCCTGGAAACATCCATTCAAAATCTCTCCTGGAATACCAAAGCCCGTGCCCGCCTGGCCTTTCTATTACTGGATGCGCCGGCCCATATCGACCATCAGGGGGTCGTCGAGAGCCTGCAGGCATCCATCAGGACGTATTCCGAAATGGGCATCCGCCTCATTCCAGTACTGGCTTCCACTTCCGACAAGAGCGCGGAGTTCATGTGCCGTGATTTCGCTATCGTAACGGGTGGAACCTACACTTTCCTGACCGATGACAGCTACGTCGGCAACAGCCATCTGGTTCCGACTGTCGGCGAATTCCAAGTCGAAAAGTTGAATGATATGCTCTTCCGCTTGATTGAGGATTATATCAAATAAAGGATGGCAGACAACTACCTGGAAAAGAAGATGGAGGCGCTGCGCGAGGTGCGGCCCAAGGTGGTACGCAACCATCCGTCGCTGGACAGTCTGCTGAAGAAGAACCGGAGTCACCGGGGCTATGATGCCTCGGTGAAACTCCCGGTTAAGGTGCTGAAAGAGCTGGTCGCGGCCGCAACACTTTGTCCGTCAGGAATGAATGCGCAGAGCCTGCGGTTTAGGCTGGTACCCTCGGAAGAGGCGCATAAGGTGCATCCGCTCGTCAAGCTGGGCGCCGCACTGCCGGAGGAGCATCTCCCCCATCCGGGCGAAGAGCCGCAGGGATATATCGTGATTTGCAGCGTGCGGCCGGAAGACCGCGTGGTAGATATCGACCTGGGAATCGCGGCGCAGAGCATCCTGCTGAAGGCCGTGAGTTGCGGCCTGAACGGAATCGTCATCCTGAACTTCAACCCGGATGCCGTACAAAAGGCTTTGGATCTGCCGCTGAAGCCGCTGTGTATCATTGGCCTCGGCAAAGGCCTGGAACGTATCTTCCTCCTCCCCGTCCACCAAGGCGACTCCCTCAAGTATTTCCGCAAAGAGGGCGTCCACTACGTCCCCAAACTCTCCGTCGAAGATCTTTTGATTTGACAGGACCTGCGGAGAGCGTAACTGCGGAGCAGGGACTCGCCGCAAGGCTGTTTTTGTCCCTGCGCAGCAGTTACCCCGAAGCAGTCCGGGCAATAGCACAGGCCGCGAGGATGCCGTCGATGGCGCTGGAGACGATGCCTCCGGCGTAGCCGGCGCCTTCGCCGCAGGGGTAGAGGCCGGGACAGGAGAGGGATTCCATCGATTCGGGGTCGCGCGGAATGCGCACGGGCGACGAGGTGCGAGACTCGCAGGCGAGCAGCAGCGCATCGTTGGTATAGTAGCCCTTCATCTGGCGGTTGAAGGCCGGGAATGCTTCACGCAGACGCGTATAGACGAAATCCGGCAGCAGTTCATGCAGCGGTGCAGAGATGGCGCCCGGATGATAGGAGGTTGCCGGCAGCGAAGCAGAAAGCGACTTGCGGCAGAAGTCCATCATACGCTGAGCCGGGGCCTGGATGGAATCGGAGAAGGCATACATCCTGTGCTCCACCGCCTCCTGGAACTCCAGCAGTCCGAAAATGCCATATTTGTCATACTCAGGCACATCGCCCGGCTCCACAGAGCAGACGATTCCGGCGTTGGCCCATTTGGAGTTGCGCTGCGAGTTGGACATACCGTTGAGAACCACTTCACCGGGCGCCGAAACCGATGGTACCAGAATGCCGCCCGGACACATGCAGAAGGAGAAGACACCCCTGCCCTGCGCCTGGGTCACCAATGCATATTCTGCAGCGGGCATGTCGGGCTGATACTTGCCGTGATAGCGGATGCGGTTGATGAGCGACTGCGGATGCTCGGCACGCACGCCCAGGGCAAATCCCTTGGCTTCCAACGCCCAGCCTTTCTCTGCAAAGAGACGGTATAAATCGCGCGAGGAGTGACCTGTAGCCAGGATCACGGCTGCGGCCTCAAAGCAAACGCCATCCGCGCAGATAACTTTCCAAGAATGTTTTCCGGCGCCCTCTACCGGGTGCAAATCCACCACCCTCGTCCCAAAGTGATACTCGCCGCCGTGCTCCACGATGCACTGCCGAATCCGCTCCACGATCAGCGGCAACTTGTCGCTGCCAATATGCGGATGGGCGTCCACCAGGATGGAGGGATCTGCGCCGAAAGCTACCAGTTGGTGCAGTACTTCACGAATATCGCCACGTTTGTTGCTGCGCGTAAAGAGCTTACCGTCAGAGAACGTGCCGGCCCCGCCCTCACCAAAGCAATAGTTGGAATCGGGATTGACGCGACCGGCCGTAGAGAGTGCCGCGATATCGGTCTTGCGGGCGTGCACGTCCACGCCACGCTCCAGAACCACCGGCTTGCGCCCTTCCATCAACAGGCGCAACGCTGCAAACATGCCGGCCGGGCCGCTGCCCACGACAATCACGGGCTCAGCTGCCGAAACATTCTTATATTCAGGGAGATGATACTCTTCCAGGGGTTCCTCGCCAGCCGCAGCGGCCGCCACACGGTACCGATACAGGATCTCACCGCGGGCATCGAGCGAACGCCGCAATACCTTCACGGACGCCACCTTGGCCGGAGATACGCCCAGCGCACGCGCAGCCGCGGTGGTCAGTTCGGCCTCCGTGGGCGTGTGGCGCAAAGGAAAAGCAATCTCAAACTCTTTCATCGGTCACCGTATTCTGCTGAACGTGAAATCGGTGCGATATCGAGCGGCGCAAAAAGGCCGCGCTGGTAGCGGTAGTAACCGGTGATGGCAATCATCGCTGCGTTGTCGGTTGTGAAACGCAGGGCAGGCAGATAGGTGTTCCAGCCGCGCTTGCGTCCCTCCTCTTCTATCCTCGCACGCAGTCCCGAGTT
>JBGUJZ010000023.1:0-14756 GCA_045114175.1 Bacteroidales bacterium | reverse complement strand
ATAGCGATGCACCGGTCTTGTACGCAGGGATGAATTCCCAGTTGGCCTGGACGCAACGTACACAGGCTTCAATGAACAGCTCTACGGAAGGAGCGGGCATGTCAAGATAGCGTGCGCTGCTCTCCATACGCTTTGCGTTCTCGTCCGGACGGAAGAGGCGGACCTTTCCATCTACGCCTTCGTAAGCCTTCAAGCCTTCAAAGCAGGAAGGAGCATAGTGGAAAATGCCGGCAAAGCAGTGCAGTTCCAGATTGAAGTTGTCAGTGACTGTGAGCGGCGACCATTTGCCGTCGATGCACTTGGAATAAACGATAGCGTTCGTCGGATAGTAGGCGAACTTACGTTTTGTGTAGTCAATTTCTGCCATTTCTGAAAGAATGTAATGTGTTATATGTGTTAGTGTTTGTCTAAAAAAGTCAGTCTTCTACCACGCGATCTTTGTTGTAGGTGTGGATCTTGGCTGCACCGGCGAGAATCAGATAACCGTTCTCCGCCAGCGCCTCGAGTTCATCTTCGCCAGGATAAACCTTGACGGGAGCCACCCACTTAACACGCTCGATGATGCCCTCGGTCACCATCTTGCTGTAAGCGATACCGCCCGTAAGGAGGATGGCATCTACCTTACCCTCTACCACGGTTGCCAGCGCAGCGATGTACTTGCTGATATTCAGCACAAAAGCTTTCATGAAGAGCACGTAGTCCTCTTTTCCCTCCGCTGCGCCCTGTTCTACCAGACGCATGTCGTTGGTGCCGAACCAGGCCACAGCGCCGCCGCGGCCTACCAGCTTCTTCTTGATTTCAGCCTTGGTGTACTTGCCGCTGAAGCACATGTCAACCAGCGGGAACGGCGGGCAACCGCCGGCACGCTCCGGGGTGATTGGGCCGTCACCGCCCAGTGCGTTGGTGGTATCAATCACGCGGCCTTTGCTGTGGAGCGATACGGAAACGCCGCCACCCATGTGGCAGACGATTGCCGTGGTCTCTTCCGCCTTGCGGCCGGTTTCATTCAAATAGCGGCGCACGATGGCGCGGGAGTTGAGCGTATGGAGGACGGAAGTGCGCTGGAACTCCGGAACGCCGGTAATGCGGCATTCGGGAATCATCTCATCTGCCATCGGGGCATCTGCAATATAGGCTTTGCAGTTGATTTTCTTTGCGATAGCATCACCGATGAGGGCGCTCAGGTTGCAGGCGTGGTTGCCGTCACGACTGGTGGAGAGAACCTCCTTCATATCGTCGTTCACGCTGTACACGCCCGTGAGGCACGGGACGAAGAGACCGCCGCGGGCCATCACGATATCAATGGTGTTCAACTCGATGCCGGCTTCCTTCAGGGCGGAGAGGATGGCGTCTGTACGCATCTTGTCCTGCTCCATGACATCCGAGAACGCGGCGAGCGAATCTGCCGAATGTTCCAGCTTCTTTTCAAAAACAGATTTACCGTCGCTGAAGACGGCAAATTTGGTGGTGGTGGAACCTGTGTTGATGACAAGGACGTTGCCCACAGGAGCCTTTCCGTTGATATTGTCAATCTTGCTCATATTGTGCGTTTAAAAATATTCACAATATTAGCGATTATTCTCGGATTGACAATCAGATTTTGAATATTTATTCAAAAATAGTTGATAAAAACGGGGTTTTCAACAAAAAATCGAAACCAATCCCTATAGTCTGGCAGAAAGGTCGCGATAGATGGCCCTTGAAACCGGGATAGTGATTCCTTCCGTATCCAGTTCCACGGTGATCAAATCATCCGGATCTTTCCGGAGAGCAACGATGTGCGAAAGGTTGACAAACCAGGAGCGTTGGCACCGGAAAAGGTTGTGCGGCTCCACCAGCGGAGCGATGGAATTCATCGTTGCACGCAACAGGTAATCCTTTACTTTCCCATTGTCCAGATAGTGAATCTTCACGTAGTTATCTTCCGCACGGATAAACAGGATTGACTTGGCAGCCAGTACGATACGAACCTGGTTGTTGGAATCCGTAAAGCGGATATGATCTTTGGCTACCTCTTCCTCTTTCCCTGGAAGCCGATCGCTGATGAGAACACAGATAACAGTGATTCCGAAATAAGGATAGGAGAGTATCAGGAACGAGTACTGAAGACAAATTGCAACCTCCGTGAAATATGGCGTGACGGCTCCTCCCATCAGACAGAGATAGAGCGCCATGAAATAGGTTACAATCGTAAGCTCCATCAGACACCAGAAGATGTAACCAAGCCAGTTCCGCTGAATGGACTTGAATATTCCCCAGAAGATTAGGCGGGTAATCAGCAGGCATAGCAGGATGATGCAGACCAGCATCGTCGTGTTGAAGTAGAAGAGCCCACGGCCCATATCCAGTGCGGTTTCCATCCCGAACGGACGGTAAACGGCCACCATAAAGAAGAAAAAGTAGGCTGGCAGCAGGATATACCAGAGCTGTACGCCGAATCTTCCCAGGAGTTCCGGCACACTTTTCAGCCCTGTGGCGGATTGCGTCTTAGTAGTCATTTCGTCCCAAAAATTGAAATTTTGCCACAAATATACGAATTTTGCGGAATTCTCGCCCCAAATATCCCTAATTTCGCCACGAACTTATTAGTAAAAATACCTTTGCTCTACTTTTTATACGATGATGAAGTACCTTTTCTTGATTTTGGCAATCAACTTCGCCCAACTGGACCAGGCTTTCACCCGGTCCACCGATTACGCTACGCTGAACGAAGAGCTGGTGCAGTTGCTTGAAAAGGCTGAATCGCCCGCAGAAAAAGCCGGACTCTACTGGCGCATTTCCCGCAATTACCTTCTGCAAGGCCAGCAGGAGGCCAAACGCGATGCCAAGCGTGCTTGCTTCGGCGAGGGAATGCGCTATGCAGGGTTGGCTATTCGTGAGAATCCCAAGGACCCCCAAGGCTACATGTGGCATTGTGCTAATGTGGGCCGTGACTGCCAGACACGAAGCATGATGGAGCAAGCCTCCGCCGTACCCAAGATGTCCGCTGATCTGACAATGATTTTGGACAAATTGGGCCGCACGGATTGTTCCGAGGCATGGCAGGCACTCTCAGAGATTTGGTGGGCGCATCCTTTCAAATCTTCGGATGCAGCCGTCAACTTTGCCCGGAAAGCGGCATTGACGATTCCTAAGGGCGAACTTCGCATCACCACCCTCACCCGTCTGGCAGATTTGCTTTACCAGCGCAACTGGAGTGCGGAAAAACGTGCTGCTGCAGCAACGGAAAACAGCAAGAAATATACGGCCGGCGCCAAGTCGAACATCGATAAATATGTTTTCTTTGACGGTGCACCGGCATCGGAGCTCTCTTCACCGTGGACCACTTCTCCCCTGGCCGATCTTTCCGACCGTGATGAGGCGCGGGCCATTGCGGCCTATGCACAGCGCATTTATCGTGCTTTCCCGAATCCTTCCCCCATTGAACAACAAGACTACAAGATACTACTTAAACTACTGACATCATGGCAATAACCGTTGATAAAAGTGCCCTGCTCGGATTCAACAATTCGCAGGACGTCATAAACCTTCAGACCAAATATTCGCTCTTCAAGCGCGTAGTGATCATCGTCTTCTCTGTCACTTGTGACGAGGGATTTGACCCGCAGCTGATGAAGCAGGCCATCAATAAGCTTATTGAACGTAACGACTGCCTCCGATTGACCTTTGTCAAGGAAGGCAAGGAGATCAAGCAGTACTTCGTGGATCATCGCACGATCGGTGAGATTCCCACCGTTCATTTCGAGACCTACGGCAAGATGGAGGCCTTCATCAACAAATTCCGCCGCAAACCTACGAACGCTTTCAAGGGTGATGTGCTCCGCGTGGTTTACGCCACCAATCCGGAAGGCAAGCAGATGATTCTCTTCAAAATCAGCCACTTCTCGGCTGATACGTATGGAATCGGCATCCTTGTAACCGACCTGTTCGCCGTTTACAATGCACTGCGCGACGGCACCGAGCTCCCAGCCGCTCCCGGCAGCTTTGCCGAGATTATCCGCAAAGACAATGAATATCGTCATGCAGATGCCGTCAAGAAGGACGAAGAGTTCTTCCACGACTACTTCTTCAACCGCCACCCGGAACCGCCTATCTACTGCGGAACGCATGGTAATAAGAGCGACCGCTGGCTCAAAGAGAAGAAGAAAGGCCATATTGGCAAGACCTACCTCTTTGTCCGTTGCGACACCATCGGTTATCAGTTCACCATCCCCGCATCCATCAACGAGAAAGCGCTGAAATGGTGCACCGACAACGCAATCGCACTGAGCAGTTTCTACTATTACACCTGCTCGATTGCCCAGTCGCTGATCAACGACCGTGCGCGTAACGTGCTCAACATCGAGCTGTTGAACTGCCGTGGCACCGTGGCTGACCGTAAGGCTGCCGGCACCAAGGCCCAGAGCGTAGCCATCTATACCGTGGTGGATTACAAGAAGTCCTTCACGGAGAACCTCAAGACCGTGTACGACGAGCAGAACGAGATTTACCGCCATACCCGCATGAGTTATCTCGCATCCGAGGCGATGCAGCACAAGGCCTGGAACTATTCGATGCTCCAGAGCGTAAACGGCGTTGCCTTCTCCTTCATCCCGATGGCTGCTCCCAAGGGTATCACCCTGCAGGTTCACAGCAACGGAAAGGGCGCCCTGTTCACCTACATGGCCCTGATGCACGACCTGAACACCAACGAAGTCTATGTGAACTACGACGTCCAGAAACTGATGGTTACGCCGCAGCAACTGATTGATTTCCAGAACCAGTATATCCGTGTTATCGAAGCTGTCATCGCCCGTCCGGACGAGGCGCTCGAGGTAGTTTTTCCTGCCTAAACAATGAAATACCGTACTGAACGAGAATACCAGTCTGTACACCTTCTCAAAGAGGGTGACTATCGCAGCATTCGCGAGATGCTCACCCGCATCAACCGGCTGATTCCGGATACCCGGATCCTGGCCGATCTTGACAAGGAAAAACAGATTAGATATTATACGGCACACGACCTTTACGAAGAGGTTATGTGTCTGGGAGACGGCCTCCTGGATGCTGGTCTGGGCGGTGCCCATATTGCGATCGTGTCGGAGAACTGTATCCGCTACGTGATCGCCGATATCACCATTTCCAGCGGCGTCGGCGTGGTCACCCCCATCGATTGCAACGCCCCCGTGGCGCTGATGCATCAACTGCTGACCAAGTGCGATGCGGATGCCGTGCTCTGTGGAGCGGGCTATCTGGACATCGTTCGCGAAGCACAGAAGGGTTGCCCGCGCGTCAAAACCCTCGTCACGCTTGACCGCAAGGTGACGGGCGTGCTGTTCTACGAAGAATTGGTGGAAAAGGGCCGCTCGATGGCCTCAGCCAGCGCTTATCGCGAGATCGAGCTGAACCTGGATGCCCCGGCCAAGATTCTCTTCACCAGCGGCACGACGGGCGCCAACAAGGGCGTGGTGCTGACCAACGCAAACCTCACGGCCAACATGCTTAACTGCATGGATGTCATTCAGGTAGATGAGGGCGAGAATACCTCGATGAGCGTGCTGCCTATGCATCACGCCACCGAAATCAATACGCATGTCATGGCGCGCATCGGCTGCGGCCGGTTGACCTACATCAACGACAACATGCGCAACATGATGGCCAACATCAAGATCTTCCAGCCTACGGTGATTACCATCGTGCCGATGATCGCCAACGCATTTTATAAGAATATCTGGGCTTCCGCCAAGAAGGCCGGTAAGGATAAGATGCTGCGCAAAGGCATCAAAATCTGCAATTTCCTGCGCCTCTTCGGGGTTGACAAGACGCACGATCTCTTCAAGGATGTCTATGCGCCTTTCGGTGGAAAACTGAGGATTATCGTCTGTGGCGGCTCTATGCTCAACCCTGTGGTTATCAAGGGCATGAACGACCTCGGTATCCGCATTGAAAACGGCTACGGCATCACCGAGTGCGGACCGCTGATCTCCATGAACGCAGAAACGCTCAAGGAGCACCTGAGTGTAGGCAAGCCCTGCCCTGCCCTCGAAGCCAAGATCGTAAACGCCGATGAGACTGGCGTAGGCGACCTCTGCGTTCGCGGTAAGAGCATCTCCAAAGGCTACTACAAGGATCCGGAGGCAACCGCTCAAGTATTTGATGCGGACGGCTTTTTCAATACCGGCGACAGTGCCCGCATGGACAACAAGGGCCGTATCTTCCTGATGGGCCGCAAGAAGAACACGATCGTGCTCCAGAACGGCAAGAACATCTGCCCGGAAGAGGTGGAAAATGTGATTGAAAGCCACATGGACTATGCCAACGATATCGTGGTCTATCAGGCCGAGCTCCGCTCCGGCAATTTTGTCCGTGAAACCCTCGTTGCAGGCCTCTATATCGAGGATACAGACAAGCGTCGCGATATTGGCAGCATCATCCACGACATGAGCAAGATCAACGCGCTGCTACCTGACTACAAGCGCATCGAATATATCGAACTTCCCAGCCAGGAATATGAAAAGACCTCTACCCGCAAGATTCGCCGCACCACGTTGCCGACGGAATGCTCGGGTACCGGAATTAGTTTGCTATAACCCTTTGAAACATACATACTATGGATATTAGAAAAGAACTTTTGGAAATCCTCCAGGACTATGTGGAGGTTCCTATTGAGCAGATCAACACCGCCGGCTCTTTCCGCGAGGAAGGTGCTGTGGATTCCTTCGTCTTCATCGAGATGGTGAGCGCCATTGAAGAACACTTCGGCATCTCCATCCCGAATGCCGATCTGATTGGTTTCCGCTCCATCGACGATATCGTCGCTTACCTGACCGGTCGTCTCGAGGTAGCAACGGCATAACGCACGCGTTTTTTGGCTATCTTTGTGGCAACAACCCTGTTGCCTATGAAAGCCATAGCCAGAACGCTGCTATTGAGCACGCTGCTTCTCTCTCCGTTTGCACTGCAAGCCCGGGGCCGCATCGTTGATGAACTGCGTCCCATTTACTATACGACGGGTGCACAGTTAGGTGCACCGCTTTCCGGCTCAACCGCCGATATGAAGTTCCAGATCAGTTTTCGAACCAATCTGGCGCAGAATATCGGCGGTAGCGGTATCAATCTGGCGCTTGGCTACACCCAGATTTCCCTGTGGAGCTTCTACACCTACTCCTACCCTTTCTACGACCATACCTTCATTCCCGGGATTTACGCGTGGAAGCAGTTTGAGGGTTCGAATGGTCACCACAGCCTTCTCTGGGGTCTCGAGCATCGCTCCAATGGTCGTGATGATGCCTATTCCCGCAGTGTCAACTATCTGTTCTGTACCTATGCGCGCCACTGGGATTTGGCTGATAATGAATCGCTGACACTCTCCGCCGCCCTTCGGCTGGGTTCCGGCTATTACGGCGATATCTCCACTTTTGACATTCTTTCCAAGTATCTGGGACTGGCGCGATTCAAAGCCGTCTGGGTACCGCGTGGCGGCAGGTGGGAATTCGCGGGCGAGGTGTTGCCTCTACTTAACCAATCCATCGCCAATGTAACGGCAGAGGCCTCCTGGGCCATCTCCAAGAAGCAAGGGAATCCCCGTCTGTTCCTGCAATATCATTACGGCTATGACGAGGCTTTCCGCGACTGCGTCACCGTTACCGGGCCTGTTACCAATCCTGATGGAACTGTTCCCTACGATCGCGCTGCACCGGCCGCTCCGCGACATATGCTCCGCTTTGGAGTTCTTTTCCATCCCAGTTATCTGTTTCTCTAAGTAATCCTTTTGTATATATAATTGTATTTATAACGGGAATACACTATCTTTGGAGAAAAGATTCCCGCTATGCGTAGATTCATTTTAAGCCAGTTATTCCTCCTTTTTGCGGTATTGCTATCGGCGCAGACCATTCCGCTCAAGCCCGGGTTTGGCAATGTTTCCGACCAGGAAGTCACGATGACCCGCTACGAGCCCGATACAACGGCCTCCGTGGTGCTGCTCTACCGTAAGGTGGATGTCGGTATCCGAATTGACATGGATGCCTCTTTCAGCCAGTATATCACCACTTATGAGCGCTGGAAAATCCTGAAAGAAGACGGGAAAGATGTGGCAGACTATGAGTTGTACTACGTCGATACCCAGAAGTATCATGAAAAGATCACCAATATCAAGGTGGTCACCCACAACTTGGAAGCGGACGGAACCATCAGCCACAAGCAGATGTCCAAGAATTATGTATTTGACAAAAAGTATATGAACAACGCCCGCAGGGTTACCTTTACGGCGGAGGATGTCAGGGTCGGATCGGTGATCGAAGTAACCTACGAGCAGATTCTGCCAACCTGTGATATCGATGATGTCTATATGCAGTCCGGCAGTTATCCTATCAATCTGTGCGATGTAGAGGTCTCCTATCCGCAATATTTCACCTACAATGCCAAGCGGCGCGGTGAAGTCTCCCTATGCGATTTTCGCTGTGACGAAACAGGAGAGACTGTGGTACTCCGAGGCGGAAACAGCGAGAACTATATTCTCATGAGTGATTATTACACAGCGCACGATATCCCGCGCCTAAAACGTGAGAATGGCTGCGCATGTCCGGAACAGTATCGGCTCGCCGTGGTCTACTCGATTCAAAAATTTATCATTCCTGGATACGTTGAGCGTTACTACGCCACCTCCTGGAACCAAATCGACTATCGCTTCCAGGAAGCCCGTTATACCGCCCCCTTCAAGAGCCGATTCAAAGGAATGGAGCTATTGGCGGCTACTGCTACCGGTGGCTCTGAAGAAGAGCAGATTACCGCAGTATGGAATACTGTCCGCGAGACCGTTACATGGAATGAGCGGGAAAGGATCTCCGCCAAGGAGCCCGCGCAAACCCTGAAGGACCGCACGGGTAGCTCCGCTGATCTCAACGCATTGCTGGCCAGTGTCCTGAACGCGATGGGATTCACCGCTGAACCCGTTTTGCTCCGCCCTAGAGAAAAGGGGGACATTGATGAATTCCACATTTCGGAGGACCAGTTCACCACCGTCATTCTCCGCGTCCATACGCCTAGCGGTAAGAATTATTTCCTGGATGCTGCCGGTGACGAGTCTACCTATCTGAACATTCTGGAGCCCAGGCTGTTGGTTGAAAAGGCCCGTCTGATGCATCTGGGTGGCGGTGGCGAGTGGATAGATATTGCCGGATCTCAGAAGACCGATGACAACAGCCACGCGCAGATTGTTAAAGTCACGCTGGATCCCGTATCCAAACGGATGAAAGGATCTTCAGAAATCACTGCCAAGAACCAATGCGTCTACTCCCTCTTATCCAAGAAGAAACGCTACGATTCCGATGACGAGTGGATTCAGGCGCGTGAGCTGAAAGAGAACATCGAAATATCCGTAATGACGCTGGAACCGGATAAAGCGAGCGACAAAGTTGTTCTCAAGTACGACTTTGAGAAGGAGATCGACCAGGGCGGGGATTATCTCTATATTCCCGTATTTCTGGATGCAAAACATCTGGACGGCGCTTTCCAGGCTGAAACGCGCATGCTTCCTATCGATTATGAGTATCGAGACCGCACCTTCTACCGCTTAGAACTCGAGATTCCGGAGGGTTATACCGTTGATCAGCTGCCCAAGGCCCATAATGAGTTCTACACAGCAGCAAGTCAGTCCCGTTTTTCCATGCGCGGCGGACAGGAAGGCAATCGCGTGATCGTACAGTTCAACCTGAACATGAATACGACGCGAATTCCTGCCAGCGGCTACCGGGAATTCCGCACCTTCTGGGAAAAACTCGGCGAGGCCGAACGTTCTTTTATCGTTTTAAAGAAAGTACAATGAAAAAGATTCTCTCCCTGACTTTGATGCTTCTGTGGGGCGCATTGCTCTACGGGCAGGACTATCATGCCATTGTACTGCAGGATAAGCAGGAGTTCAAGATGGCTTCCGAGCTGGTCGGTAAACTACAGGTTACTCGTGTGGTTTGCGTGCAGCAAGAAAACGGTGTCTATGAAGGTTCCTTCAAAGTTTACACCGGTCCCTTTGAAAAGCTTGCCTCGTTCAAAGGCTCCATAGCCTATTCCGATGGCCGAGTAGATCAGATTACCAAAAATGATCTGATCACCTTGTCGCTGGCTGAAGGCCTGGCCGAAGACGACTATGTAACTACCTATATTCCGTCCGGAAAGTATCCTTTTACAGTTACTTATGAGTACTCGGTAGAGTATAAGCGTGGTATTGCCACCTTCCCGGTCTGGATCCCTGTATCGAGCGAAAAGACCAAACTGTTGGAGGGAAGCTACACCATTTCCTTCCCTCAGAATTGTTCTGTCAACTCCTGCAGCATAGGCCTTCCTGAACCGGAAAAAACCGATACCGAGCTCCGTTGGAAGCTTTCCAATTTCGAGACCTATACCTCTGAGCACATTATGCCGGCCCCGGTTATCCCCCGTGCCTATGCCTGCCCGGTCGTCTTCTCCTACGACAAGAATCAGGGTGTTCAGGATACCTGGGAAAATCTGGGATTCTGGCAAAGCGTTCTGCTGGTGGATATCGATGATCTGCCGGAGGCAACACGCAAGAGAGTGCACGAACTGACCGATTCCTGCAGCAGCGAACTTGAAAAGATTCGCGTGCTGTACGATTTCCTCCGGACCAAGACCCGTTACGTCAGTATTCAGTTGGGAATTGGCGGATTCCGCCCCTACAAGGCTTCTGTGGTCGATAGAACCGGGTTTGGCGATTGCAAGGCCCTCTCCAATTACATGGCCTGTCTCCTGCATGAAGCCGGAATTGAATCCTTCTATACGATTCTCAACACCGACCGGAAGAAGTTTCTTCCCAACTACTCCTCGTTCGGCCAGACCAACCACGTCATGCTGACCGTTCCGCTCAAATCGCTGAACGATACGCTCTATATTGAATGTACCAACCCGACTGTCCCGCTCGGTTACAGGCACGAAGATGTTGCCGGACACGATGTCCTGCTGATTGCTGACTATCATGGAAAGGTATTGGAGGTTCCCTCCTATCCCGATTCCCTGCGCCGGGTGGAGAATCATTGTGACGTTCAGCTGCATGCCAACGGCTCGGCAGACCTGAAGGTTACGAGCATCTTTGCACTGGATGAGGCCGAAGAGCTGTTCGATTTCAGCAGTTCATCTGAGGAATCGCAAATAACGCTCCTTTCCAGCCAGATGGATATCCAGACCCAAAACTTAAAGGTGACGGACATCCGTGACAATTTCAATAGCTATGATGGTCCGTCCTGGTATCCGGTCATCGAAGTCGATTTCTCGCTGACTTCCAACACCTACGCACGCTCTGGCGGCGACCGGATCTTCGTGCCGGTCAACAATATGGCAAAGCGACTCTTTTATCAGCGCGGCGAACGCATCAATCCCATCGAGACGAAGTCGGTTCGTAACCTGAAAGACCGGATTGTGCTTCACCTGCCGGAGGGTTACTCTGTAGAGAGCCTTCCCCAGACAATAGAACGCGATGAAGATTGGGGTAAATTCAGCCTGAATGTCACCCTCGAAGGCCGTACCGTGATCATTGAGCAGAGCGTACAAACGAAGAAATGCAAGGCGGATCGTTCCCGCTACCCTGAATACCGTGATTTTGCCCGTATACTGAACAAGTCCTACGGCAGCACAATTGTCCTGAAACGTGACTAACGATGACGGAAGAACTCCATCTGGTACGTGATTTGGCGGTCATTCTGGTGTCCGCAGGCCTTTTCACCATCATCTCCAAGGCGTTGAAACAGCCTCTCATTTTGGGCTATATCATCGCCGGATTCCTGATTGGTCCCCACATCTCTTTCTTCCCGGGCATCACGAGTGAAGAGACGGTGCACCAGTGGTCCGAGATTGGTATCATCTTCCTGATGTTCGGTCTGGGTTTGGAGTTCAGTTTCAAGAAGTTGCTGAAGGTAGGCAGCAGTGCGCTGCTGGCGGCCGGGACCAAGTTCCTGGGCGTCTTTGTGCTGGGCTACCTTACCGGACAGGCCATGAGCTGGAGCGCCATGGAAAGTATCTTCCTGGGCGGCCTGCTCTCGATGTCCTCCACGATGGTGGTGCTCAAGTCCTATGACGATATGGGCCTCAAGAAGAAGCCTTTTGCCGGGATGGTGTTCGGAACGTTGGTCGTAGAGGACCTGATTGCCATTCTGTTGATGGTGCTCCTCTCCACGATGGCCGTTTCCAACCAGTTTGCCGGCAAAGAGATGCTCTTCAACCTGGCCAAGCTGGCCTTCTTCCTGATTCTCTGGTTCCTGGTGGGCATTTACGTCATCCCTACGGTTCTTAAGAAAGCACGCAAGTATCTCAACGACGAGATTCTGCTGATTGTCAGCATCGGCCTCTGCTTCGGCATGGTGGCGCTGGCGGAAACGGTGGGATTCTCAGCCGCACTGGGTGCTTTCGTGATGGGTTCCATTCTGGCAGAAACCGTTGAAAGCGAACATATCGACCGTCTCGTAGGTCCTATCCGAGACCTTTTCGGCGCCATCTTCTTCGTCTCGGTAGGTATGATGGTCGCCCCTTCCGTGATTGCGGAGCATTGGCTTACCATTCTGATTATCACACTGATTGTAATGATCAGCCACATCCTTTTTGCCGGCGCGGGTATCCTGATGGCCGGCAAGGGCCTCGAGAATGCCGTGCATACCGGTTTCAGCTTGGCGCAACTCGGTGAATTCGGCTTCATCATCGCAGGTGTGGGCGTGAGCCTGGGCGTGATGCGTGAATTCATCTATCCCGTGATTATCGGCGTGTCGGTCATTACGACCTTCACCACTCCCTATATGATCAAACTGGCCGGCCCGGCCTACCGCGGACTCGTCCGCATCCTGCCAGCAGCAGCTGTAGCCCGTCTGCAGCCGCAAAACCGCTCCTCCGTCTCTGCTGCGGAAGAGAGCGAGTGGAAGAAGTTGTTGAAATCCTATGCACTGCGAATCACCCTCTACGGCGTGATCCTCGTGGCGCTGATGGTCGGCTCCAAACTGTACCTCACGCCGCTGATCCAGCGCATTGTTCCGGATTGGAATCCTTTCCTGCAGAACCTGATCGAGGTGATTGTGACCCTGGCTGCTATGGCGCCATTCCTCTTTGGCCTGGCCGTCAGCTCCGGTTCCATCAAGACCTCTGCCTCCAAGTTGCTGAAAGCCAAAGGCAGTAACGCCTGGCCCATTGCCGGTCTGCTGATTATCCGCTCCTTCATCGCTATCTCCTTTGTGATAGGCGTGATTGCCAGCCATTTTCAGCTGGCAGGATGGACCCTCATCCTGATTGCCCTCGGCGGTTTCACACTGATTATCTCCGCACGCCGCACCGTGCACCGCAACTCCGCCCTGGAGGAGCGCTTCCTCTCCAATCTCAACGAGAAGGAGGAACGCGAACGCCAGCGTACGCCCGTCACCTCCTCTGTGCGCCAGAAAATGGCCAAATACGACGTTCACATCGAATCGATGGAGCTCTCTCCCGATTCGGAGTTCGTGGGCCAGATGCTCAAAGAAGTGCCAATTCGGGCCGCGTCGGGCGCCAATATCATTAAAGTACAGCGCGGTTCGCATAGCATCACCATTCCAACCGGCAGTTTCCGGCTCTTCCCGAACGACCGGCTGCTGGCGGTGGGTACCACCCATCAGTTGGAGCAGCTGCGCGAACTGCTGGCCGAATCTACCGTCCAGCCCATTTCCGAGCCTAAACACGACTTCGACGTAATCCCGGTCACCCTGACCGCCGATCACTGGCTCACGAACCGCAAACTGGATGAAACCAGCCTTCGCGAGCGTCGCTGCATGATTATCAGCGTGCTGCACGATGGCCACTTTATTACCAATCCCGCCCCGGGTTTCCGCTTCTCCGAGGGGGATGTGGTATGGATTGCCGGCGAGGAGAAGTCCTGCCGTGCCCTTGAAAAACCTTCACTCCTATGAAACTGATCTCCAAGCGTCTCTTCCGTTCGCTGGGGCTGCTGCTCTTCTTCTCTCTGGTCTTTGCAGCACCCGCGCAGGCACAACTCTCCAAGCTCCATTTCGGCAAATACAAGATTGCTGCCATCCGGCCGCAGGGCTTCACCTCGGCCAGCGGCGCCATTGAGGTGGAGGTAGCCAACGACTCAACGGCTTTTGACATGCGCAATATCTCCGGTGTCATCTATCGAAACGGAAAACCCTTTGTACAGGGCGTTTGCGAGGATATGCACGTAGAATCCGGTTCCTCAGTGGTTCGTGCGGAAGGCATGGTTTCCCTCTGTCCCGGTGTATCGCTCTGGTCGCTGCTCGGGCTGCTCTTCTCGTTTGATATCAACGAGTTTACAGGCGATATCGAGATGGATATCCAGAACGCAAAGGGCAAGGTGGAACACTACGAGAAGAAGGGATTCTCCGTGGCTGCGCTATTACATAACCGACGATAAATCGATCTAGATATGGCTTTTTTTCATAAAAAACAATGGACAAATCCCCAGGCCGAATGGAATCCTGCCGGCGAAATTCTGATGCACACCCCTGGCCTTGAGGCTTTTGATGCGGTCATTCATCCCGCCGCCGGCCTCTATGAGGACTATTTTGATGCCGACAAGGTGGCTGCGGAGCATCGCGAGTATATCCACCGGCTTCGCCGCAGGGGGATTGAAGTGCACACGGTACGCGAGATTCTGGAACACACGGATATGGACCGTCTGCGCACCATCGCATCGCACGTGCTGACCTATGATGGCTCTCACCTGCCCGACTGCGACGATGCCCGCCTGGAAGAGTACCGCCGGGAAGTGCTCTACAAGA
>JBGUJZ010000022.1:0-6731 GCA_045114175.1 Bacteroidales bacterium | reverse complement strand
TGTCAAAGGGAACCCTTACGCAGACTTCTATTGACAACAGGACGGTCATCAAACGGGCGTGTGGTCCTGGCGGTGTGAGCCAGTTTTAATATGCTAAAAAAAAGCACCTGCGTTACCGCAAGTGCTTGATTCTGACCGTGGTCCCTGCAGGGCATGATCCTGCGACCCCCTGATTATGAGTCAGATGCTCTGACCAACTGAGCTATGGGACCAAGACGGGCGGAAGAGAACTCCCGCCCGACTTACTTCGTTGTCACGATCACACTTTGATTTCAACCTCTACGCCGCTGGGGAGCTCGAGCTTCATCAGAGCGTCCACGGTCTTGGAGGTGGAGCTGTAGATGTCGAGGAGGCGACGGAAAGAGTTGAGCTCAAACTGTTCACGAGCCTTCTTGTTGACGAAGGTGGAACGGTTGACCGTAAAGATCTTCTTGTCGGTCGGAAGCGGAATCGGACCGCTGACGACTGCGCCGGTAGCCTTTACCGTCTTTACGATCTTGTCTGCCGACTTGTCGACAAGTGCGTGATCGTAAGATTTGAGTTTGATTCTGATTTTCTGGTTCATTATCTTAACTGTTGATATTATTCATTTTCATCGTCAAATCTGCGTCCGCCCTGCTTGCTGATGACCTCCTGCGCGATGTTCGAAGGAACTTCCGCATACTCGGAGAATTCCATCGTACTGGTTGCGCGGCCGGAGGAGAGCGTACGGAGCACGGTTACGTAACCGAACTGCTCTGCAAGGGGAACCTTGGCTTTGACGATGCGGGCATTGCCCCTGGAATCCATGTCTACAATCTGTCCGCGACGACGGTTCAAATCGCCCACGATGTCGCCCATGTAATCTTCCGGGGTAACCACCTCGAGAGACATGATAGGCTCCATCAGGACCGGGCCGCACTTGTGCAGTGCGTGGCGGAATGCCATCCGGGCGCAAATCTCGAACGACAGCTGGTCGGAGTCCACCGGGTGGAAGGAACCATCCAGCAGGCGAACCTTGAGGGAGGTGACTTCGTAACCGGCGAGCACGCCGTTGGCCATTGCGGATTTGAAACCCTTCTCCACGGCCGGGATGAACTCGCGGGGAATGTTGCCACCCTTGACTTCGTCGATAAACTGAAGTCCGGTGACGCCTTCATCCGCGGGACCGATTTCGACAATGATATCAGCGAATTTACCGCGACCGCCCGTCTGCTTCTTGAAGACTTCACGATGCTGGTACGACTTGGTGACGGCCTCTTTGTAGTTGACCTGCGGCGCACCCTGGTTGATCTCCACACCGAATTCACGGCGGAGACGGTCCACGATGATGTCCAGGTGAAGCTCACCCATGCCGCTGATGACGGTCTGACCCGTCTCAGCATCGGAGCGTACGGTAAATGTCGGATCTTCTTCAGCAAGCTTGCCCAGTGCGATGCCGAGTTTGTCAACGTCGGCCTGCGTCTTGGGCTCCACGGCGAGACCAATCACCGGATCCGGGAAGGTAATAGCCTCCAGGACGGTAGGATGGTTCTCTGCGCAGATGGTATCGCCCGTACGCAGCTCCTTGAACCCGACGGCGGCGCAAATATCGCCGGCCTCGACAAAGTCGATCGGGTTCTGTTTGTTGGAGTGCATCTGGTACAATCTTGCCACGCGCTCCTTCTTGCCCGTGCGGGAGTTCAGCACGTAGGAACCCGCATCCAGACGGCCTGAATAGGCGCGGAGGAATGCGAGACGGCCCACGAACGGATCGGTTGCGATCTTGAAGACCAGCGCGCAGAACGGGTCGGAAGCGACCGGCTTGCGCTCAACCTGCTGATTCGTACGGAGGTCGGTGCCAAAGACACTGCCCTTGTCGAGCGGAGAAGGAAGATAGCGGACAACCGCGTCAAGGAGGAACTGGACACCTTTATTCTTAAAGGAAGAACCGCAGCAAGCCGGAACGACGGCCATGTCGATCGTCGCCTTGCGGAGCGCTGCAATGATTTCCTCTTCAGAGATGGAGTCCGGATTGTCAAAGAACTTCTCGAGAATCTGGTCGTCGTATTCGGCCACCGACTCGATCAGTTTTCCACGCCATTCCTCAACCTCATCTACCATGTTGGCCGGGATGGGGCGCTCCTCATAGTTGACGAGCTCCTTGCTCTCGGCGTCGTAGTAGTACGCCTTCTTGGAGATGAGGTCCACGATGCCCTCGAACTTGTCCTCTGCTCCGATCGGGAGACAGACGGGCACGGCGTTGGCACCGAGCTTGTCGTGAATTTCCTCTACGACAGCAAGAAAATCTGCTCCCGTGCGGTCCATCTTGTTGACGTACGCAATCTTCGGGACGCGGTACTTGTCTGCCTGGCGCCAGACCGTTTCCGACTGGGGCTGGACGCGACCGACTGCGCAGAAGGTTGCGATGGTGCCGTCGAGCACGCGGAGCGAACGCTCCACCTCAACGGTAAAGTCAACGTGGCCGGGAGTGTCAATCAGGTTGATCTGGTAGCGGTCCTTGCCGTAGTGCCAGAAGGCGGTGGTGGCAGCAGAGGTGATGGTAATACCACGCTCCTGCTCCTGCACCATCCAGTCCATCGTAGCGGCACCGTCGTGTACCTCTCCAATTTTATGGGTTTTACCCGTATAATAGAGGATACGCTCCGACGTCGTCGTTTTGCCGGCGTCGATGTGGGCCATGATACCAATGTTCCTGGTGAATGTGAGATCTCTCGCCATTGTTTGACGCGATGATTAGAAACGGAAGTGAGCAAATGCCTTGTTGGCCTCAGCCATACGGTGCATTTCCTCTTTTCTCTTATAAGCTGCACCTTCGCAGTTGTATGCAGCCATGATTTCAGCAGCCAACTTTTCAGCCATGGAATGGCCAGCGCGCTTACGGGAATAAAGTATCATATTCTTCATCGAAAGCGAGACTTTACGCTCCGGACGCACCTCAGTCGGGACCTGGAAGTTCGCACCACCCACCCTGCGGCTCTTGACTTCAACCTGCGGGGTGATATTTTCCAATGCTTTTTTCCAAATATCGAGAGGAGCCTCTTCAGAATCTTTCATCTTCTCGCCGATCATATCGATCGCATCGTAAAAAATAGAATAAGCGATACTCTTCTTCCCCTGCAACATAAGGTTATTCACGAAACGGGTAACCTCGACATCGTGAAACTTAGGATCAGGAAGTAGAATCCTCTTTTTAGGCTTCGTTTTTCTCATTTTTTAAGGAATTTAAGTGAATTGATGTGGTTACTTCTTAGATTTCTTCGGCCTCTTGGCGCCGTAGAGCGAACGCGACTGCGTACGACCCTCTACACCAGCGGTATCCAAAGCTCCTCTAAGGATGTGGTAGCGAACACCCGGAAGGTCCTTGACACGGCCACCGCGAACCAGCACAATGCTGTGTTCCTGGAGGTTGTGTCCTTCGCCCGGGATGTATGCATTGACCTCTTTCTGGTTGGTCAGACGAACACGTGCAACCTTACGCATTGCAGAGTTCGGCTTCTTAGGGGTGGTCGTGTACACACGTACGCAAACACCTCTCCGCTGAGGGCAAGCATCCAGCGCGCGAGATTTGCTCTGTTCTTCGATAACCTCGCGTCCTTTGCGAACTAATTGTTGAATTGTTGGCATAAATAGTTGTAAATCTGTTATTTATGTGTTTTAAGCCGCTTTTTTGCGGGTTGCAAAGATACGGCTTTATTTCCTATTTACCAACAAGTTCCCGACAAAATTTCGGCTACTTAACCGAAAATCTGCGCTCTGCACGCAGGGGACGGCCCTCTGCGGTCATGCCCTCCACCGTGACGATGAAGTCGCCGGAGTAGTCCGGAAGGAGTCCCTCCAGAGAGAGCGGTTTGCCCGCGGTCAGCTTGACCAGCGGATGCCAGTAGGCGGTCTGGCGATAGTCGGGATAGGTGGCCGGGGCAGAATCCTCCGGCCGGACGGCGCGACGGTATGCGGTGGGGTACGAGACGCCCTGGTAGTTCACCACCCGGACGTTGTTGCCGAACTTCATGGAGGGCAGCGTGCGCTTGTAGGTGACGAAGTTCACGATGCCGTCGAACTGGCGGCCGCCAATGAAATAGATATAAGGATAGATATCTACGTTCTCCACCAGCAGGGGATCGTAGTCACAGATTTTTCCATGGTCGAAGACCGGCACGCCGTCCAGCAGCACGAGGGCCGGCTGGCGCGAGAAGCGCGGGTCGGATCCGCCATCCTGGATGGCCACGTGCAGGGTACGGACGCCGCCTCGCTCGCGGATGGTGACCTCGTGGACGAACTCAATGAAGATCTCCTTCATCACCGGGAAGCGGGTGTAGTAATCCAGATGGTAGCGGCGGCCCACGTTGTCCTCAAAGAGCACGTTGTCGCGGCGCGGGAGGTATTCCTGCAGGGTGTCGGCCATAAAGCGGCGCTCGATCTGCATGGTTGCCGCACGCGTGGCGAGGATCTCCGCTACACCGGCGCAAAGCTTCAGCGGAGCGGGCGGGGTGACGCCTTCCGCCACGAAGGGGCTCTCGAGCTCCACATGGCAGTTGAGCTTGGGATCGATCCCCTCGATTTCCGTGATCAACTCCTTCTGTCCATAGATGTTACCCGTGTAGAAGACGATATTGCCAACCGAATCGATTTCGGATGCATAGATGTCCGACAGGTTGCCCGGCGCGGAGAGGAAGGCGTATTTATCGGTGAGAGCAGAGCGGCTTTCGGGGTTGAAGCCCACAATGCGGCCGCGGATGATTTCGCCCTCATAGTCGGGCAGCACCTTGCCGCTGAAGGCAGGAGTGCCGACGGTTGGCAGGGCGGCCAGGAAGGCCCCGATGGTGGGGTTTGCATTACCCGGTAGGCCATCTGCATGGCTCACGGACACACTGACGGTGGCCGCTGCGGGCGATTCAATCTGCAGGCTGAAGGCCGATCCGGGGCGGAAAGAATCTGGGAGCGTGAGGGTCAGTTCGCCCTCATCGGCCGGAGCCTCGGTGACCGCCGGCAGGCTCTCCACCACCTGCACGCTCTCCTCAACCCGTTCGCGCGAGAAGATGTTGTAAACGGAGATAGTCTTGGAACAGAGCCCGTCGTAGTGATATCCCTGCTCGTTGCGGTTCTGGGAGGTGTAGGCCACCAGGCGATAATTGCCGGTGGGCAGGCTCTGCGGCAGCACGATGGCACCGCCACCCCGTCCGTCGGTCAGGGCCACTTTGGTTTCCACCATCCGGCCGCGTGCCGAGTGAATCTCCAGCAATGCCGTGCCACTCAACGTGGAAAGCGCACCGGTAGCGGCATCCACACAGAAGGCGGAGCACCAGACGGTCTCGCCGGCCAGATAGACGTCGCGGTCGGTCGTGACGAAGGTACGCTCCACGAGCGGACCCTGGGCGCGCACAAAGGTGGCGGAGGCAAGCAACAGCAGGAGTATCAGTGTCTTTTTCATCGTCTTCTAATAGTGCTCATACGGCCAGCCGGCCGGGCGCATTTTGCTTCCACCGCGCAGGCGGCAGTCACAGGTGTGGATCGGCGCCCATTCGTACTTCTCGGGTAAACCGGTCATATCTTCCACATCCGGCGGGATATAGATCCAGAGCGGACGGTAATTGTTGCTGTAATACTTGGGCCAGTCATTCTCCTTGAGGACGACCGGAACCGTGCCGTTGCCGGCCGAATAGTAGAACTTGCCGACCGTGTGGCGGTAGTACTTCTGGGCGCGGGTGACGGTGGAGGCGTTGATGTAACCGATCACCTTTTCATCGGGATCGGCCGTATTGAAGATATTGCCCTGCAGATCGGAAGGCTGCGCGGACATCAGGCCGCCGGCATCCGAGGTGTTGCGTTTGGTGGCGAGCCAGTAGGCGTAGGCTTCCGGGGTGAGGCGCTCCTGAAAGAGGGTCAGCGAATAGAGGATTGAGAAGCGCTCGTCGCTCTTATTCTCCGTGGAGAAGACGGAATACTCGCTCAGTTTGTCCTCGCCCAGTCCTATCGTGGAGGCAATCATGATCTCGCGCGGAGCGTGACGCCGCCAGCAATAGTAGTAATTCTCATTATCCTCGTAGGGCAGAATCTTGTTCAATGAGGAGTTGTAATAGACGATGGCGCGGAACTCGGAGGTGTACTCCCAGACACCACGGCCCACCCAGCGATAGTAACCCGGCTCGGTGCCGCCATGATTCCAGACATTGACGTCGAGCCGCGTGCGCTCGGGGTTGACCGAGAACCCGATGCTGTCCAGTACCGACGCCCCCTGCTGGATTTCCAGCCAGTCGGAAGCGTAGGTTTTCGAGGAATACCACCCTTCTGGGATCTTGACCACCAGACGGCAGCGATAGTTTACATCCAGCGTGCGTGTATCGATGGCATAATGTGCATCGTCGAGTAGTTCGGAACCTTTCCAACAGTTGAACCCCAGGCAGGTGGTACCATTCTCACTCTCCACGTACACGTTTGCATTCGTCACAGACTGGACGGTGGCGTCGTCGGAGAGGGCGGACATGCGGGAAACCTGCACGAAGGTGGTGTCGCCCACCATGATATCGCCCTCAATCACCACCAGGCCGCTCGTGCCCGCGATCTGCGGATCGAAGTCATAGATGCACGATGCCGCCGTAAAGAGCAGCGCGCAGAGCATCAGGGATTTCAGAAGGCTTCTCATCGCAGTTTCAGGTTCAGGTTAACATAAGGTATCTGGGTGGCGAAGACGCTCAGCATGTGGCCCTTGATGGCGCCTTCCTCATTGGTGTAGTAGATAGAGTAGGCGTTGT
>JBGUJZ010000021.1:0-88415 GCA_045114175.1 Bacteroidales bacterium | reverse complement strand
TGCAATCCCACCGCCACGACGAAAAGGATCAACCCGAGTTCCTTGATGACGTGCAGCATATCGTGGTTGAGCGATACTCCGCAGGCGCTCAATGCGATACCTACAAAAAGGACCCAGGTGATGCCCAGCGAAACGCGGGCAATCCTAATTCTGCCCAACAGCAGTCCCATGGCGATAGACAAGGCCATATACAAGAGCGTCGGACCGACTCCCGAACCCGTGAAAAGACTCATCATTTGACTGAGGCAATAATTGCCAGGATATTGTTTACGAACATATTAACCGCGATGGCCAATAGGATGACCCCGAAAAATTTCCGCAGGATGAAAATCAAGTTTTCACCCAGTATTCTTTGAATCTTATCCAGTGAGCGGATAACGATATAATCCAGCAGGATATTGAGCAGCAGCGCGATGATGATATTGATCACCGCGTAGTCCGCTCGGAGCGAGAGCAGAGCCGTCAGTGCGCCGGGGCCTGCAATCAGCGGAAAGGCGATAGGGACGATGCTGGCGCCGCCCTTACCGCCTTCATTCTTAATGATTTCCCGGCCGAGAATCATCTCCACGGCCAAGATAAAGAGGACAAACGCTCCCGCCACGGCAAACGAGGCGGCGTCAATCCCGAACAGCTTCAGCAGCGCATCTCCGGCAAAGAAAAAGGCCAGGAACAGCGCGAGGGCCGTAAGGCAGGCTTGTCCCGCCTTGATGGTCTTGTTCTGCTCCTTCATGTTCATGAAGATGGGGATTGACCCGAAAATGTCGATAATGGCCGCCATCACGATGAACGCGCCGAAGATCTCTACGAAACTGATGCCGCTAAACATGGCTGTGTCCCCAGATATAGTGGTAATGCGGGCCGAAACGCTTGAAAGCCGCCTCGTCCAGCTGCTGCTGGTACTGTGGGTGCGCCACCGAAATAATCAGGCGGGCGCGTTCCTGCAGTGAGCGGCCGTAGAGGTTGACCGCACCATATTCGGTGATGAACCAGTGGATATGGTTGCGGGTAGTGACGGCACCGGAGCCCAGGTCCAGCACCGGTACGATCTTGTTGATGCCCTTGCGGGTGGTGGAGGGCATGGCGATGATGGCCTTGCCGCCCTTGGAACGGGAGGCGCCGTAAACATAGTCGATCTGGCCGCCGACGCCGGAATAAATGCGCTCTCCCAACGAATCAGCGCACACCTGGCCGGAAAGGTCGATCTGGATGGCGGAGTTGATGGCGGTCATCTTGGGGTTTTGGGAGATGATGAAGGGATCGTTCGTGTACTCGACGTCTTTCATCACGACCTGGGGATTGCCGTCGATGAAACTATAAATCTTCTGCGAACCCATGACGAACGTAGAGACGATTTTGCCGCGGTCCACTTTCTTGTTGTTGCCGGTAATGACTCCTTTTTTGACCAGCGGCAGGATGCCGTCGGAGAACATCTCGGTGTGGATGCCGATGTCCTTGTGGTTGTGGAGGCAGGAGAGGATTGCGTTGGGGATGGAACCGATGCCCATTTGGAGGCAGGCTCCGTCTTCGATCAGTTCGGCGCAGTAGCGACCGATAGTCTTTTCCACCTCGTTGGGCTCTGGCATTTCGACCGTAACCAGAGGCGTATCGTCTTCCACGAACAGATCAATCCGGCTGATGTGAACCAGCGAATCGCCGAAGGTGCGCGGCACGTGCTTGTTAACCACCGCAATGACAAACTCGGCGCTCTCCATGGCGGCCAGCGTGGCATCGACGGAGGGACCCAGCGAAACGTAACCGAATCTGTCGGGCGGACACACCTGGATCATCGCCACGTTGCATTTGATGTAGCGCTCACGGTAGAGCCTCGAGGTTTCGCCCAGGAAGACGGGGATATAGTCAGCCAGTCCTTTCTGCACGCTCTCGCGTACGTTGGCGCCCACGAAGAAAGCGTTGTGCTGGAAGATTCCCTCGAATTCGGGATTGACATATGGAGCGGCACCCTCGGTGTGAAGGTGGTGGATATAGACGTTCTTCAGCTCTCCCGTCCGGCCCCGGTCGCACAGGGCTTTGATCAGGCACTGCGGGACATTGGAGACCGAGCTGATGTGGACATGATCTCCCGATTTGATGACCTTGACGGCCTCTTCAGCCGAAACAGGTTGATACAGTTTCTTCATTGGAAAATAGGCAAGGGCGGATTGCCGCCCTTGCCGTGATTGAATCAGATGAATTACTCCTCCGGATTCTTGGAGTGATAGTATTCGAGCGGTTCGCCGTTGATGGCAGCCTGGGTGTGGTTCATCCAGATCTGGCGGATGGTGGGGAGTTCGAGAAGACCCTTTTCGATCATCGTCTCGTTGTTGCAGGTCAGGCCGGAACCGGTTGCGCCGAAGAACACCTTCCAGCTGCAATCTTCAACCTCGCCCTCGTCGTTGGCTTCAGCCAGGAGCTGTGCGAAGGTGTAGCTCTTGCCCTGGAACTTCTCCGGCAGGTCGTCACCGGCCATGTCGTTGTGACCGTGATCACCGTCGATGGACATCAGCGGGTGGAGGTAGAGTTTCTTGCCTCCAGTGGTCTTGCCGGCATCCTGCATACGGGCATAGACGTGCGGTTTGAAGTTCTCCATCATGTCCACCGTGCCGACGAAATAGTTCGGGCTGAGGGCCTGAAGAGCCTCTTCGAGCTGGACGTAGCGAACGTTGGCCTTGTAGGTGTCGTACTCATCCGGGTTGCCGTGGCCCATGAAAGCGACGAGATCGTTGGCAGCTTTGGACTTGTAGAGGTCGTCCAGTGCTTTAGCGACGGCGGGAACGTCGGTGTCCGGATCCTGGAGGAGGGGAACGCCGAGTTTGAGGATGACATTGGAGAGGTAATCGTCATCGAGGTCACCGTTGGCATTGTTGGCGAAGTCCTTCAGGTAGTTCACCACGCGGCCGTACTCCTCGCCCGGGATCACCTGGAGCGACTGGACCACGACCTCGCTGTACATCACGCCTTTCTGTGCGAAAGCGGTGAGCCAGAACGGCGGAGCGTAGTAGTTGCGGACCTCTGCGCCGTCAGCGGCGTTCTCGCCGGCAGCTGCACGGTTGATGCAGATGGCGGAAGAGTAGGAGAGGAAAACGTCGTAGCCGGAGAAAGCCTTCTTGTAGGCATCAACGGTAGCGTCGAAAGCATCGAAGCCCTGCTGCCAGGTAGTGCCGAAAGCCACGAGGAGGATGACCTTGTTGTTCTTCTTCTGGCTCTTGACCGTTTCGTTGACGGCCCGCTGGTAGGCGTTGTAGTTGTACTGGGAGTCAAACTTGTTGCAAGAGGAGAGTCCCAGCGTGAAGATTGCCGCCAGTGCGGCAAGCATCAGAAATTTAATCTTCTTCATGTTGTCTGGTTGTTGAGTTGATGTTGGATTTATAGTTTTTGAAACGTTTTCCGGGATTGAAACGGACGGTCAGCGAGGCATAGACGGTCGTACCGGGCGAGGTAGTGCCCAGATGCAGACCATGCGGCGTGCGGTCCACGTAATTGAAGAGGTTGTCCACGCCCGCGTCGAGCCGCCAGGTGGTCTTCTTTCCTGCACCCCATTCGTGGCCGGAGGTGAAGCGCCAGATTTGGTAGCCTTTGGCATTGCCGTTGGTCTGATAGTAGCGCATCGAAGAGGCCCGGCCGTAGAGGCCCAGGGAGAGCCGGTAGCCGGAGGCGAAACCGCGGTTCCAGGTGAGGAACCAGTTGCCGCGGTGATGGGCCGTACCGTCGATGATGACCTCTTTCATCCGATCGTGATCCGAGTCGTATTGGTTGGCATCGGTATCGAGCCAGCTGTAGCCGCCGCCGGCCGCCCATTCGCCAAGCGTATAACGGATGTTCAGGTCGATGCCCGTTGTCCGCGCATCGTCGACATTCTGGTACTGGCGCGTCTTGACGGGATCGTATTGCAGAATATACTCCGCAGGCGCTTCATAGTTGGGAATGGTGACCAGGGTAATCATATCCTTCACGCGGTTGTAGTAACCGTTCAGCGTGACGACCCAGTGAGCGCTGGTGTATTCCCCGCTCAGCGAGAAATAGTTGCTCGTCTGGGGTCGGAGATCCGTATTCCCCAGGTAAAGGTGCATGCCGCCCATCTGGCGGACATAGCGATAACGCAGCTCCTTGGGAGTCGGGGTTTTGAACCCCTGACTCCAAGTAGCGCGAATCCGCCAAGGAGTGCCCAACCCCAGCATTGCGGAGAGTTTCGGAGTCAGTTTCAACCCAAACTGTCCGTTCCATGTTAACCGCAATCCACCTGCAAGATGCAGAAGGCACCCCTTGCCGAATTCTTTTTTCCATTCGTCCTGACCATAGAGAGCCGCAGTCCAGTCTGCCGCTTTTCCGCCTTCAACGCGGTTCGGAGCATTGAGCCAGTCGAACCGGTACTCGGCGCCGGTATTCAGCAGATGGCCACCTCCAAGGGTGAATACACCTTTGAGCGAGGCCATCGTGCGTTGTTGGTCACTTTGCAGCTCGCGCTGGCCCTCCAGGTAAGGAAAATAAGGGTAATAGATGGTTCCTTTGCTTTTTTCGTAATCCTCCACCAGCGTGGTGGCCGTGAAGAAGTAGTTGTATGCGTGGCGGTTCCAATCGAGATCGAAGGTTACGGCGTCATGTCCCTGCAGGCTCCATTTGCCGCCGAGGGAGGCGGAGGCGTTGCGGTACTGCAGGTCGTAGGTATGCACGTCGTACTGTGCGTACTTGCCGCTGGGCCGGTAGATCCGCTTGCCGTAGAGGGTACCGCCGGCGGTCAACTCCAGCTTCTTGGAAGCCTTCCAGGAGAGTTTCTCGCCGAACTGCCAGTTGGTGTGCTCGTTGACGGTCTTGTTTGCGGAGTCGTGCACCTCGGGCTCGGTCGCCGTGGTATATTCAGTGGCCGTGTTCTGCCAGCCGTCCGAATGCTGCAACTGGAAGGTGGAGAGGGATGTCAGCCGTCCGCGGGTAAAACCGATGGCGTTGTGCTGACGCAAATCCATATAGGAACCCACGCGCGAGGCGTTCTCCAGGAAGAGACCGTCCCCATGCGGTTTTTTCGTAATGATATTGATGACGCCTGCGATGGCGTCGCTGCCGTAGAGGGCGGAGGAGGCTCCCTTGACAATCTCGATCTTCTCGATGCTCTGAGGATCAATCATCGCCAGATCGTTCTCGCCGCCCACGTCGCCGTGGATCCGCTTGCCGTCAATCAGAATCAGGATATAGCTGTTGCCCAGGCCGTTCATCTGCATGTGAGAGCCCATGTCATCCTCGCTGAAGGCGAACGATGCGGTCAGGCCGCTCAGGATATCCTCGAGCGAACGGCCGGCGTAGTTGCGGAGCATGCGGGAGGTGACCACCTCGGTCTGGACCGGGGCGTCCTTGAGCAGGTGACGGGTTCCCGTCGCCGTAATGACCACCTCCTGAATGGTGTCATTCAGAAAGCCCTGTGCAGCCAATGCGGTGGCAACACATAAAAACAACAGACTTAGGAGTCCAGTTCGTTTCATTTCCGCAATCGCTTAATCCTGAACGTGCGCAATTTGTATGTGTTCTGGCAGGTCTTCTGGCTCTCCCCGGTCCGCTTGCCTTCCCGAACCATTGGTTCAGTGGCGTAGAGTAAGCGAACCTCCAAAGGGGATTACAGCTGCAGGTACAGCCCCGGACTCTCACCGGGTTCCCTTGCATCGGCCGGAGTATCCGGTCCGATTACCAAAATCGCCGCGAATATAGCGAAAATCTCGCAACGGTGTCGTTTTTTTTCTATCTTTGTGCGCGATTTCGGTGTCCTGGACTCCATTGCGAGGGACGGGGTGAAAAGGGAATCAGGTGCGAATCCTGAGCAGACACCGCTGCTGTAAGTTCCGTCGAAGTCTTTGACAGTCAAAGCCACTGCCCTTACGGGTGGGAAGGCGTCAAAGCGGGAACAAGCCAGAAGACCTGCCGAGATTGGTGTTTATTAGACTTTCGGGTAATAAAAGCTAATTGACGGATGAGTATCAGCCGCATCGTTGTCAGTCTTCTCTGCTTCGTGGGGTTCTGTGCCGGTTTGCAGGCGCAGGATACGCTGTTGTTCAAAGGTGCGCTTTCCGACACGCTGACGCTGCAGAACGCCACGGTCACGGCCAAGACGCGTACGCAGCAGCTGAAGGAGGAGGCCTACTCCGTCAATGCTCTGAATATCAATGAAATCGTCAGTACGCTCAACAGCGTCACAACGGCCGTGGACCGCACCTCCGGCATCCGCATCCGCGAAGAGGGGGGCGTAGGCAGCGATTTTGACCTCTCCATCAACGGCCTTTCGGGCAACGCCATCCGCTACTTTTTGGACGGCATGCCGCTCGATGCCAAAGGCAGCGGCATCACGCTGGCCAACCTGCCGGTGAACCTCATCGAGCGCGTAGAAATATACAAAGGTGTCATTCCCGCCGCCTTCGGCAGTGACGCCCTGGGAGGTGCCATCAACATCGTGACGAACCGCCGCCACCGGAATTATCTCGACTTTTCGGCCAGCGCCGGATCGTTCCACACGGCCAAGACCGATCTCAACGCGCAATACACACTGCCTCGCAGTGGTTTGATCTTCAGGCCGGTGCTCAGCGTTAATTATTCCAAGAACGACTACATCATGCGCGACGTGAAGGTCCGTAACGAGGAGCATACCGCCTTTGTCATCAAGGACCTGCCGCGCTTCCACGACGACTACCGTTCGCTCTTCGGCCAGCTGGAGGCCGGCGTGGCCGACCGCTCCTGGGCTGACGCCTTCTTCGTCTCGGCCTCCCTCTCGCATATCGACAAGGATATTCAGACGGGCGCCACGCAGTCACATGTGATCGGCATGGCGGAGCGCCATACGCAGTCTTTCAATGTGGCGGCGCGTTACGAGAAAGCCCACTTCCTGACGGAAAACCTCTCGCTGCGGGCTTCTGTTTCGCATACTTCCGACCACTCCCTGGTGATTGATACCACCTATCGCCGCTACTATTGGGACGGTACCTACATCGACGGCTCCTACAGTGAAATCCGCGGGCGCGGCAAGACGCTGCGCCACACGGTCCGGCCACTGACGGTGGTGCGGACCAACGCGGACTATGCGCTGGCCCCCGGCCACGGCCTCTCGCTCAACTACCTGCTGAATCGTTCCGGCAACCGGCAGTGGGATGACTGGGACGACGAATACGTGCCCAGCAACGATGTCCTGGCCAAGCACGTGATAGGCCTCTCTTACGATCAGTCGTTTCTGAACGGAAGGCTGAGCAACGTCTTTTTTGCCAAGGGATACATCAATCACCTGAAAGTAGGGCAGTCTGAACTCTCCTCCACCACGGGTGCGAACGATGTTCCCTCTGACGACACGCAGTTCTATCCCGGTTATGGCGTGGGTTCCCGCTTCCGGATGACGGAGGCCCTCTCGCTGAAGGGTTCCTTTGAGCACAGTATCCGCCTGCCGGTGGTGCGCGAATTGCTGGGCAACGGTTCCACCGTCTATGCCAACCTGACTTTGAAGCCCGAGGTGAGCGACAACTTCAACCTGGGCCTCTTCGGCAGTCACGACCTGGGCAGCGGGCACCTGCTCTCCTATGAGGTGAACGGTTATATCCGCCTGGTGGACAACTTTATACAGGCCACCATCTACGAAACGCAGGGCATGATGCAGTACGTCAACGTAGCGGCTGTTCACATCATGGGCGGCGATGCGGAGGTGCGCTACGACTGGGCAGGAAAACTCCATCTGGCGCTCAACGCCAGCTACGATGACAGCCGCGACCGCCGCAAGTACACGCAGGCCGGAGACCTCTCGGTGACCTACATGAACCGCACGCCGAACCGCCCCTGGGTCTGGTGCAATGCAGAGGCCGCCTATACCTTCCGCAATCTGATCGCCGGTGGCGACCGGCTCCGTCTCTGCTGCGACTACCGCTGGGTCCACTGGTTCTACCTCACCTGGGCGGCCTACGGATCGGCCAGCTCCAAGTCAAAGGTTCCTACGCAGCACCTGACCGACCTTTCGGCCCTCTATGCCTGGGCCGGCGGCCGCTACAACCTCTCGCTGGAGTGCTCGAACCTCTTCAACGCGCTGGCCTTCGACAATTACATGCTGCAGAAGCCGGGCCGGGCTTTCTTCTTGAAATTCAGATTATTCCTACAATAGTAACACTCAAAACCAAACACATTTTATGAAAAAGTTCAAATTCTTTCTGATGGCCGTTGCAGCCGTGATCGCCGCAACGGTAACGATCGCTTGCGATCCGACGGACGATCCTGAAAAGCCCGTCATCAAGGACACCTACAGCTTCGACCTTTTCGTCTGTGCAGTCAAGCACGGCGGTATGTCCCAGAATAAGAACGGTACCTACGTCCGCAGCGTCAGCGCGCTGACCGCAGACCAGCCCCGTGTTGAGTTCCAGGGCAAGGGTATCGACATCACCCAGAACTACACCCTCGAGAGCATTACCCGTGGCAAATACTACTATCAGGTGCCCCAGAAGGCTACCGGTGGCTTCGTGAAATTCCACATTGAGCGCAATGCAGCCGGCGAGGAGAGCATCAAAGAGGATGCAGAGGTCCCGTTCAAGGACAATGTCTATGCTGCCCGCAAGTACACCCACGCGTGGATCGGTGACAGCACCACCCTCGTCGTGGTCGGTACCAAGGATAACGCCACCAAGATCATCTGGACCAAGCTGGCCGAGTCCAACCTGACTGTCCAGGCAGAGGGTACCTTCGATATCTCCCTGCCGGAGAACTACAGCGCCTTCTCCACCGCAGGTCTGCTGACCTACCGCCAGACCGACAAGAAACTCTACTACTTCTATATCGTCAAGCCGAAGTCCGGCCAGAGCGACGCCGCTACCTCGATGACCTACATCGCCATCATCAATCCTGAAACGATGGCTGTCGAGTCGAATACCGCCGTTTCCACCGATCTCATGGAAGAGACCGCCGGCAGCGCATACGGCGAGTTGATGCAGAGTATGATCATGCAGGATCCTTCGGGCAACCTCTATGTAGCTGGTCTGAAGACCGTTAATGGTCAGGAAATGGGCGTCCTGCGCCGCATCAAGAAGGGTGAGACCACCTTTGATCCCACCTGGAACGGTTTCCCCAACCCGGAAGGCAAACTCCTGACCGTTCAGTATCTCGGCTACGGCAAGGCACTGGCTTATTCGCGTGACGAGAGCCTCGGCACCAAGATCGACAGCAAGAGCCACTTCTATTCCATCATCAATCTGGCGGATGGCCAGCGTGAACGCGTGAAATATAACGGCCAGGACCTGCCTTATTGCGGTGGCCGCTTCTCGCAGCGCAGCGATGTGCTCAACGGCAAGGCGTATATCGGCGTCGGCGGTGAGACCGAAGGCCTGGAAGAGGCAAACTATCCGACCATCTACATCTACGACTGCACGACCGGTACGGTTGAGAAGGGCATCGAGCTCGCCAAGGGCTTCTGCTTCGACATCATCCGTGCAATGGCTGAATAATTCTTTTGCCAATGCTTAACAAGCCTCAACTCCTGATTGGCGCGCTCCATTCGGGAAGCGGGAAGACCACCTTTACGATGGGCCTTCTCCGTGCCCTGAAGGAACGCGGAAAGCAGGTGCAACCCTTCAAGTGCGGCCCGGACTATATCGACCCGCAGTTCCACTCGCTGGCAACGGGCCGCGCCTCGGTCAACCTGGATATCTGGCTGGCCTCTGAGACGCACGTCCGGATGCTCTATGGCCGCTACGGCGCTGATGCCGATGTCTGCGTGACGGAGGGGGTGATGGGGCTTTTCGACGGCTACGACCGGATGCGGGGCAGCAGTGCGGAGATCGCGCTGCTGCTCGGCATCCCGGTGGTGCTGTTGGTGGACGCCCGCTCGGCGGCCTACACGATGGCTGCCCAGTTGAGCGGCATCCGCCTTTTCCGGCCGGAACTCAAGATTGCCGGCGTCATTTTCAACAAACCCTCCTCGGAACGCCATCGCGGAATTCTGGAAGCTGCGGCTGCCGATGCGGGGCTCCGTTGTCTGGGCTTTCTGCCCCGGCGGGACGACCTGGAGATTCCCTCGCGCCACCTGGGCCTTACCCTCGACACCGAACGGGTGATGGAAACCCAGATCGCCCGCGCGGCGGAACTGGTGAGGGAAAATATCGATCTGGATGCCTTGCTGGAGGCGGTCCGGACGCCTTTCCAACCTGCTTCTGAGGATGTCCTCCGGCGCGGCGACATGAAGATTGCCGTGGCCCGCGATGCGGCCTTCAACTTTATCTATCGCGAGAACCTCGCGCAACTGGAGCGCCTGGGCACGGTGCGTTTCTTCAGTCCGCTGGCGGGCGAACCGCTGCCGGAAGCGAACCTGGTCTATCTGCCGGGCGGCTATCCGGAACTCTTCCTGGAGCAGCTGCGTGCGCAGAAGACGCTGATTGCGCAACTGAAGGCCTATGCAGAGGCCGGCGGGAAGATTCTTGCAGAATGCGGCGGAATGATGTATCTTTCGCAGACGGTTTGCGGCATTCTGCCCTTCGAATGTACGATGGAGGGCGCCCGGTTGCATTTGGGCTATCGCAGAATCGTCACGACTTCCGGCGCCGAATGGCGCGGCCACGAATTCCACTATTCGCGGATTGCGGACGCTCCGGAAGCGAAACTGCCCTCTGTGGCAGAACAATACAATGCTGTGGGCGAGCGGGTGGATACGCCGCTCTTCCGCTATAAAAACATACGGGCCGGCTATACGCACCTTTACTGGGGGGAGGCCGACCTGCTGAAACTATGGGAATGAGATGAAAAAGTGTTTTCAATGGTTTGCGGCTGTGCTGCTGGTAGTGACGGCGCTCACAGGATGCCGCAGCGGCGCAAAATCGGGCTCGCGTGGTGCAGTCGGTATCGATGAAGCAGAACGGGGAATAGCCTCGCCGGTCTATGCGGAAGGCTTCAAGGTCCGCTATACGGACCAGGGTTGCCTGCTGGATATCCAAGATCCCCGGCGGGCCGAGAGCCAGTCCTTCCACTACCTGATCGTGCCGCGCGGCACGACTCCGGAATCCGTTCCCGAGGGCTATACGCCCATTGAAGTGCCGCTGCGCAAGGTGGTCTGCATGACCTCGCTGCAGCTCTCGAACTTCATCAAACTCGGAGAGTTGGACTGCGTGGCGGGCATTACCAGCACACGCCACCTGTTCAACAAGGAGATGAAACAACGGCTTGCCGACGGCCGTACCCGCAAGATCGGCATCGAGGGCAACTTCGACAGCGAGGTGATCCTTGGACTCAATCCCGACGTCATTCTCATCTCTCCCTTCAAACGCGGCGGTTATGAAGCCCTCAAGGGGGTGGACATCCCGCTGATTCCTCACCTGGGCTACCAGGAACCCACACCGCTCGGTCAGGCCGAATGGGTCAAGTTTGTGGGCCTTCTGCTCGGGAAAGAGGAGAAAGCCGCTGCCGTTTTCGCTGAAATCGAACAGCGCTACAACGCCCTGAAGGAGGCGGCCTCCCAAACGAGCGGCCGCCCAGTTGTGGTCAGCGGTGAACTGCACGGCGGAAACTGGTATGTGGGCGGTGGCCGCAGCTTCCTGGCCCAAATCTTCCGGGACGCCGGTGCCGAATACTTCCTGCCGGACGACGAGAACAGCGGCGGCCTGAACCTCGACTTCGAGACGGTTTACAGCCGCACGGCCGAGGCGCAGTACTGGCGCATCGTTAACAGCTATCCCGGGACCTTCTCGTACGACGCCCTCAAGGCGGAGGATGCCCGCTATGCCGATCTGGGCGCCTTCAAGAACAAGGGCGTGATCTACTGCAACATGCGCGAGCGTCCCTATTATGAGAATATGCCGGTCCAGCCCGAAGTGGTGCTGGCCGACCTGATCCATATCTTCCATCCGGAAATCCTGCCGGCCGACTATGAGCCGGTCTTCTACGACCTGCTGCGATGAAACGTTCCGCCACCCTCGGGATGGTGCTCCTCGCGGTTTCCATCCTCGTCTTTTTCTTCCTGAACCTGCTGCTGGGCTCCGTCTCGATCCCGGCGGGCAAGGTGTGGAGTATTCTCTGGGGCGGGGGAGACAACGCCATCTGGCAGAATATCGTCCTGAAATCGCGCCTGCCGCAGGCCCTCACGGCGCTGGTGGCCGGTGCGGGTCTTTCGATTGCCGGTCTGCAGATGCAGACGGTCTTCCGCAATCCGCTGGCCGGCCCGACGGTGTTGGGTGTCAGCTCAGGCGCGAGCCTGGGCGTGGCCTTCGTGGTGCTGCTCTCCGGCCGTATCGGCGGTATCGCCCTGAGCCGCATCGGCGCAATGGGGGAGGTGGCCATGACCCTGGCCGCTATCCTCGGCGCCCTGGCCATCATGGCCTTGATCGTCTATGTGGCGCAGCGGGTGCGGGGCAATGTGACGCTGCTGATTATCGGCGTGATGATCGGCTATGTGGCCAATGCCATCATCGGCGTGCTGAAATTCTTTAGCCCGGAGGAGGATGTCCGGGCCTACGTGGTCTGGGGCCTTGGCAGTTTCGCCCGCGTTTCGGGCGGCCAGGTAACCACCTTCGTTTGCATCATGGCAGTGTTGCTGCCGCTCTCATTCTTATTGGTCAAGACATTGAACCTGTTGCTTTTGGGCGACGGGTATGCACGGAATCTGGGACTGAATATCCGCCGGGCCCGGATGCAGGTCATTCTCTGCTCCGGCGTGCTGGTGGCTGTCGTGACCGCCTACTGCGGTCCGATATCATTTTTGGGGTTGGCCGTTCCACACCTTTGCCGGGCGATATTCAGGACCTCGGATCACCGGATATTGCTCCCGGCCTCCCTGCTGGCCGGCGCTTCGCTGGCGCTGCTCTGCAACCTGATTGCCCGCATGCCGGGCTTTGAAGGGGCGCTGCCGGTCAACTCCGTCACGGCCCTGATCGGTGCGCCGGTGGTGGCCTGGGTGCTCTTCAAGAAACGGAAGGAGGACACGGCGGAATGACACGAACCGAGACCATCTCGCTGGAGGGCCTCTCCACAGGCTATCGCAGCAAACACAAGACCACGGTGGTGGCCCGTGACCTTACGGGTGCCATCTGCAGCGGTGAACTGACCTGCTTGATCGGGGCCAACGGCTCCGGCAAATCGACGCTCCTGCGCACCCTATCGGCCTTCCTGTCGCCACTTGGCGGAGAAATCTCCCTGCTGGGCCGCCCGCTGCGCGATTACAGCGACCGGGAACTCTCCAAGGTGATCGGTGTGGTGCTGACCGAACGCGTCTCGCTTCAGAATATGACCGTTGAGGAACTTGTCGGCATAGGCCGCAGCCCGTACACCGGCTTCTGGGGCCGCCTCTCCAAGGAGGATCACGCGCAGGTCGATGCCGCCATCACAATGGTTGGAATCGACAATCTCCGCGGCCGGATGATCCAGACGCTCAGTGACGGCGAACGTCAGAAAGTGATGATTGCCAAGGCGCTGGCCCAGGAGACGCCCATTATCTTCTTGGACGAACCCACCGCTTTTCTCGATTATCCCAGCAAGGTGGAGATCCTGCACCTGCTGCACCGTCTCTCTCGCGAGGCTGGCAAGACCATTTTCCTTTCCACGCACGATCTGGAACTGGCCCTGCAGATTGCGGACCGCCTCTGGCTGATGGACCGCGAACGCGGCATCCGGATCGGTGTTCCCGACGAATTGGTGCGCGACGGTTCCCTGGACCGCTTCTTCGACCACACGGAACTCGCCCGCCGGATCCGAATCAAATTTGAAATGCTCGAAAAATGAAAAAGATACTGTTGTTAACCGCTTTGATGATGCTCTCGGCATTCGCCCTTCCGGCCCAGGAGAAACGCGCACTGCTGATGGTCCATTTCGGTACCACCTACGACGATACCCGCGCCAAAACTATCGATGCTATCAATGCCAAGGCGCAGGCCGCTTTTCCGGATTATGAATTCCGCGAGGCCTGGACTTCGCGCATCGTGATCCGCCGCCTGAAGGCCCGCGGCGTGGAAAAACAGACGCCGCTCGATGCCCTCATCCGGCTGCGCGCCGATGGTTATACGCATGTGCTCGTGCAGAGCACCACGCTGCTCGACGGCATTGAGATGGCCTCACTGCGCAAGGATATCGCGGAAGTGGAGAAGTTCTTTACCGAAATCCGCGTCGGCGCTCCGCTGCTCGCCACGGTGGAGGATTGCGCCCGCGTGGCGGAGATTCTGGCTGCGCGCCATGCCGCTGCTGCAGATGCCAAGAAGAAGGCCCATGTGATCCTGGTAGGCCACGGCACGGCCCATCCGGTGACGGCCACCTACAGCCAGGTGGATCACCTGCTGAAAGCCGCGGGTCACAAGCAGTTCCATATCGCCACCATCGAGGGCTATCCCACCTATGACACGGCGCTGGCTGAACTCAAGGCGGCCAAAGCCAGAAGCGTGACGCTCGTCCCGCTGCTCTTCGTAGCCGGCGACCATGCCAACAACGACCTAGCCGTCGATTGGAAACAGGCGCTGGAAGCGCAGGGACTGAAGGTCAACTGCGTACTGGAAGGCCTCGGCGAAGTGCCAGAAATCCAAGAACTCTATCTAGAACATCTCCGAAATGCGGCAGCCAAGTAAACGGTTCCTCCGCACGGCCCTGATGGGAGCCGCCGCCGTCCTGTTGCTGGCGGCGGTTCTCGTTTTTTTCTTCCGTCCCACGCACATCCTCGTCATCAATGCGACGCTGGCCCAGCAGGCAGACGTGGCGCTCAACAACGACAGCCGGCGGATCCGCCTGCACTTCACGGATCCCGATGTTTTTGCCAAGGATGGCCGGAGGCTGTACGGCACCGACGCCGTGGTGATCTTCAGCCGCGGACTCTATCTGGATGAGAATCAGACCGTAGCGCTGGAGAAATCTGGCCGCCGCGGGGTGGTGGTCTTCACCAATACCCTAACCAACCAGCACGTCGATATCCAGTGCAACCTGAGCGACGAGCAGCGCAAAACCCTCTCCGACTATTTCCGCAACCAAAGCGCCGGCAATTATCGCAACGCCTTGCGCTACCTGCGCCGGATCGCCACGCCGCACCGCCTCGGAGACCGGGATTACGAACCGCCGGTACTGCTGCTCAAGAATATGTATTATCATCGGGAATACGGAAAGTATTTCCCTACGCATGAAGAACTTGCGGGGTATCTGAAAGAGAAGGGACTCTACCGGGAAGGAGCGCCCCGGGTACTCTTCATGTCCGGCCTGAGTTTTCCGGTGGAGGGCAACCGGGCCCATGTAGATACGCTGATTTCCCGTTTGACGGCCGCGGGGTACAATGTCTTTCCGCTGACGGCCGAGGGTAAGACGCGCGAAAAGATGATCCGTGCCCTGCATCCTGACGCGATCGTCTATCTGCCGATGGGCCGCCTGGGCAACGACACCTTCATCGACTGGCTCAACCACGAGAATATCCCGGTTTTTACGCCCTTCCCCTTGATCCAGCCCCACGAGGAGTGGATCGATCCGCTGCGCCCCGTGAGCGGCGGTACGCTGACTGCCCGTACCGTGATTCCCGAGATTGACGGCGGAATCGGCAATTACTGCATCGCCACGCAGAATGAAAGCCACTCCGGCTTCTACCTCTATACGCCTGAGTCCGAACGGGTGGATTCCTTCCTGGACTACTTCAACCGCTATATGGCCCTGCGCACGCTGCCGAACCGCGATAAGCGGGTGGCGATCGTCTATTTCAAGACGCCCGGCAAAGACGCCCTGCTGGCCAGCGGCATGGAGGTGGTGCCTTCGCTTTACCGTCTGCTACAACGCCTTCGCAGTGAGGGATATACTGTGAGTGGTCTGCCCGAAACGGAAGCGGCCTTCGCCAAACTGGTCCACCGGGAGGGGAGTGTGATGGGCTCCTATGCTCCGGGTGCACAGGCTGAGTTTCTGCAGAAGGCGCATCCTCTTTGGCTGAGCCGTGGACAGTATGAAACATGGGCTCAGGCAGTCCTGCTGCCCGAAAAGTATCAGGAAGTTGTGGATCGTTATGGTCCTGCACCCGGCCGCCTGCTGGTGCGCGGAGACAGCCTGGCTGTGGCCTGCCTGCAGTTCGGCAACATCCTGCTTTTCCCGCAACCGCGTCCCGCTCTGGGCGACGACGAGTTCCGGCTGATCCATGGCGCCGGTGTCGCACCTCCGCACAGCTATCTTGCGCCCTATCTCTATATGCAGCAGGGATTCAAGGCCGATGCCCTGATTCACTTCGGCACCCACGGCAACCTGGAATACACCCCCGGCAAGAATGTCGGGCAGTCTCGGGCCGACTGGTCGGATGTGCTCATCGGCAATCTGCCTCATTTCTACTACTATACGACCGGAAACGTGGGGGAGGGCATCATTGCCAAACGGCGCACCCACGCCGCGCTGGTCACCCATCTCACGCCTCCCTATGTGGAGAGCGGCCTGCGGCAGCGCTACAGTTCGTTGCTCTCCGATATCCACCGGGCCCTGGATGCGGACGGCGGCAGTCGCATGCTGGGCCTGAAGATCAAGAAAGAGACCGTCCAGTTGGGATTGCATCGCGACCTCGGACTCGATTCGTTCCTCACACAGCCCTTTACGGCAGCAGAGCTGGAGCAACTCGACTGCTTTGCAGAAGAACTTGTAGAAGAGAAAATTACGGGCGCATATTATACGCTCGGCCAACCTTATTCGCCCCGCGAACTGCTCACTACGACGCTGGCCGTCGCTGCGGATCCGCTCGCGTATGAAACGGCCCGCCGCGACCGTGATGCAGGGCGGATCACCACCGAACAGCTGCAGGATTTAACCTATCTGCGCCATCATTACCTGCCCACGGCTCGCAGGCGGATTACGGCCCTGTTGCAGAACCCGCCGAGGGATACTGTGGGTGTCGCTCCGGATTTGCGTCCCGCGCTGGCCTACCGCAACGGCCTGATCGCCTCCTCGAAGAATGAACTCGACGCGATGGTCCGGGCCCTCGCCGGCGGCACGATTCCGCCCGCTCCGGGCGGCGATCCCGTTTTGAATCCAAACGTCCTTCCCACCGGACGCAACATGTTCAGCATCAACGCAGAATCGACTCCCAGCCCGCAGGCCTGGGAGGACGGAAAGCGACTGGCGGAAGAGACACTCCGACGTTACAAGGAACGGCACGGAGATTATCCTCGCAAGGTCAGCTACACCTTCTGGGCCGGAGAATTCATCTCCACGGAAGGCGCTACCCTGGCCCAGGCTTTCTGGATGCTGGGCGTGGAGCCCCTGCGTGACAAGCAGGGACGTGCGGTGGACCTGCGGCTGATTCCGGGCGAAGAGCTCGGGCGGCCGCGCATCAATGTACTGGTGCAGGTTTCCGGCCAGTTGCGGGATATCGCCGGTTCGCGCCTGCGGCTGCTGACCGACGCCGTCAAACTGGCTTCCGAAGCCCCGGAAGGCGGTGACTGGCCCAATTATGTGGCCAGCGGCACGCAGGAGCAGGAAAAGGCATTGCTCAATAGGGGTCTTTCGCCCGTGCGGGCCCGGGAACTCTCTACGATGCGGGTATTCGGCCCGCTCAACAGCGGCTACGGCAGCGGCATGCTCCATCTGGTGGAAAACAGCGGTGGCTGGGACTCCGAAGAGGAGATTGCCGACGGGTTCCTGAACAATATGGGCGCCGCCTATGGCGACGAAGCCAACTGGTCCGCCTATCAGACCGGCCTCTTCGCTGCGGCCATGGAAAAGACCGATGTCGTGATCCAGCCGCGCCAGAGCAATACCTGGGGCCCGCTTTCGCTGGACCATGTCTACGAATTTACCGGCAGCCTCTCCCTGGCCGTCAGGAAGGTGACCGGGCGCGAACCCGATGCCTTTTTCGCCGACTACCGCAACCGGAACGCCTGCCGCCTGCAGGGTGACCGCGAAGCCGTCGCCGTAGAGGCTCGTGCGACGCTCCTCAATCCTACTTGGATTCGGGAACGGATGAAGGGAGGTGAGGGGAGTGCCCAGATGTTCGGCGAAATGTTCCGCAACGTCTTCGGCTGGAATGCGACCCGTCCCTCCGCCCTCGATCCTAAACTCTACGATCACCTTTACGATACCTATATTCTGGATGAAAATCATCTGGGTCTGCACCATTACCTGCGGGAGGTCAATCCGGCCTCTTTCCAGGCCGTGACAGCCGTCTTGCTGGAGAGTGCCCGCAAGGGCTACTGGAAAGCCACGGAAGAGCAGTTGCAGATCACCGCTTCGCTGCATGCCGACGTGACGCGGACCTGTGGCGCGGCCTGCACCGAATTCGTCTGCGGCAATCAAAAACTGGAGCGCTTTATTGCTGACAACCTTCCTTCGCCGCAGCGTGCCTCTTATACCCAGGTGATGGCGGCGGTTCGCAATGCCGCTCTGTCAGACGCGCAGGAGGTGGTTCTTAAAGAGGACCGTCTTTCTGATCCAGTCCGGCGGCCGCAGCTGATCGTTCATGCCGGGTGGGTTGGCGCTGTTATCGGCTTCTCGCTGATTCTTTTATTAATCCTCCTGCTTCGCAGAAAACGTCGGAATCGCTGATGGAAATCTTGTTCGCCCTGATCACCGTGCTGCTCCTCTTGAGTTTCCTGCTCAAGAGCACCTTTCTGCCGCGTTGGGGCGTGGGGGTGGCGGCACTGCTGATAGCCCTCACCGTTCGGCTAGTCATTCCCTTTCTGGCGTCGCAGCCGGCGGAGACTGTCAGCGGGTGGATCTTTTCGCCCGACCGCGTGCTCGACATTGCAGTCTGTATCGTGCTGGAGGCGTTGCTGATGATGGCTTTCTGCTTCTCGCGCGCCCTTTCGCGGTTCCGCTTCCTGCGCTGGTATCCCGGCCTGCTCGCCTTTCCGGCCGTTTGCTGGGCCTGGGGGCAGCTGCTCTATTCCAGCGCTGGGATTCATTTCACGCGTTTCGCCATCTGGGCGGCGCTTGGGACGCTGGTCGTTGTCCTGGGGGGATCCTGGGGCCTTCGACGCCTGCTGCCGGAAGAGGATATCCGGCTGGAGGGACTCTTCCTCATCCAATTGTTCCTGCTGCTGTTGACCATTGCGGCAACGGGAGCCATTACCTTCTGAATCAAATCTTTGCTTATGGAAACGATATCAAATGCCCTGTTTTGGATCTCCAATGGCCTGCTGGTGCCGGTCATTGTCCTGTTGCTGCTTTTCCTGATTCGCGCCCTGATTTTGGTCTGCGCGTTCTTCGGGCAGTTCTTCCGCCGCCGCGAGCAGCAGCGTGCGCTGACCGCCCTGCTGGAGGATGATACCCGCCTGCGGCCCGCTCTGGAGCAATTCTGCGCTTCCGGCAAGGCGCCTCAGTCGCACCTGGTGCGTACGCTGAAGCAATTGCTCGCACGCGGGGACGATGCCTCCTGGCGTGAGCGCCTGCTCGCTGATTATGAAGTGGAAGCGGAACGGGAGCTTGGACAGTCCCGCATCCTGGCCAAACTGGGGCCGATGCTCGGTCTGATGGGAACATTGATTCCAATGGGGCCGGCGCTGGTTGGTCTGGCTGCCGGCGACCTGGCCTCGATGGCCTACAACATGCAGGTGGCCTTCGCTACGACGGTCGTGGGTATGCTGATTGCCGCCATCGGCGTGGTGACCCTGCAGGTCAAGCAGCGCTGGGTGGCGCGGGAACAGAATGATCTGGAATTCATTGCAGAAAAACTGAACGATGAGAAAGAATAGAAACCGCTTGCTGCACAGCGAGGGAGACGTCGATCCCGTATCGACCGTCGCCAACCTCTTCGACGTGGCGATGGTCTTCGCCGTGGCGCTGATGGTGGCGCTCGTGGCGCGGTTCAACATGTCGGAAATCTTTTCGAAGCAGGACTTTACGATGATCAAGAATCCCGGAAAGGCCGACATGGAGATCGTCGTGCGCGAGGGTGGCGTCATCAAGCGTTATACCCCGGATGAGAATCCTCAGGAGAACGGACGGCTCGGCCGCCGCGTAGGAATCGCCTACGAACTGGAAAACGGAGAGATCATCTATATTCCCGAATAACCGATTTTTGCGTATTTTTGTGGTATGGCAACGCGACGTATTTACACCAAATCAGGGGACCGGGGTACCACCGGCATTCACGGCGGCACCCGCGTCCCGAAGGACGACATCCGAATCGAGGCGAACGGCACCCTCGACGAGCTGAATTGTCATCTGGGCGTGGTTCGGGCTGCTTTCGCCGGCTTCGGACATCCGTCCGGCGGGACAGGCAAGCCCTGCCGGGAAAGTCCCGCCTTGCCGGAATGTCCTTCGCCGGTCGATGCCTTGCTCCATACCGTCCAGAATAATCTGATGGCGATCATGAGCCAGGTGGCGACGCCGGCGGCCAAGCGCACGGAGAATCCCAACAAGTTGCCGGAGGATCTGGTACCGGCCATTGAGGCGCAGATTGATGCCTTCACGGAGGCAGCAGGGGAGAACAGCCATTTTCTGCTCCCGGGCGGAACGCCGCTTGCCGCGGAACTGCAGTTGGCCCGCGCCGTCTGCCGTCGCGCGGAGCGCCAGCTTTGGACGCTTCATCGCCAAGATCCGCTGCCTGAAGCCATTCTTCAGTATATCAATCGTTTGTCCGACCTTCTCTTCGTGATGGCCCGCTGGGATCTGGCCCGCCAGAATTGGCCCGAAGAGCGCTGGAATGCCTTCACCTATAAACGTGAGCGAAAATGAAGCCCCGTCTCCATCCCGTGATGCTGGCCGGAACCGGCAGCGACGTGGGCAAAAGTGTCCTCGCCACGGCACTGTGCCGCATCTTTCTGCAGGATGGATATGCGCCCGCGCCCTTCAAGGCGCAGAATATGGCGCTGAACTCCTACGCCACGCCCGAAGGACTGGAGATCGGCCGCGCCCAGGCGGTGCAGGCCGAGGCGGCGGGCATCCCTTGCCATACCGACATGAATCCGCTGCTGCTCAAACCGCAGAGCGACCACACCTCGCAGCTGGTGCTGAATGGCCGTCCGATCGGCAATCAGGACGCCTACGATTATTTCCGAAAGGAGGGGCGGGAACCCCTGCGTGCGGCAGTCAATGCGGCGTACGACCGGCTTGCGGTGCGCTTTAACCCCATCGTGATGGAGGGGGCGGGCTCGCTGGCCGAGATCAACCTGCGTGATTCGGATCTGGTCAATATTCCGATGGCCCGCCACGCCGGTGCGGACATTCTGCTGGTGGGCGATATCGACCGGGGCGGTGTTTTTGCGAGTGTCTATGGCTCACTGATGTTGTTGCCTCCGGAAGATCGGGCACTGGTCAAGGGTATTATTATCAATAAGTTCCGCGGCGATTTGCGACTCTTCGAGGAGGGCCGCCGGATGCTGGAAGAACGGTGCGGCATACCCGTGCTGGGCGTGGTTCCCTATTTCGATGACATCCATATCGAGGCGGAGGATTCGGTAGCCCTCTCCGGCAAATCCTTCCACGCCGAGCAGGGAAAGGTCAACCTGGCCGTGGTTCTGCTGCGCCACATCAGCAACTTTACCGATTTTGATGCACTGGAGCGCGATGAGCGCATCCATCTCTTTTATACGGACAACGTCGATGAACTCTCCCGGGCGGATATCATCCTGATTCCCGGCAGCAAGAGCACGATCGACGATCTGCTGACGCTGCGCCGGAGCGGTGTGGCCGAAGCTATCTTGCGTGCCGCCCGTCGCGGGGCTACCGTCCTGGGCATTTGCGGCGGTTATCAGATGATGGGCTCGATGGTCAGCGATCCCGACCACGTGGAAGGCCCTGCAGAATCCGTTCCCGGTCTGGGCCTGCTGCCTGTGGAGACCGCGCTGACCCATGAAAAGGTTACACGGCAGGTCCGTTTTACCCTGACTTCCGGAAGTCCGGAACTTGCAGGGTATGAGATCCATATGGGACGCACGACGCTGCTGCCCGGCGCGAAGGCTACGGTGCTGAACCGCCTTGCCGACGGCACCGAAGACGGCTTCCGCGTGAGCAATTGCCTGGGAACCTATATCCACGGTATTCTGGACAATCCTGCTTTTATTGACTACCTGCTGCAACCCTTTGCAGACCAGTTCTCCGCGAATGCACCGGCGGAGGATCCGCGGGTCTTCAAGGAGCGCCAATATGACCTTCTGGCCGCCCACGTCCGCAAGTATGTGGACATCCCGGCTGTCTATCGCATTTTAACGGAGGAGCGCAAATGATTACGGGCCACGGCGACGACGCATACCGGTACGACTGCCCGATCCGCAGCAACTTCAGCTCCAATGTCTATGCGCATGTGGAGTTGGAACCGCTGTTGACGCACCTGCAGGGGCGGCTTTCCGCCATCCGGAACTATCCGGAACCGGAACCTTACCGCCTGGAGCGGGCGCTGGCTGAGAAGTTGGACATTACCCCGGAAACGGTCTGCGTGACGAGCGGCGCCACCGAGGCTATCTACCTGACGGCGATGGCCTTCCGCGGTGCACATTCCACGATTTTCCAGCCGGCCTTCAATGAATATGCCGATGCGTGTCGACTTCACGGTCATTCAGTGGGTTCCGCCTTGCCGGAATGTCCTTCGCCGGCTCCCTCCACGCAAGCTCTAATCTGGATCTGTAATCCCAACAATCCCACTGGTCGCGTTCTCTCCAAAGCAGAACTCTCTTCGCTTTTTCTGGCGCAACCCGACACGATTTTCGTCGTCGACGCCTCCTATGAGTTCTTCACGCGCGAACCCGTGCTTTCAGCGGCGGAGGCGCTTCGCTATCCCAACGTCATCCTGCTGCACTCGATGACCAAGCGCTATGCGATGCCGGGAATCCGGCTCGGTTATATGACCGCGCCCGCGGCGCTGATGAAGCGGATCCGCGACTGCCGGATGCCCTGGTCGGTGAATGCCCTGGCCGTTGAGGCGGGGCTCTATCTGGTTGAACACCCCGAAACCGGTCCCATCGATCTGGATGCGCTGCTCGCTGAAACCCAGCGGCTTCGCTCCGCGCTGGATGCGCTGCCCGGGGTCAGCGTCCGCCCGACGCAAACCCATTTTATGCTGGCCGCCCTGGAAAAGGGCCGTGCCTGCGATTTGAAAGATACTCTGGCCCGGCGCCACGGACTCCTGATTCGCGACGCCTCCAACTTCGAGGGGCTCGACGGCCATTACTTCAGAATCGCCACCCAGACGCCGGCGGAGAACGACGCGCTCGTGGCCGCCCTCTCGCAGTGGCTTTCACAATAGATTTGAACGCTATGACACGGATTTACAGTTTGCTGATTGGCTGGGTGATGGATTTCCTCTTTGGCGATCCTTCCTGGTTGCCGCACCCCGTGGTGGGGTTCGGCAAACTGATCGCTGCCGGCGAGAAGCGTTGGAACCGGGGGCGCGGCCGCGGTTTGAAAGGTGCCCTGTTGGCTATCTTGCTGGTAGCGACCGCCTTCGGCGTAACCTGGATCCTGTGCGATGCCAGCGGCAGCCTCTCTCCCTGGCTGCGCATGGGCGTTGAGGCGCTCCTGATCTTCTACTGCCTGGCCGGCACCACACTCATCCGCGAAGTGCGCGCCGTCTTCAAAGCGGTGGACCGCTCGCTGGAGGAGGGACGCACGCAGGTGGCCCGCATCGTGGGGCGCGAAACGGCCAACCTCACCGAGCAGGAGGTCCGCACGGCCGCGCTTGAAACGCTGGCAGAGAATCTGAACGACGGGGTAATCGCCCCGCTCTTCTGGTATGCCGTCGGCGGCGTGCCGGGAATGGTGGCCTACAAGATGGTCAACACCCTGGATTCGATGATCGGCTACCGCAACGAACGCTACCGCCGCTTCGGCTGCTTTGCCGCACGGCTGGACGACGTGGCCGGCTGGATTCCTGCGCGCATCACGGCTTTCCTGATGCTGCTCGTGAGCGGCCGCCTGCATCAGATTTCGCAAGTATACCATAACGGCCGCAAGCACCTGAGCCCCAATGCAGGCCATCCGGAGGCCGCACTGGCCACCATCCTGGACTGCCGGTTCGGCGGCCCGCACGACTACTTCGGCGAAGAGGTGGTCAAACCTTATATCGGCGAAAACGACCGGCCCCTGACGCGCAAAGATTTGCGCCGCAGCGTCCGCGTCTGCCGCGGCGCCGAACTCGTCGCCCTGATCGCCGTAGCAGCCATCCGGTTCGCCATCTTCTATTTCTTTGTAACTCCGTAAATTATGAATACTCCCCGCATCATCGTAGCCGGCATCGGGCCGGGCAGTGCGAGCGACATTACGCCCGCGGTGCTGGAGGCCGTCCGCAAGTGCGACGTCATCATCGGCTACAAGTATTATTTCCAGTTCATCGAGCCCTACGTCGCGTCCGGTTGCGAGTGTGTGGATACCGGCATGAAACGCGAGATTGAGCGCGCCCAAATGGCCTTTGAGCAGGCTGAGCAGGGCAAAACGGTCTGCGTGGTGAGTTCCGGCGATGCAGGCATCTACGGGATGGCTCCGCTCATCTGGGAGATGAAGCGCGAGCGCGGCAGCAACGTGGAGATTGAGGTTCTGCCCGGCATCAGCGCCTTCCAGAAGGCCGCTTCGCTGCTGGGGGCGCCTATCGGCCACGATCTCTGCATCATCTCGCTCTCCGATCTGATGACCCCGTGGGACAAGATCGAGCGGCGGATCATCGCTGCTGCGGACGGGGATTTCATTACTGCTGTTTATAATCCCAAGAGCAACGGCCGTTATTGGCAGCTATACCGCTTGCAGGAACTCTTCCTGGAGCGCCGCAGCCCGGAAACCCCGGTGGGTTATGTCCGCCAGGCGGGACGCGACGACCAGCAGGTCACCGTCACCACACTGGCGGAGTTCGACCCCGAGCAGGTAGATATGTTTACGGTGGTGCTGATTGGCAATTCTCAGTCCTATCTATTTGATGGAAAGTTTATTACGCCGCGCGGCTACTATCGCCCCACCTGTGGACAGGGTGCCGGAAAGATTGGGCAGGAGATCATGACCGAGAGTTTCCGGACTATCGAGAAGGAGTTGCGCCATCCGGAGATTCCACTCGGAAAGAAGTGGGCGCTGCTCCACGCCATCCATACCACGGCCGATTTCGAGATGGAATCGCTGCTGAAGGTGGACGACGGGGCGGTGGAGACCTTGTACGCAGGCTTTGCGGAGGGACGTATCAAGACCATCGTGACCGATGTGACGATGGCTGCCTCCGGCATCCGCAAAGGTGCGCTTCAGCGGCTGGGCGTGGAGGTAAAATGCTATCTCACCGACGAACGCACGGCTGCGCTCGCGGAGGAGAAAGGGATTACCCGCACACAGGCCGGTATCCGGCTGGCAGTTGAGGAGCATCCCGATGCGCTCTTCGTCTTCGGCAATGCGCCGACCGCACTGATGGAACTCTGCGCGCTGATCCGCAGCGGCGCGGCCCATCCCGCCGGTATCATTGCCGCTCCGGTCGGATTCGTGCATGTGCGCGAAAGCAAGCAGATGGTCAAGCCGTTCCGCGCTATTCCCAAGCTGATTGTGGAGGGGCGCAAGGGCGGCAGCAACCTGGCCGCTACGCTGACCAACGCCATTCTCTGTTTCAACGACGCTGAATCACTCAAACCGGGCCGCGATGTCTGAAAACGTTCATAAACAGAAATTTACCGTCATTGGCATGACCGACGACCGCGCCGTCTGGTTCCCGCCGCAGGTGCAGGAAGCCATTGCGGCCGGGCGCGTCTTTTCGGGCGGAAAGCGGCATCATGAGATTGTGGAGCACCTGCTGCCGGAAGGGGCCCGCTGGATTGAGATTACCGTGCCGCTGGATGCGGTTTTTGAGCAATACTCTGGCGTCCCGGAGGTGGTGGTTTTCGCCTCGGGCGACCCGCTCTTCTTCGGCTTCGCCAATACGCTTCGCCGCAGGTTGCCGGAGGCCGAAATCGTGGTTTATCCCGCGCCCAACTCGCTGCAGTTGCTCTCGCACCGGCTGTTGCTGGACTATCACGGAATGCGCTGCGTCTCGCTGACCGGCCGTCCGTGGGATGATTTCGACGCGGCACTGATTCGCGGCGAGGCGCTGATCGGCGCCCTGACCGACCGTGTCAAGACCCCCGCCGCTGCTGCTTCGCGCATGCTGGAATACGGTTACGACAACTACCGGTTGCATGTGGGCGTGGCGTTGGGCAACCGGGAGGAGGAGCACCTCTGGAGCGGATCCCTCGCCGAAGCGGCCGGAATGACCTTCGGTTTCCCAAATTGCTTCATTCTGGAGCGGACCGCCGTCCGTCCCCGGCCTTTCGGCATTCCCGAGTCGGCCTTCGAGGGGCTGCCCGGACGGCCGAACATGATTACCAAGATGCCCTACCGGCTGCTCGCCCTGAGCGCGCTGGATCTCTCTGGCCGCCACTCCTTCTGGGACATCGGCTTCTGCACAGGCTCGGTCTCGATCGAGGCCCGGTTGCAGTTCCCGCACCTGGCAATCAACGCCTTTGAGATCCGCGAGGAGGGACGAGCGTTGCTGGGGACCAATGCCCGCCGTTTCGGCGCTCCCGGCATCGAAATGCATATCGGCGACTTCCTGGAGGCGGACCTGGGCGCCCTGCCGGCCCCGGATGCCGTCTTCATCGGCGGCCACGGCGGACGCCTTCCCGAGATGCTGCAACGCATCCACGAGGTGTTGCTTCCGGGCGGCGTGATTGTCTTCAACGGTGTTTCCGAAGAGAGCCGCGCGCTCTTCCGTGAATCGGTGACGGCCGTAGGACGCCGGATTACCTCCGCCACGAATGTGGCCGTAGATGCCTTCAATCCCATTGAAATCCTCAAAGCAGAATGAAAGAGACCGCTATCATATTGATTTCCGAATCGGCGATTCCGCTCGCGCAGAGTATTGCCCGCCACATCAAGCCGTCCCATATCTATACCAAGGCAGAGACCGGCCCCCTCGGGCCGTTCCTCAAGGCGCACTGGGATGCAGAGTGGGCTTTTGTCTTCATCGGGGCACTGGGTATTTGCGTGCGCAGCATTGCACCGCTGCTGAAGAGCAAGCACAGCGATCCGGCGGTGGTCTGCATCGATTCTACCGGACGCTTCGTGATCCCCGTGGCCTCCGGCCATCTGGGCGGGGCCAATGAGTTGAGCCGCGAGCTGGCTGAAATTCTTGGCGCTGAGGCAGTTGTCACCACGCAGAGTGACAACGAAGGCCTCTGGGCGCTCGATACCCTTGCCCAACGCTTCGGCTGGCGATGCAGTGCCGCCCCGGCGCAGATGAACCGGGCCATCTTTGCCTTCGTGCAGAAACGCCCGACGGTGCTGCTGCTGGAGGTGCGCGACGCCGGTGCCACCTTCTTGGAGCGCACCCTGCCCGAGCACGTGACGCTCTGCACGGACCGCTCGAAGCTCGATTTGACCGGCGCGGAGCTGCTGATTGCCGTATCCCCCTTCGTCATGCCAGACTTTCCCGGCCTTGCCGTGCTGCACTTCTGCCCACCGGTGCTCCATCTGGGGTTCGGCTGCCGCAAGCAATGCGACCCTGCAGGCATCGCTGCCTATATCGCGGAGGAAATCCGCCACGCCGGGTTTGCGCCCGAGAGCGTGGCGAGCGTCTCTACCATCGCCCTCAAGCAGGGAGAACCGCTGCTGCAGGAGTTGTTGGCCGCATTTGCCCCGGCTGAATCACGCATCTGGCAAGCCGCCGAGCTGGCGGAGATTCCCGTTCCGAACCCTTCCGAAAAGGCGCTGGAAGTTACCGGCTGCCCCGGGGTGGCGGAAGCCGCTGCGCTGCGCAGTGCCCATATGGGACCGCTGTTGATTGAAAAACAGAAGGGTTGCCTGCAGGCCGATGCCAACTTTACTTTTGCCCTCGCGCAGGAGGCAACTTCGGTGCGCGGCGGCCATATCGAAATTGTCGGGGCTGGCCCGGGTGATCCGGAACTGGTCTCCGTGCGCGGCCGGCGCTTCCTGGAGACGGCCGACCTGATTCTCTATGCCGGCAGTCTGGTCCCCGAAGAGCTTACGCACTGCGCCAAACCCGGCTGCGAGGTCCGCAGCTCCGCTTCGATGGACCTCGAGGAGCAGTTCGCGCTGATGAAGGAGTACTACGACCGCGGGCTGCTGGTGGTCCGCCTCCATACCGGCGATCCGTGCCTCTACGGCGCCATCCAGGAGCAGATGGCCTTCTTTGACCGCTACGGGATGTCGTACCACATTACGCCCGGCATTTCCGCGTTCCAGGCCGCCGCAGCTGCGCTCCGTTCGCAGTTTACCATCCCCGAGAAGGTGCAGACCATCATTCTCACCCGCGGCGAAGGGCGTACCCCGATGCCCGAGCGCGAACAGCTGCACAAGCTGGCCCAGTCGCGCAGCACGATGTGCATCTACCTGAGTGCCGGCATCGCCGAGGAGGTGCAGGCCGAACTCCTGCAGGCCTATCCGCCCGAAACCCCGGTGGCCGCCTGCTACAAGCTCACCTGGAAAGAGGAGCGCATCTACCGCGGCGAGCTCCGCGACCTGGCCCGTATCGTCCGGGAGAACAATCTGACGCTCACCACGTTGCTGGTGGTGGGTGATGCAATCGGCAACCGCGAGGGACTCTCGCGGCTCTATGCCCACGAATTCAAACACCTCTTCCGCAAATGATCCTGATTCTCGGTGGAACGACGGAAGGACGGCTCGCGGTCCGCGTGGCGGATGCGGCGGGTTCGCCCTATTGGTATTCCACACGGGATGCTTTGCAACAGATTGAGTGTCTGCACGGAACACATGTGACCGGTGCGCTGGACGCCGCCGCGATGGCGGCCTTTTGCGCGGTGCACGACATCCGGCTGCTGATCGACGCCGGCCATCCGTTTGCCGCGGAACTGCACCGGACGGTGGCGGAGGTTTCCGAGGAACTGGGGCTGCCTGTTATTCGCGTGGAGCGGGTTTTTCCGCCGCGCGAAGAAGATATTATCTGGTGCCGGGATTTTCCCGAAGCACTTGCCCGGCTGGAGGCCGACGGCGTTTCTTCGCTGCTGGCCCTGACCGGTGTGCAGACCATCCGGGCGCTGAAACCCTATTGGTCGCGCCACGATTGTCGGATGCGGATTCTGAATCGCGACGAATCCCGTGCAATCGCGGATGAGGAAGGTTTTCCGGCAGAGAAACTGGTCTACTATGCGGCTGATGATACGGCTTCATTGCTCGCGTCTGTCCGGCCCCAGGCCATCCTGACCAAGGAGAGCGGGGAGAGCGGTGGTTTTACCGAAAAGGTCTCTGCCGCCCGGGCTGCCGGTGTGGCGATTTATGCCCTGGAGCGGCCTGCGATGCCTGCTGGCTTCGTGACCGTAACGGGCGAACACGGCTTGCGTCGCGAGATCGAACGGCTGCTGCCGGGCTTTTTCCCGCTGCGGACCGGCTTTACGACCGGCGCCTGCGCCACAGCAGCCTCCAAGGCGGCTTTGCTGGCGCTGCTGGGACGTGAAGTTGGGGAGACAGTCTCCATCACGCTGCCGGACGGCGAGACGTTGGCTTTGCCAGTCTCGGATGTCAGCTTGCGCGCGGCAGAACCCTTCAGCGCGGTGGGGACGGCTACGGTGGTGAAGGATGCCGGAGATGATCCTGACGTTACGAACGGCAGTGCCATCGTCGCCACGGTTACATTTTCTAAAGAGCCGGGCGTTCATTTTCTGCAAGGCGAGGGCGTTGGGCGTGTGACGCTGCCCGGGCTCGGTCTTCCGGTCGGCGGTCCGGCCATCAATCGCGTGCCGCGCGAGATGATGACGCGGGAGTTGTCTTCATTGTATGACGGCGGGCTTGATGTAACCATTTCTGTTCCAGGCGGTAGAGAACTCGCACTCAAGACTTTTAATCCCAAGTTGGGCGTCGTGGACGGCATCTCCATTATCGGGACTTCCGGCATCGTCCGGCCCTTCTCGGACCAGGCCTTCGTGGATGCCCTGCGTAAAGAGATTGAAGTGGCGCTTGCCATCGGCGTGGACCATCTGGTGATCAATTCGGGTGCCAAGAGCGAGGCTTTCCTGAAGAGTCGATTCCCGGATTTCCCACCGCAGGCCTTTATCCATTACGGCAACCTCGTAGGGAAAACCCTCAAGCTGGCTGCCGAACTGGGCGTCCGTCGAGTCACGATGGGCGTAATGCTGGGCAAGGCCGTGAAACTCGCTGAGGGGCATCTGGATACGCACAGCCGCAGCGTCGTGATGAACCGCGAATTCCTGAAGAGCGTCGCCGCTGAGGCTGGCTGTTCGCCCGCCGTTGCAGAGGCTATCGACCGCCTGATGCTGGCCCGTGAACTCTGGACAGCGCTTAGCCCGGAAGATGCCCGTCGCTTCCTCTCCGCCATCCTCTCCCGCTGCCGCACTGCCTGTGCTACTGTTTACCCGGCTACCGCCGGCACGCTGGAGATCATTCTTCTGGACGAATCGGGTTTTTCACTATCTTTGTAAACTATGAAACGCATTATACTGATTACTGGTGGAGCGCGGTCGGGAAAGAGCAGCTACGCGGAAAAGCGGGCACTCGAACTCGCTGAGAATCCTGTCTATCTGGCTACTGCCCGGGTGTGGGACGAGGAGTTCCGGGAGCGCATCGCACGCCATCAGGCACGGCGCGGTCCGCAGTGGACCAACCTGGAAGAGGAGAAGCAACTTAGCCGCCACATCCTCTCCGGGCGCGTGGTATTGATAGACTGCCTGACCCTCTGGGCCACCAACTTCTTTACGGACCTGGATGGCGACACGGATCGCGCGCTGACGGCCCTCAAGGCCGAATTCGACGCCTTCATCGCGCAGGATGCCACCTTCCTCTTCGTGACCAACGAAATCGGGATGGGTGGCACCTCGGACAATGCGCTTCAGCGCCGCTTCACCGACCTGCAGGGCTGGATGAACCAGTACGTCGCCGCCAAAGCGGACGAAGTGATCCTGATGGTCAGCGGCATCCCCGTCAAAATCAAGTAGAATGACGCACGAATTCCATATCGAACCACCCGATCAGGCGCTCCGCACCGCACTGCAGGAGAAGATCGATAATCTCACCAAGCCTCGCGGTTCGCTGGGCCGCCTGGAGTCGCTCGCGCTGCAGGTGGGACTTATTCAGCAGAGTCTGACTCCGGAACTGCGCTGTCCGCAGAACATCGTTTTTGCGGCCGACCATGGCATTGTGGCGGAGGGGGTGAGCATCGCTCCCAAGGAGGTTACCTGGCAGCAGGTCTGCCACTTTACCCATCCGCAGGGAACCGGGGGCGTCAACTTCCTCTGCCGGCAGCATGGTTTCAAATTGAAAGTAGTGGACGTGGGTGTCGACTTCGACTTGCCCAAGAATCGCGGCATTATCGACCGCAAGGTCGCTCGCGGCACCCGCAACTTTTTGCACGGCCCCGCGATGAGCGTTGAGGAGTTCGAACGCTGCCTGGAGATTGGTGCGGAAGTGGTGCGCCAGTGTGTGGAAGAAGGCAGCAACGTGCTGAGTTTCGGAGAAATGGGAATCGGCAATACCTCGCCTTCGTCCCTCTGGATGTCACGCTTCACCGGCATTCCGCTCGCGGAGTGTGTGGGGGCCGGCAGCGGGCTGGACAAGGCCGGCGTGGCGCACAAACTGGCCGTGCTGCAGCAATCGGAGGCAAACTATACCGGCGACGGCACACCGCGCGACTGGATGCGCTGGTTCGGCGGATTCGAGATGGTCGCGGCGGTGGGTGCGATGCTGCAGGCTGCCGAGCTGGGTATCGTGATTCTGGTGGACGGTTTCATTATGACCGCTTGCATGCTGGGCGCGATGCAACTTGCTTCGGCTGTCAAAGAATATGCGGTTTTCGGCCACTGCGGCGATGAGTCGGGCCACCGCAAACTGCTCGATGCGATGGGCGCGCAGCCGCTGCTGCAACTTGGACTGCGGCTTGGGGAGGGGACCGGCGCCATCTGCGCTTATCCTATCCTGGAATCGGCCGTCCGGATGATCAACGAAATGGACAACTTCCGCGATGCGGAAATCACCAAATATTTTTAACCGATGAGACTGCTGGCTGCCCTGACCTTCTTTACGCGCCTTCCTTTCTGGCGCATCCGCGAGATTCCCGCTGGCGCTTTCAAGCGGGTGGTGCCCCTCTGGCCGCTCGTGGGCTGGCTGACGGGTGGTTTGATGGCCCTGACCCTTTGGCTCGCATCGCAGGTGATGCCCCTCACGCTGGCGTGGATTCTGGCGCTGGTGGTGCGGTTGCTGCTGACCGGTGCGCTGCACGAAGACGGCCTGGCTGATTTTATCGACGGCCTGGGCGGTGGCACTTCGCGCGAGCGGCGGCTGGCCATCATGAAAGATTCGCACATCGGCACCTACGGCGTCATCGGACTGGTCGTCTATTTTGCGTTGATGCTTCAGTTGCCGAGCGTCATTTCGCGAGACACGCTGATTCTGGTCGTGCTTTTCGGGGATGCGTGGGCCAAGTGCTGCGCCGCGCAACTCATTAACCTGCTGCCCTATGCGCGCACGGAAGAGGAGGCCAAAAACAAGACGGTTTACAACCGGATGAAGTGGCACGAAGTGCTCGTCTGCCTGCTGGCTGGGCTGGCGCCCGTTGTGGTGCTGACGCTCGTCCTGCACTGGCTGCCCCTCTGTCTCTGCTGGTTACTGTTGGTTCCCGTGGCAGTGATGCTCTTGCTGGCGCTGCTGATGAAACGGAAGATTCAGGGCTACACCGGCGATTGCTGCGGCGCGACCTTCCTGCTGTGCGAACTCTCGCTCTACCTGTCTGTTCTGATAGCCTTTTCATTCTGGGCCTGATATGGAAGTTATCCTCGTCCGCCATACCGCCCCCGATGTTCCCGCCGGCACCTGCTACGGGCAGACCGACGTTCCCCTCAAGGATACATTTGTTGAGGAGGCTACCGCCACACAGGAAGCTTTGGCTGCGCTGGGTGCACCTGATGCCGTTTTTACCAGTCCGCTTTCGCGCTGCGTGCGGCTGGCGGAGTTCTGCGGCTATCCGGATGCCGTGCGGGATAACCGCCTGCTGGAGATGAACTTCGGCGAATGGGAGATGCAGCGCTACGAGGAGATTCACGATCCCTACATCCAAGATTGGTACGAGGATTACATCAACCTTCCCGTCCCCGGCGGCGAATCCTTTACAATGCAGTACCAACGCGTTTCAGCCTTCCTGGAGGAACTCTGCCAGCAGCCCTTCCGCCGAGTTCTGATCTTCGCCCACGGCGGCGTCCTGGCCTGCGCCAAGATCTTCGCCGGCCTCACCACCCCCAAAGAAGCCTTCTTCAACCTCACCCCCTATGGGGGACACATCCGCATAGATCTCTAATCCATTGCCATTTTGGCAGGGAATAGTGAGGGTTGCGCGATTTTTGCTATATTTGCCAGTTATATTAAGGAGACTGCCGCCGATTGACGGGGAAGGCGGTCGACTGACAAACTGACAACGTTAGATAAATGGCAAATATTCTCAAGAAACTCTTTGGCAGCAAGGCAGATAGGGATCTCAAGAAGATGACTCCCATCGTGAATGCCTGCAAGGCCGAATACGAACAGATTGACAAACTTTCCGACGATGCACTCCGTGAGGCCTCTGCGGCGCTCCGGCAGCTGATCGCAGACCATATTGCTCCGGAAGAGGAGAAGGTGGCCAAGATCAAGGAACAGCTCTCCGACGTGGAGATCGAAGTGACCCGCAAGGAGAAACTCGCCACCGAGCAGGATGAACTGATCAAGACCATCGACAAGAAGATCGAGGAGATTCTGGAAAAGATTCTCCCGCGGGCCTTCGCCATCATGAAGTCCACCGCGCGCCGTTTTACGGAGAATGCGACCATCAAGGTTCGCGCGACTGACTTCGACCGCACCCTCTCCGCGTCGCATGACTTCGTCACGGTGAACGGCGACTACGCCATCTGGCAGAACAGTTGGATGGCTGGCGGCAACCGCATCACCTGGGATATGGTTCACTACGACGTGCAGCTGATCGGCGGTATCGTCTTGAACTCCGGCAAGATTGCCGAGATGGCCACCGGTGAAGGTAAGACCCTCGTGGCAACCCTCCCGGTCTTCCTAAATGCACTGGCCGGCAAGGGCGTACACGTGGTCACGGTTAACGACTACCTGGCCAAACGAGACGCCGAGTGGATGGGCCCGCTCTACATGTTCCATGGCCTGAGCGTGGATTGCATTGACAAGCACGAACCCTCTACCGAGGCCCGCAAGAAGGCCTATCTGGCCGACATTACCTTTGGTACCAATAACGAATTCGGTTTCGACTACCTGCGTGACAACATGGCCATCAGCCCTGAGGATCTGGTGCAGCGCAAGCATCAGTTCGCCATCGTGGATGAGGTGGACTCCGTGTTGATCGACGACGCCCGGACCCCGCTCATCATTTCCGGCCCGGTGCAGCGCAGCGGCGACGAAACCTTCATCCAGTATAAACCCTACGTGGAGCGCCTCTATCAGGCTCAGCGCCAGCTGGTCAACCAGACGCTCAATGAGGCAAAGCGCCAGATTGCCGCAGGTGAAATCGCCGACAAGGGCGAAATCCTCCTCCTGCGTGCTCACAAGGGTCTTCCCAAGTATGGCCCGCTCATCAAGTTCCTGAGCGAACCGGGCATGAAGCAGATTCTGCTGGATGCCCAGAGCAAGATCACGCGCGCCGCATTCTCCGACCGCGACATTGAGCAGCGCATCGTCACCAACGAACTCTACTTCGTGATTGACGAGCAGCAGCGCACCGTGGAGCTGACCGACAAGGGTAACGAAATCCTCGCGAACGCCGTGGGCGATCCGGACTTCTTCCTGATGCCGCGCCTGGGCGACGAGACGGCTGCCATCGAGCACATGGACATCCCGGAAGAGGAGAAGCGCCGCAAGAAGGACGAGCTGAACTCCAACTACTCCCTCAAGGCGGAGCGCATGCACACCGTGGACCAGCTGCTCAAGGCTTACGCGATGTTTGAGAAAGATGTGGACTACGTGATTGTGGACGGCAAGATCAAGATCGTGGACGAGGGAACCGGCCGTATCATGGAGGGCCGACGTTGGAGCGATGGTCTGCACCAGGCCGTTGAGGCTAAGGAGAATGTGAAGGTGGAGGCGGCTACCCAGACCTTCGCCACCATCACCCTGCAGAACTATTTCCGCATGTACCATAAACTCTCCGGTATGACCGGTACGGCAGAGACCGAGGCCAAAGAGTTCTGGGATATCTACAAACTGGATGTGGTGGTCATCCCGACCAACCGTCCGGTGATTCGCGACGACCAGGCCGACGTGGTTTACAAGACCATGAAGGACAAGTACAACGCCGTGATTGAGATGATCCAGGAACTGATTGCCAAAGGCCGTCCGGTGCTGGTGGGTACCACCTCCGTGGAAATCTCCGAGCTGCTCAGCAAGATGCTCAAAATCAGGGGTATCAAGCACCAGGTGCTGAATGCCAAGCAGCATGCGCGTGAGGCGGAGGTCGTGGCACACGCCGGTGAACCGGGAACCGTGACGATCGCAACAAACATGGCGGGTCGTGGTACCGATATCAAGCTGACCCCCGAGGTTAAGGCTGCGGGCGGTCTGGCCATCATCGGCACCGAGCGGCACGAAAGCCGCCGCGTGGACCGTCAATTGCGCGGCCGTTCCGGCCGTCAGGGCGACCCGGGTTCCTCCATCTTCTTCGTGTCGCTGCAGGATAACCTGATGCGTCTCTTCGGTTCCGACCGAATCTCCCGCGTGGTGGACCGTATGGGCATGGCTGACGGCGAAGCCCTTCAGTCTTCGATGCTCTCGGGAGCCATCGAGCGCGCCCAGAAGAAAGTGGAGGAGAACCACTTCGGTATCCGTAAGAACCTGGTGGAGTACGACGACGTGATGAACTCGCAGCGCGAGGTGATCTACACCAAGCGCCGCAACGCACTCACCGGTGACCGCATCGATGTGGACGTCCTCAATATGATGGGCGACTACTGCGACATCTTTGTGGACGACCACAAGGATCTCGACTATGAAGGCTTCTGCGAGGCCTTCGTGGAGGCACTCTCCGTGACGCCGGAATTCACCGCCGAGTTCTATGAGCATGCTCACAAAGATCAGTTGGTCAATGCTTTGCAGGATACGCTGCTCAACTCCATGCAGCGGCGTTTCGATACGCTTATCGATCTTTCTTGGCCCATCATCAAGAACGTCTATGACACCAAGCGGATGTTCTACCAGAATATCGCAATTCCCATCACCGACGGCCGCAAGGTCTTCCAGGTGCTGGTGGATCTGCGCAAGGCTTACGAAAGCAAGGGTAAGGAGATTGTCCGCTCCATTGAAAAGTCTGTCACCCTCCGCGTGATTGACGAGTACTGGAAGGAGCACCTGCGCGAGATGGACGACCTCAAGCAGTCGGTACAGAATGCATCGTACGAGCAGAAAGACCCGATCTTGGTTTACAAGACCGAGAGCTTCGGCCTCTTCATCAAGGTGTTGGAGAACATCAGCCGCGACGTGCTCTCGTTCCTGAGCCGCGCCACCATCTTCCTCCGTCAGGACCAGGAAGCTTCCGAGGTGGCTACCGAGGCTCACGAGAAGCGTACCGACATGAGCCGGATGCAGACCAGCCGTCCCGACATGCTCACCAACAACGTGGCGCCGCGCAGCAACCAGCCGGTTCACGTGGAGAAGAAGGTGGGGCGCAACGACCCGTGCCCGTGTGGCAGCGGTAAGAAGTACAAGAACTGCCACGGCCGCGATCTTTAATCGATAAATAATTGAAAATCAAATAGAAATATGAAATACGACATCATCGTTATCGGCGCAGGACCGGGCGGCTATGTGGCTGCTATCCGCGCTGCACAGCTCGGCTTCAATACGGCTGTAGTAGAACGCAACGAACTGGGCGGAATCTGCCTGAACTGGGGTTGCATCCCCACCAAGGCGCTGCTCAAGAGCGCGCAGGTGCTGCATTATGCGCAGGCCGGTGCGGAATACGGCGTGAATGCAGCCGAAGTCTCGGCCGACCTCGAGAAGATGGTTGCCCGCAGCCGCGGCGTCTCCGCCACGATGAATGCAGGCATCGAATACCTCTTCAAGAAGAACAAGGTGACCGTGCTCAAGGGCTCCGGTAAGGTGCTCTCCGGCGGCCGTGTAGAGGTGACCGACGATGACGATCATGCTGTGATTCACGATGCGGACCACATCATCCTGGCTACCGGCGCGCGCCCCGTTTCACTTCCGTTCGCTCCCGTGGACGGCATCAAGATCTGGAGCTACTATCAGGCACTGACCCCGGATGCGCTGCCCAAGAGTCTGGCTATCATCGGCTCCGGCGCCATCGGCAGTGAGTTCGCCTTCTTCTACCGCAGTTTGGGTTGCGAGGTGACGCTGATCGAGTACCTGGACCGCATCCTGCCGTTGGAAGACGACGACACCTCGGCACAGCTGAGCCGTTCGTTCCGCAAGATGGGCATCAAGGTGATGGTTTCCTCGCAGGTCAAGAGCGTGGATACCACCGGCGACGTGTGCCGTCTGACGGTAGAGACCAAGAAGGGTGAAGAGATCATCGAGGCCGAGAGAGTTCTCTCCGCCGTGGGCGTCCGCCCTAACACTGAATTCATCGGTCTGGAGGAGCTGGGCGTGGAGATGAACCGCGGCAAAGTGGTGGTGGACGCAGATTTCCGCACCAACGTCCCGGGCCTCTATGCGATTGGCGATATCATCCCGACCCCGGCATTGGCCCATGTGGCTGAGGCAGAGGGTGTCCGTTGCGTTGAGTGCATCGCCGGCCTGAACCCCGCACCGATCGATTACGGCAATATTCCTGCCTGCACCTACACCTCGCCCGAGGTGGCGTCGGTGGGTATGACCGAGCGCGCCGTCAAGGAGAAGGGTATCGCCTACAAGGTGGGCAAATTCCCCTTCACGGCATCCGGCAAGGCCGCTGCAGCCGGTGAGCGCGACGGATTCGTCAAACTCATCGTGGATGAGGCTACCGACAAGGTGCTCGGCGCCCATCTGGTGGGCGGCAACGTCTCCGAAATGATCGGCGGTATCGTGGTAGCCCGCAATATGGGCGTCACCGCCAAGAACATCATCAAATCCGTCTTCCCGCACCCGACGATGAGCGAGGCCATCCTGGAGGCAGCGGAAGCCGTTCACAACGAAGCCATCCACATCTAAAACCATACAACCATGGCAAGAATGGAAGAACAACCTATCCACTACGGCGTCAACGAGATCGCCCGTGTCCCGGTAGGGGCCGAGATTCGCGGAGGCGTGATGATCTCCGCGGGCGATATCCGCATCGACGGCAACTTCTTCGGCAAGATCCTCTCCAAGGGGAAGATCGTGCTGGGCGATGGCGCTGTAGTTGACGGCGACGTGCTTTGCCGCAACGCCGACATCAGCGGCCGCTTCTCGGGCAAGATGATCGTGGCTGACCTGCTGACCCTGACCCGCACCTGCGACTTCAAGGGTTTGCTGAGCACCGCGCATATCTGCATAGAGAACGGTGCCGCCTACAACGGCATCTGCAAGATGATTTCAGAAGAGGAGTTCGCCGAACTGACGGCGGAATTTGAAAAAGCCCTCTACGACAACGGCAGCGCCGACGGCGCAGAAGACGAATCGCTCTAGCGAATCCGTTCGCGGATATTGTAGCAATTACGTTCCTGACTGTTCCGGGAGACCAGTTCTCCAAGGAATCCGGTCAGGAATAATTGTATACCGATGATGACCGCCAGCAGGGCCAGGTAGAAGAGCGGCTGGTCCGTGACGGCGCGGAAATGGAGTCCGTGTGCCTGGCAGACCAGTTTGTTGATGATGATGACCAGGGCAATGATGGCACCGATCAAGAAGGTCAGCACACCCATCGAGCCAAAGAAATGCATCGGCTTCTTGCCGAAGCGCTGCAGGAACCAGATGGTCTCCAGATCCAGGAATCCGTGGAGGAAACGCTCCGGGCCGAATTTGCTCTTGCCGTATTTGCGGGCCTGGTGGTGCACCACCTTCTCACCGATGCGGGTGAAACCGGCCTGCTGGGCCAGATAGGGGATGAAGCGGTGCATGTCGCCATACACTTCGATGTTCTTGACCACCTCCTTGCGATAAGCCTTCAGGCCGCAGTTCATGTCGTGCAACTTGATGCCGGTCACGCGGCGCGCGGTGTGGTTATAGATCTTGGAGGGAATATTCTTGAACAGAACGTTGTCGTAACGTTTTTTCTTCCAGCCGGATACGAGGTCATAACCCTCTTCGCGGATCATCCGCATCATCTCGGGGATTTCCTCCGGATTGTCCTGCAGGTCTGCATCGAGCGTGACCACGATATCGCCTTCGGCAGCGGCAAAGCCTTCATAGAGGGCGGCCGACTTGCCGTAGTTGCGGCGGAAGCGGACGGCACGGATCTCCGGATGGGTGGCCGAAAGGTCGGTAATCACCTTCCAGGAGCCGTCGGTACTGCCGTCGTCCACCAGGATGATTTCATAGGTGAGGGGACCGCCGGCGGGAGATTTCTCATCTGCGAGGGCGCGGCCAATCCAGTTTACGAGTTCTACGAGGGAGGCTTCCTCGTTGTAGAGCGATATGACAAGCGAAAGGTCCATAATCTAAGCAAGTTCGTCTTTCTCTTCTGCCTGCGGAGCGTCGTTTCCGAAAGGATTATTGCGCTTTCCGGTGGAGGCACCAATGATGGCGCTGATAATCAAGCCCAGGATGAAATCCCAGATCAGGGTGAATACGCACATGATCTGCGGGAGGTTGTCCATCACCTTGTAAACAGCATCTTCCGCTTCTGCCGTCATGCCCGGCGTAGAGGCCAGTGTGGCAGGGAGTTGCAACATAATCTCATCGATGGCGCTCGGGAAGAGGAACCGGTAGGAGAGATAGGCGAAAACGGCGCACACGATGGAGGAAAAGAGGCAGACCAGAATACCGTAACCGGTGGTGCGGAGTTCCTCCGGATGGGAGTCGCCGTAGCGTTTCATGAAGAACCACAGCAACCAGATGGATCCTACAAGTTTGACCAGCCAGAGCAGGATGTTCAGGAAAGAGAGGTGAACAAGACTGCCGAGGGTGGTGCAGGCAAGGGTGACCAGCGAGAGCAGCAGGCCGTCTCGCATAGCGAGGCTCCATTTCGCGGATTGAACGGTATTATTGGGCGTTTCCATGTGCAGGTTTATTTCTACAAAGGTAACAATTATTTAAATATTCGTATCTTTGCGGGATGTTATAAAAATCTGTTGTAATGATTAAAATCACTTTCCCTGACGGCAACGTCAAAGAATACCAGAGCGGCGTGACCGCTTTCCAGATTGCGGAGAGCATCAGCCCGCGCCTCGCCGCCGATGTTTTGTGTGCATCGGTGAACGGGACTATTTACGATTTGGACCGTCCCATCAACGAGGACGCCTCCTTCAAACTCCACAAATGGGAAGACCCCGAAGCCAAGGCTACCTTCTGGCACTCCTCCTCGCACCTGATGGCGGAGGCACTCCAACTGCTCTATCCGCAGGTGAAGTTCGGCATTGGCCCTTCCATCGAGAACGGCTTCTACTATGACGTGGATCTCGGCGAGAAGCAACTCGTCGAGGCCGACCTGGCGAAGATCGAGCAGAAGATGCTCGAGCTGGCGCGCGAAAAGCAGCACTTTGTCCGTACCGACGTGGCAAAGGCCGACGCGCTCAAGACCTTCTCCGCCCGCGGTGAAAACTACAAATGCGAACTGATTGATGCGCTCCAGGACGGAACCATCTCCTTCTATACCAACGGCTCTTTCACCGACCTGTGCCGCGGCCCGCACCTGCGTGACACTTCGGTCATCAAGGCGGTGAAACTCACCTCGATTGCCGGTGCCTATTGGCGCGGCGACGAGCACAACAAGATGCTGACCCGTATCTACGGTATCACCTTCCCCAAGAAGTCGATGCTGGACGAATACCTCATCCTGCTGGAAGAGGCCAAGAAACGCGACCACCGCAAGCTGGGCCGCGAAATGGAACTCTTCGCCTTCTCCGCGAAGGTGGGACAGGGCCTGCCGCTCTGGCTGCCGAAGGGCGCCGAGCTGCGCATGCGCCTGGAGATGTTCCTCCGTAAGGTGCAGAAAGACTACGGCTATCTGCCGGTCATCACCCCGCATATCGGCCAGAAGGAACTCTACGTAACTTCCGGTCACTGGGCAAAATACGGCAAGGATTCCTTCCGCCCCATCACCACGCCGCAGGAAGGGGAGGAGTATCTGCTCAAGCCGATGAACTGCCCGCACCACTGCGAGATTTACAAGATCAAGCCGCGCTCCTACAAGGACCTGCCGATCCGTTTCGCGGAATTCGGTACGGTGTATCGTTACGAGCAGAGCGGCGAGCTGCACGGCCTGACCCGCGTGCGCAGCTTTACCCAGGACGACGCCCACCTCTTCTGCCGTCCCGACCAGATCAAGGAGGAGTTCTGCAAGGTGATCGACATCGTGCTCTACATCTTCCGCACGCTGAAGTTCGACAAGTTCACCGCACAGGTCTCCCTGCGCGACAAGGTGGACCGCAGCAAGTACATCGGCACCGATGAAAACTGGGAGAAGGCGGAGAACGCTATCATCGAGGCTGCAGCAGAGAAAGGCCTGCCCACCGTGGTGGAATATGGCGAGGCAGCCTTCTATGGCCCGAAACTCGACTTCATGGTGAAGGATGCGCTGGGCCGCAGCTGGCAGCTGGGTACCATCCAGGTAGACTACAACCTGCCGGAGCGTTTCGAGCTCGAGTATATCGGCTCCGACGACAAGCCGCACCGCCCGGTGATGATCCACCGCGCGCCCTTCGGATCCATGGAACGTTTCGTGGCCGTGCTGCTCGAGCACACCGCCGGAAAGCTTCCTCTCTGGCTCTCTCCGGAGCAGGCTATCATCCTGCCCATCAGCGAAAAATACAACGATTTTGCAAAAAAAGTTTGCGAATTACTTAATAATTACGAAATTCGCGCCTCTATTGATGAGCGCAACGAGACGATCGGACGCAAGATTCGCGACAACGAACTCAAGCGAGTTCCTTATCTGCTGATCGTTGGAGAGAAGGAAGAAGCGGGCGGAACGGTCTCCGTACGCAAGCAGGGTGGCGAAGACAAGGGCGCTATGTCAATAGCTGATTTTGCGAAATATATTGCTGCCGAAGTGGCGGAAGAACTGAAATAGATAACTTAAAACTTGGAGGACCTGTCCTATCGCTAACAACAATTACAGACCACCGAAGCCCAAACCGGCTCCCGGACCGCGACTGCCCGACCAGCGGCTGCCGCAGAACCGCAAGAAGGAAGAGGGGCTGCCGATTAACGACGATATCCGTGCGCCGCGCGTACGAGTCGTCGGAGACAACGTAGAGCAGGGAATCTATTCCCTGAGCGAGGCGCGTCGGATGGCGGAAGAGCAGGAACTGGATCTGGTCCAGATCACGGCTGCCGTGGATCCTCCCGTTTGCAAGATTATCGACTATCAGAAGTACGTCTATCAGCAGAAAAAGAAGGCGAAGGAGCAAAAGTCCAACGCTTCCAAGGTGGTCATCAAAGAGATCCGTTTCGGCCCCCAGACCGACGAGCACGACTATCAGTTCAAGCTCAACCATGCGAAGAGCTTCCTGCAGGAGGGTTCCAAAGTCAAGGCTTACGTCTTCTTCCGCGGCCGCTCCATCCTCTTCTCCGAGCAGGGCGAGAAACTGCTTCTCCGCTTTGCCGTGGATCTGGAGGAATTCGGAAAGGCCGAGCAGATGCCTAAGCTGGAGGGCAAACGGATGCTGATGATGATCGCACCTATAAAGAAGAAATAAAGCGAACCATTACTTTACTACTTAATATTAATTATCATGCCTAAATTGAAGACCAACTCCGGTACAAAGAAGCGCTTTACGCTCACCGGTTCTGGAAAGGTGAAAAGAAAACACGCCTACAAGAGTCACATCCTGACTAAGAAAACCAAAAAGCAGAAGAGAAACCTTACCCACTTCGCCATCGTTACGAAGGCAGACGAGAAACGGGTCAAAGCTTTGTTGGTAAAGTAATTCACTAATGTTAAACCGGAGTAACAGCCGAAAAGTCCCCGCGAGCCGGGGCGCTGTCCTCCAAAAATCAAAAAACTATGCCTAGATCGGTTAACTCGGTGGCATCAAGAGCCCGCCGCAAAAAGATTTTAAAAGAAACCCGCGGTAACTTCCTCGCAAGGAAGAACGTCTGGACCGTAGCCAAGAACACCTACGAAAAAGGTCTCACCTACGCATACCGCGATCGCAAAGCTAAGAAACGCGCTTTCCGTTCCCTGTGGATTACCCGTATCAACGCTGCTGCCCGTCAGCACGGTATGAACTACTCTCAGTTCATGGGTAAGCTGGCTGAGAAGAACATCGGCCTGAACCGCAAGGTCCTCGCTGACCTCGCCATGAACAATCCGAAGGCTTTCGAGGCTATCATCAAGTCCGTCAACAAGTAGTCCCACGGTCGTGACCGTCAAGGGATTCTATAAGAACAAATGGGTACGGTTCAGTTTCTGGGCCGTACTCTATTCTCTTTGGGTACTGTGGATCAGGAACTGGTGGTGGTTCTTCGGACTCATCATCGTTTTTGATCTCTTCATTACCCGGAAGGTGCATTGGGCCTTCTGGAAGAAGCGGTACAAGGAAGGGGAGAAGAAGGTGGCCTGGCGCGATTGGCTGGAGTCACTCATCTTCGCCGTGATTCTTGTTACCTTTATTAATATCTTCTTCATCCAGGCCTTCAAGATACCTTCCTCCTCTATGGAATCCTCGCTCTACACGGGCGACCACCTCTTTGTCAGCAAGCTCTCCTACGGGCCCCGGCTGCCGCAGATCCCCCTCTCAACCCCCTTCGTGCACAATGCCTATCCGATTTCGCACCGCGAGAGCTACTCCACGGCCATCAAGTTCGGGTATCGGCGCATCAAGGGCTTCTCGAGCCTGAAACGCGACGACTGCGTCGTCTTCAACTTCCCGCACGGGGATACGGTGCTCAAGAAGATACCGGCTGCGGATTATTATTCGCTGGTCCGGCTGGAGGGGCGTGAACAGGTCCTCCGTCAGTACGGCCCCATCGTGGTACGTCCGGTCACCAAGAAAGACCACTACGTAAAGCGCTGTGTGGCTATCGCCGGCGATACGCTGGAAGTGGTTGACGGCCAGGTAGTCGTGAACGGTGAACCCCAGAAGAAGTATCCGGGCGTCCAGTTGACCTACAATGTGGAGACCGCCGGTGCGCCCATCAACCGCAAGGTGCTGGAGAACATCGGGCTCAACCTGTCCGAACTGCACTACGACGCCGCGCATCACTGCTATCCGGAGATGGCGCTCACCGCTGCCGGATTGGAGCGCATCAAAGCGCTGCCCAACGTGCTGGCCGTGACGCGCAACGTCGATGTCTATCCGCCCGATTGGCCCGACTGCCCCGAGCTGCTCTTCCCCTTTACCGAAACTGGCTGGACCCGTGATAATTACGGTCCGCTCTGGATTCCGGCCAAGGGGGCTACCACGCAGCTGACGGCGGAGAATCTGCCGCTTTACCGGCGGATCATCGAGGTCTATGAAGGCCACAGGCTGGAGGTCTCGGAAGAGGGCGAAATCCGCATCGATGGCACTCCGGCCACGGAGTACACCTTTGCGATGGACTACTACTGGATGATGGGCGACAACCGTCACAATTCCCTCGATTCTCGCTACTGGGGATTCGTTCCGGAAGACCACGTCGTGGGCAGGCCCGTATTTGTCTGGCTTTCCACCGACCCTTCCCGTTCTTTCCCCAAGAATATCAGGTGGAACAGATTTTTGAAGGGGTGCAAATAAAATTTGCGTAATTGACAAAAATATCCGATATTTGCAGCCCCAAATTGGAGAAATAATAAAACAAAACGATATATGGCACGTGTCTGTCAAGTAACCGGAAAGAGCAGAATGGTCGGAAACAACGTTTCCCACTCCAAGCGCCGCACCAAGCGCGAATTCGCTCCGAACCTCAAGACCAAGAAGTTCTGGTCGGAAGAGGAACAAAGATTCATCACCCTCAAGGTCTCCTGCCGCGGTATGAAGACCATCTATAAGAACGGTCTCGCCGAGACGGTGAAGGCTGCTCAGGAAAAAGGTCTCATCAACATCGTCTAAAGCATTACAACTATGGCAAAGAAAGGCAATCGCGTTCAGGTCATTCTGGAATGCACCGAGCAGAAGGCTAGCGGTGTACCGGGCATCTCCCGCTACATCACCACCAAGAACAAGAAGAACACCCCGGACCGTCTGGAGATGAAGAAGTACAATCCTTATCTGAAGAAGGTCACTGTTCACAAGGAAATCAAGTAATACCTAACACACTCATACTATGGCAAAGAAAGCGGTCGCAACCTTCAGCGGCGACAAATCGGAAAAGAGAAACGTTGTGAAGTGCATCCGTATGGTCAAGTCCGAGCGTACAGGTGCTTACATGTTCCAGGAGGAATTCGTTCCTACGGCTGGCGTAAAAGAATATTTCGAAAAGAAATAGTTAAGACAAGGTTTAAGAAGACGGTCAGGCAAACGCTTGACCGTCTTTTTTTGTTATCTTTGTTGCGTTTTAAACGGTTTTTCATGGATTTCGATAGAATCATCGCGCTGATTCACCAGGAGGTGAAGCCGGCGCTCGGATGTACGGAACCGATTGCGGTGGCGCTGGCCGTGGCGCGTGCTGCGGAAGCATTGCGTGAGGGATGCGGCTGCGAGGCGGAAGAGATCACCGCCAGCGTGAGCGCTAACATTCTCAAGAACGGAATGGGGGTGGGCATCCCCGGTACCGGCATGGTAGGGCTGCATGTGGCTGCCGCGCTGGGTGCCATCTGCGGAAAGTCCCGCTATGGGCTGGAGGTGCTGCACGACCTTTGCCCGGAGGCAGTGGAGAAGGCCCGCACTCTGGTTTCGACCGGCAAGGTGATCGTCACGCTGGCTCCGACCGATGAGTTGCTCTACGTCTATGCAGAGGCCCATGCAGAGGGACATACGGCTACGGCCGTCATCTCAGGCGCGCACGACCGGATTGTGGAGGCTACCTTCGACGGCGCTTCCGTGCTCACCGCACAAAAGACAACCGGAGCGGCAGATTCCGAGGCAGCGCCGGCCGTAGAACCTGACTTCGCCCGCAGGATTACCGTCCGGGATATCTGGGAGTTCGCCAACACCGTTCCGCTGGAGAAGATCGCCTTTATGGAGGATTCCATCACCATGAACCGCGCCCTGGCGGATGAGGGACTCCGTCACCCATACGGTCTGCAGGTCGGCCGTACGTTGCTGGCGGACGACAACAAGAGCGTTTATGGCGATACCCTGCTGATCCACGCGATGGCCCTGACGGCAGCGGCTTCCGATGCCCGCATGGCGGGCTGTACCCTCTCGGCCATGAGCAACTCGGGCAGCGGCAACCAGGGAGTGACCGCTACGATGCCGGTGATCGCCATCGCGGAGAAAACCGGCTCCACGCACGAAGAGCTCCTGCGCGCGCTGGCCCTCTCGCACCTGACTGCCATCCACATCAAGGGTTATCTGGGCAAGCTTTCCGCCCTCTGCGGCTGCGTGATTGCCTCCACGGGCAGCGCCTGCGGCATCGTCTACCTGCGCCGTGGCGGCTATGAGCAGGTTTGCGCGGCCATCAAGAACATGATCGGCAACATCACCGGCATGGTATGCGACGGCGCCAAGGTGGGCTGCGCCCTCAAAGTGGCCTCCGGCGTGGCTACAGCCCTGCAATCGGCCGTGCTGGCACTCGACGGACAGTGCATCTCCGCCAACGACGGCATCATCGAGGAGGACATCGAAAAGACCATCGCCAACCTCGGCCGGATCGGCAGCGTGGGAATGAAGGCGACCGACAAAATGATTCTGGACATCATGTCCTGCAAATAGCCCCGTTTTTTTGTATATTTGCAAGTCTATAGGTAGACTGCAAAAGATGAAGTACAACGGTTTGACACTCGGAGTGCTCGGCGGGATGGGTCCTGCCGCATCCGCGGAGTTTATGCGCCTGCTGGCCGTCAAGGCCCCGGCTGCACGCGATCAGGAGCACCCGAAGGTGATTCTCTATTCGATGCCCCAGATTCCGGACCGCACGGAGGCCATTCTCTGCGGCGGTGCCGACCCGACTCCCATCCTGCGCGACGGGCTTTCCAAACTTGTCAGCTGGGGAGCTGACCGCGTCTGCGTCACCTGCAATACCGCGCATTACTTTATCGACCGTTTCCGCAGCGAGATCGGCGTGCCGCTCATCCATATCGTGGAAGAGACCATCCGCTGCTGCCGGGAGCGCAATCCGCAGGGGGCGTGGCTCACCGCCACCACCGGTACGATGCAGGCCGGTATCTTCCAGCAGCATGCAGCCGATAGCGGCTACCGTTTCCGCGTGCCCGACGAGGCTACCCGGCAGGAGATCCATTCCCTGATCCTGCAGGTCAAGGCGGGCGAACTGGAAGCGGCTGCAAAGCGCTACCGCGCGGTTTGCGAGGCGCTTTGGGCCATCGAGAAACTCCCCGTGGCCGAAGCCTGCACTGAACTCCCGATTGCCTACGCAGCGGCAGGCCTGCCGGAAGAGCTGGGCGTCTCCTCGCTGGAGGCCCTGGCGGACGGCTGCCTACGGGAACTCTATCAACCCTTGAAATAAGCTTATGGCACTCTTCGGACTCATAAAGACCAAAACCTCCATTTTTGAGAAACTCTCCCGCGCCATCATGGGCAAGAGCGTGGTGGACGACGAGGTGCTCGACTCCATTGAGGAGGCGCTCATCACCTCCGATGTGGGGGTAGAGACCACCCAGAACATTATTGAACGGTTGGAAGCGCGCGTGGCGCGTGACAAATACGTCAATACGGAAGAACTCAATGCCATCCTCTGCGAAGAGATCGAAGCACTGCTGGATGCTGACGGCAAGGCCAGCGCCGAGCCCTTCGACTTCTCCAAGAAACCCTATGTGATCATGGTCGTGGGTGTGAATGGCGTAGGCAAGACCACCACCATCGGCAAACTGGCCGCACAACTCACGGCTGCCGGCAAGAAGGTGGTGCTGGGCGCAGCGGATACTTTCCGCGCAGCGGCGGTGGAGCAGCTGGTCATCTGGGCAGAAAGGGCAGGGGTAGATATCGTCAAGCAGGAGATGGGCGCAGACCCGGCTTCCGTTGCTTATGATACGCTCCGCAGTGCCGTGGCGCGCGATGCCGACGTGGTGATCGTGGATACAGCCGGCCGCCTGCACAACAAGATCAACCTGATGAACGAGCTTACCAAGATCCGCAACGTGATGCGCAAGGTGGTGCCCGATGCCCCGCACGAGGTTTTGCTGGTGATTGACGGTTCCACTGGGCAGAACGGCTTCCAGCAGGCCAAGGAATTTACCCGCGCAACAGACGTCACTGCGCTGGCTGTCACCAAGTTGGACGGTACGGCAAAAGGCGGCGTGGTGATCGGCATCTCCGACCAGTTCCGCATCCCGGTCAAGTTTATCGGAACGGGAGAAAAGATCGAAGACCTCAAATACTTCGACAAGAAAGAATTCATTGAATCAATCTTCAAATAACAGATACAAGCTATGGTCATTTCGTACAATTGGCTGAAAGATTACCTGGAATTCGACCTGACGCCGGCGCAGGTGGCTACCATCCTCACCGACACGGGTCTGGAAGTGGAACATGTAGAAGAGGTGGAGCAGATCCCCGGCGGACTTGCCGGTGTCGTGGTGGCAGAAGTGGTGGAGTGCGTGGAGCACCCCGACTCGGACCATCTGCACGTCACGAAACTCAACATCGGCGAATCCGACTTGCTGCAGGTGGTTTGCGGTGCGCCCAACGTGGCTGCCGGCCAGAAAGTGCTCGTGGCAACCGTGGGTACCAACCTGCCCACACCCGACGGTTCCGCGTTCAAGATCAAGAAGTCCAAGATTCGCGGCGTGGAGAGCAACGGTATGATTTGCGCCGAGGATGAACTCGGCATCGGTACTGACCACGCGGGCATCATGGTGCTGCCGGCATCGGCCGTGCCTGGCACGCCCGCTCGCGAACAGCTTCAGCTCAAGTGCGATACGGTCTATGAGATCGGCCTGACCCCGAACCGCGTGGATGGTGCTTCGCACATCGGTTGTGCGCGCGACCTTTATGCATACTGCAACGCAAACAGCATTCCGTGCCGCTGGACGCTGCCCGATCTGTCCGCTTTTGCAGCGGCTCGCGATGCGGCCGGAACGATCCCGGTGGAGGTGCTCTCGCCCGAGCTGGCGCCGCGCTATATCGGCGTTACGCTGCGCGGCGTGAAGGTGGGCCCGTCGCCCGACTGGCTCAAGGAGCGCCTGCAGGCCGTGGGCCAGCGCCCCATCAACAACGTGGTGGATATCACCAACTTCGTGCTCTTTGAAATGGGTCACCCGCTGCACGCTTTCGACGCAGCCAAGATTGCCGGTCGCAAGGTGGTGGTGCGCAAGGCCGATGCGGGTTCCAAGTTCCGCACGCTGGACGGCGTGGAACGCACCCTCTGTGGCGAGGAGCTGATGATTTGCGACACTGAAAAGCCGATGTGTATTGCAGGTGTGTTCGGCGGCGAAGATTCCGGTACGACGGAGGCCACCGGCGAACTCTTCCTGGAGGCGGCTTATTTCAATCCGGTTTCCATCCGCAAGACCTCCAAGCATCACGGTCTGAAGACCGATGCTTCCTTCCGCTACGAGCGCGGCATCGACCCGACCGCCACGATGACGGCTGCCAAACGTGCCGCCCTGTTGATCCGTGACCTCTGCGGCGCGGAGATCGTGGGTTGGACCGAGGTTTGCGGCAAGGCCTACGAGCCGGTCCGCGTGCAGCTCGATTATGCCCGTATGGAGTCCCTGATCGGTAAGGCCATCGGCGGTGAGGTCATCCGTAAGATTCTGGAAAGCATGGACTTCCGCTTCGTGGAAGCTTCTGCGAAAGGAGCGTTGGTAGAAGTGCCCGCTTACCGCGTAGACGTTACGCGCGAGTGCGACGTGGTGGAGGAGGTGCTGCGCATCTACGGCTACAACAACATCGAACTGCCGGCCAACATGAAGATGTCCGTCTCTCCGTCGGAGCATCCCGATCCGGAGGTGGTCCGTTCTACCGTATCCAACCTCTTTGCAGGCTGGGGCTTTGTGGAGACGATGAACAACTCGCTCACCAAGGCCGATTACTATAGTACGCTGAAGACCTTCCCGTCCGATGCGCTGGTACAGATTGTCAACCCGCTCAGCTCTGACTTGAACGTGATGCGTCAGACGCTGCTGCTCAATGCGTTGGAGGTGGTTTCGCACAACCTGAACCGCCAGGTGAACGATATCCGGATCTTCGAGCTGGGCAATGTCTATTCCTTCCGTCCGCGCGAGGGTGTGGAGCAGCCGGTGGCCGATCTGAAATCCTATAACGAGGAGATGCGGCTCTGCTTCGCCATCTCTTCGCCGGGCGTAAAGAGCTGGCACAACGAGATTGCCCGCGGCGACTATTTTGCGCTGAAGGGCTATCTGGAGACGCTGCTGCACCGCTTCGGCGCTGACATCTATTCGCTGGAGATTGCTGACGCCCCGTCGGATCTCTTCAGTGAAGGTCTCGAGTATCGCCTGCAGGGCAAGACGCTGGCTGTAGCCGGAACGATTGCACCGGCTCTGGCCAAGAAGTTCGACATCAAGCAGCCTGTCTTCGCAGCCGAGATTTCCTGGCCGGTCTTCTTCCAGCTTGTCAAGCGCGACAAGGTGAAATTCAAGGAGTTGCCTCGCTTCCCGGAGGTGCGTCGCGACCTCGCGTTGCTGCTGGATGAAAGCGTGCGCTTCTCCGACCTGCGTGCTTGCGCCCTCAAGACGGAGCGCAACCTGCTCAAACGTGTAGAACTCTTCGACGTCTATCGCGGACCGAAGATTCTCACCGACAAGAAGCAGTATGCCCTGAGCTTTACCTTCCAGGATCCTGAGCAGACCCTGACCGACGAGGCTGTGGAGCGGATGATGACCAAGCTGCTCAAGGCCTTTGAGAATCAGTTTGGCGCTATTCTCCGTTAGTGGATGCGAGCCGGTTCATAGCAAGCAGGCTTTCCGATCGCGCGGCCCCTTCCGGGGAGCGTGACCGGTTGCTCCGCGTCAGTCACCATATCGCCTGGATTTCCGTGGCGCTCAGCATCGCCGTGATGATTATCGCAGTGGCGGTGGTGGGCGGTTTTAAGGCCGAGATTCGGGCCAAGGCCACCGGTTTCATGGGGTCCGTGGTCCTCTGCCAACCCGGGCAAGGCCCTTTGAATGAGCAATATCCATTTTCGGGGACACTTTCCTACCGAGATTCGCTGCTGGCGGTGCCGGGCGTGGTTTCTCTCTCTCCGGTTGCTTATCGCAGCGGTATGATCCGCAACGAGGGCGAAATTGGCGGTGCCTGGTTCAAGGGGGTGGATTCGCTGTATGATTTCTCGTTTTTTGCCGACGCGCTTTCTGCTGGCACGCTGCCGGATTACTCCGGGCGCATCTCGCCGGATGTGCTGATGTCCTCCCGCCTGGCAGCGCAACTGGGGCTGTCGGTGGGGGATACCCTGAATGCTTACTTCGTGCGGGATGATCTGAAGGCGCGCAACTTCCGCGTCTGCGGTCTGTTCGACGCTCAGTTGGAGGAGATCGATAATACCTTCATTCTGGCCGACTTGCGGCATATCCGCCGCCTGAATGGCTGGAGCGGCGATCAGGTCTCCGCACTGGAGGTCCGTATCCGTCCCTCCGCCAGTATCGAAGAGGCTACCAACCGCTTGACAGAGGTTGAGTACCGACTGGCCACCGATGATGACGCTCCGCTCTTCATCTACTCCGTTAAGCGCATCTATCCGAACCTGTTTGACTGGCTCGCTGTGCTCGATCTGAACGTTGTGATGATCATGATCCTGATGATGGCGGTAGCCGGATTCAATATGATTTCGTCGCTGCTGATCCTGCTCTTCCGGAAGATTTCGATGATCGGCGTGCTTAAGTCGCTCGGTATGAGTGACTGGGCTGTGACGCGCGTGTTCCTGTGGCGTTCCGCGCGGGTTGTGGGGAAGGGGCTGCTTTGGGGAAATGTAGCCGCGCTGGTCATCTGCTTCGTGCAGAAGTGGTTCCACGTCATCACGCTGGATCCGGCCAACTATTTCGTGAAGTACGTGCCCATCCAGCTGGACTGGGGCAAGATTCTGCTACTGGATGCCGCCTCGGCCATCGCCATCCTGATGATTCTCTCGCTTTCGGCAATTTTTATCGCACGCGTAAGCCCAGCCAAGACAATGCGGGTGGAGTGATCGATTATAAAAAAAAGTATTATATTTGCAGTCCCATTCGGAGAGATGCTCGAGTGGCTTAAGAGGCACGCCTGGAAAGCGTGTGTACTCCAAAAGGGTATCAAGGGTTCGAATCCCTTTCTCTCCGCAAATAGATAGCAAAGAATCCGGACAAGCTTGCTTGATCCGGATTTTTGTTAACTTTGTATGTTATGATTGAGATTGAATCGCTGTTTCGGGAATTCGCGGGCGAAAATGTCCTGAATATTGAGGAGTTACCCTCGTCCGGAAGCAATCGGAGATACTTCCGCGTAAACGGGGATACCCGTACGCTGATTGCCGTCAAAGGCACCTGTGCGGAGGAAAACCGCGCTTTCTGGACCATAGCGCGGCATTTTCGCGAGAAGGGGCTGAACGTCCCCCGGGTTTTTGCCCACAGCGACGACTTCCTCTTCTATCTCCAGGAGGATCTCGGCAATGACATTCTCTTCAATCGCATCGCGGAAGGTCGGGAAAAAGGTGAGTTCAGCGAGGCCGAAAAGGCTCTGCTGCTCAAGACCGTCCGCGCGCTGCCAGCCCTGCAGTTCAAGGGTGCAGAGGGGCTGGATTTCAGCGTCTGCTATCCCCAGCCTGCCTTTGACAGGCAGATGATCTCCTTTGACCAGAACTACTTCAAATACTGTTTCCTGAAGGCCACCGGTTTGGAATTCAATGAGATCCGGTTGGATGAAGACTTCCACAAGATGGCGGACGTGCTGCTTCGCGAGGAGAGCGATACCTTCCTCTACCGCGATTTCCAGGCACGCAACGTGATGCTGGTGGGGGACGAGCCCTACTTCATCGACTTCCAGGGCGGCCGTAAGGGCCCCATCTATTACGACGTGGCCTCCTTCATCTGGCAGGCCAAGGCCAACTACTCCGAGGCGCTCAAGATGGAACTCATCGATGCGTACCTCGAGGCGTTGAAGCCCTACCGGACCATCAGCAAGGAGGATTTCCTGAAGCAGCTCCGCCACTTCGTGCTCTTCCGTACGTTGCAGGTGCTGGGCGCGTACGGCTTTCGCGGTTACTTTGAAAAGAAGCCGCACTTCCTCCAGAGCATTCCCTATGCGATGGACAACCTGCGCCGCCTGCTGGCCGAACCTTTTGAAGAGTATCCCTATCTGAATCAGGTCCTTACTGAGCTTACGAACCTCCGCGAGTTCGAGGAACGCAAGCAGGAGCGCCTGGAGGTGAACATCTACAGCTTCGCCTATAAGAAGGGAATTCCGAACGATATTTCCGGCAACGGAGGCGGTTACGTCTTCGACTGCCGCGCCATCAACAACCCTGGCAAATACGAGCACTACCGCCACTTCAACGGACTGGACGCCGAGGTGATCAAGTTCCTGGAAGACGACGGCGGTGTGACCACCTTCCTAAGTCACATCTACCCGATGGCGGATGCGCACGTACAGCGTTATATCGAACGTAAGTTCACCCACCTGATGTTCTGCTTCGGCTGCACGGGGGGCCAGCACCGCAGCGTCTATTGCGCGCAGCATCTGGCTGAGCACATCGCGCAGCGGTTCAACGTGAAAGTCAAACTCTACCATCGCGAGTTGGAGATGGAACAAATCTTCTGAGAATGAGAGCGATGATCCTTGCAGCAGGGCTCGGCACACGCCTGAAGCCGTTGACGGACCGGATGCCCAAGGCACTGGTTCCGGTGGGCGGTACGCCGCTGCTGGAGGGGCTCATCAGCCGGCTGAAGAAGGCAGGATTCGACGATTTCGTGATCAACGTGCACCACTTTCCCGAGCAGATCGAGGCCTTTCTGAAGGAGCATGACAACTTCGGTAGCCGCATCGCCCTTTCCGATGAGCGCGACCTGTTGCGCGAGACCGGCGGCGCCATCCGCCACGCGGCACAACTGTTGCAGGATGCCCCGGAAGGACGATTTTTGGTGCATAACGTGGATATCATAACAGATATGGATTACGCTACTATGGCTTCGAGTTTCCGTCCGGCGGAACGAAAAGGCCCTGACGGGGAGTTCCGCCTTGCCGGTAAACCCTCGCCAGATCCGCTGGCAATTCTCGCAGTAAGTGACCGAAAGACCAGTCGGTATCTGATGTTCGATGAGCAGATGCGGTTGGTGGGGTGGACCAACATCGACACGGGGGAGGTACGTTCACCGTGGCCCGACCTGGATGTGACGAAGTGCCACAGGCTCGCTTTTGCCGGTATCTCGATGCTCTCGACGGCGATTCTGCCGCTCATGCAGAGCTGGCCGGAGCGCTTCTCGGTGATCGATTTTTACCTGGAGAATTGCCGCGAGCATGAGATTCGCGGAATCGATATCACGGGCGCGAGCATTCGCGACGTGGGAAAAATCAAAGAATTGGAGGCACGCGCATGAGAATCCGTCTGACGATTCTTACGCTGATAGCCGCGCTGGCCATGATCGCTGCGCCGACCTCGTCGGCACGGCGGACAAGTTGCCGCGTCACTGTGCCTCAGGATACGATTCCCCAGGTGATGGATCCAGCTGTGCAGGACTCCACCGCACAGCTCCCGCCGCCCGAGGACAGTCTCTCGCGCGTGTACCGCGAGCTGGCAGAGGCGATGGGTACGTGGGAGGTGGATTCGCTCACGGTCTTTGAGATCGACTCCTGCTTCATGGCCTTCTGCGATTCCATCGCAAGGCATCTGCCCGATTCGTCGGACATCCGCAAACTGATTCGCCAGCAGAAACGCGAGTACCGCGACAGTGTGCGTATTGCTACGCCGCGCGTCCTGAGCACCTTTGCGCTGCCTGATTCGCTCTGGTATAAGCGCATCGTCAAGTGGACCTCGGAACACAAGTTCAATGAGATTGAGGTTCAGGAACTTGACACGCTCTACAACGGCCAGTTCTTTGACTATCCCTTCTTCAAGAAGGAGGTGAATGCCACCTATCTGGGTACCGTGGGTAGCGCCGCGCAGACCTACAACTGGTTCAAGCGCGAGACCACCGGCCTCTTTGATGCGGCGGATCCTTATCTGGTTTACTCCTATACGCCGGAGACACTGCCGCAATACAACACCAAGAATCCTTACACGGAGCTGGCCTACTGGGGTACCTTCTTCTCCCTGAAGGCGCGCGAGGAGATGGAGATCCACGTGCTCACCACGCAGAACATCAATCCTGCGCTCAACTTCTCGGTGCTCTATGAAAAGTGGGGCAGCCGGGGTATGCTGCAGAATGAGGCTACGGACAACCGTACCCTGGCCTTCGGCCTGAACCATCTGGGCAAGAAGTACTTGATGAATGCGGGCTTCATCCATCAGCGGATTGAACGCACCGAAAACGGCGGTATTCAGGATATCAAGTGGATCCGCGATACCATCGTGGATGCCAAAGAGATTGCGGTCAACCTCTCCAATGCTTCCAACAAGCTGAGTCGCAACACGTTGTTCATCACCCAGAGCTACGCCATCCCCATGAACTTCTTCCGCAAGGACAAGGATTCACTCGCGGTGGGAGAGGGGACCACGGCCTACATCGGTCACAGCGGCGAGCTGACTCTCAATAAGAAGGTTTATTACGACAAGATCAACTCAGCGGCAGAGCGCGACTTCTACTTCAACAACTTCTTCCTGAACAGTTCGCAGTCGTCCGATTCGCTCGCGATGACGCGCATAGAAAACAAGGCCTTCCTGAAGCTGCAACCCTTTGCCCCGGACGCCCTGCTGGCCAAGGTCAATGCGGGAATCGGCTATCGCCTGCTATCCTACTATTCCTTTGATCCACAGCAGTATATCAGCGGCGCCAAGAACAACTGGTACCACAACGCCTACCTCTATGCCGGCGCGTCGGGCAGCTTCCGCAAATACATTGCGTGGGATGCCGACGGACAATACAGCTTTGCCGGCTACAACTTTAGCGACTTCACGCTGGGCGGCCGCGTCCGGCTCTCGCTCTATCCCTTCAAGGGCGGTATCCATCTGACGGGAACCATCCGGACCAGCCTGACCGAACCCAATCCGCTCCAGAAGGCCATCCATTTCAACCACCACGATTGGAACAGCGATCTGAGCAAAGTCTCTGACTCTCGGCTCGGTGCGCAGGTCAGCATTCCGGCCTGGAAACTCAAGGCTGGCGTAGATTATGCGCTGGTGGCCAACATGGTTTACTACGACTCGCTCTCCGTGATTCGCCAGGCCAGCCGACCGGCCAGCATCCTGGCTGCCAATGCAGAGAACGAACTGAAACTCGGCCCGGTCCACTGGGATAACCGCGCGCTCTTCCAGGTCTCCTCCAACGATACCGTGGCACCGCTGCCGCGCTTCTCGCTCAACTCGCGACTCTACTTTGAGTTCACGGTGGTGGAGGATGCAATGGATATGCAGATTGGCGTTAACGGCCTCTTTACCACGGGATTCTACCTTCAGAACTACAGCCCCGATCTGGGTGTCTTCTTCAACCAGCGCCGTGATCCGGTGGCCACGAACGCCTACTTCGACGCTTTTGTGAACATGCAGTGGAAGTGCGTCTGCCTCTTCATCAAGTACACCGACTGCTTCCGCGGATGGCCCAACTCGGATACCTTCTCCGCATTCCACTACATTCGCCCGCAACACGGATTTAAACTAGGAGTCTTCTGGCCGTTCTAGCGGCAGTCAACCCATAAAAAAAGCCGGCTCTTGCGAGTCGGCTTTTTTTGTGATTCAAAGGATTACTTGACTTCCTCGAAATCAGCGTCCTGGACGTTGTCGCCACCCTTGTCGGAGGAACCGCCCTGCGGGCCCTGCTGAGCGCCGCCCTGGAAGCCTGCACCCGGAGCGCCTGCACCGCCCTGAGCGGCTTTGGCCATATCTTCGGAAGCGGCATGCCAAGCATTGTTCAGCGCTTCGCTTGCGCGGTCGATATCGGCAATGTTCTGAGCCTTGTGGGCCTCTTTGAGCTGGCCGAGAGCCGTCTCGATGGCGCCCTTCTTGTCGGCCGGAATCTTGTCGCCGTACTCCTTGAGGTTCTTCTCGGTCTGGAAGATCATACCGTCTGCAGCGTTGATCTTGTCAATACGCTCGCGCTCCTTCTTGTCGGCCTCTTCGTTGGCCTTTGCCTCGTCGCGCATGCGTTTGATTTCATCTTCGCTCAGACCCGAGGATGCCTCGATGCGGATGTTCTGCTCCTTGCCGGTAGCCTTGTCCTTTGCGGATACGTTCAGGATGCCGTTTGCATCGATATCGAAGGTCACTTCAATCTGTGGCACGCCACGCGGTGCGGGGGTGATGCCATCCAGGTGGAAGTTACCGATGGTCTTGTTGTCGCGTGCCATGGAGCGCTCGCCCTGCAGCACGTGGATCTCGACGGAAGGCTGGTTGTCCACAGCGGTGCTGAAGACCTGGCTCTTGCGGGTCGGGATGGTGGTGTTGGCGTCGATCAGCTTGGTCATCACGCCGCCGAGGGTCTCGATACCGAGCGACAGCGGGGTAACGTCGAGCAGCAGCACGTCCTTCACGTCGCCTGCCAGCACGCCGCCCTGGATGGAAGCGCCTACAGCCACGACTTCGTCCGGGTTGACACCCTTGTTCGGCACTTTGCCGAAGAACTTCTCCACGATCTGCTGGACAGCGGGGATTCGGGTGGAACCACCTACGAGCAGCACTTCGTCAATATCGGATGCGCTGAGGCCTGCATCGCTGAGGGCCTTGCGGCACGGTTCGATGGTTGCCTGGATCAGGGAGTCCGAAAGCTGTTCGAACTTAGCACGGGTGAGGGTGCGTACCAGGTGTTTGGGGATACCGCCTACCGGCATGATGTATGGCAGGTTGATCTCGCTGGAGGTCTGGCTGGAAAGCTCGATCTTGGCCTTCTCAGCTGCCTCTTTCAGACGCTGGAGCGCCATCGGGTCCTTGCGGAGGTCGATACCGTCGTTCTCTGCTGCGAACTCGTCGGCCAGCCAGTCAATGATGACGTGGTCGAAGTCGTCGCCACCCAGGTGGGTATCGCCGTTGGTGGATTTCACCTCGAAGACACCGTCACCCAATTCCAGGATGGAAATATCAAAGGTACCGCCACCGAGGTCGAAGACGGCGACCTTCATATCTTTGTTCTGTTTGTCAAGACCGTAAGCCAACGCTGCTGCCGTAGGCTCGTTGATGATACGGCGGACCTTGAGGCCTGCAATCTCACCAGCTTCCTTGGTAGCCTGACGCTGCGAGTCGCTGAAGTATGCCGGCACGGTGATGACAGCTTCGTCAACGGTCGTTCCGAGGTAATCCTCAGCGGTCTTCTTCATCTTCTGGAGCACCATGGCCGAGATCTCCTGCGGGGAGTAGAGACGGCCGTCGATATCTACGCGCGGGGTGTTGTTGTCGCCACGCACGACTTTGTAGCTCACGCGATCAATCTCTTTCTGCACGCGGTCATAGGTTTCACCCATGAAACGTTTGATGGAGAAGATGGTCTTGAGCGGGTTGGTGATAGCCTGACGCTTTGCCGGGTCACCGATCTTGCGCTCGCCACCGTCTGCGAATGCCACGACGGACGGGGTTGTGCGCTTGCCTTCACTATTGATGATAACAGTCGGTTCCTTACCTTCCATCACTGCCACGCAGCTGTTGGTGGTACCGAGGTCAATGCCAATGATTTTTCCCATAATGTGTTTCTCCTATTTTTATTTTACTATTTGTCAGTTCATGCCGCCATTTTCGGCGGCACGAGAAACACATCTATAATTGTGCCAACGCCCGGCGACTGACATTGTGTCAGTTTAGGATTGCGCAACGGCGAGTGGCGCTTGCGTAGCGAGGACTTTTTTGTCCGAGCGCAGCAAGACGCCCGAGCCGAAGCAATCCTAATCCCAGGCGATGCAGACGCTATAGGCGATGCCGTTCAGGAGTTCGCTTTGGCCGGTGTAATCGCAGAGGCCGTTGGCGCTGTCGGAGACAACCGCGCGGGAGTTGTTGTAAACGCCGATATACCAGTTGCCCGAGTCAAGCGATTCGAACTGCAACTCTTTCTCGGTGGTTGAGCGAACGTCCTTATAGTCAGCCACATTCTCGAATGCGAACGAATCCTTCTTGAGCAACAGTTGGATATCGTAGTCGCCGGAATATTGCAGCCGTACGCGGATATTCTTTGCGCCTTTGGGGATGGCGGCCACGTAGTGGTGGCACTGGCCGTCACCAATCTTGGCGTGGTAGGGATCATCGTCGCGGGAATCCTTGTCGGCCGTGTAAAGTTCGCCGTTGGCGAGAATCGCCTTGGCTTTGGCAATGCCGCGTCCCTCAATGGCATAGTAGATCATGGCGGCCATCAGGTGCATGCGCTCGCCGGCAAGCACTTCTTCCGGGTGCGAGCCGCAGCAGATCACGCGACCGTAGTAGGCGGAACGCTTCCAGGCCCAGATGGCGGCCTGTTCGTGCATCGAATAGCCGGGCTTGTCGTAGCGTGTGAGCACCTCTGTGCCGGGGTACATATCCTTGTTGTAGCAACCGCCGTTGTGACGCACGCTGTCAATATAATGGTCGCCGCCAAAATCAAAGTAATTCAGCAAAGGGCTGCCTTCGTCCACGAACATGCCGGTTGCGGAACCGGAGAGGCCCGAAGCAGTGGTCGTTCCCGGCCAGATGCCGTAGTAATTGGGCGTATAGCTGCCACCCCGTTTGGCTGCAGCCAGGAAAGCGCCCGCACAGGAACCGATGTAACTGCCGCCGGCAAAGTTGAAACTGCGCACCGCATTGCGGCCCGGAGCCATCAGCGAGCGGCCATGGTTGGCAGAATTGCCACCACAGGAGTAGAAGACCTTGTAGCGCGGCTCGCCGTCGGGGTAGAGGAGAATGCCGTTGTGGTCCAGATCGTCGCCGGAAAAGATCTCCAACTGTCGCAGCGAGTCGGCCGCGGAAGAGTTTCCGTTAAAGTATTCCTGCGAGAAAAGGAACGAGTCGCAGGCGGGAAGAATATGGCGGGAGGTCAGGTAGAGACCGCCGTCCAGGAAGACATCCTTATAATAAGCATCGTTCCGGACATCGGTGCGGATGGTGGCCTTGATGGCCTCTTTCCAGTTCTCATTGCCAATCTCGGGCATCGGGGTGAGGACTTCCGCTTCCACTTCGGGCTTGTCGCATGCGCCCAGAAGGATGAGTCCCAACAGCGTAACGAATATCAGATTCTTTTTCATGCTCGTCTCCTCCTATATTAATTGGCTGCCCAGGTTACCGAGAGTTCGGCTCCGGTTGTGGAATCAAGAAAATAGACCGGGATGGCGCCCTTGCCGCTGTATCCGCTCTTAATCCATCGCAGATTGGTGATCGCCAGCCAGTTGGCTACCTCCTGCGCGGTGTGGAAAGTGATCCCGTTGTTGACACTGCCCATCCGCAAAGACTTGGAGGTGGTGCTGTTGGTGCAGTAGTTGCTGGGAGCAGCTCCGTCGTTGGGAATATACTTGTCTGAAGTCCAAACCTCCTGCAGTGCCGGGGTTGCATAGAAGTGATAGTTCAGATTGGCACCCGGAACATTCTGCAGATCAAAGGTGGAGATGTCCAGTTTTTTTAGCGACGTGCAGTAGTAGAACATATAGGTCATGATGGTGCACTGCTCAGTCTTGAAGGAGCGCAGGTCCAACTCCTCGAACGAAGCGCAGTGATTGAACAAGCTGCGCATGCAGCGGACATTGTGCGTATCAAAGTGGCTGAGGTCGGGCGCCTGCAACTTTTGAGCGTAGCTGAAGGCATTGTCCATGGTGCGCACCTCCGAGGTGTTCAACGCGGTAAGATCCACTGTTTTAAGGTTGTGGCAGTGGTTGAAGATGTAGGAGATGTCCGCCAGGCCATCGGATTCCAGCCCTTCGAAACTCATGCTTTCGAGCGCAGCCATATAGCGGAACATGCCGTAGCAGTCCGTTGCAAGGTGCAGGTGGCGGGCCTTGGTGGAGACCGTCATCACACCGGTTTCCGCATTGAAAGAGGCATAAACCGGAATGTCGGAACCGCCGATCCGCACGCCGGAGGCGTTGGCATCACCCTTCACGAAATCAATCCGGATGATGGAAGAATCGGTCGTGGTGGTTTCAATCGCATTGTCGGGGAGATTCGGATTCTGGTTGGCGAGGCGCTTGAGCGCGATGTTGAAGTCCTGACCGGCAGGCAGATAAGCCGTATCGCCATCCACCGTAAGGATATTCTCCATCACGATGGGGCAGGCGGTGATGCGGCCGCAGAGCACCGGTGCTTTCTGACCTTCTGCCAGGATAAACTCCTGTGTACGTCCGTCGGCAGCGGTCATGCGGATCTCAAGGCTGTTGTATTCTCCCTCCGGGAGGGATACCCAGAATGAAACAGGCTCCGTGCTCAGCGGAACGGCCGGCTCGCATTCGAGCAGGATGCCGTTTTCTGCAGGGCCGTCCAGGAGCGCTTTGCCCGCCTCATCGATCGTGAAATCGCCGGAGAGGGGCTTGTCGGCCACCAGTTCCAGCGTGCTGACCTCAATCCCTTCCAGGCTGGTGGAGAGCTTGATCTCCAGCAAGCCGCAGATGGGCTTGAATTCCAGGTACATGGTAGAAGAAGAGGCCATCATCGGAACTTCGAACGGACCGCCAGCCTGATAGGCCTGCACATATGGCAGTTCCTGCTGCGCAATTCCGGCGGGATACCAGGCTACGAAGGGACCGGATTTCTTGTCCAGCGTCTCAACGCCGTCAATGACGTAGAAATCAGACAACTGTCCTGCGGTTGTGGCAGCATACTGATTGTCGTTCACGGTAATCTCGTCGCCTTCCTTCCAGCTGCCCTTGAGCTTGTTGTCGTCGGCCGTATAGCTGGTGCGGGTAAAATCGCCCGCAATCACGCCCACAAAATGGTCCGGTGAGGGATACTTCTCCGTGCAGCCGAAGACCAGTGCCAGGGCTGCCAGCGTTACTGATAATGGGGTAAAGAGCCTTTTCATAGTACCAGGAGTATTCTACAAATGTAGTAAATATTGGAAATATTATCCGTATTTTTGTGCCTGTCAATTGAATGGAAACTATGGAGTACCGCGAACTGAGCGAATCTGAATATCAGGACATTGCAGCCCGTATCCTCTACGAGGACAATCACTTGCTGGTTTTCAACAAACGCTCTGGGGAGATTGTTCAGGGCGACAAGACGGGCGACGAGCCGCTCAGCGAGACCCTGAAGGCCTTCGTGGCGCAGCGCGATGCCAAGCCCGGCCACGTCTTTATGGGAGTGCCGCACCGCCTGGACCGCCCGGTGAGCGGAATTGCCGTCTTTGCCAAGACCTCCAAGAGCCTCTCCCGGCTGGATGACATGTTCCGCAAGGGCGAGGTGCACAAGACTTATTGGGCGCTCACCTGCGCGCGGCCGCAACCCGCTGAAGGTGAGTTGCGTCACTTCTTGGTACGCAACGAACGGCAGAACAAGTCGTACGCCTATGCAGATGAAGCATCTGCCCGCAAGGCAGGGGGGCGGAACGGGATCTCCGAAGGCGCGAAGGAGGCCCGGCTGCGTTACCGCGTGATGGAGGATACGGAGCGTTACCATCTGGTTGAGGTGGAACTGCTGACCGGCCGCCACCACCAGATCCGCTGCCAGCTCTCCACCATCGGCTGCCCCATCAAGGGTGACCTGAAATACGGCGCACCCCGCTCCAACCCGGATGGCGGCATCTGCCTGCACGCCCGCTCGTTGCAGATGGTGCATCCGGTTCGCAAGGAGGAGATTCTCTTTGAGGCTCCCGTGGACTGGTCGCCCATCCTCAAGCGATAAAAATTTTGCAGGTTTGCGGAATTATACTACTTTTGCAGTCCACTTCTGCGTAATGGCCCTATCGACTAAGGGTTAGGTCGCAACCCTCTCAAGGTTGAAATACGAGTTCGAATCTCGTTGGGGCTACAAAAAATTGCAGGCAAGCGCAAGTTTGCCTGCAATTTTTTATAACTTTACTGCATGAAGATTCTGGTTACCGGGGCGGCCGGGTTTATCGGGTCGCAAGTGGTGAGGCACCTGCTGGGCAGGGGCGACACGGTTGTCGGTCTGGACAACATCAACGATTACTATCCCAGAGAGTTAAAATATGCACGGCTGGCTGAGCTCGGGATTCCCGATGCGCAGCAGATGATGGCTGAAAAGCCCGGTGACGATCCCAATTATCCGGTCCCCAGCCGCTTCTGCGGCCCGTTCCGCTTCGTACTGTGCGATCTGGCAGACCGCAAGGCGTTGCCGGAGATCTTCGCGCGCGAGCGTTTTGATACGGTCGTGCACCTGGGTGCGCAGGCAGGCGTGCGCTATTCCATTGAAAATCCCTTTGCCTACGTGGATTCCAACCTCGTGGGCTTCGTGAATATCCTCGAATGCTGCCGCCACAACAACATCGCACACCTGGTTTACGCCAGCTCCAGCAGCGTCTATGGCGGCAACGACAAGGTGCCCTTCGCAGAGGAGGATCGCGTGGACCATCCGGTGAGCCTCTATGCCGCCACCAAGAAGTCCAACGAACTGATGGCCTTCTGCTACAGCAAACTTTATGGCCTGAAAGCCACCGGTTTGCGCTTCTTTACCGTCTATGGCCCCTGGGGCCGGCCCGACATGGCGCCAATGCTCTTTGCCAAGGCCATCTCGGCAGGCGAGCCCATCAAGGTCTTCAACGGCGGCGATATGATTCGCGACTTCACCTATATCGATGATATCGTGGAGGGAACCATCCGCGTGCTGGATCATGCGCCCGAGGCCGCTGCCTGCCCGAAGGGTGTGCCGCACCGCGTCTTCAACATCGGTTGCTCGAACCCCGTGCAGCTGATGGATTTCATTGTAGAGATGGAATCGGCCCTGGGCCGCAAGGCCATCAAGCAGATGATGCCCATGCAGCCGGGTGACGTTTACCAGACCTATGCCGATACCACGGCGCTGGAGCAGGCCGTTGGCTATAAGCCGCACGTGACGCTCCACGAGGGCATCGCCCACTTCATCGAGTGGTATTGCTCCGATAAGAATCCGCTTCGCTAATTCATTAAATTTCAGAATACTATGTACGATTCAACCAAAGGATTATATGTGGCGCACGGCCCGAATGGCCCGATCTCCATTTGCGGTCGGATGGCCAACCGCCATGGCCTGATTGCCGGTGCAACCGGTACCGGTAAAACCGTCACGCTGCAGGTCCTGGCCGAGACCTTCTGCCAGGCTGGCGTTCCCTGTTTTATGGCAGATATGAAGGGCGACCTCTCCGGCATCAGCCAGAGCGGCGCGATGAGCGGCTTCATCGAGAAACGCTGTGCGGAATTCGGAATCGAGAATCCGGAATTCCAGAGCTGCCCGGTGCAGTTCTTTGATGTCTTCGGACAGCAGGGCCACCCGATGCGCACCACCATCTCCAACATGGGCCCGCAACTGCTGGCTCGCCTGATGGGGCTCAACGACGTGCAGACCGGCGTGCTGAATATCGTCTTCCAGGTGGCTGACGATAAGGGCCTTCTGTTGATCGACCTGAAGGACCTGCGCTCGATGCTGGCCTATGTGGCAGAGCATGCGTCGGAGTACACCGCTACCTACGGCAACGTGACTTCGGCTTCCATCGGTGCCATCCAGCGCGGCCTGCTCGAACTGCAGAACCAGGGCGCTGAGCAGTTCTTTGCCGAGCCGTCGTTTGACATCCAGGATCTCTTCATGGTGCAGGGGGGCAAGGGCGTGATGAGCGTGCTGGCTGCTGACCGGCTGATGATGAATCCCAAGCTCTATTCCACCTTCCTGCTCTGGCTGCTCTCGGATATCTACGCACGCCTGCCGGAAGTGGGCGATATGGATCTGCCCAAGCTGGTCTTCTTCTTCGACGAGGCGCACACCCTCTTCGACGATACGCCTAAAGCGCTGGTTGACAAGATTGAACAGGTGGTCCGCCTGATCCGAAGCAAGGGTGTTGGCGTCTATTTCGTAACCCAGAATCCGGCCGACATTCCCGATGTGATCCTTGGCCAGCTCGGCAACCGCGTGCAGCATGCCCTGCGCGCCTATACGTCGAAAGACCAGAAGGCGGTTCGTGCAGCAGCGGAGACCTTCCGCGCCAACCCGGCCTTCAAGACGGAAGATGCCATCACGGAACTCGCTACCGGCGAAGCGCTCGTCTCGTTCCTCGACGAGAAGGGTATCCCCACTATGGTGGAGCGTGCCCGCGTTCTCTTCCCGCTCAGCCAGATTGGCGCCATCACCCCGCAGCAGCGTGATATGGCGATGCGTCAGTCCCGCATCTGGGGCAAGTATGACACGGTGATCGACCGCCAGAGCGCCTTTGAAGACCTGATGCGGATGAATCAGGAGCAGCAGGCAGCCATCCAGGCGCAGCAGGAGGAACTGGTTCGCCAGCAGGCCGCTGCGGCTGAGGCAAAGGCCGAAAAGTCCGGCTCCAAGACCAAACGCATCGGCGGTGCGCTGCTGGGTACGCTGATCGGTAGTGCGGTGACCGCCGTAAGCGGTTCCCTCGCAACCGAGGTGGGCCGTGCCGTTTCGGGCAAGAAGGTTTCTGCCAAGTCAGTGGCGAGCCGTGCGCTGAAAAACACCACGACTTCCGTGACGCGCAAGGCTACGAGCACCTTCGCGAGAAGCTTACTTGGAAATCTTCTGAAATAGAAAGGTTCGCTTGGCTCTGGTACCTTGCTTCGCTCGGACAAAAAAGTCCTCGCTTCGCAAGTACCACTCGCCTGGCGCAAACCTTAAATCTTCAGACCGCTCATATCGAGTCCTGCTTTCTCTCCTTCGCGGATTTCCGTGGAGGAGAGATTGTATAATACGCCGGAGAGCGGACGGATACGGGGATTCGCCGAGCGTGAATTATGCAGTTTGCAGAGCGCTTCAAGCGCGAAGCCGAGTCGGGGATAGACCCAGATCTCGTAGCGGTCAATGAGTTGCTGGTAGCCGTACCAGCGGTCCAGCGTGGCCAGGTTGTCGGCGCCAATCACGAGGATGTGCTGGCTCCGGGGATCCTCTTCATCCAGATACTCCAGCGTGCGGAGGGTGTAGTTGGGTTCCGGAAGGTGGAACTCCACGTCGGATACGGTGACGGCCAGACTGGTGCGCATCATGGCATTCCGGGCGGCGGCAAGCCGTAGGTTGGCATCTGCCAAATCTTTCTTGCCGAGCGGGTTATGTGGGGTGACGACGAGCCATACCTCATCGGCATCGGTGCGTTCTGTCAGGTATTTTGCAATGGCATAGTGGCCTTTGTGAATCGGGTTGAACGACCCGAAAAAGAGTGCCACGCGGCGGTTGGGAACGATTTTCTTGGCCATGGTTATTGCTCCAGAAAATCACCGACGACCCGGTCTGCCTCTTTCAGGCAGGTGTCGAGATCGTCGTTGATCAGACGATAATCGAACTTGGGCGCGTAGGTCATCTCTTCGGCGGCCTTGCGGACGCGCTCCTCAATGAACTCGGGGCTGTCGGTGGCACGCTTGATGAGTCGCTCGCGGAGAACTTCCACGGAGGGTGCCTGTACAAAGACGGAAAGCGCTTTTTCGCCAAAATAGCGCTTGAGGTTTACGCCACCCTTGACATCCACGTCAAAGAGGATGGCGTGGCCGGCATCCCAGATGCGGCGGACCTCTTTTTTGAGGGTGCCGTAGAAGACGCCGTTATAAACCTCTTCGTGCTCTACGAATGCATCTTCTGCAATCAGGGCGCGGAACTCGTCGGGCGTGATGAAATAGTACTCACGTCCATGCTGTTCCACGCCACGAGGCGCGCGTGAGGTGGCGGAAACGGAAAGTTCAAAGCAGTCAAAATGGGTGAGCAGATGCTGGACCACAGTGCTTTTCCCCGAACCCGAAGGGGCGGAAAAGATGATGACCTTCTCTTTCATTCTTTGTCTTTGTTTATGGCAAAGATAAAAATAAGTGTTAACTTTACCATCTAAACAGTGAAATAATCATTAAAAACCATTGCTGATATGATTTCCTACAAAGAACTCGGCCTCGTGAACACCCGCGAAATGTTCGCTAAGGCAGTCAAGGGCGGCTACGCCATCCCCGCGTTCAACTTTAATAACATGGAACAACTGCAGGCCATCATCCAGGCCTCCGCAGAGACCAAATCCCCGGTGATCCTTCAGGTATCCAAGGGCGCCCGCAACTATGCCAACCAGACGCTGTTGCGCTACATGGCAGAAGGTGCTGTGGCTTATGCAAAGGAACTGGGTTGGAAACGCCCTCAGATTGTGCTCCACCTGGACCACGGCGACACCTATGAGACCTGCAAGAGCTGCGTGGATATGGGTTTCAGCTCCGTGATGATCGACGGCAGCGCCCTGCCGTATGCAGAGAACGTGGCCCTCACCAAGAAGGTGGTTCGCTACGCCCACAAGTACGACGTGACCGTTGAGGCTGAACTCGGCGTGCTGGCCGGTGTGGAAGATGAGGTTTCCGCAGAGGAATCGCACTACACCCGTCCGGAAGAGGTCTTTGACTTCGTGAAGAAGACCGGTTGCGACTCGCTGGCTATCTCCATCGGTACGAGCCACGGTGCTTACAAGTTCCGTCCGGAGCAGTGCACCCGCGACCCGAAGACCGGCAAGCTGGTTCCGCCGCCCCTCGCATTCAACGTGCTGAAGGCTATCGAAAAGAACCTGCCCGGTTTCCCGATCGTGCTGCACGGTTCCTCCTCCGTTCCGCAGGAGTACGTAGATATGATTGACAAGTACGGTGGAAAGATGCCGAACGCTGTGGGTATCCCTGAGGAACAGCTCCGCAAGGCTGCCAAGAGCGCTGTCTGCAAGATCAACATCGACTCCGACTCCCGTCTGGCCATGACGGCTGCCGTCCGCAAAGTGCTGGCTGAGAAGCCCGGCGAGTTCGACCCGCGCAAGTATCTGGGTCCCGCTCGTGACGAGATGAAGAAGCTCTACGCAGAGAAGATCGTCAACGTCCTCGGCTCCGCAGGCAAGGCCCGCTAATCGCCGATGAAGGTCCGCTCAGGTCTCTTACGTATTACACTGACTGCCGTCGCGCTCTGCGCGGCGGTGGTCATTTCGTGTACCCCTACGTTAGACCCGGTTACGCCGGTGGACCCCCTCCCGCCGGTGGATACAGTGACGCCGGTTACCCCGCCGCAGCCGCCGGTGGATACCGTGACGCCGACTCCGCCGCCGGTGGACACGTTGACACCTACGCCGCAGCCGCCGGATACCCTGACGCCGCCTCCAACGCCGCCGGATACCCTCACGCCCACGCCGCAGCCTACGGCAGATTACGGCTGGCCGGAACTGCCTGCCCAGGCAGATGCCAATCACGACGGCGTGGATGACTATAATTCAGATTATTACTATTCGCACACCTTCCGCGCGGACGCGGCCTCCATCCGCAACTTCTCGAGCTGCTATTCGCGCGGCATGCTGCATCCCGTCTGGGTGGCCGCACCCATGCACGCGTGCTACAAAGGCTCCTCGGGGCGCAATGACTCCTATCAGAACGACCCGCAGATTCCCTTCGACCAGAGTCCCAAGTTTACGGGGTACACCCGCGGCCACATGATCGGCTCCTCGGACCGCACTGTCTCTAAGCCCACCAACAAGCAGGTCTTTTATTATTCAAACATCGGGGCGCAGCTGAATGACGGGTTCAATACGGGCGGCGGCGCCTGGAACAACCTGGAAGACAAGGTAGATACCTATGTCTGCTCCGATACGCTCTATCAGGTGGTAGGCTGCATCTTTTCCGATTTTACCGACCGCTATGGCGTGACGGTGACTGCCACGACCACCACCAATGCCGTCGGAACCTGTCAGGTGCCCACGGCCTGGTACAAAGTGCTGCTGCGCACCAAGGCCGGCAACAGCGGCAAGCGGGTGGCGGACTGCACGGCGGATGAACTGCAGTGCGTGGCCTTCATTCTGGCCCATCGCGGCAACAAGTCCCACAAACCCTCTACCTCGGACATGTACCCAGTGACCAAGGTGGAAGAGCTCACCGGTTTGAACTTCTTTGTGAACGTACCCAACGCGCCCAAAGACCGTTTCACCGCTTTGGACTGGGATCTGTAACGGTACTCCTTAAATAGAGAGAATGCCCAGCACGTCAATCAGTTCCTGATTGATGGGCTTGTCCATTTTAATGGCCCTGGAGAAGGGGACATAGACGATTTCATCGTCGTCGATACCCAGCATGATGTTGCGCTGACCCTCCTTGAGCGCCTGAATGGAGGCCACACCCAGCCGGCTGGCCAGGATGCGGTCCACGGCACTCGGGGTGCCGCCGCGCTGCAGGTAGCCCAGAATGGTGACGCGAACGTCATATTCGGGATACTCCTTGCGCATCCGCTCGGCATAGTGCATGGCGCCGCCGCTCTTGTGGCTCTCGGAGACAATCACGATACTGCTGTTCTTGCTCTTGCGCATGCCGCGGCCGATGAAACGGGTCAGCTGGTCGTCGGTGGTCAGCTCCTCCGGAATGATGGCCGCCTCGGCGCCGGCTGCAATGGCGCTGTTCTGCGCCAGGAAGCCTGCGTCGCGTCCCATCACCTCCACAAAGAAGATACGGTCGTGCGAGCTGGCCGTGTCGCGGATCTTGTCCACTGCGCTGACGATGGTATTCAGGGCGGTATCGTAACCGATGGTAGCATCGGTGCCATAGAGGTCGTTGTCAATCGTGCCCGGCAGGCCGATGCAGGGGATATCGTATTCCAGCGCCAGCTGCTGTGCGCCGGCAAGCGATCCGTTGCCGCCAATCACGATCAGGGCGTCGATGCCGAACTTGACGATATTGTCGTAGGCCTTCTTGCGCCCCTCCGGCGTCATGAATTCGTCGCTGCGGGAGGTCTTCAGGACGGTGCCGCCCCGCTGGATGATGTTGCTGACGGATTCCGTGGTCAACTCTCGGCAGTCGCCGCTGATCAAACCTTCGTAACCGCGGTAAATACCAATGACTTTCCATCCTGAATAGATGGCGCTGCGGGTGACCGCACGGATGCAGGCGTTCATGCCGGGAGCATCTCCTCCGGAGGTCAGAACGCCGATGGTCTGGATGCTTTTCATTATTTCTTCTTCTTGAGCTTCTTCCACTTTTCGAGAGCGAGCTGCTGCATGTCCACGACGGCGTCGCGTTCATCTACAATCTCGTCGCCGAGCACCATTTCAATGACGTCTTCCATTGTAACGATGCCCTGGAAGGAACCATATTCGTTGATGATGATTGCAATCTGCTCTTTCTTCTTGAGCATCTTGTCCCAAATGTCTGCAATGGGGGTCTCCTCCTGGAAACTGTCCACCGGGCGGCGGATGTCGCCCAGGGTCATGTCGAACTTATCTTCCGCCATCAGCTGGAGAGCATCCATACGGAGGATGTAGCCAGTGATGTACTCGTCGTTGTCCGCATAGACCGGGATACGGCTGTGGTGGTAGTAGCGACGGTCTTTGTAGAAGGCCTTGATGGACATCTTCTCCGGGGCGATGGCAGCCACCACGCGCGGTGTCATGGCCTCCGATGCGGTGATCTCGTCTATGTTGATGAGGTTCTGGATAATCTCATTCTCATCCTCGTCCAGCTCGCCGGATTCCTCGGCCACGTCGGCCATGGCGCCCACCTCTTCACGGGAGATGGCGGTCTCCGCATTTTTGGGCGTGATGAGCTTCTGGATGTATTCCACGCAGACCACGATGGGCCAGAGGCAGACAATCAGCGCGCGGATCATCACGGCGGCAAAACCCATCAGGCGCTTCCACTGGGTGGTGCCGATGGTCTTGGGGATAATCTCGGCGAAGACCAGAATCAGGATGGTCATCAGGGCGCTGATGATGCCGAACCACGTAGCACCGTAAAGCGCACGGGCCTGGCTGCCTACGCCGGCCGCACCAATCGTGTTGGCAATCGTGTTGAGCGAGAGGATGGCGGCGATGGCGCGCGAAGGATCCTGTTTGTAATTCTTCATCCGCTTGGCGTAGCGGTAGCCTTCCTCTTCCCGCATGGTGATGTAGGAGAGGGGAGTACTCATCAATGTGGCTTCGAGAATCGAGCAGAGGAACGAGATGAGCAGCGCCCCCAGCAGGAAGACCAATAATAGCGCCATACAGACTGCAAATGTAAGCAGATTAACTGAGACGTGCAATCAATTCGTCACCAAGTGCCTCTTTGACTTTGATATGGTCCAGCACGGCGGTGACGAAAGAGTTGGACTCGAAGACGCCGCGTACCTGCTCGAAGTCCTGTTCCTTGATCTCCTTGGTGCCGTCCGCGCCGAATCCGGTCATGGCCGCCAGGTCGAATTCCTTGCGTGCATCCTCGTAGAGCTGGTGGTCCAGGCCGATCACGGCCTCTTTCCACTGCTTCACGATGCTGATCACATCCTGCTTGGTGATGGCCTTCATATCTACGCCAAAGAAATCTTTGTACTGCTCGTATGCCCAGGTCCACTCATATTCGTAGTAGTGGGCATGCATGTCGGCAAAGCTCTTGTGCACCTCTTCAATGGAGGAGACCTCACCGGAAGCAATGCGCGCAAGCAGGCTGTCCACCACGCTCTTAGGCGCGATCATGCCGCTGATATCCACCCAGTAGCCCGTACCGCACGGTGTGGTGGGTACGAGGGCGGCGCGCAGCTGTTCGTCCGTTGCGCCGGCCGGGAGGTTCTCCAGCCGTTTGATGATGGAGTTGCCCAGGAACTTGGTGATAGCGGTCTTGTAGAAGCGGATACCGCTGCGCAGGGCGCTGTTGCGGATCTTGGTGCTATGGTAGGAGTAAACGTCGGAGAGTTCACCGGAGGAGTACTGCAGGTTCTGCAGCAGCTTGATGCCCTTGATCATCTTCTGGATGGTGAAGGGGCTCAGCAGGTTATAGTTGATGCAGTCCAGGCGGTCCGGATCCTTGCGCGCATCGCGTTTGGGCCACTTCTGCGCGTCGCGGATGGTACCCACGCTGCGCAGGTTCACGCCCGGTACCAGATAGGTAGTGTTCTGCTGCTCAATCAGGTACGAGAAGGGGAGGTTGGTGGTGTCCGAGTGCGTCACGTGGCGGCCCATCACCAGCGAGAAGGCGCCGATGCGCGATGGCCAGAGGATATAGGAGTCCGATGCGGTCTTGGCGCCGCGCTCCAGGATGCCCTGGTGGATCGGGCCCAGCTTGTACATGTGGTTGGACTGGTTCGAACCGGAACCGGCGTTCATGAAGGAGAACATACCGGCAATCAGCAGGGTGCTCTTGTGGTGCGTCACGGTGAAGGGGCCCGCAAAGATGGCGCAGGCCTCGCCGTTCTCGCCTTGGCAGTTGGAGAAGAAGAGCGAATCGGAAGCACTGTAGCCGTGGCCCAGGGTGCAGCACTGTCCCACGAAGCAACGGGTCAGTGTGGTGTTGTCTTCTACCTTGGCACCGCTGCAGATGATGAAGTCGTCTGCAATCACGCCGTGGCCCACACGTACCGGGGCATCCGCATTACTGTTGATGCTGCCGTTGCGGAGTCGGCTGGTTCCGCTGACAACGGCGCAGTCGCCAATCCGTACGCCGTGGATTACCTTGGCGTTGCGAATCTTGACGTTGTTGCCAATCGTTCCCCGCTCACACTCCACGGATGCGGCATATTCCGCAATCATCTTATTGAGCGCTGCAACCACCTCGGTTTCATGACGATACATCGCCAGAATATAAGCGGTCTGCGCGCTGAGGCGGTCATAAATGGGCACCTCGCGGCCGCCCGTCTCGCTGAGTACAGAGATTTCGATGCCGTTGCCGAACCGGCACGGACCTTCGCTGTAGAGCAGGTCGATGTTCTCAATGTAGCAGTCGCTGCCGATGTTATAGTTGGCCACATAGTCGGTGACATTCTCCACGAGGGTATTGTCGCCGATGGTCACGTTGTGCAGGGTGACGTTCCGCAGGCCGGAGTGCTTCCTGAGCCCGCCAGGCAGCGTAAATGCAGCCTCAAAGCGGCCGAAGCAAACGTCTCCGGAGAACCGGACGTTCTTGATATACTTGAGCGTTTCGGGCGAAGAGGTCTTCACGCGGTCCCAGTCTTCCGCCTTGCATCCGGCGGCCGTCAGGAACGCAATCTCTTCTTCTGTGAGCTTCTTATACATATAGTATGAATTTGATTATTCTACGGTTACGGATTTTGCCAGGTTGCGGGGCTGGTCCACGTTGCGTCCCTTGTAGGTGGCAATGTAGTAGGAGAGCAGCTGGAGCGGAATGATGGAGACCACCGGCATCAGGCACTCCACGGTGGAGGGAACCTCAATGCAGTAGTCGGCGCAGTGGCGCACCAGTTTGTCGCCCTCGGAGACCACGGCGATGATTTTGCCGCCGCGGGCCTTGATCTCCTCAATGTTGGAGAGGGTCTTCTCGTAGGTGCGGTCCAGCGTAGCGATTGCCACCGTAGGCATCTCCGCATCGATCAGCGCGATAGGGCCGTGTTTCATCTCTGCGGCAGGCAGGCCCTCCGCGTGGATGTAGGAGATCTCCTTGAGTTTGAGCGCACCCTCGAGCGCGGTGGGGTAGTTGTAGCCGCGGCCCAGATAGATAAAGTTGCGGGCATAGGTAAAGGTGCGGGCCAGCGTGGAGACCGTATCGGCCGTCTTGAGCGCTTCGCGAACGGTTTCCGGGAGTTTCAGCAACGCCTCGGCCACCTTGTGGTAATAATCTTCATCAATCACGCCGCGCAGCTTGCCCACCGCCAACGCAAGCATCGTCATCACCGTTACCTGACCGGTAAAGGCCTTGGTGGAGGCGACGCCGATTTCCGGGCCGGCATGGATGTAAGTTCCTGAATCCGTGGCGCGTGCGATAGACGATCCCACCACGTTGCAGATGCCGTAAACGAAGGCACCGGCCTTGCGCGCCATATCGATGGCAGCCAGCGTGTCGGCCGTTTCACCCGATTGCGACACGGCAATCACCACGTCGTTCGGCAGGATGACCGGGTTGCGGTAACGGAATTCCGAAGCGTACTCCACCTCCACCGGAATCCGGCACATATTCTCAAACAGATATTCTCCAATCAGCGAAGCGTGCCACGAAGTTCCGCACGCCACAAAGATGATGCGGCCCGCGTTGAGGAAACGCTCCTGGTTGTTCGTGACACCCGAAAGCACCACCTCCATCTTGGTGGGCAGCACGCGCCCGCGGATGCAATCCTCCAGCGTATCGGGCTGCTCGTGGATCTCCTTAAGCATAAAGTGGTCGTAGCCACCCTTTTCCAGCTGCGAGATGGAGAGCTGCAGCTTGCGGATATCGATCGGCCCTTCCTCACCTTCGCGATTGTAAACGTGAAGCGGCTGATCTCTCTCAATGACAGCGATTTCCCCATCGTTCAGATAGACGAAATCGTTGGTATAATCAATAATGGAAGCGGCATCGGAGGCCAGGAAGTACTCGCCCTTTCCGATACCGATGGCCATCGGGCTGCTCTCGCGCGCCGCAACAATGCGGTTCGGGTTGCCCTTCTCAATCACCGCAATGGCGTAAGCGCCAACCACCTCTTTGAGGGCGATGCGGACGGCCTGCTCGAGCGAGCATTGGTTGGTTTCGCGCACGTACTCAATCAGGTTGACCAGCACTTCGGAGTCGGTGCTGCTGCGGAAGGTATATCCGTGCCCGCGAAGCGCTTCGCGGATGACGCGGAAATTCTCTATGATTCCATTGTGAATGAGGGCCAGTTCGCCCGATTGCGAAAGGTGCGGATGCGCGTTGGTATCATTCGGCTCGCCGTGGGTTGCCCAACGGGTGTGGCCGATGCCAATGCTGCCCTGCGAGTCTTTCCCTTCCAGGAAATGCTCGAGATCCGATACGTTACCTTTGCATTTGAAAACCTCCAGACCGCCATCGGGGTGAATCACACCCACACCGGCACTGTCATACCCTCTGTATTCCAGTCTGTGGAGACCTTTGATGATGATGGGGCAAGCCTCACGCTGCCCGACGTAAGCTACGATTCCGCACATAAGACTACCTCCCGGTATTGTGCGAGGACACCACGGCGAGCGCCCTTCTTTGCAATGATTCCATAATGTTATCTATTTGCGGATTTGACACAACGGCGGAGCAAATCCGACGCAAAATTAAACACTTTATCAATATGTTGAACCTAATTTAATCATGGGCCGCTGCAACTTGCATTTTTCCGGAAACTTGACGAAATTCGCCCTTCAATCGCTCTGTGTCTAAAAGATGAATCAATTATACAAAGAGATGCTCTCACGGCGCAATTCCTCGCAGGTTGAGGGGCTTATGCGCTTCTTCAAGACGGGCCCCGGACAGTATGGGGAGGGTGACAAGTTCCTGGGCATCAAGGTCCCGGAAACGCGCGAGGTCGTGAAGGCCAACTGGCGGGCGACCAGCTTCTCCGATGTGGAGGAGTGCCTGGTGAGCGAATATCACGAAGTTCGCCTGGCGGCCCTGCTTACCCTGGTGGAAATCTTCAACCACGCCAAGAAGAATCCGAAGCTCCAGCAGCAATGCATAGACATCTACCTCTCCCATACGGACTCTATCAACAATTGGGATTTGGTGGATCTCTCTTGCTTTAACCTGCTGGGAACCTGGCTGTTGGACAAGGACCGCACGTTGCTGTATGACCTGGCCCGTGGCGGCAAGACCCTATGGGAGCAGCGCATTGGAATGGTGAGTACGATGCAGTTCATCCGCCACGGTCAGCTGGAGGATACCTTTGCCATTGCCGATATCCTCCTTCATCATCCGCACGATTTGATTCACAAAGCGGTAGGGTGGCTGCTGCGCGAGGCCGGTAAGCGTGACAAGGCTGCGCTGGAGGCGTTCCTGCGGCCCCGTTTCCGCACCATGCCCCGCACGATGCTCCGCTACGCCATAGAGAAGTTCCCGGAGGGCGAGCATCAGGATTGGCTTTCCAAAGAGGAGATCCGGTTGCGTCCCTGGCTGGAGAGCGATGCGCCCACACTTTATAAATATGCATCCGATCCCGAGGTGGGACCGCGTGCCGGCTGGCCTCCGCACAAGAGCGTGGAGGAGAGCCTCGAGATCATCCGCACCGTCTTCAACGATGCCACCTGCACCTGGGCCATCGAGTTGAAGGAGACGGGCGAAGCCATCGGTGCCATGGGCTACGGCCCTTCCTGCCAGTGCAACCTGCCGGCCCGGGAGGGTGAACCGCTCATCGGCTATTGGGTGGCCCGGCCCTACTGGAACCGGGGTTTTTGCACGGAAGCGCTGCGCATGATGCTGGATCGCATTCGCAAAACAACGGAGATCAAATCGCTGATCAGCGGCCACTTCATTGATAATCCGGCCTCCGGTTGCGTGATGGAGAAGTGTGGTTTTATCCCCACTGGTGAAACTGTGATTGATCCGGAGCAGGGCCGGGAGACGCCCATCCGGGTATTGAGACTGGAATTGTAGAAATGGAAGTGACCAATCTGCTGAATATACGCACGCGCGCGGAATTGTACCAATGGTACCTGACGCATCACGACAAGGTGAGCGATTTCTGGCTGCGCGTCAACCGGGCGGCTGCAGAACGTCCCGATGCAATCCGTTATGTGGATGCCGTTGAGGTGGCGCTCTGCTTCGGCTGGATAGACAGCACAATGAAAAAGATCGATGACGGTCTGCCAGTCCAGCATTTCACGCCGCGCCGCAAGCGGAGCAACTGGTGCGAACGGAACCTGATCCGCTGCCGCAGGCTCGTTGCGCTAGGGGAGATGACCCCAGCCGGATTGGCTGTGGCGCCGGATCTGGACCCTTCCCGATTCATCTTTGAAGCGTGGGTACTCGATGCCCTCAAGGCCGATCCGCCGGCCTGGGAACACTATTGTGCTTATCCTGAGAACTATTGCCGCATCCGGGTAGATTACATCCAGCACTATCGGCAGACCGGCCGCGAAGCAGAGGCCCAGAAGGCCCTGGAGCGCTTTGTCAAAGATTGCCACATCGGCCGAATGCAGCCCGGCTGGGACGATTTCGGAAGATTAAGATAATTATTACCTTTTGGTGGACCACTAAGTACGTTTCAGTGGGGCAAATGTGGGGCAAATCTTGAGAAATCGATGGAGACAGGATTAGGCACGCGGGGCGTGCCTGTTCCTGGGCGTCGTCACGGCAAAGCTCATTTGGTGTGAAGAGAGCCGGAGGGCAAAGCCCTCTGGCTCTGATTTTTATGCAACCCGAGCCTTTGCGAAAGCTAGCTTTCGGCAGGCGCGGATTGCATAAAAAAAGAGAACGGCATGTTGCCGTTCTCTTCACAAATGAGCTTTGCTCTGGTGACTCCTACAGGACCCGTACTTTAAAACACTATGCAACATAAAATCAACTATTAACAACATATAATCAGTAAGTTATAAGTATAGTTGTTTTATGGTACTGCAAAAATGTCGGGCAAAAATTGCAATTTGTCGGGCAAAAATTGTAAATTTGCCCGACATTTCTTTTAGAAGATATGGAGAAAATCTTATTACTCAAGAGAACGTTAAAAAACGAAGGCAAGATTAGGGTACGATTCCGATTGCTTGATGGCAGGAAAGCTGACCTTTCTCTCAAGACTGATATTCGTGCAACCGCTGAAGAGTTGGATTGTTTCGACAAGTACGGAGACCTTAAACCGAAGATTAGGCTGTACAACGTTGATCTAGCGGATCGGATCACCCAAGAGAAGAACCTAATCAAAAAGGTTTACAAGGATATGCTCGAGAACGGCTATGATTTGACGAGTGCTGTTCTTGAACAGAAGATCCTGGAAGAACGGAATCCCGTACAGGCGGTACGAGAGAAGGGTGATACACTTCTTTCTGCTTTTAAGCAATACGCTACCGGTGCACTCCGTGACGGAATAGTGGGAGAGAATCGATATGCTCATTTTATGGTCGTATACGGAAAACTGGAAAGGTTTTTAAAGATTCAAGGCAAGACCAAGCTGACGCCACGAGAATTTGATGAGAAACAGTTGATGGACTTCAGGGCTTTCCTATTCGATGAATACAAGTACGTGAAGACGCATCCTCCCCTATATAGTGGATTCTCGCCAAGGAATCTTCCGACCCAAAGGTTGAGCATGAATACGGTGGCTAGTCAAATGAAGATGCTCCGAACTTTTTTCAATAGTCTGGATGACAAGCAAATCGATAGAACTCCTTTCGAGCAACTGGGAAGGGAGAAGTGTAAACGGGTCATGAAGACGCTGTACAATGTGCCGTTTTTCCTCCACGATGACGAATTTAAGAAGGTGATGACAACAGAGGTCCCCTTGGCTCTCAAGGACACTCAAGATGCCTTCTTGTTGCAGTGTGCTTTCGGATGCAGGATCGGTGACTTCCAAACGCTGACGATGGACAACGTCTCGGTGTCACCTGAAGGAATTCCGTTTATTCACTACCTACCGTCCAAAACGAAAATGGCCCAGGCCGATAATCAAGAGGTCACTACTCCAATCGTCCGTTTTGCCTTTGACATCATTATGCGGACAAAGTTCAACTTGAAGGAGGTGAGATATGCCGCTGGTGAGTATGGCTACAACGTCAAAATCAAAGCGCTGCTCAAAGAATGCGGTATCGATAGGAAGATCACGGTGTTTAATGAAGCCGCCGCTGCGAACGAGTATAAGCCGTTGTGGCAACTGGGGAGCAGCAAATTGTGCCGCAAGACTCATGTCGATATGATGAGTAAGGTGCAGGTAAACTTATACGCGGCTGGACTGCACAAAGAAGGTAGCGCAGCCGTGAATCGGTACACACACATGGAGTTGAAAGACCGGTTCCAGCTAATGAATGCTGCTTTCGGGCAGGAACCATACAAGGTGGATAAAGACTTAAACGTATTGCCATGGACAGAATAAACGGTGTATCATTTGAGGAATACAAAGCGTTTTGCCAAGAAAACAAAGCGTGGGACCTATCCGATCAGCACATAGAGAGCATTTGGGGGTCAATCGCCTACGTATTCCACAATATGAGAATACGAAGCGAAATCGAGACTGACATCGCAGCCATTACAGAAATAGCTGTGATCGAACTATCCCGGCTCTTGAAGCTCATTGATATGGTTTCGTCTTGTCACAAGGATTTGAAAAGGTGGAGAGATTTTGGCGAAGAGTACCGTCATAGAATTGCCAGCGCTCTGGATGGGGCCCTCATTGATTGCCTGCAGGGATTCCATGAGGATATCAAGGCCGAAGAGTACCTTCCCCAGAACGACCTGTTGGGACGGATCACTCAGGAGCTTAAAACACTGCCTTCCAAGGGAGAGCTTGAGTTTGACGAGACAGGTTTAATCTCGATGGCGAGCTTGTCCCTCTCAAGTCAGCAAGTAAAGACGGCCATAGCCCACCTTCAGGCCATTGATCGAGAGAACTTGACTGGAAAAATCGTCCGTCAGATATTCGAAGATGGGTTCCCAAGAGAGGACGGCTGCTACCTTATTATATATGACATCCTGGAAAGCATGAAGTGTGTCCCTGAAGAAATGGTCAAGAGGTTTCATGGGCCAAAGGCAAATAAGGAAGACATCTCCAATTACATCAGGGCTTTTACAAATAAGGACAAAAAGCATCCTCGGCGGTTGAAGTAATCCGGATCCTTCTGTCTTGTGACCTCAGGTGAGAGTACCTCCCGTACTCAATCTTGAGGTTTTTTTGTGTTCTTGAGTACGCGTAAATCATTGATATTCAGCGAGTTAAATTTTGTAGTGTCGGTTTTTCAAAATATCTTTGTAGCGCTAAATCATGATATATGTTAAGCGATTGTTTTGTTATCTCCGCCTCAGATCTTGAGGCGTGTTTAAAAAAAATTTTGCAGGGGGGGCTTGCTGACAAAGCGGCCCCCGCTGTTGATCGGCTCCTAACGGTAGCCGAAGCGTCCGCCCTCTTGGGCGTGGATCGCACCACCCTTTGGCGGTGGAGTAAAATAGGGTTTCTGGTACCCGAAAAAATTGGGAGCAGGCTCCGCTACAGAGAATCGGAGATTCAAAATCACCTTGTAAAAAACGGAGGTCGCTATGGAAAGGCTCAATAATACAATGCAGGCTGTCGTGCCTGCAGCCCTCTATAACGCTCATAACGAGGCGTTTGAGGATCTCCGGTTCTTGCGGGTCGAGGCGATGATCCGCAAGTACTATGGCGCCATTGGCGGAACTGGCGGAACTGGCGGAATAGAGATGCTGTCCTTCAGTAACGCTCCGAGGGGGCATCTGCCAGAACTGCTTGAAAGCGTTCTCTTGCTGGCCGAAAACGAGATTGAGGCTGATGTCTACCTGCTATCGACATTGGCGGGCCTAACGTCCAAGATGACAAACTGCACCTTCAGGTACAACAATCACAGGTACTACCCCTCGTTGATGCTGATTGTTGCTGGTGGGCCAGCTGCAGGAAAGAGCAAAGCAGAGGTCGCGAGATACCTTGTTGCACCAGAAGCAGCAATAAGAGGTGAGAGAAAACCCGATGATCAAGATTTCGACGAGGAAGAAGAGCAGAGGCGCTATCAGCAACTCGATCATATCCTGCCTGCCGACAGCTCAGCAGCGGCCTTCGACAAGAAGCTCATTGATAACGATGGTACAGGTCTCCTGATCACCACCGAAATTGATACGATGAACAAGGTGTTCGGAACGGAATATGGTGACTTCTCCGCAACTATCCGAAAAGCGTACGAGCATGAGCCGATCGAGATCAACCGAGTGAAAGAAAACGAAATCCTGCGGGTTCAAAACCCTAGATTCTCGGCAGTGCTGGCCGGAACGCCTGAACAGGTCGCTCGTCTGATTCCCAGCGCCAGCAACGGAGAGTACTCGCGCTTCTTATTCTACTGTGTTCCATCGGATTATGAGTACCGTGTCAACCTTCACGAAGACGAAGAAGGGTATGCCAGAAAAACTGACGCTGAAGAGTTCGGCGCTCTGGGTGAACAATTCTACAAAGCTTTGGAGAGTACGGAGGAGCTGCCCGAAATCCAGTTCAAACTGTCAGCAAAGAACCGCGAGCGTCTCCAGCGGGTGATGCAATTCATCCAGGACAGCTGTCGAGCGTGGAAGGGTGACGGTGTTGTGAGCATTCTGCACCGACTGGGTTCTTATACGATGCGGTTGACGGTCGCCCTGACCTTCCTCCGCCATATGGACCGTGGCGACTTCAAGGAACCGATCTGGTGCGAAGACCGCGATTTTATCAACGCTCTGATCATAGCGGCAACCACGCTCTCGCATAGCATGAATATCTACGGAACTGTCGTGAAGGCCGTGGATACCAATATGTTGCTGCTAAAGGGAATAGATTCCGCTGCAAGGGCTAACGAACTATGGGAAAAGCTCCCGGATGAATTCACAACGAAGGAGTGCGAAGAAGCGGCGAGAGCAGTAGGAGTTTCCTGGCACACCGCTGATAAGTGGGTACGTAATCACTGGCTCAAAGATCAGCGCGTCGAGAGAGTTCAGCAGGGGAAGTACAAGAAGCTAAAATAGCGGAAGAAACTCGGAAGAAACACTGAGCGGCAGGTTATCTACACCTGCCGCTTTTTTGTTGCCGCTAGAGGCTCAAATCAAGCGCCAGATTAGAAAAAGATAACTAAATCGGTAAGAATTAACGTATTGCAATCTGCTGGGGGACGTACTCCTGGCAGATTTTTTTTTAAATTTTTTTGGCGAAAAGGAGTTTTTGTAAGCGCTGGGTACTACTTCAACAAGCCCCCCTGGGTGATAGATTTGGGGTATTCCGCCCCCTTGGTAAAATGGTTTCCTCCCAAAAAACGGAGTAACCCGTATCTAACTACTTCACCCTCTACTTGAGTCGCAGAACACAGGCTCTGTAGATAACTCAGCAACATCAATCACAACCCTTATTTGCCATGGGAAAGCAGTCACTTTTCTACCGTGGCCCACCTAGTTATGGGCCATAGAGCGCTCTCAAGGAGAACGCTACCTCATTTCATCCAATGGGCTATCTACTTGGGTAGCTCACATTGTCTAACCTTAAAACCAATTAAAAATGAACGAATTAAGATTATCGTCCAAGAAAAGAGCCAAGATCAAAATGGCTCTTGAAGGTCCTTCCGGTAGCGGGAAGACCTATTCTGCGTTGCTTCTAGCCTATGGTATTACCAAGGACTGGAGTAAGATTGCTGTTATTGACTCCGAGAATGGCAGTGCAGACCTGTATGCTGCTCTGGGAGGTTACTACGTGCTCCCCATCGTGGAGTTCAGTCCCGAGAATTACATCTCGGCGATCAACACCTGCGAGAAAGCCGGTATGGAGGTCATCATCGTTGATTCCATCTCCCAGAGCTGGGATTATCTGCTGGACTACCATGCGAGCCTTCTGGGAAACTCCTTCACCAACTGGGCGAAGATAACCCCCAGGCAGAATGCCCTCATTCAGCGAATCCTGACCTGCAACGCTCATGTCATCTGTACGATGAGAACCAAGCAGGACTACGTCTTGAATGACAAGAACGGCCGTCAGGTACCGGAGAAGGTCGGGCTCAAAGCCTGCATGAGAGATGGCGTGGAGTACGAATTCACCATCGTGCTCGATATCGACATCATGCACAGGGCCACAGCTTCGAAGGACCGAACCGGTCTTTTCATGGGCAAACCGGAGTTCGTAATCTCACCAAGGGTAGGAGCCTACATCCTGAACTGGTGCCAGAGCGAAACTCAAAACGCCAATTCCGCCAAAAACACCAATTCCGCCAACAACACCATCACCAACCAACCATTAAACTAAAACCACTATGGAACTATCAACCAACTATCGCATAGCCGGTCATAACCCTATGCTCATCGCAAACAACGCGAACACCCCCGCAGTCAATCCTATCGTAGAAACGCTCTTCCTGCAAGACGGTATGTATGTACCGCTTGAATCAAATGCTCAGCCTGAAACGGTCCTGCCAAAGAACCTTCCGTTCATCGAGGCCAATACGAAGGAGGTTACCCTGGATCATCTCCGTGATGACTGTATCATCCCGGTCTTCAGCAAGGACAACGAGGTGACCATTTCGCACCAGAACTTCATCGAGACAATCCTTGAGGCGGCTCATGAAGTGTTCCCTCGAGAGCCTCTTAGCGAGACATCCATCCGAGCCAGCCACGTGGTTAAGGGAAGAATCCCGGAAGCTCTTCACAAGCCTGTCAACCAACTTCTGGAGACGGACAAGACCATCTACTACGAGCGGATGATGTTCTGCTTTGAGATCCCCACCATCTATCAGGACATCGCTGGAAACCGGCTCAACCTCACTATAGGAGGGGTGAGGGCCTACAACCAGGAGAACCTTTACTCCAAGAAGACAGCGGAGAAGTTCAAGGTGTTCATCGGCTTCAAGAACATGGTCTGCTGTAACCTCTGTGTCTCAACGGACGGCTATAGCGCCTGTATGCGGGCAATGGATATCAGTGGATTGCTTAGCTCTGCAGTCAGCCTCTTCAGCGGATACAACATGGAGGGACATCTGAGAGCCATGCAAGCCTTCCAGCAGTATTCGATGAGTGAATCCCAATTCGCTCAGCTACTTGGAAAGACACGGCTCTATCAGTATCTGCCCTCCGCAGAGAAGAAGAAAACGCCATTACTGCAGATGACCGATACGCAGATTAGCCTTGTGGCGAAGTCCTACTACGAAGATAAGGATTTCGGCAGGGGAGAACACCGCGATCTCTCCATGTGGCAGGTGTACAATCTGTTTACTGGAGCCAATAAGAGCAGCTATATCGACAACTTCCTCGACAGAAGTCTCAACGCGATGCAGTTCACACAGGGATTGTGTCGCGCGATGGAAGGCGATCGAGAATACTCCTGGTTCCTGTACTAAAGTAACAACCCGATCGACAAGGGCCCGGATTGAGAAAACTCAGTCTGGGCTCTTGCCGTTTATAGAGAACAGTTATGAATACGATAATAAACGATCCGACCACGATCCGATCAAAAATGCTACTCAACGTAGGGTATGACGATGATCTCCCGGTTGATGACCTGAATCCACAGCAGAGAGCTGCGGTCAACTGTAAATCCAAAATCATTTATGTCAACGCCGGTCCCGGAACGGGGAAGACCCACCTGCTTACCAGCAAGATCATCGAATACATCCAGACCTCATCAACCCCACAGCGGGTTGTAGCCCTCTCGTATACAAATACGGCAGCAAACCACATCGGAGAAAAGTTCAAGGAAAAGGCTAAAGATGCCGGCCTGACAAAAGAGTACACGTTCTACTATGGGACGCTTCACTCGTTTTGTTACAGTCTACTTCGAGCCTACAAATCCACGGTCGATGCCGGAGCGGAGGATATCATCCTCGATGAGGAAGAAATCCGCGAGCTGGCTGAAGAAATCTGTATCCAACTGAACAAGCAGTATCCGGTGAAGGAAATCGAGAGATGCCTTCAGGCCAAAAAGGGAATGCTGCCAGCGCTTCAGAAGATTGTCGATGAGTACAAACAACGCTACAAGGTCATCTCCGTGCAGGATATACTGGCAAACTTCATCAAAGCCATGGATGAAGATGCGCTCTTCCGGGAATGGATCAAGCCACAGATAACCGCTATGGCCATTGACGAGGCTCAGGATCTTTCGGAGGAAAACTACATCATCCTCGATAAGCTGCTGACAGCGATTCCAAAACTACACGTCTTTCTCGTAGGGGATCCCAGGCAGAACATCTTCGAGTTCAATGGCGGATCCTACCGTCATCTGGAAGATTTCCTCGGTCGCCACGAACAACACGCTACCAAGCATCTGACCCTGACCTACCGATGTGGGCAGAACATAGCCGACTTCGTGAACCGGTTTCAGTTCACGGATTGTGAGAACACCCAGCTGAAATCCATGTGCGACGAGGCGGGAAAGATTACGGTCAAGTCCTTCTCATCGGAAGCTCAAGAAGCTTTTTCAGTAGTGAAGGAGATAAAGGACAAGGGATTGTGGAGCGATATTGCAATCCTCTGTAACAACCTCGCCTACATGACACCCATCATGCGAGAGATGCGTAGTAAGGGAATCCCATATAAAGTCCTGGGCGGTAGACGAATCCTGAAAACGCACATACGGCTGCTAAAGCATCTCCTGCGTATCGTCGACAGCGAGAACGAGTACAGCATTCGTATGGTCGCAGCTACCGGCCTGATCGACCTCCATCCACCGCAAGGCGTAAAGAAGACCGCGAAAGAGATGTTCTACGAGTCCTATCTGGGGAACAGAATTCTCACGATCAGGGAGATGTACAACAGAACGAATCCCGGCCTCTACGCGCTGATGATGGAACTGATCACGCAGCTGATGCGGATTCCTGAGGACGGCGGTGAGATTGCTGATGACCTAGATCGGATCCTGATCCTGTCCCAGCAATATGAGAGCGTCTCAGAGTTCTTGCTAGCCTTCGTTACTGACAAGGATTCGTTCGCGGAGTTCTACCAAAAAGACTATCTGGAAAGCACTGCCCCGATCACCGATAGTTATGTGACTCTTTCTACTATTCATTCAGCCAAGGGCTTGGAATGGAGATACGTTTTCCTTGTCGGACTCTCTGAAGGGAACTTCCCGAATTCGTATTTCTGTCAGGGCATGACGAGAGAACAGCAGATCGAATACTACAACGGAGAGCTGAAAAAGATGTATGTAGCATCAACTCGCGCCAAGGAGCAACTCTACTTGACCTACTCAACGATCCTGACGAGGAAGGGTTACACGTTCACCAAAAAACCATCACGATTCATCACAGAAAACAAACCGGTACAGCAATGAAATCATCAGAAGCATTCAAGCAGACAATCGAACAGTATGTAATCAGCGTAGCCGATTCAAATCCTATGTTCGCAGCCAAGGCATGTAACCCCCAGAAGAACCTGGACGATTGCATCACCTACATTCTAAATCAAGTCCAACACTCTGAAATCAACGGCTTTACAGACGAAGAGATCTATTCGATGGCAATCCACTATTATGAGGAAGAAGACCTGGATGTCGGAAAACCGATCCAATGTCAAGTCGTGGTCAACCATCAGGTAGAACTCTCTGAAGAGGAGATCGCAGAGCTAAAGCAGGTAGCCAAGGACCGGCTGATATCTGAAGAGATCACTCGTCTTCGGTCAGTGGGGAAGAAGGTCTCCAAACCCAAGCCGGAAGAGCAGGTTGTGGGGGATGGGTTACTATTCTCATTTGACTGATATGAAACCGCGCACCCAATTGGAAAAGAGAGTAGAAGCGCTCTCTGCAACGTTGAAAGGCCTCACTTCATCGCAAGAGAAGTGGGGCTTTGATAACGTTATACCGCACTATGGTATCTACAAGATCAAGACGATGGAGTGCTGCTGCGTCGATTGCGGCCATTCTTGGACTGGCAAAAAGCCCAAGCGTTGCCCATCGTGCGGAGCCAAGCTGACTCTCGTGACAAATAGCCGGCAGATGAGGTTCTCTGATGGTAAATACTACGTCATCCTACAGAAAGTCAAGGAGTTCAATGTTCTGAGGCAGTTCTACCTATATTATAATAAGAAAAGGGGAGAGCCCTCATCCGTAAGGTATGCCGTAGAGGTCGTTCAACACTGGATTGATGACACCGGCCACGATACGATCCGTGCCAAGAATCTGGCGATGTTTCCCTATTATCGTAGCTGTCCGTTCTGTCTCGACACGAATCTGTCACTCAAACGAGACTACGATAGGTATGGATACAACAACGCGTACTACCATATCCCACCGGATGGCGTTTATCCAAGGTATTCCTGTCGGGACAAGCTCAAAAGAAACGGCTTTAGTGGGCGATTTAATGGGCTTTACCCCGAAAGAGCCATCTCATATCTTCTGAGTGACAACAAGTTCGAAACACTCTGGAAAAAGGGAATGATGGACTTTGTAAAGAAGTACTTTTCCTCCGATAAGCAACGAATCGCAAAGTACTGGAAGGCTGTCCTGGACTATGATCGATACGGCTATAGGGTCAAGGATCTGAGCATCTGGTTTGACTACCTTGATCTGCTGGATTATTTCCAAAAGGATCTTCGTAGTCCGCATTATCTCTTCCCGGTTGATCTGGCCAAAGAACATGATGCCCTTGTCCGGAAGAAACAAGCTATCCTGGAACGGATAGAAATCCAGCACCGCAAAGAGAAGGAAATGGAGAAATTGGCGGTTTTGGCGGAAAAATCCCGCTACTTCGACATCACCTTCGGGAATGACCTTCTTTTCGTGGTAGTTCTAAAGACTCTGGAGGACTACAAGCACGAAGGAGAATGCCAGCACCACTGCGTGTACACGAACTCCTATTACGGAAAGAGGGACTCTCTGATACTGTCAGCACGAATGAAAGAGAAGCCCGATCAGCCCGTTGAAACGATAGAAGTCTCTCTCTCAGACGGTCATATCCTTCAGTGCTATGGCCGGTACAATCAACCCACAAAATACCACCAGGCGATACTTGACCTGGTAAACAACAACTCAAAACAATTCATCAGCCATGGAATTTCTTAACAAAGTAGAACTACAAGGGATCGTTGGATCCTGTCACATCCAAGAAGTGGATGGAACCAAAATCGCAAATATCTCTATAGCCACCGAGCAGCACTACTGTGACAGCGAGGGCCTTTTCATGGTCGAGGTCTTGTGGCATAACGTGCGCATCGTCGAATGCGACGAGTGCCCGGATCTCGAATCAATCACCAAGGGTAGTAAGCTGTACGTGCTTGGAAGGTTGCAGAGTAGACGATACCTCGATCAAGACGGAGCTAACAAGGTCTCCTCAGAGATTATTGCCAATAAGGTAATGATAATCATATAGATAATTCTTTAAAAAGGCTCCCTCTTTTTGAGATGAACCCCGAAAGTTAGACAAAAAACTTTCGGGGTTTTGTTATGCAGAAAAAGCACACCTTTGAAGATCGCCTTAAGTATATGGAGTTGCTTGAGGCGGGTCATTCCGTCAAACAAATCTCTTCCCATTATGGTATCTCTCACCACCTCCTTGATGTATTATGGGAAAAGTATCAAAAGGAAGGCCCATCAGGGTTGATAAAAAAGCAATATGTTCTTACAGATGGACCGTTTAGAGAAAAGGTTCTGCGAGATATTGAGAACAATTGCTTAACTTTGTTTGAGGCGGCAGTCAAGTACGATGTGAGTACTAGTCGGATACAGATCTGGAAGCGGAAAGCAAAGGAATCTGGCTACGATGCCTTGTATGAGACCAAGCGTAGAGGCCGCCCGCCAAAGGATATGGGAAGGCCCAAGAAAAAGAAACCGGAGGAGATGACGGAACTGGAGCAGCTCAGATACGAGAACGAGCGGCTCCGTGCCGAGAATGCTCTGTTAAAAAAAGTGAGGGCCTTAGTCGAAGAAAGGGAAGCCCGTCTGCGCGAGATTGGGCGGAAGCCATCGAAGGACTAAGGCCGGAACACGACCTTGACCTCCTTCTGGAGCTCAAGGGGATGGCTCGTTCAACGTTCTATTATCACACAAAACGACTTGGTCAGCCCGACGGCTATGAAGCCGTCAGG
>JBGUJZ010000020.1:0-27692 GCA_045114175.1 Bacteroidales bacterium | reverse complement strand
GTGGGCTATAATGACATGTCCATTGTCCAACTCCACTCTGAACATAGCATTGGAGAGGGCCTCGATGATGGTTCCTTCTTTTTCGATGGATGACTGTTTCGGCATACTGTTTTGACTATTGGTTTTTTTCGATGAAATCAAATGTTGACAAGACTTCCGGCGCCTGATGACGGATGGCAACCGTCAGCTCGAAATGAGCCGACTTGCTACCGTCGGCCGTACGGATGCCCCAGCCGTTGTCGTCGAGATAGATCTCCTTCCGGCCGGCATTGATCATCGGCTCGATGCAGATGACCATACCTTCCTGGAGCTTGACCCCATGGCCCTGACGGCCATAGTTCGGAACTTCCGGACTCTCGTGCATATTGTGCCCGATGCCGTGTCCGACCATCTCGCGAACAACAGAGAAGCCGAGGGCCTCCACATAGGATTGAACGGCTTGTCCGATATCGCCGACGCGACCACCCGCCACAGCCTTTCCGATGCCCTTGTAGAGCGACATCTTGGTGGCTTCCAGCAGAGCGCGGTCTTCGTCGCTCACCTTCCCTACCGGGAACGTGTAAGCGGAATCGCCGTAGAATCCACGGTACTTCGTGCCGCAGTCAACCGATACGATATCCCCTTCCTTCAGTTTGTACTCTGAAGGGAAACCGTGGACCACCGTATCGTTGACCGAAATGCACAAAGTATAGGGATATCCGTCATAACCCAGGAAACCAGGCTCTGCGCCCAGAGAGCGGATGTATTTGTCCGCAATCCGGTCGAGCTCCATGGTAGTGATACCCGGAGCGATGTGGCGGCCCACCTCTGCCAGTGTCTTGGACACCATCAGGGCGTTCTCGCGCAGCAGGGCAATGTCGTCTTGGGTTTTGAGCTTGATCATAATCTGATTCCCTCGAAGGTTTTACATACCGGAACGGCCCTTGAGACGTCCTGTCTTCATCAGACCGTCGTAGTGACGCATAAGTAAATGACTTTCGATATGCTGCATCGTATCAAGCACCACGCCCACGAGGATCAGCAGCGAAGTACCGCCGTAGAAGCTAGCGAACTGGTTGTTTACGCCCAGCAATCTTGCAAATGCCGGCAAAATCGCCACGATGGCCAGGAATATTGACCCCGGAAGCGTAATGCGCGACATGATGGAATCGATATAATCGGCCGTCTTCTTGCCAGGCTTGCAACCCGGGATGAAGCCGCCGTTCTTCTTCATTTCTTCTGCCATGTTGGTCGGGTTCACGGTGATAGCGGTGTAGAAATACGTGAACAGGATGACCAGCAGACCGAAGACGAAGTTATACCAGAATCCGGTGGTGTTGTTGAAAGTAGCTGCCAGACCCTTGGTAGCATTGAAGCGACCGAAGATGATCGGGAAGAGCATCAGCGCCTGCGCAAAGATGATAGGCATGACGCCGGCTGCGTTGATCTTCAACGGAATGTACTGGCGGACACCGCCGTACTGCTTGTTGCCGACAATTCTCTTGGCATACTGTACAGGGATCTTACGCACTGCCTGCACGAGAGCGATGGTAGCCACGAACACGAAGAAGAGCACGATGAACTCAACGATGAGCATCAGCACACCGCCAGTCGTCTGGCTGAACTTTTCCGTGAACTCGAGTTTCAACGCCATCGGGAGACGGGCGATGATACCGATCATGATGATCAGGGAAATACCATTACCAATGCCGCGGTCTGTAATTCTTTCACCCAACCACATAACGAACATCGTACCTCCGATCAGGATCAGCGTAGCCACGAAACCATACCAGCCGGCGCTCATCGTGGTGACGAATGCCTCCGGCGGGAGGGTCGAGTGCAGGCTCGTCATATAAGCCGGGCCCTGAATCAGCAGGATCACGATCGTGAGATAACGAGTATATTGATTCATCTTACGTCTGCCGCTCTCTCCTTCGCGCTGGAGGCGCTGGAAGAAGGGGAACATCACACCCAGAAGCTGGATAACGATGGACGCGGAGATGTAAGGCATAACGCCGAGCGCGAAGATTGAAGCATTACCGAACGCACCGCCGGAGAACATGTCTAACAGACCCAGAAGGCCGTTGGAAGCTTTGCTCTGGAGAGCGGCGAGTTGGGAAGCATCGATACCGGGCAGAACGACGTAGCTACCGAGACGGTAGACGACGATCAGCAAGAAGGTATAGATGATCCTCTTGCGGAGCTCTTCAATCTTGAAGATGTTGGCGATTGTCTGGAAAAAGTGTTTCATAATCGTCGGTTAGAGTTTGGTTGCGGTACCGCCCTTTTCCTCGATCTTGGCGATCGCAGCTGCGCTGAAAGCATCAGCCTTGACATCCAACTTCGCGGTCAGTTCACCCTTTGCAAGGATCTTGACCAGGTCGTTCTTGGAAGCGAGACCTGCCGAAATCAGCACGTCCGGATCAATGACGGTGACATTGTACTTGTCACTAACTGCCTGCAGGGAGGAAAGATTGACGGCTTTGTATTCCACGCGGTTGGGGTTCTTGAAGCCGAACTTCGGGAGGCGGCGCTGGATAGGCATCTGACCACCTTCGAAACCGATCTTGCGGGAATAACCGGAACGGGATTTTGCACCGTTGCTACCACGGGTAGCGGTTTTGCCGTGACCCGAACCCGGACCGCGACCAATGCGCTTCTCGTTTTTGGTTGCACCCTTTGCAGGTGCGAGCGTATGAAGTTTCATGTTATTGTCCTCCTTTACTTAACCTCTTCAACCGTAACCAGGTGAAGAACTTTTTCAATCATACCTTTGGTAACGGGGGTCACCTCGACCTCAACGGTCTGGTGTACGCGATGGAGACCCAGGGAGACCAGGTTTGCAATCTGACGCTTGGTAGCGCCGCTGCGGCTCTTGATTTGGGTAATTTTGACTTTTGCCATAATTGTATCTCCTTATCCGTTAAATACCCGGCTCATAGGAATGCCGCGGAGACCTGCAACCGTGTATGCGTCACGCATTTCAGCGAGTGCAGCAACCGTAGCCTTCACCAGGTTGTGAGGGTTGGACGAACCTTTGGACTTAGCCAGGACATCGCTGATGCCCACCGACTCAAAGACGGCGCGCATTGCACCACCTGCCTTCACACCGGTACCGGGAGCGGCCGGCTTCATGAACACACGTGCACCGCCAAATTTAGCTTCCTGCTCGTGCGGAATGGTGGTCTTGCTCAGCGGAACCTTGACCAGGTTCTTCTTTGCATCCTCGATTCCCTTGGAAATCGCGGTGGTAACTTCGTTGGCTTTGCCGAGGCCGTAACCCACGACGCCTTTTTCATCTCCGACTACGACGATTGCCGCAAAGGAGAAGTGCCGTCCACCTTTGGTGACTTTGGTCACACGCTGGACTGCGACCAACCGGTCTTTCAGTTCGAGATCGGTCGTTTTGACTTTCTTTACATTGATATCTGCCATAGTACTTTAGAATTTAAGGCCACCCTCGCGGGCACCGTCTGCCAAACTTTTAACTCTGCCGTGGTAGAGATAACCGCCACGGTCGAACGAAATCGTCGTGATGCCGGCTGCGAGCGCGCGCTCTGCAATGGCCTTGCCCACGATTGCAGCAGCTTCGCAACCAGTCTTGCCCTTGCAAGCCTCTGCGAGTGCCTTGTCGTTGGAAGCGGCGGAGCAAAGGGTGATGCCCTTCGTATCGTCGACAACCTGGACGTAGATCTGCTTATTGCTTCTGAACACCACCATACGGGGACGCTCGGGGGTACCGTTGACCACCTTGCGGATGCGGTAGTGAACTCTTTGTCTTCTTTCTGATTTTGTCAATGCCATAACTTTATCTCCTATTATTTAGCGCTGGCACTCTTGCCTGCCTTGCGACGAAGTTCTTCACCGACAAACTTGATACCCTTACCCTTGTACGGTTCAGGCTTACGGAGCGAGCGGATCTTGGCAGCAACCGTACCGATCAGCTGTTTGTCGTGGCTCTTGAGGACGAGCACCGGGTTCTGACCTTTCTTGACCGGCTCAGCTTCGCCTTTGACCTCCTTCGGGAGTTCGAAATAGATATCGTGGGAATAACCGAGGCTCAGGATGACGATCTGTCCCTGAACTTCTACGCGGTAACCGACACCGACAAGCTCTTGCTTGATGGTGTATCCGTCGGAAACGCCTACCACCATGTTCTTGATGAGTGCGCGGTAGAGACCGTGCATGGAACGGTGACGCGGCTGGTCCGTAGGACGGGTAACCGTAACTACATCTCCCTCGACTTTCACTGCGATGTCCGGATCGACTTTCTGGGAAAGTTCACCGAGGGGGCCTTTAACCTTTACCACATTGCCATTGTCTACCGTAACGGTAACGCCGGCGGGCAGGTGTACAGGTAATTTTCCAATTCGTGACATTATTGTTCGTTTTTTATTGATTGACGATTAGTAAACATAGCAGAGAACCTCACCGCCGATGTTGAGCTCGCGAGCTTCCTTGTCGGTGATGATACCCTTCGATGTCGAGAGGATTGCAATGCCCAGACCGTTGAGGACGCGCGGCATCTTGTCGACGTTGGTGTACTGGCGCAAACCGGGTTTGCTGACACGCTCGATCTTCTTGATGGCTGCCTTCTTGGTTTCAGGATGATACTTGAGGGCGATCTTGATGGTGTTGAAAGGGGTACCTTCGATGACCTTGTAAGCCAGGATATAACCCTTCTCGTGGAGGATGCGGGTGATCTCCACTTTCATTTTCGATGCCGGAATCTCGACGGTCTTGTGACCAGCGAGATATGCATTACGGACTCTCGTCAGATAATCTGCAATTGGATCAGTCATTGTTGTTTCGTTTTTTCTAGATTCGACGCCTTCTCGGCGCCCGATATCCAATGTGAATGTTTATTATTTATTATAGGTGTATTACCAGGATGCTTTCTTCACGCCGGGGAGAAGGCCTTTGGAAGCCATCTCACGGAACTGAATACGGCTGATGCCGAATGCACGCATGTAACCCTTCGGACGACCGGTGATGGAGCAACGGTTGTGGAGGCGGACAGGCGAAGCGTTCTTCGGGAGCTTGTCGAGAGCTGCCCAGTCGCCAGCCTCTTTGAGGGCTTTGCGCTTCTCAGCATACTTGGCACACAATGCTGCGCGTTTCACTTCGCGCGCTTTCATCGATTCTTTTGCCATACCTTAGTTGCGTTTAATGTTTTTGAAAGGTAAACCGAATTCACGAAGCAGCGCGTGCGCCTCTTCGTCCGTCTTCGCCGTGGTGACGAAGGTAATTTCCATACCCATTACCTTGGTGATCTTGTCGATGTCAATCTCCGGGAAGATGATCTGCTCTTTGATACCGAGGGTGTAGTTGCCACGACCGTCGAAGTTCTCAGCGATACCCTTGAAGTCGCGGATACGCGGGAGGGAGATGGCAATCAGACGCTCGAGGAACTCGTACATCTTCACGCCGCGGAGGGTAACCTTTGCACCGATGGGCATGCCCTTACGGAGCTTAAAGTTGGAAATGTCTTTGCGGGAAACCGTCTGGACTGCTTTCTGGCCGGTGATAGCCGTCAGCTCCTGCTGAGCGACCTCAACGAGCTTCTTGTCCTGGGTTGCGCTGCCGATGCCTTCGTTGATGGCAATCTTGACGAGCTTCGGAACCTGCATGATGGTCTTATAGGAGAACTCCTTGGTCAGGTTCGCGATGATTTCCTCTTTATATTTCTTCTGAAGAGCGGGAACGTAGTTAATCTGTTCCATCGTAGGGCCCTGAGGCGCTTCTACTTTCTTTTCCTTTGCCATTACTTGATCTCCTCTCCTGATTTTTTAGCATAGCGGACCAGTTTGCCGTTAGCGCCAATGCGACGACCAATCTTGGTAGCGCCGCCCTTGACGGGGTCGACAACCTGCAGGTTGGAAATGTGGATTCCAGCTTCCTGCTTGATGATACCGCCCTGGGGATTCTTGGAATTGGGTTTGGTGTGCTTGCTCACCATGTTGGCACCTTCGACGATGGCGCGGCTCTTTTCCGTATTGACGGAGAGAACGCGACCGGTCTTGCCCTTGTCATTACCGGCGTTGATGTAAACCATGTCGCCCTTCTTGATGTGTAACTTACTCATAGTGTTTTCTCCTATAATTAAAGTACCTCAGGGGCCAGTGAGACAATTTTCATATAATTCTCGCGGAGTTCGCGCGCAACGGGACCGAAGATACGGGTACCGACAACCTCATCAGACTTGGTGAGCAACACACAAGCGTTGTCATCGAAGCGGATGTAGGAACCATCGGCGCGGCGGATCTCCTTCTTGGTGCGGACGACCACTGCGTTCGAAACTGCACCCTTCTTGGTGTTGCCACCAGGAATGGCGCTCTTGACGGCCACGACGATCTTGTCGCCGACGCCGGCGTAGCGACGGCGCGTGCCGCCCAACACACGGATGCAGAGGACCTCCTTTGCACCGCTGTTGTCTGCTACCATTAAACGTGATTCTTGCTGTATCATGGTTATTTAGCTTTTTCTACGATTTCTACTAATCTCCAGCGCTTGGTCTTGCTCAGGGGACGGGTTTCCATAATGCGGACCGTATCGCCTTCGCCGCACTCGTTGGCTGCATCTTCAGCAACAAACTTGGTGGTCTTGTTGACGAACTTGCCGTAGATGGGGTGACGCTCCTTGGTCTTGACGGCAACCACGATGGTCTTATCCATCTTATCGCTGACGACGATACCGATTCTTTCTTTACGAAGATTTCTTTCCATACGACGTACGATGTTTAGTTCTGTTTTTCTTTCTCAGCCAGGACGGTCATCATACGCGCGATGTCTGCCTTTGCCTTCTTGATCTTGGAGGTATCCTCAAGCGGAGAGATGACATGATTCATCTTCATCCGGTTCAGGTTCTGCTTTTCAGTCTCGATGCGCTCGCGCAGGTCTGCAACGGCCATCTCACGGATTTCTTGGGTCTTCATAGCCTTCTTCTCGTTTGATTATTCAACATAATCCCTGCGGATCACAAACTTGGTGATAACGGGCAGCTTCTGTGCGCCCAGGCGAAGAGCTTCCTTAGCGACTGCCAAAGGAACACCTTCGCACTCGATCAGCATACGACCGGGAGTAACAGGAGCAACGAAACCCTCAGGGTTACCTTTACCTTTACCCATACGGACCTCAGCCGGTTTCTTGGTGTAGGGCTTGTCCGGGAAGATGCGGATCCAAATCTGACCCTCACGCTTCATGTAACGGACGACTGCCTGGCGGGCAGCTTCAATCTGCTGTCCGGTAAGCCAGCAACTCTCGAGCGTCTTGATACCAAAGGACCCGAAGGCCAGCTGGTTTCCACGCTGAGCGATACCTTTCATACGGCCTTTCTGCTGCCTTCTGAATTTGGTTTTCTTAGGTTGTAACATTTCTCTATAACTTAAAAATAACTTCTAATTAACTGTCCCACAGCCGATTGCGCACAATGCGGGCATAGGATATGGGATGCAAAGATACACATTTATTCTGAAACGCAAACATTTTTTTACAATTTTCGACAAAAAAAATAGCCACCTAACGTGACTATTTTCAACTCTTTACCGAAGCTTAAAAACTTCGAGTTTGATGCATTTTCGACTAACTTCCGACCGCTTTAGCCGACCGGTGAAATCTGGGTGCCGGAGAGTCGCTCGGCGACGGCTTCGACCTCTTCCCAAACGCGGAGGAGGTTGCCACCCCAGAAGAGGGCGATGTCGTGGTCGGACCAGCCGCGGCGCAGGAGCTCTTTGGTAACGTTCTTCACCTCGAGAGCGGAGTTGATGCCCTCCAGGCCGCCACCGCCGTCGAAGTCGGAGCCAAAGCCCACGTGCTCAACGCCGGCTACGTCGCGAATATACTCTACGTGATCGCAGAAAAGCTTGACATCCAGCGGAGTGCCGTCGCCCTTATCCACAAAGCCATGGTAGATGGTCACCTGGATCACACCACCCTTGGCAGCAATCTTGCGAAGCAGATCGTCCGGAAGATTCCGGGGATGGTCGCAGAGGGCGCGGGCGCAGGAGTGTGATGCGATGATAGGCGCCGCACTGGCTTCGAGCACATCCTCCACCGTTTCGTCGGCCGTATGGGAGACGTCGATGATCATACCCAGCCTGTTCATCTCGGCCACCACCTGATAGCCGAAGGGCGAAAGGCCGTTCCATTCGAGTTCGGAAGAGAAGCCCTTCTTGGGGTTGTCCACACGCACACCCGCGTCGCAGATATCATTGTTGTTATTGTGCGACAGGGTGATGTAGCGGGCACCCAGGTTGTAGAAGCGCTCCACGTTCTTGAGATCGCGTCCCACCATATAGCCATTTTCAAGGCACTGGATGACGCAGGCCTTGCCGGATTTCTTGATGCGCCGGACATCTGCGGGATGGAAGGCGCGTTCGGCCTTGGGAGAGGCATCCGCATACTCGGCGAACGCCTTGAGCTTTTCTTCAGTCCAGTCGGCGACAGCCACGAGCGTGCTGTCGTCCCGCTTTCCCTGACCTTTGTAGATGGCAAAGAAAACAGCATCCAGGCCACCTGCAAGCATCTTGTCAAAACTGACCTGAAGTTCATCCTCACCTTTGCCGCGCAGGATATCCAGAGCGGTATCCGTGTGCGTGTCGATGGTGATCATCTTGCGGTGGAGACTGTCCACCTTGCGGGCCATTGCCTTCTCGGCGTTACAACCGCCGAGGAACACCAGCGCCGTCGTCAAGCAGACGACGGCACTGAAAGTGGTGACGATATTTTTCATCGTTAAAAAACTATTTCTTAGCCGCTTTGAGTTGCGATCCGGGGATCCACCATCCCAGTTTCTTGGCCAGCAGGAGAATCAGGAGCGAAAGCACCAGGTATCCCACGCAGAGCCAGAGCAGCCAGCCCCCCTTGAAGGCGACGGGGACGGACCAGATCAGGATAATCTCAATAGGTGCGCAAGGCATGAAAGCCATAGCGTAGTTGTCCAGCGCGTGGCTTTCGTTCTTCGGGTCCACAATGCGGAGCAGTGCGATACCGATGGCCATCGTACCGGTCCACCAACCCCATGCGAAGATGGCTTTCTCAAACCAGTCTTTGGCGTAGAGGTGGCGTGCGAAGTAGAACACCATGAAGAGGGTGATAGCCACACCGATTGCCAGCAGAACGATGAGCGGCAGTGCGTTGGCGGTCACCACCTTAAGGTTGATGGCGCCCACGCCGCAGGTCACGAGCAGGTCGGTAGCCGTACCACTGATGTTGCTGATGGTCTTCTGTTCCACGAAACGGCTCGCCTTGGTAGCATCAAGCAGCAGCTTGAAGATCATACCCACGACGTATGCGGTGAGGAATACCGGAACACCCTTGATATTCAGTGTACCCTTGAGCAGGACGTCGCTCAGCAGATAACCGCAGTATGCCGCGAAGATGACCAGACCCAGGTGCATGGCGAAGTGGTCGATGGAGATGGAGGAGACCGTAGCCTTGCCCAGCACGTCACGCTTCTCTTCCGGAACCAGGCCGGAACGCAGCTCGTTCGGCAACTCCGCGAAGTCCGTCACATAACTGGTCTGGTGCTTCTTGGTAGCGATCTTGATGAGCAGCACGCCGAAGATCACACCCAGCACGACGCCCACCGTAGCGGTGGTCATACCGAGACTGCGGGCAACCTCTTCGTAGCCTTCACCAAATTCGGAAGCCATAGCGGCAGCCGTTCCGTGGCCACCGTAGAAGCCCACAGGGCACATGATGCCGAAGAATTCAGGCACCTTGAAGAGCGGCGTGAGAATCAGGATACCGATGATGCCGATAGCCGCCCATTGGAAGAACATGCCGAACTGGGAATATGCCCACATCGGGCCCAGTTTGGAGCCGATCTCCTTCATTTTCATGGCAGGAGAAGCCAGCGGAAGGGCTGCAAAGACCACAGCGATCAGGATGGCGGAATAGGTACCGAGATTGTTCGAAAGCGGCAGCCAGCCAAGGCCATTGGGGCCGAAGGCAAGTGCCAGCACACCCGCAATCAGGGACGGCGGAATGAACAGAGACTGGATGGCTTTGATTTTGGCCCTGCAGATCTTTCCAATCAGCAACAGACCGAAGATAACGCCCGCGTCGCAGAAGAGCGACCAGGGTGTAAATGTGGAAAAGTCAAACATGACGGTATAATTATTGTTGGTTTGTTTTCTGGTTCTGATTACACAGATTCGCAAATATAAGCAAAAAACTGATTAATTTTGCCCCTCGAAACTGTTATGCGCTGCAAAAAACACATCCCCGCGCTGCTGCTTCTGCTGCTGACCGCCTGCCCGCTGATGGCGCAGGATCCGGATGGTTATGTGATGCAGTACATCGTGCAGGGCAAGGATACCATCTTCATAGACGACATTCCGCCGGCTGTCATCTCGCCGCGTGCCTCCATGACCAAGCGCCAGTGGCGCAAGTACTACAAGCGCGTGCACAACTTCAGCAAGGCCTACCCCTACGCCAAGTTCATCGCCAAAACCATCAATGAAACGGATGAACTCTTTGAACGTGAGCACTATAACAAGCGCAAACAGGATCGCTATCTAGACAAGCTTAAACGCGACCTGCTCAAGGATTTCGACCCCATCTTCCGCAGGTTGACGCTGAGCCAGGGCAAGATGATTATCCGCTTGATAGACCGCGAGACCGGCCTCACCCCCTACGTGATTCTCAAGAACTACCTGGATACCCCGTCGGCCGCCTTCTGGCAGGGATTTGCCAAGATATGCGGAGGCGACCTGAAGGTGCCCTACGACCGTTTTGGCGAGGACAAGGATTTGGAGGAACTGGTAGCTATCTGGGAGCGGGGCGAGTTCGATGCGCTCTACTTCTCCATCTTCGGCAGGCCGAAGCCGGATATATACATCCCGAAGAGGTTCAGGAAAGACGAGCCCGAACCCCAGTCGCCCAGCAAATAGAGTTTCTTTCCATCCGACAGATCGGTCTCCAGCGCCGTGTGCAAATGCCCGAAGATGCAGGCATCCACCTTCTTGCGCCGCACCATCTTATCCGCAAACTTCCAGATAGGCTCCTCCGCACCGCGGAACTCGTAGTCCGCAGGATGACGGCGGCGACTACCGGACGACCAGCGCTTTGCCAGCCGGAAGACAAACCACGGATGGAGTGACTTGAGCACCGTAATCCAGAAGCGCGAGTGGAAGAAATGGGTCAGCAGCCGCTGGCGGAAGGGCCGGCGTCCCACGCAGTCCCCGTGGCCGATGCAGAGATGCAGACCGCCCACATCCATAATCTTGTAAGGAGCCTTGACGACATGTGCACCCAACTCCTTTTCCAGATAGTCGGTCAGCCACCAGTCGTGGTTGCCGCAGAAAAACCAGAGTTCCACACCGGAATCTGCCAGACGCGCCAGTTCACCGAGCACGCGCACGTAGCCGCGCGGGACCACATAGCGGTATTCCACCCAGAAATCAAAGATATCGCCCAGCAGGAAAAGACCCTTGGTATCACCGGGTAGCGAGCGCAGGAAATCCAGAAACCGACGCTCCCTGAACCCCGCGGCATCCCCGGCTTCCCCGAGATGCACGTCGGACAAAAAGAAGTATCGTCCCTGAGACTCTTCCATCGCTTATGCCAACAGACCGTAAATCAGACAGAAAAGAGCGGCCGCCACACAGTAGAGGGCGAACCATTTGAGCCGGGCTTTCTTCACAAGGGCAATCATCACCTTGCAGGCAAAGAGGCCCGAGACGAAAGCGGCCAGAAAGCCGATAATCAGAGGCAGTGCGCCCACGGCGGAAGCACCGGCATCACCTCCCACTACATCCAGAAAGGCTTCGCCCAGGATCGGGATGAGGACCATCAGGAAGGAGAACTGCGCCACTTCCGATTTCTTCACACCGCAGAGCAAACCCGTGGCGATGGTGGAGCCGCTGCGGGAGAGACCCGGAATCACAGCAACCGCCTGAGCCAGACCCATCCAGAGGGCAGATTTCCAGGTGACGGGGCCACCCTCTTCCGCCTTGCGACGGCCGAGCGTTTCGCTCAGGAAGAGCAGCAGCGCGGTGACGAGCAGCGCGCAGCCCACCACGATAAGACCCTCACCAAAGAGCGCCTCCACATAGTCCTTGAAGAACATGCCCACCACAAAGACGGGAATCATAGAGATAAGAATCAGCAGGATATAGCGCGTCTCCGCATTCAGTTTAAACTTAAAAAGTCCCTGCAGCAACTGCCATATCTCCTTGCGGAACACGACGATGGTTGCCAGCACCGTAGCGGCGTGGACAATGATTTCAAAACGCAGGTCGGAGGTTTCAATGCCGAAGAGGGCTTTGCCGATAGCCAGATGGCCGCTGCTGCTGACCGGCAGGAATTCGGTCAGTCCCTGGATCAAACCCAGGATAAGGGCTTCAAACCAACTCATTTGCCCTCCTCCCCGTCACCGCCGCGCGGCTTCATAATGGAGACGATGATAATCACGATTCCCATCAGGACCAACAGCGGCGAGGCCACCAGCCGGCGAAAATCGAACATCGATTCATTGAAGACGTCAGGGTCGGACGAACCGCCGCCCATCATCAGGATATAACCCGACACCATCACGATCAGGCCGACCAGAATCAGCCGGACACTTTTGGGAGGAAGGGAGAATTTGCTCATTATGATTCTAATAATAAAGGTCGTCTTTGGAAGTGTAGGCCAAGCGGTTCACCACGAAGGCTGCGGAGGCCGCACAGATCAGCATGCCTGCAAGCACCAGGCCAAAGAGCGTAAGCCAGACCACGGTGCTGTCGAAGAGCGAATAGAGCAGTGCACTGGAGCGCTTGACATAGACCAGGATAATCCCCAGAATGAGGGCTGCGACAGCGCCGGAGACCGCCCCCTGCACCAGTGCCTGCCGGATGAAGGGCCGGCTGATGAAGGCGTTGCGCGCCCCCACCAGGTGCATGGTATGGATAGTGAAGCGGCGGGCGTAGATGTTGAGCCGCACCGTGTTGTTGATCAGCGCAAAGGAGATGACCAGCAGCAGCGCAATCACCGCCGTGAGGACCAGCGTGATGCGGCCCAGGTTGGCATTGAGCGCTTCGATCAGGCTCTCCTGATAGACCACCTCGCGGATGCGGGGATCCGCCTCGAAGGCGGCGCGCAGGGCAGCGAGCGAATCGCGAGATACTGCCTCGCCGGAGAGGTGCAGGTCGATGGATGCCGGCACCGGATTGGTCTCAAAAACCTCCAGGAAATCCGCACCGAGCATCGCCTTCAGTTCCTCGGTACCCCGTTCGCGGGAGATATACTCCGCGCTCTTGATATCTTCACGCGCAGAAAGCTCAGTCACAAGGGCTTGCGCCGCCACGTCATCGGCCTCCATAGGGAGAATCAGCGACACCGTCACATTCTCTTTGAAATAGCGGGATACCCCGCCTGCGCTGGCCCAAAAAATAGCGGCGGCACCCATCAACGTCAGCACCAGCGAAATGCTGATAACCGATGTTACATAGGAGCGGATCAGCCGCCTGCGGACCATATTTCTCTCTTTGCGTGCCATTCGGGTGGATTTCGGGCAAAGGTAATCAAATTATTTCTTATCTTTGTGCTGAATTTGCCTTAAAACGACCCGTTATGGAAGGAATACAGCGCGTGCTCTTCGTGAACTCTGAAATCTACCCGTATCTGCCCGAATCGGATATCGCCAATGTCGGACGTTTCCTGCCCCAGGGCGTGCAGGAGAGCGGGAAAGAGATCCGCTCCTTCATGCCGCGCTATGGCTGCATCAACGAGCGCCGCAACCAGCTGCACGAAGTCATCCGCCTTTCCGGCATGAACCTCGTGATCGGCAATCTGGACTACTCGCTGATCATTAAGGTAGCTTCCATTTCCGCAGCGCGCATGCAGGTCTATTTCATCGACAACGAAGATTACTTCCAGCGCAAGGCTGTCTATCAGGACGCATCGGGCAAATTCTTTGAAGACAATGGCGAACGCGCCATCTTCTTCGCTCGCGGAGCGATGGAAACGGTCAAGAAACTGCGTTGGAAACCCGATATCATCCACTGTCAGGGTTGGATCTCGCACATTCTGCCGCTCTACCTCAAGAAGGCCTACAAAGACGACCCTATCTTCGAAGAAGCAAAGGTGGTGCTCTCGCTCTACAACGAATTCCTGGATGAAAAAGTCTCCGCCGACCTGGCCGACAAAATCCTCATGCCCGGCATCAAGAAGACCGACCTGGCCGCCTTCAAGCAGCCGGACGGCATGAATCTTGCAAAACTGGCCATCCAGTATGCCGACGGTATCATCGCGGGCGTGCCCGAATTGCACCCGGAACTGGCTGCAGCCGTGGCGGCACGGAAACTCCCCGTTCTGCCCTACTGCCCCATCAGCACGGAAGACACCCGCTACATCCAGGCCTACAACAAGTTTTACGACGATATCTTATCTGCAAATGGCAAGAGCAAGTAGAATCTTCTCTGCAGCGGCACTGGTCGCACTCGCATTTTCAGTCGCCTCCTGCGTTCTGGTAGATCCGACGCTGGGGGCTTCCTATATTCCAGCAAACCAGGATATTTCCATCCACACGGTAGATATCGACCTGCCTGTCGGACAAAAGTACGCAGACAGCCTGCAGACCACCGTCAGCAGCACGGTAGCGGTCGGATCGCTCACTACGGCGACCTACGGCACGGTCAACGTGGGCACCGCCCTCACCATCTCCCCGGCCAACGACTCGATCGTCTGGGGCACCGATCCGATTTTCAAGGATATGTATATCAGCCTGACGGCCAAGAGCAATCAGGTGCTCGACAAAGACCAGGCTTCCATTCCGCAGAACATCTACGTCCACCAGCTCAAGGTAGAACTCGATTCTACCTATGTCTATAGCAACTCCGTTTCGCTGGCCGACTGCAAGAGCGAGCTGGCTGTCCGGGGTTCGATGATTTATACCGGCGGTGACACCTTGGTGCTGCACTTCACGAAGGAGTTTGCGCTGCCGCTCTTTGACATGGACCGCGAGACGCTGGACAGCACCGAACTCTTTACCTCCAAGTTCTACGGCATCTACCTCCACACGGATCCGGTGGAAGAGGGAACCGAAGGCGGCCGCCTCAACACCTTTGACGCAAGTTCCTCACAGGTGGTCTTCACCTTCAGCTCCATCAACGATGCCGGACGCCGTCGCGACACCACCGTCTACTTCAACCTGGGCACCTACAATGCCGTGATGAGCATCGAGAAAGAGCATATCTTCCCGGAAACGGACGATGCTTCAGCCATGATCCGTTACGAAGGCCTGACGGGCCTGAAGCCGCATATCGATGCCAAAGTCCTGCGCCAGCGAATTGACGATTGGATGACAGCTAACGATATCGATCCCGATGCGCTGATGGTTTGCCGCGCCACGATGGAATTCCCATTCGAATACTCCGGCTCCGTGGACCAGTACAAAACCTGGCCGGCCAACCTCTATCCCTGTCGCCGGCTCCGCGGTGCCACCTACACGGTCTATTCCCCGATTTCCGAGCGTTATACCACCGCCTATGACCACGGAGAGGCAAACCGCTCGCTCTTCTATTTCCGTTCCGACGTGGCCATGTACCTGCAGTCGCTGATTCGCGAGAAGAAAGAAGAAGTGGATGAGAACTACGATATCTGGATCATCCCGACCATTGAGTACACCACCAGTTCCTCCAGCACCAGTGATTACTACGACTACTACAACTACTATGCTTCCATGTACGGCTACGGCTATGGCGGGTATGGCTACGGATACGGTGGATACGACCCGTACGGCTACGGATACGGCTATGGCTATGGTTACCCGTACGGCTACGGCTCCAGTTCATCCAGCGGAAGCACCTATTATTATGTAGATTCCCAGAATTACTGGACGTGCGAGATCAACGGCACCGCCGCCGCCCGCCATCCAGTTCTCCACCTCACCTACACGGTGCTGAAGTAAAAAGAAGAGCGACCCGCGGGCCGCTCTTTCTATTTCATCTTTTTGTCTTTCAGGAAATCTCCCGTCTCGGAGACCACCGCCCGTTTGTAGGCTTCGCTCAGGCCCGGAACGTCGGGCGACTGGGGAACGAAGTGGTCCTTGCCCTGGTAAGCGTGGGGGAACACGACGAAGGAACCGTCCGGGTTCTGCTTCTTGATGTTACCGTCCACGTATTTGACGAGCAGGTACTTGTCCAGTTTGTCCCATTTCTCGAAGAGGGCATCCTGCTGCTCAACCGAGAATTTGGTCATAAACTTGACAGCTTTCTTGCCGGATTTCTTGAGCATGGCGAGCGCCTCCCGGTCGGCAGCAGCCACCTTCTCTACCATCTCGGCCTCGTGGGCGCGGATCACCTCATGCACCTCGTTGCCCACGTTGCGGTAGTTCAGGTAGGCGAACTGCGCGATCCGGTTGCACATCCACCACATCGAGGTGGGGGAATACTCCACGTGCGAACCATTGCCAAAAGCATAGTGGTTAGAAATGGCACGGGCGCTGGCGTAAACCGGGGTGAGGGGTGCGGTGCCCGGATCGTCCACGGCGAACCAGATGACGCCACCCACTTCGCGCGGCAGCCAGCCGCGGCACTGGCTGATGAACCAGAAGCCGGCCTGCTGCATGGCTATTGCGCGCTCGTTGCGGTACTTCACGCCATCCACGGTCCAGTCGTTGTCACGGAAGCGGTACGGGGTCTCCTGCGGGCCTGCCGCAACGCCCTTGCGCATATCGAACGGGGTGCCCTCGTAGTGGTCGCGCATCATCTCGGCCAGCATCTGCACGGAGATCTTCTCCTTTGCCTTGACATAGAGCGGCATGCGGTGCGTGGGATCCTCGCCGGTCACATAATCGAGGTACTGGCTCATATCCAGATCGCCGTAGCGGTTGAAGAAACTCCAGACGCGGAGTTCGCAGGAACGCAGCAGCGAGTAGCTGGTTATGGGGCAATAGACATCCGTGAAGCTGAATTCCTCATCCGGACCCTCGTACCAGCCCAGTTCGCGGGCCTGCGAGATCACATCCTTGGAATAGAGGCAGTTCTCCGGATCGTTCAGCGGGAAGGTGGTGATACGGGCGCAGTTGGCATGCGCGCAAATGCAGCCGTCCGGAATGCGGATGGCCACATAGACGATACCGCGGTTGGTGTTGACCCCGTTCTCGTCATATTTGGGCTTACGGGGCATCACCTCCAGAATCCACGCCTCTTCAGGGTCTGCCACGGAGAGCGATTCGCCGGTGGAGTCGTAGCCGTAGGCATCCGTCAGCGCCGCAAAGTTCAGGATGGCCTCGCGGGCCGTCTTGCTGCGCTGCAGGCAGATATTCATGATGGAACCGTAGTCCAGGATGGCGGTGGTGTCCTGCAACTCCTTGTAGCGGCCGTTGTAGGTGGTTTCGCCGATGGTTACCTGGTACTCGTTCATGTTGCTCATTACATTATAAGTATAAGGAGCCTCCGGAATGGAGCCGCAATAGCGGAACGGGCCGCGGGAATCGCTGCCCCACTGGTAAACGGCACGCATCTCGCCCGGCTTGTGGGGACCGCCGAGTTTGAAGTCGAGCACGCCGTAGCGGTTGTGGGAATCTGCCACGTCGGAGACGAGGACGGAGCCGTCGGTGGTTGCACCTTTGGTCACGATAAGGTTGGTGCAGGCATACCCTGCAGTCACGCTCAGTAGCAGGGCGGCCGAAACAATGAATTGTTTCATGGTATCTGTTAAATTGCTTTCAGTACGAGGCAGGCGTTCTGGCCGCCAAAGCCGAAGTTGTTGTTCAAGGCGACCCGCACCGTGCGGTGCTGAGGGCCCGAGAGCGACAGATTCAGCTTGTAATCGATTTCGGGATCTTCCTCCTTGAAATTGATGGTAGGAGGAATGATTCCGTCCCGCATCGCGTGGATGCAGGCGAGGGTTTCGACAGCACCGGCAGCACCGAGCAGATGGCCGGTCATCGATTTGGTGGAGCTGATTACCGTCTTGTAGGCGGCATCGCCAAAGACCTGTTTGATAGCGCCCAGTTCGGCGATATCACCCAGGTGCGTGGAGGTGCCGTGCGCATTGATGTAATCCACCTCCGCCGGGGTCACACCCGCATCCTTGAGGGCCAGTTCCATAGCCTTGGCTGCCCCCTTTCCTTCCGGATCCGGAGCGGTGATGTGGTGGGCATCGTCGGTGAAACCGAAGCCTGCGAGTTCGGCATAGATGGTGGCACCGCGCTTCTTGGCGTGCTCATACTCTTCCAGCACCACGACGCCGGCGCCTTCGCCCATCACGAAACCGTCTCGCGTAGCATCGAAGGGACGCGACGCAGTCTTGTATTCGTCGTTGCGGGCCGAGAGAGCCTGGGCTGAGTTGAATCCGCCTACGCCGGGAATCGTAATCGGGGCTTCGGAGCCGCCGGCCACGATGATATCCGCCTTGCCGGTCTGGATGTAAGACATAGCGACACCAATCGCATGCGTTGCCGTGGCGCAAGCCGACGAAACGGAGTGGTTGGGGCCGCGGAAGCCATGCCGGATGGCAATCACGCCCGGGGCGATGTTGGTGATGAGTTTAGGAATGAAGATGGGGCTGAAACGGGGGATGGCGCCGGGGGTATATTCCAGCATTTCCGAGGTAATCGTTTCCACGCCGCCGATACCGGAGCCGACAACCACGCCGACCCGATAGGGATCCTCTTCCTCAATATTGATCTTTGCATCCTTAACAGCCTGATCAGCCGCAATGATGGCAAACTGCGCATAATGGTCGTTCTTTCTGGCTTCCTTGCGATCGAAGCCGAACTCCTCGGGGTTGTACCCCTCTATCTGGCAGGCGAACTTCGTCTTAAAAAGGGAGACATCGAAGCGGTCAATCAGACCGGCTCCGCTGACTCCCTCATCAAGGTTCTTGAAATAAGACGCGATGTCGTTGCCAAGAGGGTTGATCGTCCCGAGACCGGTGACTACAACTCTTTTCACGACTACTTATTTATTGTTGACTGCTTTCTCGATATTGTCGATTGCGTCTTTGACCGTGGAGATTTTTTCTGCCACTTCTTCAGGGATCTGGATGTCAAACACCTTCTCAAACTCCATGATGAGTTCGACGGTATCCAGAGAATCTGCACCGAGGTCGTTGGTAAAGCTTGCAGAATCAACGACTTCGCTTTCGTCCACACCAAGTTTGTCTACGATGATGGCCTTAACCTTTGCAGTGATATCTTCCATAGTGAATCTATTTATTAAGTTATATTTTGTTCAAGTTTTGCAACCCGCTTTTCAGCGGTTTAAGTTGCGAAGTTATATTATTTTTTTGAAATGTCCAAGTTTTGCCGGGATTGACTGGCAAAAACCCGCACTCGTTTTCGCTATTTATAGAATACGGTTGGCGCGGGCATCCGAGATGGCTGAAAAAGGCTGGTTTTCATCCCGCGAAAGCCACATTTTTCGAGAATCGACTAATAGTCAAAAACCGTGATTTAAGCTGTTACAACCGCTGTTTTGGCCCGCTACTTTTGCGGCAAAACAACGCCTATGAAACGCTTTTTCGCAACCCCATTGATTCTGCTGGCCGCCCTGATGGCGAACGCCTGCCACAACCCCGTTAACCCCGAAGAGGGAGAAATCTCCGCATCGCTCTACATCGCGGTCGATATAGCGTGTGAAGCGGGCAGCACGCGCGGCTTCATCGATCCCGATGAGACCGCCATCTCCAACCTGAACATCTTTATCTATGACGAGGCATCCGGACTGGTGCACAGCACCGGATACTTTACCTCTTACAATGCGCTCCACTTTGACAACCTGATCGAAGGGCGGCGCTATCGGATTCTTGCCCTGGCCAATAACGGCCGCCGAAACACCCCTGTGCACCTGTCGCAGGCCCTGCAGACCCGGGTCTATATGGACGACCCCGAATCAATTGCCGAAGGTGGCATTCCCATGGCCTGTGACACCGTCATTACCTTCGGCAGCGCCGGAGACGGTTATTCCGTGTGCCTGGGACTGAACCGGCTCATGGCCCGCTACTCGCTCCAAATGGATCTGAGCCAGATGCGCGGCGAGTTGGAACTCCGCTCCGTAGAAATCTTCAACGTATCGGCAAGCGTCACTCCCTGGCAGGAGGAATCGCGCGCACTGGCCGATGAACTGTGCGACGGGGATGCCCTGACAGAGGAAGAACTGGAGGGTCTGGTGGAGGGCGAGACGGTGCGGCTGCTGGTCCCCGAGAACATGCAGGGCAATCTGCTCGAAGAGAACAACGACCCGTGGCAAAAGACCCCTGATCAGCTCGAAGGGGCCGACGACTGCTGCACCTATCTTGAAGTGCTGGCCCGTTACCGGTTTGAAGGTATCACCATCAATGACCTCTGCTACCGGATTTATCTGGGCGAAGACAATACCAAAAACTTTGACATCCGGCGAAACACCTCCTACGTACTCACACTGTCGCTCACCGACACGAACGCCGTGGTCGCCTCCTCTTGGAAGGTGACGCGGGGCGACGTGGAGGACAGCCGGGTGCTCGTATTTGACCGAAACCGTGACACCCTTCTTCAACACGCCTCCCTCGTCCGCAGCCTGCTGCGGGAGCCGACTCCCTTCGGATACCGGATTGTTGCGGGCGAGGGCTTTGCGGAAGCGGGCCTCTCGTTCACAGACGACGGCGCCGGCGGCTGTCGGGTGAGCAGCGGCGCGATCAACGGCCACTCCCGTACCGGTCGGCTTTGGGCTGTGAGTTGGGATGGCGCCAAACGCGACTACTGCGATATCACCATCATGAACTGGGACACCCTCCTGACCGTGCACAGCACCCGGCCCGTCATGTGGGCGGGCGATACAGCCCGGCTGACTGCCACAATGTTCTTTGAGAACGACGGTTCTACCCGTGATGTAACCCGGGATGCCCAGTGGAGCGTCAGCGGCAGTTCGGCGGCCTGGTTTGCCGGCAGTGCCGTGGGCCAGGATACCGTCAAACTCTACGGAAGCCAGAACGGCGTGGTCTCCGTCACGGCTAACTACCTAAGGCGCAGCAAGTCGCTTCGTTCGGCCGTGTCCGACCATATTGGAGTCGGCTGCTCCGGGCCCGACACCCTTTACGCCCACGTAGGCGACACTGTCCGGCTGGATTGTTTTATCCGTTTCGCCAGCGGCGATACCCTGCACTGCAATGACGAGTTCTACTGGAACCTGATGACGGACAATCTGGTCCTCTGGCACATGCCGGACCTGCCGAACTGTCACTTCGTGGCCGGGATGGCCGGGACACAGCGGGTCAACTTCCCGCTCAAACGCGAGTTCGCCCTCAGTGCATCGAAAGTAATTGTCGTCAATCCTTAAACGCTGTTGTTCATGAAACAAATTCTCATTGGATGCCTGCTGTTGCTCTGGGCCGGAGCGCTTCACGCACAGCAGGTCAGCGTGGCCACCAATGCCGTAGACTACCTGAATCTGGGCGCATTGAACGGCGAAGTGGCGGTGTCGTTGGGCCGGCACCTCTCGCTCGCGGCCGGAGCCGTCTATAATCCCTGGAGCTACGGTTCCGAGGAGAAGGGTTATCTCCAAAACCGGCAGCGCAATTTCTCGCTGGGAATGCGGTACTGGCCCTGGCACACCTACTCCGGCTGGTGGTTCTCCCTCAAGGGACAATACCGGGAATACAACCGGGGCGGCCTCTTCGGCAACCAGAAATCCGAAGAGGGAGATGCCTGGGGAAGCGGCCTTTCGGTCGGCTATGCCCTGATGCTCTCCCGCCACCTCAACCTCGATTTCGGACTGGGTGCCTGGGCGGGAACCACCGCCTATACGACCTACGCCTGCCCGCGCTGCGGACGAATCCTGGCGAGTGGCAACAAGGTCTTCCTGCAACCCGACGACATGCGCGCTTCCATCGTTTATATCTTCTGATTCAACCTATAAATCCCCATGAAAAGGCTTTTACTCCTGCTTTTCGCGGGCGGGCTGCTGCTCGCCGCTCTGGAAGGCTGCTCCACCCAGCAGAAACTGCAACACGTCCGGCAGGCCGGGCTGAAGGCTTCGCTGGCGGTGAGCCCCCGGCCGGATCGCTCCCCGTATGCCATCGACACCACCTCGCAGGGCAGTGACACCCTGATTGTCAAGAATGCCGAAGGCAAGGATATCTTCATCATGAAGGCGATTCGCGATGAGGAGACGGGCGAGATGGTGGCCACGGACGTGATCAATGCCGCCGTGGTATCCGCCACCTTCCGGAACGTTGCGGAGCGGGACGGGCACATCGTGATTGATTTTCGCATCACCGTGCCCGCCGTGATGACCGATACCCGCTGGCAGATGCGGCTCCAGCCGGTGGCGCTACTGCCCGGCGAACGGATTCCGCTCGACGAAGTGGTGGTGACCGGCGAGAGTTTTCGCAAGGGCCAACTGCGCGGTTACCGGCAGTACGAGCGCTATCTGGGGAGCCTGATCCACGATCCGGAACAGTTTGTTCGGCAAGGCCAACTCGCGCTCTTTGAGGAACGTTATGGCGATGAAGACAATGGACTGACCTTCCATGACCTGCGGGAGCACTATACCGACAAAGGTCGGCGGAAGCGCAACGACCGGCGCGTAGCCAATCGCGACAAGGTTTTTGCCCGCTATGTCAAAATGCCGCTGAACGAGGCCGGAGAGCGGATTGACACGCTCTTCAACGGGACCTCCGAGCTCTTTACCTACGACTATTCCCAGGAGATTCTGGCGCGGCCGGGACTACGCAAACTCTACGTGGTAGTTTCGGGCGGCATCTACGACGGCGACCGCAAGTGCTACGAAATCCCGGAGGGAGATTCCATCGCCTTCTACGTCAGCACGCTCGGCACGCTGGTAGATAGCGAAGAGCGTTACCTGACACGAATTGTATCGCGCCGCGTGGAGACCGGTGCCTCCTGCCGGGTGGTCTTTCCGGGCGGAAGCAGTGAGCTGAAGCGCGATCTGGAGGGAAACGGCGCGGAGCTCGACAGCATCCAGGAAACCGTCATCCGTCTGCTGGCGGAAGAGGATTTCGTGATGGATTCCATCGTCACTACGGCGGCCGCATCGCCCGAAGGGAGCTGGTCGCTCAATGAACGGCTCTCCCGTGCCAGAGGCGCCCGGGTCAACGAATATCTCCGCGGCGCACTGACCGGCCAAACCGATTCAACCCGCTTTATCTCGCGCAGTTGCGCGGAGGACTGGCCGCGGCTTGCACAACTTGTGGCGGAGGATTCCACCCTCACGCCCCGCGACAAGCGGCTCTTTGCCAAACGGATGGAAATTGCGGATCCGGACCGGAGAGAAGCGGCCCTGCAGCGCGAACCTTTCTATCGCTACCTGCGGAACGAACTCTATCCGCAACTGCGGACCGTGCGGTTCGATTTTCACCTGCACCGGCGCGGCATGCTGCAGGATACCCTGCTTACTTCGGTAGTGGATAGCAATTATATGGCCGGGGTGCAAGCCATCCGCGACGGGGCCTACCAGCTGGCGGCCGAACGGCTCGGCCAATACCGGGACTACAACACCGCGGTCGCTTTCTGCTCGCTGGGCAAGAATCACTCTGCAAAAGCCATTCTTGAGCAGCTCGAACCCTCACCCAAGGTGGAGTATATGCTCGCCATCATCGATTCACGGCTTGGGCACGAGCGGGCCGCCATCCAACATTATGTGCTGGCCTGCGAGAAGAATCCCACCTACCTGCATCGCGGCAACCTGGATCCCGAAATATCGTCGCTCATCCGCAAATATCATCTTGGAAATCTGTTTCAATAACCCTTATATCTCATTCATTATCAACCAACAAAAACTTTTTCAGCTATGAAGAAAAAACTTCTTTTGGGATGGGCTGCCGCAACGGCTGTTCTCCTCACCGGCGCCTGCAACAAGGCTCCTCAACTCTCCACGGAAACTGAAACCGGAACCGTCATCATCAAGCCGGTCCTTGACGGTCACGAACTCGTCACGCGTGCCGCCGACACCGGCAACTACGATCACGAGGCCTCCATCTATGACATGCAGTTGCTGATCTTTGACACCAGCGGCCACCTGGAGCACTACTCTTCTGTAACCGAGGGGACTACACAGTTCTACTTTGATCTCCGCGTGGGTAATATGAAAGCGTGGGTCGTGGCCAACGGACCGAGCCTCTCCACCATCAAGACAGAGTCGGCACTCACGGGTATGATGCTCAACCTGGCCTCTTACAACAACCCTTCAGAGGACTTCATCATGGCAGGCAGCCAGACCTTTGAAGTGACCGCCGGCGACAACCAGGAACTCACGATTCCCATCAGCCGTCTGGTCACCCGTATCACGCTCAAGACCGTTACAAGCCTGCTTCCGGCCGCTTACGGCACCGTCACCGTGGATTATGCCATGCTGGAGAACGTGGTCAGCTCCTACTCCCTGAGCGGTAGTGCCGGCACCACGGGATGGTATAACCCGATGGGTCGTATCACGGAATCTACGCTGGTCCAGAGCCACATCGTCAATCCGCCGACCTATACGGCCGACCAGCCTCAGCTCACTTTCCGCACCCTGACCGGAAACACCGGCTTCTCGTATGGCACCACCTACAACACCCCGCAGCGCTTCTATGCCTATCCGAATGCCACCGCTACCGATCACACCGGCTTCTCCACCACTTTCACGCCCCGCTACACGCGACTGGTGCTGAAAGCGACTGTAGACGGAGGGACCTATTATTATCCGGTATCCCTCCCCAACCTGGTCCGCAACAAGAGCTACGATGTACACGTGACGCTGATTGGCCTGGGTTCTTCGGATCCCGACCAGCCCGTCCAGAAGGGTGCGGTGGATCTCACGGTACAGGTAACTCCTTGGGGTGAGGGCAGCGTGATCAATGAAACCATCTAACAGATTATCAATTTCAAGCCATGAATAAACCGTTTTTGCTGCTGGCCTTCGGCCTGATGATGTCGGCCTGCTCCGTCAAGGAAGATCGGGAAGTTTGCCCCTGCCTGCTCAGCGTCATCCCTGCAGAAGCATTTGAGGAGCCGATGGAAGACGACCCTGACACCGAATGGAAACTGACTTTGACCGGATACGCCGAAGAGGGGATGATTGTAGAAGAAAGCTTCGGCGTGGAGAGAGTGCGGGATACGCTGGAGTACCCGGTCAAGAAAGGGAATGTGGTGGTGACAGCGTGGCTGGCCGGTGCGGAGATGCAGGTTTCGGGCAGCAATTGCCGAATCCCTGTCGGAGAACAGGCATTGCCTCTATATGCCTGTCGGGAAGCGCTGAATGCCAACGGCGAAACGGTTTGGTGCACTTTGCATCCGCGTAAACAGTATTCCACCCTCCTACTACTGGACGACGGCATCACGGGACCCCCTTTCGGGGGACGGATCCTGAAGATTCGAGGCCATTCCTGTGGGTTGGATATGGCCACGTTGCAGCCACTTGAGGGTGAATTCGAATGTACGGCGCAAGCTGCGAATCATCTTTCCGGACGGGGATTCCAAGTACGGATTCCCCGTCAGGGAGATGCCTCTCTGGAATTGAAACTGGAACCAGTTCATCCCGGTGATGCAGTTTTGCGACTTCCGCTGGGCGAAGCGCTATTCGCGCAGGAACACACGCCAGCCGACGAAGAGATGCCCGATTACATCATTTGGCTATCCGTCACCGGAGGCTCCCTCCGGCTCTCTTCCGTTATCACCGTACGCCCCTGGAAATGATATTTTTTCTACCTTTGTGGAATCGTACTGAATTCCTATATGCTTAAGAACGAATCCACACTGGTTAATTCCGAAGAGATTATCGCGCGTGCAGTGGGCGGAAAGAAGCTGCCCAAGCCGATCGTCAAGATTGCAAAAAAGCTGCTGCACGAAGACGACTTCAACGAATATTTTACTTCAGATAAACTCGGCTATGAATTTGCCGAAGGCTTCCTGAAACATATCGGCGTAACGTGTGAAGTGATCGGTGCGGAAAACATCCCCGCCGACGGCCGCTTTACTTTTGCCTTCAACCATCCCTACGGCATGCTCGACGCCATCCAGTCGCTGGCCTACCTGGGTCGGAAATATGACGGCAACATCGTGCTCCCCGCCAACGACCTGATGATGATTTTCAAGCAAGAGCAGGAGTACTTTGTTCCGGTCAACAGAATCGGCGGACAAGCCCGCGAACTGGGCCGACTGCTCGACGAAGCCTTTGAAAGTGCCCGGCAGTTGCTGATCTTCCCGGCCGGCGGATGCTCCCGCAAGATTGATGGCATCATCCAGGACTATCCCTGGACCAAAACCTTCATTGCCAAGTCACGCAAAGCCATGCGCGACATCATCCCCGTCTGGTTCTCCGGCCACAACTCCAAGCGGTTCTACCGGATTGACTGGTGGTTCAACAAGCTGCACATCAAGTTCAACCTGGCTATGTTCACCCTTGCCAGTGAACTCTTCAAACAACGCGGCAACCACTTCAAGATGGTGTTCGGCAAGCCTATCCCTTGGCAGACCTTTACCTCGGACCGCAAGGACATCGAGTGGGCCGCCTGGGTTCGCGATAAAGTCTACGAACTAAAACAGGAGGATTAGTTTCATGAAACGATTCCTTCCGATCCTATTTTGCGCTATACTGTTGGTTGCCATCCAGCCTTCAGGAGCTGCGCAATCCGCGACGGAAAGAGATTCTGCCACCGTGCGTCTTTACCGCATCTCCACCTTTTTTGCAGATCAATTGATCTTTGATGTTTATCTGGGGGATGCCACCATTTATCGGGCTGTCGTTGGGACTCGGACGGAATTGAAAGTCCCCGCTGATAGCAAACTAAAACTGGTTGCCAAGAAAGATAAAAGCGTCTCGATAACCTTTACGCCGACAGCAGGCGCTGTCTGCTATGTCCGCTGTGAGGCTGCGGTCAAGGGAAGCGGAAGCCAACCGAAGCTGACCCTGATGGAAACCGCTCAGGGCGCGCAGGAATTCGAGTCCATCAAGGCCGACATTCTTCCTGCCGTGGCCCCCAAGCAAGAAAAGGTGGCTGCATCTTCCGCCATTTTGGCTATAGCGGACAACCGGTTTTCTCCCCGTTTCTCGGTTGCTGTACTGGGCGGCTATTTTACCGGTAGCGGACTCCTCTACTGGAATAATGCGGATTTGAACATGAACGGCTGGCATTTGGGACTGGATGCCCGCTACAATGTGACTGACGCTTGGAGCGTAGGGCTCTTATTTGACCAACATCAATGTGCTTTTACGCCTTCGGACCGGATGTTTTCGGCAGGACCCCTCGTATCAACTCGCAGGTACTTCGGAAGCGAGCAGCATGACTATCTGGAGGGCGGATTGGCATTTTGCTATCTACATCTCAACAAGCAAACAAAACACTACAATGTTGTTGCGAACAATTTTATGCCCATGATTCTGTTCAATTACTCCGTAAAGGTATCGGATTGGCTTTCCGCCACTCCGGGAGTAAGAATCGGAATCTCTGCCATCCACAAGTTCTCGACGGTTGACGATGACGGCGGGCGTAGCCTTGTTGACAGATATGGCACCATCGGCTTCAACTTCACTTGCGTAGAGTTCAGCCTCGCCTTCCAGTTTAGTTTCAAATAAATCCCCATTAATTTTTTTGGAGATTTAAAAAATCGCCGTATATTTGCAGTCCCAATCGCGGAGTTGTCATGCACGGCGAGCGAAAGAGAAGCTTGCTTGTTTTTCCGAGCCGCAGCCGACAAACCTGTGAAAAACAAAGATTTTTTGCGGAAATAGCTCAGTTGGTAGAGCACGACCTTGCCAAGGTCGGGGTCGCGAGTTCGAGTCTCGTTTTCCGCTCCAAGCAGCAGCC
>JBGUJZ010000019.1:0-30388 GCA_045114175.1 Bacteroidales bacterium | reverse complement strand
TTGCCGGCTGCGATGCCGTTCAAAGTGGCGCGGCCGTCGTTATCGGTTTGGGAAAACTTTTCCACGGCTTCACTGCCGGCGCGGGAGATGGCAACGGCTACGCCGGCCACCTTCTCGTCGTTGGAGGCGTCCGTGAACTGTATTTTGAGGGAAAAGCCTTGAGCGTTCAGCGTATAGGAGCCCAGCAGGGTCAGCAGGGAGACTGCCAGGTAGCGGAAGAAACGGAAATGCATATGCGGTATGATACTTTTATTATTATTTAGGACGCTTCGTTAGATGAAAAATCGTGCCGAAAGTTAAAAGACAAAGAGCTATTTTTTTGTCCGGCCGGCAATCCGCTCCGGATGGGACTCCACAAAGGCTTTCCACGAAGTGGAAGCGGTGGCATCCGTCACCGGGTTGGAGAGCTGGTAGAAGTGGCACATGGCGATGGCCAGCGCATCGGAGGCATCCAGGAAGCGGTTGTCCATCTCAATCTGGAGAGTTTTACCCAACACGCTCTGTACCTGCTCTTTGGAAGCGGCGCCATTGCCCGTTACAGCCATTTTGGCCTTGCGCGGTTCATATTCGAAAACCGGAATCTGCCGGTGCAGTGCCGCCGCGATGGCCGCCCCTTGTGCGCGACCCAGCTTCAGCATGGACTGGACGTTCTTCCCGAAGAAGGGGGCCTCGATGGCCAGATCATCCGGACTGTAGCGCTCTATCAACGCCCCCACCTCATTGAAGATGCGGGCCAGCTTGGTGAAGTGATTCTTCTCTTTGCGAAGATCCAGGACGCCCATGTCCACGTAGTGGGCCTTCTTGCGATCCACGAGCAGCACCCCGTACCCCAAAATGGAGGTACCGGGGTCGATGCCCAGAATGATGCGTTGCGGCGTCCCGGTTTCCATCTATCCGATGATATCGAATCCGGTGTAGGGACGAAGTACCTCCGGGACGATAATCTTTCCGTCCGGCGTCTGGTAGTTCTCGATGATGGCGGCCAGGATGCGCGGGAGCGCGAGCGAGCTGCCATTGAGGGTGTGGGCCAGCTGCATCTTGCCGTTTTCATCTTTGTAGCGCAGGTGCAGACGGTTGGCCTGGTAGGATTCGAAGTTGGAAACCGAACTCACCTCGAGCCAGCGTTTCTGGGCTGCCGAGAAGACTTCGAAGTCGTAGGTGATGGCAGAGGTGAAGCTCATGTCACCGCCACAGAGGCGCAGGATGCGGTAGGGCAGGCCGAGCGCCTGGACGATGGATTCCACGTGGGCCACCATTTCGTCAAGTGCCTTGTAGGAATTTTCAGGTTCCTCAATGCGGACAATCTCCACCTTGTCGAACTGATGCAGACGGTTCAAACCACGGACATCTTTGCCGTAGGAACCGGCCTCGCGGCGCCAGCAGGGGGTGTAGGCGGTCATCTTGATGGGGAAGTCGCTCTTCTGCAGGATCACGTCGCGGTAGATGTTGGTGACAGGCACTTCAGCCGTCGGAACCATATAGAATCCGTCGAGCGGAGCGTGATACATCTGACCCTCTTTGTCCGGGAGCTGGCCCGTACCGAAACCGGAAGCCTCGTTCACCATATAAGGCGGCTGATACTCCAGGTAGCCGGCATCGGTATTGCGCTGCAGGAAGTAGCTGATCAGGGCCCGCTGGATGCGTGCGCCCTGGCCCTTATAGACGGGGAATCCGGCGCCGGTGAGTTTGACACCGAGGTCGAAATCTATGATATCCAGATTCTTGACAAGCTCCCAGTGGGGCAGGGCCTTCTCGCCGAGCTCCGGCACCGTGCCGCCCATCTTGACCACAACGTTGTCTTCTGCGGTGCGGCCTTCCGGCACGTCTGCGCAGGGAAGGTTCGGCAGGAGAACCACCAGGTCGTTCTGGGTCTTCTGGCTTTCGGCCATCTGCTCGTCCAGCTGGCGGGATTTCTCCTTGAGCGCAGCGACGGCTGCTTTGGCAGCCTCCGCCTCTTCGCGCTTGCCGGCTTTCATCAGGCTGCCGATCTCTGCGGCTTTGGCCTTCTGTTCGGAAAGGCAGTTGTCCAGTTCACCCTGAAGGGAACGGCGGGTTTTGTCGATATCGATAATCTTGTAAACAATCTCTCGTGCGTCGAAATGCTTGACAGCGAGCCGTTCAATCACGAACTCCGGCTGCTCTCTGAGAATTTTGAGTGTTAACATCTTCTTTATGTCTTAAAACAAACAAAGTTACGGAAAAATACGGGTCATTGTGCCGCGAACCAGGAGAAGTGCACGTTGCCGTAGTGCTTCTCCCTAAGAAAGCCCGGCGTGCCGTCAAAATGGTAGGCGGCGGGATGTTCCAGAATCAGCCGGCCATCCTCTTTCAGGATGCCTGCACCCAGGATTTTGGCGGGCAGGGTATCCAGTCCCTCAATGGCATAGGGTGGGTCCGCAAAGACCAGGTCGAACTTCTTGGTACAGATGCCCAGAAAATCGAAAACGTTGTGGTGAACCACCTGGATGGTGGAGGAGAGTCCCAGACTGGCAGCGGTTTTCTTGATGAAAGCTGCATTGGCGGGGTTCATCTCAACAGTCACTATTTCGGGACAGCCGCGCGAAGCGAATTCAAACGAAATGCTGCCGGTGCCGCCGAAGAGGTCCAGAACAGTCGTCTCGGGGAAATCCCAGGCGCCGGTCAGTGTGTTGAAGAGTCCCTCCTTGGCGAAGTCGGTGGTGGGTCGCGCCTTGTACCCGGCCGGCGGGTTGATGGGGCGTCCTTTCAGCGTTCCGCCAATGATTCTCATAACCGCTCTACGCCTTTGAAGTGGCGGAAAAGATCGTTCAGCAATTCGCGGGGCGTGTCGCCCAGGAAGTAAACCGTGGTAATCTGCGGATTGAGCTGGAACTGCCGCATCGTGGCAAAGAGGAAATACTCGGCCGTTACGGCATCCGGTGCGGGATAGGCATTGGCCAGCAGCAACCGGTCACCCTCTGCCAGTACGATGCTGATGGAAGCGTCATTCACCGAGGCCACCACTTTGTTGTGGTCAGCAATCCGGCCGAGCGCACCGAGCAGCCCTGCCACGGGAGGGAGGTCGTTCTCCGCCTCCGCAGCATAAACAAGAACTGCCTTTTGTTCAGGCAGTTCTTTGTAGTAGACCTTGTCGGTTTCCTTGAGTCGTACCGCTTCCGAAAGGATCTGGTATGTCTTTTCCTTGTCGAAGAAGGCTTCCGGTACCAGGGTGAACTTTTTCACTACTCCCAGTTACCGGCGTTGTTGTTCGGCGAATCAATGCTACCGACCATCAGACCCGGATAACGGTTGGTGTCTTCACGCTCGGCGTTGAGGTTGACGATCAGTTGCTCGTTCATGCCAAAGAGCAGGCCGCGGAACGGCTGGCCCGGAGCGGGACGCTCACCATACGGAATCTTAGCCTCGAAGAGCGGAACCTCCACGCCGGAGACCGTCTTTACCGTGGTAGCCATGATGATGGTGTCACCATCGGAGAAAGGAATGTAGCGGATGTCTTCCACATTGAAGTTGGGACGGTCGTGGAAGAGGGTATCCTTGACGGCGATGGGAACCGGAATCTTGATAATCAGGTTGTTGTCACCCTTCTGATAGAGATCGTAGAGGAACTCCTCGGTAGCCTTTCTGCCATATTTGCGTTTGATGGCGTTGGTGTGAGCCACTGCCAGCGAGTCGTCGGACGAACCAATCTGCTTGACGATGGCGATTTTGCCGTTGTTATAGAAGTCGATCAGCGTATCCATGCAGGGCGCATATTTGTTGAATGCGGATTTGTAGGTGGTCTGCAGGGTACGGATATCCTTCAGGCGCTCGATAGCAACCTTTTCGCGGGCTTCCTTCTCCTTGTTGAACTTCACCGGTTTGGTGATGCTGTGGATGAGCAGGAAAGCAAATACGATGATGCACAAAGGCAAGATGCAGTAAGTGAGGAGTTTTTTCATATTGGTTTGAATGTTTTTCAGTTCTCTTTTGACCTACAAAAGTAAAATAAATATTTAGCTCTTGCAATATATTTTTTAAGTTTGCAATCTCAAAACTACGTTATGGGTCTCGACATCCGTGTTTCCAAGCTTGAAGGTATCATTGCGGCCGCCAAAAAGGCGGTCGTGATCAGTCACCACAGCCCGGACGGCGATGCCGTGGGATCTACGGTGGCCTGCGGGTTATATCTGGCCCAGCGCGGAGTGGAGGTGACTCTGGTTCTGCCCGGTGCCATGCCGGACAACCTGAACTTCCTTTCGCCCGCCGATCATCCCCTCCTGATTCACGAGAATACCCCGGATGAGGTGGAGGCTGCCATTGCGGAGGCCGATACGATCTTCTGCTTGGATTTCAGCGGATTGTCACGGACTGAACACGTGGAGCAACCCCTGCGTGCAAGCCGGGCCGTGAAGGTGCTGATAGACCACCACGCTTCGCAGGAGACGGAGCCTTTTACCGAGGTCATCGCCACGCGTGAAGTCTCTTCCGCCAGCGAACTGCTCTTCTGGATTCTGATGAAGATGAGCGATGTGAACGGCGATGCCAAACGGCTTCCCATCCGCTGCCTGGAGGCGCTCTATACCGGTATGATGACCGATACGAACAACTTCGCCAATTCGGTCTTCCCCTCCACCTTTGAGATGGCTTCGGCCCTGATCGCGGCCGGGGTAGACAAGGCGCGGCTCTACCAGCAGATTTTCAACGTCTTCTCCGAGTCCCGCATGCGGCTGATGGGCTACCTGCTCAAGGATAAGATGACCCTGGTGCCCGAGTACGGCGCTGCCTTCATGGTTTTGAGCGAGGCGGAAAAGCAGTCCTACGACTACCGCCCGGGCGATTCGGAAGGCTTCGTGAACCTGCCGCTGAGTATCGCCTCGGTACGCATTTCCGCCCTCTTCACCGAGACGCCGGAAGGCTATATCCGCGTCTCCCTCCGCTCCAAAATCGGAACCGATGTGAACGTGCTAGCCCGCGACTATTTCAACGGCGGCGGTCACGTCAATGCCGCCGGCGGCCGGTTGCATATTCCGGTCGATGCGGTTGCGGCATATTTCTTGGATTCCCTGCAAAAGCATTTTGGCCGATGAAGCGATTCCGTCCCATCCTCCTTGCCCTGTTTGCCATTGTTCTCGCTTCGTGCGAGAGCGAGAAGGCGCTGGAATTGGTCAACCAGGAGGCGGCCATCGACAAATACATCACGGCCAAGTATGCCGACAATACCATTGTCCGCAACGACGGCGCCAACCGGGTGGTTATCACGGCCGGCAACGGTGCGGAACTCGCGGCTGGCGATACGGTGCAGATGCAGCTGAACGGCTATGTATTCAGCAACGGTCCCGGCACGCAGTTCCTCTCGGAGAATGTCCGCAGCGTTGTGGGCAAAGGCAAGCTGCTCAAAGGTTTGGACAGCGGCTTGATCGGCGCGCAGGTGGGGGAGGAGTCCGTGATTCTCTTCTCCGCCAAATACGGTTACTATGACGAGTCGGTCGGCGTGGTTCCCCCTATGTCGCCGCTGCTCTTCACGGTAAGCGTCCAACAAATTGTAAAAAGTGCAAATTAGATATGAATAGAACCCTCTCCATATTTCTGGCCGCTGTGCTGGTGCTGCTGACCGGTTCCTGTGCGCAACCCCGCACAGAGTCTTCTACGGAAGCCACCGACCGCGTGCTGGCCGCCTGGATTCGTGTCAACTATGGCACGACGGTAGCCCCGAACGATTCTGGCGTATTCGTCCTCAGTTATACCCCGGGAACCGGCGCTTCGGTGCCCGATTCCGGTTATGTATTCTGCCACTATCAGCGCCGCACGCTGGATGGCAACATCCAATCTACCAATATCGAAACGCTGGGTGAGCAACTGGGCCTCAAGACCAATCTGAGCGACTTCGGCAGCGACATCTGGCAGGTGGACGTGGGCTCCATTCCCCAGGGGCTGGAACCGGTTATCAAGTCCCTCAAGGTGGGTGGCAAGGCCACGGTAGCCATTCCGGTGGGCCAGAGCAAAGTGACCAACTCCGTCTATTATGCCTTCTCCTCTTCGGAAACGGAGAATGTGATTTACGAAGTGGAGCTGGACGACGTTGTACAGGATATTTATACATGGCAGGATGACCTGCTCAAGGCACATTCCATTGCTCATTACGACGGAATGGATACGCTCACCGTGGGGTATTACTCCAAGGTGGTCGGTCAGGCGGCCGAAGCCGATTCGCTGAATGATGATGTCACCGTATCTGTCTGGTACATCGGTCGCAGACTGGATGGCCGCATCTTCGATACCAATGTTCGCGATACGGCCCGCAAATATGAGATCTACACCTCCAGCGGCTCCTACGATTCACTCTCGCTGAGCTATAACAAGGACCTCTCCACGATGCTCTCCAACAACTCCTACGTGACCGGCTTTACCAAGGCCATTCACGATATGCGCAAGCGCGATACCGTAGAGGTCTTCTTCCGCTCCGACTGGGGCTATGGCGTTTCCGGCAGTACGGATGTCATCCCCGAGTACTGCCCGCTCAATTTCCGGATCTGGTTTACCCACACCACCAACGGCGATGAAGACTGACGCCGAGGCTGCAAAGGCCGCTTTCGCCCGTTTGCTGGGCATCATGGACGACTTGCGGGAGAAGTGCCCGTGGGATCGCAAGCAGACCTTCGAATCGCTCCGTCCGCAGACCGTGGAGGAGTGTTCGGAGCTTTCGGATGCCATCTTGGACGGCGATATGAATGAGATTTCCAAAGAGTTGGGTGACGTCCTTCTCCACGTTGTTTTCTACGCTAAGTTGGGTGAAGAGCAGCAGTCCTTCGATATCGCCCAGGTTATCAACCGCCTCTGTGACAAGCTGATCTATCGCCATCCCCATGTCTATGGCGACGTGACGGCTGCCAATGCCGGCGAGGTGATCAAGAACTGGGAACAGATCAAACGCACGGAGAAGGATGGCAACAAGACCGTGCTTTCCGGCGTGCCCAACAGTCTCCCGCCCATCATCAAGGCCTACCGGATGCAGGAGAAGGCACGCGCGGTGGGATTCGACTGGAACCGTCGCGAGGATGTCTGGGACAAGGTTTCCGAGGAGCTGGGAGAATTCAAGGCCGAGATGGCTTCGCTCGAAAAGGGCGACACCGCTGCCCGCGAGGCGGCAGAAGGGGAGTTGGGCGACCTGCTCTTCTCCATAATCAACGCGGCCCGTCTCTACGATCTCAATCCGGACACCGCGCTGGAGCGCACCTGCCGCAAGTTCCGCGACCGCTTTACCTATGTAGAAGTGGAGGGGAAGGCGCGCGGCCGCGACCTCAAAGAGATGTCGCTGGAAGAGATGGACGCCCTCTGGAACGAGGCTAAATCCAAAGGTTTATAAACAATGGCTGACTGGCGGGAACGCACCGGAATGCTGCTGGGCGAATCGCGCCTGGCCGCGCTTGAAAACAAGTGCGTGGCCGTCATCGGCCTGGGCGGCGTCGGTGCTTTCGCTGCCGAAATGGTGGTCCGTGCCGGGGTAGGGCGGATGGTGATTCTCGATTCCGATTGCGTCTCGCTGACCAACAAAAACCGCCAACTGCTGGCCCTCGAATCTACCCTTGGCCGCCCCAAGACGGAGGTGCTGCGCGAGCGGTTGCTCGATATCAATCCGGCCCTTCAGCTGACTGTCATCAATGGCTATCTGGATGAGAAAAATGTGGCGGAATTGCTTCCGCAAGGAATTGATTTCCTGATCGATGCCATCGATACCCTCTCGCCCAAGCTGGCCCTCATCCGCCACTGCGTGGAGAACCACATCCCGCTGGTAAGCTCCATGGGCTCCGGGGCCAAATACGACATGACGCGAATCCGCATCACGGATCTCTCCAAATCCTTCAACTGCCCGCTGGCCTACATCGTCCGCAAGAAACTGCGCAAGATGGGCATTACCAAGGGTTTCAAGGTGGTCTTCTCCGAGGAACTCCCGGATGAGAATGCCATTGTGGAGATGACCCCCGCCGAGCAGGCTGAGGTCAGCAATAAAAAGTCGCAGGTAGGAACCATCTCCTACCTGCCTGCTTCATTTGGCTGCGCCTGCGCCCAGGCCGCCCTTCAATACCTGATCAAGGAATAATTACTCGCCGGCTGCCTTGAGACGCTCGGCGTTCTCGGCAATCTGCAGCTGGTCAATGAGCTCCTGGATGTCGCCGTCCATGAAGACGGGGAGGTTGTACATCGTGTAGTTGATGCGGTGGTCGGTCACGCGGGACTGCGGATAGTTGTAGGTGCGGATCTTGGCGCTGCGGTCGCCGGTGGAGACCATGGTCTTACGCTGCGCGGTGATTTCGTTCAGATACTTCTCGTACTCGAGGTTGTAGAGGCGGGTACGGAGTTCCTGCATGGCCTTGTCGAAGTTCTTGAGCTGGGAACGCTCGTCCTGGCACTGCACCACGATGCCTGAAGGGATGTGGGTCAGACGGATGGCGGAGTAGGTGGTGTTGACACACTGTCCACCCGGGCCGGAGGAGCAGAAGGTATCCTTGCGGACATCCTTCATGTCAATCTGCACGTCGAACTCGTCGGCCTCGGGCAGCACCACCACCGAAGCGGCGGAGGTGTGCACGCGGCCCTGGGTCTCGGTCTGGGGCACACGCTGTACGCGGTGCACGCCGCTCTCATATTTGAGCGTACCGTAAACCTTTTCGCCGCTGACCTTGCAGACGATTTCCTTGTAGCCACCGGCTGCACCTTCGCTCGGGCTGTTGATCTCCATCTTCCACCCCTTGCGTTCGAAGTATTTAGAGTACATGCGGAAGAGGTCGCCGGCAAAGATAGCCGCCTCGTCGCCGCCGGTACCGCCACGAATTTCCAGAATTGCGTTTTTGCTGTCCTGCGGGTCGGCCGGAATCAGCAGCAGGCGGATCTCCTCTTCCAGTGCCGGAAGTTTCTCTTCCAGCTCCGAAGCCTCTTCCTTGGCCATCTCGCGAAGGTCTTCATCCTTCTCGTTCAGGAGAATATCCTTGGCGCCGGCCAGGTCGCCCAACAGTTTCTTGTAGCGCGCGCCGGCCTCGATAATCGGTTCCAGCTCCTTGTAGTCCTTGTTGAGCTGGACATAGCGCTTCATGTCGGCGATCACTTCCGGATCGGCGATCTGCTGCGCAATGGATTCGTATTTTTCACGCAAGCCTTCCAGCTTGTCGAGCAAGGTATTCTCTGCCATAGGTATCTCCTTCGTTAATAGGGGCGCAAAGGTAACAAAAAGCGGTTAATCTTCAACTTTTGCGTTCTTCAGGTATTTGTCGAGCATCTTTTCCACCACGGAGAAGTAGTGCAGCACGTTCTCCTTGAAGGCCATCACGTGTCCTTCGTAGGGGAGTTGCAGATAGGTGGCGTCTCCACCATGTCCGGCAATCGCCTGATAGAGCCGTTCGCTCTGAATGGGGTGGGTGCCGGTATTTTCGTCCATCTGGCCGTGGGTGATCAGGATCGGCGTCTTGATCTTGTCGGCATAGTTGTAGGGCGACATATCGTGGTAGATCTGTTCGGACTCCCAGTAATCCTTCTTGTAATATTGGAATCCGAAGGGCGTGAGGGTGCGGTTGAAAGCGCCGCTATTGGCGAAGCCAACCTTGTACAGGTCGGTGTGGGCCAGCAGGTTGGCAGTCATGAAGGAGCCGTAGGAGAGGCCGCCCACTGCCATCCGGTTGCGGTCGCCGATGCCGGAGTTGTCCAATGCATCCACGATGGCTTCCGCACTCATCTTCAGTTCGCGGACGAAGTTCGCATTGTAGTCGCCGTCCGGATCATCAGCCAGAATGGCCATGGTCCAGTCGAGCACCACCGCATAGCCCTTCAGACACCAGAAGATCTGGTTGAACTGGTCGGGCATCGCAAAGGTGTTGTGGCTCGCGCGGAAGTTGATTTCGGCGCTGTGGCGGGTATAGTGCTCGCGGGGATAGGTCCACATGAATACGGGCAGCTTGCCGTCGCGCTCCTTGTCGTAACCGGCCGGAAGATAAACCCGCGCCGCGCAGTTTACGCCGTCGGCACGCTGGTAGGTGAGATAGGTCATCCGGATTTCGTCGCTATGCGGCAGGGGGTTCTCAAAAGCGGAAATCTGACGCTCTTTCACGCGTCCCTTGCGGTCTACATTGAATTCCACATAGTTCGGAACATCGGTGGCGGATTCCTTGGAGGCGATGAAGCGCAGTCCCTTCTTGGACTGGGAGAGGAGGCTGATCTGAGTGATCTTGTAAATCGGACCGGAGGTCCAGACCGTCTCCGTCTTGCCGTCTTTCAGGCTGATCCGGTCAATATAACTGTACTGGAGTCCATGCTCGTCCATCCGCTTGTTGCCGCTCAGGAGAATGGTCCGCTCCTTGGGATCGACCAGCACTTTGTCCGTGCCGTGTTGTTTGCAGACGGTGCCGGCAAAGACCTTTACGTTGGTTCCCCAGTCGTGTAGATCCTCCGTCAGAAGGGTAACCGGAACCGCTGTGGAATCAGACGGGTTGAAGGTCTTGATCCAGCGCTTTTTCTGCGAGTCGGAGCGCTCGATATAGAGGGCTGTATTGTCGTCATACCAGAGCACGTCAACGATATCGGAAGTGGCGGTGACCAGTTTTCGGTTCTCCCTGATGGCAAAGGGGGCGTCGGCCTGGAAAAGCGTGTAGGAGGCCTTATCGCCTTTGACGGTCTTCACCTTGAAGACCAGCGAAGCGGGTTTGTCGGCCCGCCAACTCCACATGCTGTGGATCGGAGCGCCTTTGGGCGGATTGCCCTGTTTCTTCAGCGGACGCATCAATTTGCCCTGCATGTCCGTCAGCACGATGCGCTTGTAGAAGTTGGCGTAGGTCTTGGTATAGGAATAGGGCTTGTGGAGCGTGGAGAGAATCATATAATTGCCGTCCGGGGAGACCTTGAAACTGCTGATGACGCCCTTCTTTCCCACCGTGCGGGTGGTGTTGCCGTCAAAGAGCGACAACTCCGCCGTGCAGAGGTATTCAAAGACAGCTTCGTCGTAGGGCGACTTGATCAGGTCCTGATAGGTGCGGTACTCGGTGCTGCCGTTCCTGCTGGATTGAATGATGGGGCCCTTGGGGAACTCCTGTTTGGGAAACTCGCCCAAATCCTGCGGTACGCTCTTGTAGAGCACGGCGTCGTTGCCGACGAAGGCATAGACATCGTCGAAGATGCTGTTCACGGGACGCGTATTGATCTTGACAGCGGTCGGAACCCTGGCTGTGACATCCACCCGGTAGAGTTCCACCTCTTTGGGCGTATCGTTGAGGAAGCAGAGCCAGCGTCCGTCGGGCGACCATCCAAAGTCGTGGGCCATCAGCCCCTCAGGCAGGTTGGCGATGGCGTGGGTGGCACCGGTAGCGGCCGTGATAAGCTCAATCCGGCCGTAAAAGAGTTTGCGGGTCTGGCTGAAGTTATCGCCGTTGAGGCGCAGTCCGCCTACCTTGAATTCCCGGATTCCCTCGATATAAGAGAGGGGGTGGTACTTTTCAATCGCCTGGTAGATTACACCCACCGTTGCCTGCGGATTGAAGGAAATCTTGGGCAGCGGCTGAGCCAGGATCATCTCTTCCACATCGGCCGAAGGATGTGCGTAGGTCACTTCCCGTGCCGATGCATAATTGGGGGAAAGGAGAATCAGCCCCGCAAGCAGCAGGGCGCTAAAGCGTCTGTTCATGAATCAGTTATTTGGATTCCGGAGCCTCGACAGGCTTTTCTGCTGCCTCCGGCTTCGCATTCTTTACATATTTCTCAAGCATGTTGTAGAGCTCGCTGAAGAGATGCAGCAGGTTCTCCTTGAAGATGTATCCGTGGCCCTCGTAGGGGAGCTGCAGGTAATCTACATCCTTGCCGGCACCGGCTGCTGCCTGGTACATGCGCTCGCTCTGGATGGGGTGCGTACCGGTGTTCTCATCCATCATACCGTGGACAAAGAGAATGTGGCCGGAGATGCTGTCCGCATAGTTGAACGGCGACATCCGGTCATAGACCTTGCGGGCTTTCCAATAGGTGCGGTTCTCGCTCTGGAAACCGAACGGGGTGAGGGAACGGTTGAAGGCGCCGCTCTCGGCCAGGCCGGCCTTGAAGAGTTTGGAGTGTGCCATCAGGTTCACCGTCATGAAGGAGCCGTAGGAGTGTCCGCCGACAGCCACGCGGTTGCGGTCGCCGATTCCGGCATTATCCAGGAAGTCGATAGCTGCTTCTGCGTTCATAACCAGCTGGTTGAGGAAGTCATCGTTGGGCTGGCTCTTGACGGTCTTGGAGATGATCGGCATGGAGAAACCCTGCATCACGGCATATCCCTTGGTGGCCCAGGTGATATGGATGGTGCGGCTCGGAACCGGGAAGGTGTAGCGCTCCTGGCGGCGTTTTTCAGCCTCGGCTGCGCAGCGGTATTCGTACGGGTAGGTCCACATCAGCACCGGCAGTTTGCCGTCGGTCTCGGGGTTGTAGCCGGCCGGCAGGAAGAGGCGGGCGGTGAGCTTCACGCCATCCTTGCGGGTGTAGGTAACGAAGGTATCCTGTACGGCAGCCAGTTGCGGCAGCGGGTTTTCGAAACGGGTGATTTGGGTGGATTTGACCTTGCCCTTTGCGCGGCCTTCCACACTGTAGTAGTTCGGAACTTCCTTGGTGGATTGCTTGATGCTGAGGAAGTTGACCTTGGATGCGGTAGCGCCAAGAATAGTGGTGATGCGCTCGTCGTACGGAGCCTTGCCGGTCCAGAGGTTGACGGTCTTGCCATTCTTGAGGTTATAGCAGTCCACGAACGACATCGGGTCACCCTCGGCGTCCCGGCGGTTCTCACCGGAGAAGAGGAGGAAGGTGCCCTTGGCGTCGGTCAGCAGCACCTGACGGCCATACGCATTGCGGATGGTGCAGGGTTTGCCGTACACGGGGAATACGCCGAGCGTGTCGTGATCGGTGCTCTCGGTAATCAGGACCTTGGGAGCCTGTGCGGTATCGGAGGGGTTGAAGAGCAGGGTGCGGCGGATCTTCTGTTTGCTGGAGAAGTCCGTGTAAACAGCCATGCGGTTGTTACCCCAGATGACGTCGCGGAGGCGATATTCGCTGCGGAGCAGCATCACCTTGTCTTCATCCAGGTTGAACGGGGCGCCGCACTGCCAGAGGCTGGTCTCGTAGCGAGGTTCCTCCTTATCTTTGTTGGCCGGGTCTTCATCATCTCTGTGAAGCCGGTCCAGCCAATCCATATCGTCGTCCGAACGTTCGGGCTTGCCGTTGGGCAGCGTCTCGATCCAGGTGAGGGTAGCGGGGAGGTCGGCACGCCATGCATACTGGCTCTTGCTCGGCTTGCGGGGCTTTTCTACTTTGGGTTTGTCGGCCTTGCGGGGCTTCTTGGGCATGGCATCCGTCTTGGGCTTGGGAGCGACGGGAGCGCGCAGCACTTTCACCGTGTTGCCTTCCATGTCTTCGATGAAGAGTTTGGAGGGGAAAGAACTGTGCGTACGGACGTAGGAATAGGGTTTGTGCTCGGTGGTGACCATCATGTAGCTGCGGTCCGGGGAGAGCGAATAGTTACGCACGATGGCCGGTTCGCCAATGGTGCGGGTGCTGTTGGTGGCAGCGTCCCAGATGGCAAAAACCGAGGTGCAGAAATAGTCGTAACGCTCTTCGTCAGACTGCGTTTTGATCAGGTCCTGATAGGTGCGGTAGGAGCCTTTTTTCTTGTCGCTCCGCTGGATCACCGGACCTTCCGGCAGCTTTCCGGAGGGGATTTCACCGATTCCGTCGGGCACGCTCTTGTAGAGAATCCGGTCGTCATCCAGGAATGCGAAGCTGCTGCCGAAGATGGCGTTCACCTTGCGGGCGTTGATCTTCACGGCTGCCGGCTGTGCGGCGGTGGCATCCACGCGGTAGAGTTCCACTTCGTTGTCCGTGTAGTTCAGGAAAGCAAAATAGCGGCCCGAGGGCGACCAGCGAATCTCAAACAGATGCGGATCTGCGGGCAGACCAAGCACTTGCGTAGGTGCGCCGGCCGGCACGCTGATCAGGTAAAGGTTGGTGATCAGGGTGCGGTAGCGGGACTCGCTGAAGTTGCGGCCGTCGATGCGGATACCGCCAATCTTGTACTCATCCATCTCCACCATCTCCTGAAGGGAGCGGAATTGCGAGGAGCGCTCGGTAATCACCGCAAGGGTGGCGTCGCCGTTGAAGATTGCCTTGGGAACGGGCTGGGCCATGTAGAGATCTACAACGTCCTGAGGCGGAGTTTGATACTTGTCCTGTGCACCGGCAAAGGAAGCGGCTGCCAGCAGGAAGCAGGTGAGGAGAAGAAGACAGCGTTTCATAGGAAAATATTTTTGATATTTACTTTTGCTTGGAATGGTATGCAAATATATCTAAAAATACTTGCAGAACAAATAATTAGTTGTACCTTTGCAGTCCCCCGCGAGGGGCACTTTACAAATATTGTCTAACTCCTTATTGCTTAACTAGTTACAAAAATGGCAAAAGAAATTGAAAACGAGATCGTGGAAGAGGTGGCAGCTCAGCCGCAGGCAGAGGTGGTCGCTGAACCCGCAGAGGAAGCGGTAGTCGCCGCTCCCAAACAGAAAAAAAGCAACGCATCCGCAGACAACGCAACGTTCGACTGGGAAGCATTCGAAAATGACGGCTTCAACGAGGCCGACAAGAAGGCTACCGAGGAAAGCTACAGCCAGACGCTCTCCCGCGTCGCTGAGAACGAGGTTGTTGAAGGTACCGTCGTGGCTCTCAACAAGCGCGAAGTAATCGTCAACATCGGTTACAAGAGCGAAGGCGTCGTAAGCATCAACGAATTCCGCTACAATCCGGAACTCGCAGTCGGTGACAAGGTCGATGTCTTCGTAGAAAATGCAGAAGACCGCAAGGGCCAGCTGATTCTCTCCCACAAACGTGCACGTTCCCTCAAGTCTTGGGATCGCGTGAACGAAGCATACGAAAAAGACGAAATCGTGAAGGGTTACATCAAGTGCCGCACCAAGGGCGGTATGATCGTCGATGTCTTCGGCATCGAGGCATTCCTCCCGGGCAGCCAGATCGATGTCAAGCCGATTCGCGACTACGATATCTTTGTGGACAAGACCATGGAATTCAAGATCGTCAAGATCAACCACGAATTCCACAACGTCGTTGTCTCGCACAAGGCACTTATCGAGGCTGAACTCGAAGCCCAGAAGGCTGAGATCATCAGCAAGCTCGAGAAGGGCCAGATTCTGGAAGGTACCGTTAAGAACATCACCTCCTACGGCGTATTCGTAGATCTGGGTGGCGTTGACGGTCTCATCCACATCACCGACCTTTCCTGGGGCCGCGTAAGCCATCCGGAAGAGGTCGTCTCCCTGGACCAGAAGATCAACGTGGTTATTCTGGAATTCGACAAGGAGAAGAACCGCATCGCTCTCGGCCTGAAGCAGCTTACCCCGCACCCGTGGGAGGCGCTCGACGCTAACCTCAAGGTTGGTGACAAGGTCAAGGGTAAAGTGGTCGTCATCGCTGACTACGGCGCATTCGTAGAGGTGCAGCCGGGTGTCGAGGGTCTGATCCATGTCTCCGAAATGAGCTGGTCCCTCCACCTGCGCAGCGCACAGGACTTCCTGACCGTGGGCCAGGAGGTAGAGGCTGTGATCCTCTCGCTCGACCGCGAAGAGCGTAAGATGTCCCTGGGCATCAAGCAGCTCAAACCGGATCCGTGGGCAACGATCTTCGAGAAATATCCGATCAACTCCCGCCACACTGCAACGGTTCGCAACTTCACCAACTTCGGCGTATTCGTCGAACTGGAAGAAGGTGTTGACGGTCTCGTCCACATCAGCGACCTGAGCTGGACCAAGAAGGTGAAACATCCTTCCGAGTTCACCGCTATCGGTGAGCCGCTCGAGGTTGTCGTTCTCGAAATCGACCAGGAAAACCGCCGTCTCAGCCTCGGCCACAAGCAGCTTGAGGAGAACCCTTGGGAGGCATACGAGAACATCTACACCGTCGGCTCCGTCCACGAAGGTACTGTGAAGACCTTCGTTGACAAGGGCGCCATCATCACCCTGGACGAGAACATCGAGGGTTACTGCTCGATGCGCAACATCGTCAAGGAAGACGGTAGCCAGCCGAAGGAAGGCGACAAGCTCGCATTCCGCGTAGAGGAGTTCAACAAGAACAGCAAGCGCATCCTTCTCTCGCACACCAAGACCTATGCAGCTGCAAAGGCTGAAGAGGTTGCCGAGAAAGACAGCGAGGCTAAGTCCACCCAGAAAGCCGTGAAGAAGATCAAGGCTAACCTGGAGAAGACCACCCTTGGTGACATCTCCGCTCTCGCTTCCCTGAAGGACGAAATGGAGAAGAACCAGTAGTCTGATGGAGTTCTCTCTGACAACATTGGGCACGGCATCCGCCAAGCCGATTGTTGACAAGTACCCGAGCGCTCACGTATTCAATATACGTGGGCGCTTATTTTTGGTAGATTGCGGCGAGGGAACGCAGGTACAGCTGCTCAGGAACAAGATTTCCATGATGAAGATAGACAATATCCTCATCTCGCACCTGCACGGCGACCACGTTTTCGGCATCTTCGGCCTGCTCTCCACGCTCGGAATGATAGGCCGCACCGCTCCGCTGCACATCTACGCGCCGCGTGACTTCTCGTCTATCCTGCACTTCTGGCAGGGACACTTCGGGGAAGGAGTGGCCTACGAGGTGGTGCACCATACGCTCTCGGTCAAGGCGCCAGAGGTGATTTGCGAGATGCCCACGGTGGACGTGCTGGCCTTCCCGCTGAACCACGGGATCGATACCTTCGGTTTCCTGTTCCGCGAGAAGTGGCCGTTGGACCGTTTCGGCAAGCCGATGCGGTTGGGCCGCTCCGCCGCTTACTGCAGCGATACGGCACCCTTCCCGGAGGAGAGCGAGTGGCTGCAGGGGGTGGACCTGCTCTACCATGAGGCCACCTACGGCGAGGAGATGCACGACAAGGCCATCGCGCGTTACCACTCCACCGCTGCCCGCGCAGCGACCGTGGCCCGCGAAGCAGGTGCCAAACAGCTGGTTTTGGGGCACTTCTCCTCGCGCTACAAGGACCTGACTCCTCTGCTGGAAGAGGCGCGTGCCATCTTCCCGGAGACGGTGTTGGCTCAGGAGAACGGCCGCTACGTGATTCCGATCCCGGAACGATTGTAGTGCTTTTTTGCTATCTTTGTTGTCTGCTATGAAACGGAAACTGCTTCCCATCCTGCTCCTGCTTTTTGCCTTCTGCAGCCTTGCGGCCCAGGAGCGCATCTCGCGTCAGGAGTACATCGAGCGCTATAAGGCGATTGCCATCCGCCAGATGGTGGAGTACGGCATTCCGGCCAGCATCACGCTGGCGCAGGCCTGCCTCGAGTCGGGCGACGGCAACAGCACGCTGGCTGTGGAGGGAAACAACCATTTCGGCATCAAGTGCCACGGCTGGCAGGGCGCCAAGATCTATCACGACGACGATCTGCTGCAGGAGTGTTTCCGCAAATACGACCGGGTGGAGGATTCCTATCGCGACCACTCTGAATTCCTGCGCTACCGCGACCGCTACGCCTTTCTTTTTGAGTTGGATCCGACCGATTACCGCGGTTGGGCCTACGGCCTGAAGAAGGCCGGTTACGCCACGGCGCCCGAATATGCACAGCGGCTGATTGCCATCATCGAGCAGAACAACCTCTCGCAGTATGACGGCGTGGCCGGTGATGCTTTCCCCGATGCGGAGGCAATTCCCACTCCGATCACGGCAGAAAAGTCGGTCCGCATCACCCCGGACAAGGGCAGCCCGCTCTACCGCATCTCCCTGGCCCGCCAGGTCTATAGCCGCAACGGCGTCACCTATATTCTGGCGGAGGGCTACGATACCTACGAATCGCTGGCCAAGGAGTTCCGTCTTTTCCGTCGGGAGTTGCTGCGTTTCAACGACATGAAGGATGAAATCCCCATCGTGGCCGGTCAGGTGATCTATCTGGAGAAGAAGCGCACCCGCAGTGCCAAGTTCCTGGAGATGCACGTGGCGGAAGAGGGGGAGACGATGTACGATCTGTCACAGCGCTATGCCGTCCGCTTGCGCAACTTATATATGTATAATGGTATGAAGGAGCGAGACGAGCCCATCCCCGGGCAGAAGATTTACCTCCAGCCGCGTAAAAAATAACCGACGATGGGCAAGCGTAAAAAAGGCCGCCGCAAAGGGCTTTCGATTGGACTGGTGATGCTGGTTTTGGCCATGGTGGCCGCTTTGGCCGGCCTGAACTACTACGGCACGTTCCTCTATGACAATATCAATGAGGTAATTCCGGGCCGCGGCATCGTGGAGGTGGGCAAGAGCGCTTCCTACGACGATCTCTGCAATGCCATGATCGAAAGCGGTGTGCTGGCCAATCCCAAGACCTTCCTTCGCGCTGCAAAGTACTATAAGCTGCAGGACAACTTCAAACCCGGTTGCTACCGCTTTGTCCGCGGCATGAACAACAAGGCCATCGTCCGGACCTTCGCCTGCGGTTGGCAGGAGCCGGTGCAGTTGACCTTCAACAGCCACATCCGCACACTGGAGCGCCTCTCCGGCCTCCTCGGCAACAAACTGGAAGCAGATTCCGCTGAATTTGCCAAGGTGCTGCTGGATCCGCAGACCGCCCGCGCCTACGGTTTCCAGCCCGAGACCTTCCTAGCCATGTTCATCCCCAATACTTACGAGGTGTACTGGACCATCACGCCCGGGAACTTCGTGACCAGGATGTTCAAGGAGTGGGAGGCATTCTGGACCGAAGAGCGTACCCACAAGGCCGATGCGCTGGGCCTCTCCAAGACCGAGGTCAGCACCCTGGCCTCCATCGTGGTGGAGGAGACGCGTTTTGCAGACGAGATGCCCGTCATTGCGGGCGTGTACCTGAACCGCCTGCACAAGGGTATTCCGCTCCAGGCCGATCCCACCGTCAAGTATCTGGTGCGCGAGGAGGGGGTGACCCGTATCCTCAACCGCCACCTGAAGATTGATTCTCCCTACAACACCTACAAGCGGAAGGGCTTGCCTCCGGGCCCCATCACCATGCCCTCCATCGTGGCGATCGACGCCGTGCTGAACTATGCGCGCCACAACTACTTCTATTTCTGCGCGCGCGATTCATTCGACGGACGACACGAATTCGCCAGCTCCTATTCGGACCACCTGCGGAACGCAAATGCCTACCACATAGCTTATAAGCAGTGGGAGAAGGAGAAAGAAGAAGCGGCAGCCGCCGAAGCCGCCGCCGCAGAAGCTGCAGCGCGGGAAGCCGCTACATCCGTTCCGGAAGTCTGATACCCAGAATTCCCATCGCCTTCACGAGCACCTCGGCAATCAGCCAGATCAGTTCGAGCCGCTGGGCCCGGACCGCTTCGTCGCTTTCGCGAAGAATCTGGGTGTCGTGGTAGTACTGGTTGAACTCCTTGGCCAGGTCATAAGCGTAGTTGGCAATCACGGCCGGTGAGAAGGCGTTGCCCGCCTCGCGGATCTTGTCCGGATAGAGCGCCAGCAACTGGATGATATTCTCCTCTTTGGCAATGAGCGGTGCATGGCAGGCCTCAATCCGGCAGCCCTGCTCCTCTGCCTTGCGCAGGATGGATTTGATGCGGGCGTGGGTGTATTGGATGAAGGGACCGGTATTGCCGTTGAAATCGATGGATTCCTTGGGATCGAAGAGCATCGTCTTCTTGGGATCCACCTTGATAATGAAATACTTGAGCGCACCGAGGCCCAGCGTGTGGAAGAGTTCGTCCTGCTCCGCTTCGCTCATGCCTTCCAGTTTGCCCAGTTCGAGCGAGGTCTCCTTGGCGGTGTTGTACATCTTCTCAATCAGATCATCCGCATCCACCACCGTACCCTCGCGGGATTTCATCTTGCCTTCGGGCAGCTCCACCATACCGTAGGAGAGATGGTAGATGGCATCGGCCCACTTGAATCCCAACTTCTTGAGGATCAGTTTGAGCACCTGGAAGTGGTAGTTCTGTTCGTTGCCCACCACATAGATATGTTCGTCCAGGTTGTATTCTTCGAACCGCTGGCGGGCGGTGCCCAGGTCCTGGGTCATATAGACCGACGTACCGTCGCCACGCAGAAGCAGTTTCTGGTCCAGGCCGTCACCGGTGAGGTCGCACCATACGGAGCCATCCTCTTTCTGGTAGAAAATGCCTCGTGCAAGGCCGTCAGCAACCAATTCCTTGCCCCCCTTGTAGGTTTGCGACTCGTAGTAGGTGCGGTCGAAGGAAATGCCGAGTGAGCGATAGGTCTCGTCGAAGCCTTCGTAAACCCAGCCGTTCATCTTCTTCCAGAGCGAAACCACCGCCTCATCGCCCTGCTCCCACTTGACGAGCATGGCCTGCGCCTCCTTGAGGATCGGGGCGTTCTTTTCGGCCTCCTCTTCACTCATGCCGCCGGCTACCAGTTCAGCCACTTCGGCCTTGAGCAGGTCGTTGAATTTCACGTAGTAGTCACCGATCAGGTGGTCGCCCTTCTTGCCGGCCTGCTCCGGGGTGATGCCGTTGCCGCACTTCAGCCAGGCAAGCATCGACTTGCAGATGTGGATGCCGCGGTCGTTCACCAGGTTGACCTTGATGACCTTATGGCCGTAGGCGCTCAGCAGGCTGGCGACCGACGCACCCAGCAGGTTGTTGCGGACATGGCCCAGGTGGAGCGGTTTGTTTGTGTTGGGGGAGGAGAACTCTACCATCACCGTCTTGCCGGTGGAGGGGAGTTGGCCAAAGTTCTTGTCAGCGGCAATCTTAGCGAGGACATCGCTCCAGAAAGCGGCTGCCAGCTTGATGTTGAGGAATCCCTTGACCACGTTGTAGGAGGCCACTTCACCGGCGTTCTCCACGAGCCAGCGGCCGATGGCTTCCGCCGTGGCTTCAGGAGCCTGGCGGCTGATGCGCAGCAGCGGGAATACGACCAGCGTCACATCGCCTTCGAACTCTTTGCGCGTGGCCTGGAACTGGAGCGTCTCGGCGGGGACGTCGGTGCTGTAAAGCGCCTTGACCGCCTCGATCGTCTTACCGGTAAGATATTGTACGGGATTCATCGTTTATTCTGTTTTTTGAAAGTTGCAAAGAAAGTTTTCATTTCGCGCCGTGCCTTGGGAGCCAGCAGGAACATGGCCAGCATGGTGGGGATGGCCATCAGGGCAAAGGCGATATCGATTATGCTCACGGCCACTCCCAGCGGAATCATGGCGGCCACGATCAGCATCAGCAGGAAGAACCAGTTGTAATAGTGTCCCTTGTCGGCTCCAATCAGGAAACTCAGGCACTTCTGGCCGTAATAGGAGTAGGAGAACATCGTGGAGAAGGCAAAGCAGAGCACAATCACGAAGAGCAGGTAGCGACCCACTCCCGGAATGGCGGCATCGAAGGCAGCCAGCGCAATGCTGAGGCCCTGTGCGGAGGCCACATCGCCACCGGTCGGAAGAACCGTCGGATCGATGCTTCCTCCTACGAGGATCGCAATGGCCGTAAGGGTGCAGATGAAGCCCGAATCGATGGAGGGACCGAGCATCGCGATGAGCCCTTCGTGAACCGGCTGACTGCTACGCGAAGCACCGTGCATCATGGAGGCTGTACCGATGCCCGCTTCATTGACCAGTGCGGCCCGACGGACGCCGGTCAGCGCGACCGTGACGAGGCTGCCTGCCACCCCGCCCGCACCGGCTTTTACCGAAAAGGCGCCCTCGAAGATGCTCCGGAAAACGCCCGGTACTGCCGACAGATGCGCGAAGATGATGTAAAGGATCAGTACGAAGTAGAGAATCACCATGGCCGGAACCAGTCGCTCAGCCACCTTGGAAATGCGGCGGATGCCACCGAAAATGACCGTTGCGACAATCACACAAATAGCCAGTCCAATCAGGAACCGGATGAGCAGAGAGCTCTTTCCGGCAGGGATGAACATGGTGATGACGGCCTCGGTAAACTGGTTGGACTGCATCACGCAGAGCGATCCGACGAGCGCCGCGATGCAAAAGAAGACGGCGAGCGGTTTCCACTTGCGGCCCAGTCCTTCCGTAATCATGTACATGGGACCGCCCTGCATCTCGCCGGCCGAGTCCTTACCTTTGTACATCACCGCCAGGGTGCCTTCAAAGAGTTTGGTGGCCATGCCTACGATGGCGCTAACCCACATCCAGAAAATGGCGCCGGGGCCGCCTATACAGAGGGCAATGGCTACGCCTGCGATATTGCCGAGTCCCACCGTGGCGGCGATGGCGCTGGCCAAAGCCTGTATGGAACTGATCTGGCCCTGCCCGGACTCATCTTTCCGACGCAGCTCCCCAATGGCCCTGCCAAAGTAGCGGATGGGCGCAAAGCCGGAACAAATCAGAAAGAAGAGGCCGCCTCCGATGAGGAGGATGAACTGGGGATAGCCGCACAGGAAGTCCCCGAATGCGACGATTCCATTTCCGATGGCCGACCAGAACTCCATGTGGACCGGTTAGCCGAGGTAACTCTTGAGCAGTTTGCTTCTTGCGCTGTGACGGAGACGGCGGACAGCCTTCTCCTTGATCTGGCGGACACGCTCGCGGGTGAGACCGAACTTTTCACCGATCTCTTCGAGGGTCATCTCCTGGCAGCCGATACCAAAGAAGTAGCGGATGATGTCGCGCTCGCGCTCGGTGAGCGTAGAGAGGGCGCGTTCGATCTCCGTATTGAGGGATTCGTTGACCAGGCCGCGGTCCGCATTGGGAGAGTCGGGGTTGACCAGCACGTCCAGCAGGCTGTTGTCCTCACCGTCCACGAAGGGGGCATCCACCGAGACGTGACGGCCGGAGACGCGGAGCGTGTCGGCAATCTTCTCAGAGGGAATATCCAGCAATTCAGCGAGTTCGTCGGGCGACGGCATACGCTCGTGCTCCTGCTCGAACTTGGAGAGGGCTTTGTTGATCTTGTTGAGAGAACCTACCTGGTTGAGCGGCAGACGCACAATGCGGGACTGCTCGGCCAGGGCCTGGAGAATGGACTGGCGGATCCACCACACAGCATAGCTGATGAACTTGAAACCACGGGTTTCATCGAATTTTTCAGCAGCCTTGATTAGACCGAGGTTGCCCTCGTTGATCAGGTCAGGCAGGCTGATACCCTGGTTCTGATACTGCTTGGCGACACTCACCACGAAACGCAGGTTGGCCTTGGTTAGTTTTTCCAGGGCGGCCTGGTCTCCTTTGCGGATACGCTGGGCGAGTTCAACTTCTTCTTCTACCGAAATCAGCTCCTCGCGCCCGATTTCCTGCAGGTATTTATCGAGGGAAGCGCTTTCGCGGTTGGTGATGGATTTGGTAATCTTTAACTGTCTCATCTTTTCAAAAATTGCATCTATTATACGCAAGATTTGAAAAAATGTTTCAAGACGCTAAAGGGCTACGATAATTTCCTTTCTCTCGCCGCCGCGAAGCACGGTGACGACCGCCTGCTCGCCGGGGCGAAGCTTGCTCATCTGCTCCTGCAGCGCCGCGCCGTTGCGGACCACGTTGAGGTTGATTTCCGTCACGATATCACCCACTTTGATGCCGGCCTTGTCGGCAGGACCATCCTTCTGCACGCCCTCCACATAAACGCCGCTCACCTCCATCAAACCGAGCTTCCGGGCGCGTTCTGCGTTGATTTCAGACATCGAAACGCCGAGCATGGCCCGCTGGACGGAGCCATAGTTGATGAAATCGTCGGCAATCTTCTTGACGATGTTCACCGGAACGGCAAAGGAGTAGCCCGCGTAGGAGCCGGTCAGAGAGATGATAGAGGTATTGATGCCCACCAGTTCGCCGGCCGTATTGACCAGCGCACCGCCGCTGTTGCCGGGGTTGACGGCCGCATCGGTTTGGATGAACGATTCCACGCGGAACTGTCCGTCGTAGTTGGGGAGCGAACGGCCCTTGGCGCTCACAATTCCTGCCGTGATGGTCGAGCGCAGGTCGTACGGTGAGCCGATGGCCAGCACCCAGTCGCCCAGCCGCAGCTGGTCCGAATCGCCCATCTCGATGCAGGGGAGCTCCTCCGCATCAATCTTCAGCAGTGCGATATCGGTGGCCGGGTCGGTCCCGATGAGGGTGGCGGGATAGACTTTGTCATTTTCGAGCGTGACCTCGATGGCGTCAGCGCCGTTGATGACGTGGTTGTTGGTGACGATATAGCCGTCCGGGCGGATAATGACACCCGAGCCGAGTCCCACCTGTTCCTGCGGGGTCTCCGGGAAGCCGAAGAGCATGTCGAAGAGTGAGGAGGGGCGGGTCACCTTGGCCCGCTTGACCACTTTCACATAAACAACGGTCTGAACGGCTGTCTCCGCAGCATCGGAGAAAGATGCCAGATTGGCAGCCGAGACAACCCGCTGCGGTTCGCTGGCCCGTACAATGGGTTCGCCGCTGGCCGTCGTGGCGTTCGCCAGACGGTGGGAAATAACAGCTTCAGAAACCAGAAAAGCGGCTCCGGCGGACAACAGGACCGAGAGCAGGATGATGAGGGTACTTTTTTTATTCATAATCTCGAAAATTTCCGTGAAAAACTTGGATGGAAAACTCAAATTATATGCCAAAATGAACTATATTTGTAGGCTAATAGTTTTGCAGAAACAAAAGTAAACGACATATGAAATTCACAGTATCAAGTTCCGAACTTCTGGAAGGCCTGATCTCGGTATCCAAGGTCATTTCCAACAAGCCTACGCTCGCTATCCTCGAAAACTTCCTTTTCGAGCTCAAGGACAATACCCTGACGGTCACTGCATCCGACGGTGAAACCACCCTCAAAAGCAATCTCCCTATCGCACAGGTAGATGAAGAGGGTCGCACCGCGGTTCCCGCCAAACTGCTCACCGACTCCCTCAAGGAGTTCCCGGATCAGCCGCTGACCTTCTCCCTCTCCGGCGAGAACACGATGGAAATCACTTGGAGCTCCGGTGCTTCCAAGCTCCCTTGCTTCGATGCTGCAGATTTCCCCAAGCTTCCTGAACTGGGTGATGTTTCCGAGAGCCTGACCATCGCTTCCGAAACGCTCCTCTCCGGTATCAACAATACCATCTACGCTACGGCAGAAGAGGAGCTCCGTCCGGTGATGAACGGTATCTTCTTCGATATCGACGCTCCCAAGACCACCCTCGTGGCATCCGATGCCCACAAGCTCATCTGCTTCGAGTTCGCAGGCGCACAGGTCTCGCAGAAATCCTCTTTCATTCTTCACAAGAAGCCGGCAGCTGTGCTGCGTAGCATCCTGGCAAAGGTGGAAGGCGACATCTCCATCAAGTTCGACAACAAGAACGCATACTTCAACTTCAACAACAATATTCTGGTTTGCCGCCTCATCGAGGGTACCTATCCGGCATACCGTACCGTCATCCCCAAGAACAACACCAACAAGATGGTGATCGGTCGCAGCGAACTGCTCAACGTGGTGAAGCGTATCGCAGTCTGCTCCAACCAGATTTCCAGCCAGATCAAGCTGAAACTCTCCTTCAACCAGGTGCTCGTTTCCGCTCAGGATCTGACCTTCTCGATGTCGGCTTACGAGAACCTGCCGTGCCAGTATGACGGCGAGGAGATGGAGATCGGCTTCAAGTCCAACTTCCTGCTCGAGATTCTCTCCAACCTCCCGTACCAGAACATCTGCATGGAGCTTGCTGACCCTTGCCGTGCCGCCCTCATCGTCTCTGCAGACGAGGTCAACCCGGACGAGAATGTCAGCGCACTGCTGATGCCGGTGATGATCAACGCTTAAGCGATTTCGCCTTATGCAACTGAACCTGAAGCGCCCGCTCGTCTTCTTTGATATCGAGAGTACGGGCTTGAACATTGCGACCGACCGGATCGTGGAGATCTCCATCGTGAAGGTCTCTCCCGGTGCGCCCGGCTGCCCCAACGACGTGGAGGTCAAGACCCGCCGCATCAACCCGGGCATGCCCATTCCGCCGGAGGCGCAGGCTGTGCACGGCATCAGCGACGATGACGTAAAGGACTGCCCCAAGTTCTCCCAGATTGCCAAGTCTCTTGCCCAGATGCTTCAAGGTTGCGATATCGCTGGATATAACTCCAACAAGTACGATATTCCGCTGCTGGCGGAGGAGTTTCTCCGCGCCGGTGTGGACTTCGATTTCCGCAAGCGCAACCTGGTGGATGTCCAGAACATTTTCCACAAGAAGGAGCAGCGTACGCTGAAGGCTGCCTACAAGTTCTACTGCGGCCAGAATCTGGACAACGCCCATTCCGCAGAGGCCGATACGGTGGCCACCTATGAGGTGTTGGAGGCCCAGTTGGACCGCTATGCCAACGATGAGGAAGAGCCGCTGCAGAACGATGTTGAGTACCTTGCCAAGTACTCCACCAACAGCCGTTTTGTGGATTATGCAGGCCGGATGATCCTGAATGAAAACGACGAACCGGTCTTCAACTTCGGTAAGCACAAGGGACGCCCCGTCAAGGAGGTCCTTACGCGCGAGCCGAGTTATTACAACTGGATGATGGAGGGCGATTTTACCCTCGACACCAAGCAGCAGCTTTCCCAGATCAAGCTTTCGATGCGATGAATCTCGTCGTTGTCCGTCCGGATGCTTCCATTTATGCGCGCCCCGATACGACACTCGTTCGCGGGGCGCGTGATTTCTACCTGCCGGACGATCTCTCCTGGGTGGACGCGCATCCCTGTCGCTGGATTCGCATCCTGAAGTCGGCCAAGGCCGTTCAGGAGCGGTTTGCGGAGCGCTACTACGAGGCCGTCGGCTCCGGCCTGTTGCTCTACGGCAACGGCACCGATGCCCTGCTGGACGCTTCTACCTATATCTTCGACGATGCCACTCCCGCCGTCACGCCCGGCGCTGACCGGGCATCCATTGATGCCGCCCTCGCTTCCGTCACCAGCCATCTCCTCCTTCACCAGGGCGACCTGCTGATCCTCGAATCCCCCGACTCCGTCACGCTCCACCGTGGCGATACCCATCCCACCGCCTCTTTCCGTATCCTTTAGTCGGGACGGTTTTTGACACGGAGGGTTTGGATAACGACGGAGGTGATAATCAGGGTAAGGCCCAGCCAGAACGACCAGGAGAGTTCCCGCAGTTCGCCGAAGAGAATGGCGGCAAGGATGATGCTATAGACGGGCTCCAGATTGTAGGCCAGGTTGACCGTAAAGGCGGCCAGGCGTCGCAGTGCGTGGAGTTGCAGCAGGAATGGCAATACCGTAAAGACAGAGCCCAGGAGAAGCAACCAGAGGAGATCGGTCCGGGTAGGGAGGATGGATGCTTTCGGCAGGAGGTTTAAGAACAGCGGGATACAAAGGGTCAGGAATACCAGACCGCCGGCCAGTTCGTAGAAGAGCATGGTGGCGCTGTTTTCGCCGGTCTTTTCGGCCGTCTTAATGTGCATCAGTGCAAAGATGGCGTAGGCCAGGGAGCAAAGCAGACCCAGGGCAATTCCCAGTCGGTAGCGCACATCCAAACTGAAGATGAGGACTACGCCCACGATGGAGATGAAACTGATGACGAACTCTTTCCAGGAGGCCTCTTTCCGGTTGAACAGCACGTTCAGGAGGGCGGTGAAGAAGCTGGTGGTGGCGATGCAGGCCACACTCACGGATACGTTGGAGGCCTGGATGCTGGCGTAGAAGGCCACCCAATGAATGGCGAGGATGACGCCGCAGAGGCCGATGCGGAGCAGGTTTTTCCCTCTGGGAAGATGCAGTTTCCGCATCAGCAGCATCGCCAGAGCCATCGTAGCAACGCTGACCATAATCCGATACCAGACAAGCGGAAGGCCGCTGAGGGAGATCAACCGTCCGAAGATGCCTGTCCATCCGGCCAGAAAGACGGCCAGGTGTAACAAAACCAGCGTTTGCGCTTTCGTTTCGGTTTTCTTCATCATGATTCGGCGCGCGCTTTGAGCACCTGAGCGGCGGCGCTGGCACCGGCAAGAGCACCGGTGGAGAAGGCAATCTGGAGGTTGTAGCCGCCGGTGTCGCCATCGAGATCGATCACCTCTCCGGCAAAGAAGAGCCGCCCGTTCTTGCGCGAGCACATTGTTTTGGCGATCAGCTCATTTTGCGGTACGCCGCCGGCCGTAACCACGGCCCTTTCGTAGCCGGTATGGTTGATGATCCGCCAGCGCCATGCCTTGAGGGCGTCGGGGAGGTTCTGGCCATTCAGGTTGGGATGGGCGGTGAGGAAAGGCGTGATGAGCTGCCCCGGCATTAGGGTGCGCAGCAGCGCTTTCATCTTGAGCGGGCCCAGCGAAGCGCGTGTGCAATGCAGCGCCTCCAACTCGCGGGAAATGCGGTTTTCCAGTTGCTCCCGGGAGAGTCCCGGCTTCAGATCCAGCGCGAGTTCCACCCGCTGTTTTTTGCGCAGTGCGGCCACCGCCTTGCGGCTGACGCGGAAGCCCAGCGCCCCTTCGATGCCGCCCTCCGTGAAGGTCAGTTCTCCCTCTTCATATTGTACCGGATCGCGATCTACATAGAGCTGCAGCGCCACGTTTTTGAGTTCGATGCCAATCAAGTCCGGATCGAACCGTTCGGGCATCAGCGCCGTCAGCGAGGGGAAGGTATCAACGATGGTATGGCCAAAGTCACGGGCAATCTCATAGCCGCGTCCCGTAGAGCCGGTCGAAGGGTAGGAGAGCCCTCCGGTGGCCACGATAACGGCTTGTGCATTAAGTATTTCTGTACGCAGATTGGCGTCGGTGATGGCGCAGGTGCAACGCAGGCAGTTTTCCTCCGGACTGACGCGAAGCACGTCGCAATTATATTCAATGTGGACCCCGACCTGCTCCGCATAGCTGGTTAGCGCTTGCGAGACGTCGCGGGCCCGCATCGATTTCGGATAAACCCGCTCGCCGCGTTCGACGACCGTCTCCAGCCCGATTCGGTTGAGGAGGGCGATGATGGATTCGTTGGAGAAGTGATAAAACGCGCTGCGCAGGAAAGCCGCTACGGGATGGACGTGCGGGGAGAATTCATTCCACGGGCGCGTGTTGGTAATGTTGCAGCGCCCTTTGCCGGTGATGTTGATCTTTTTGCCGCAAAAGCTGTTCTTTTCCAGCAGCACCACATTGCAACCCCGCTCGGCCGCCTGGATGGCTGCCATCAGGCCAGCTGCTCCGCCGCCAATGACCGCGATATCACATTTCCGCTGCATGGCTTATTGGTCTATTACGCCGCTTCCGGCCAATTCTCCGTCTGCTGCATACCAAGCCGCGAACTGCCCCGGCGTGATGCCGCGCTGCGGTTCGTCGAAAAGCAGGTAGAGGCCGCCGGCTTTCTGATATAATGTGCACTCCTGCAACGGCTGGCGGTAGCGGATACGAACCCGGTAGCGCCGTTCTTCACCCGCTGCCATCGTGAGTTCCGGGCGGATCCAGTGAATCTCCTCCGGACGGATGCGGAGTGCTTTGCGCCAAAGCCCCGGGTGGGAATGGCCTTCGCCCACGAAGATCAGGTTGCGCTCCATGTCGTTGGCAATGATGAAGAGCGATTCGGCATGTCCGCCTACGCCCAGCCCTTTGCGCTGGCCAATCGTGTAGTACTGGGCACCGATGTGGCGTCCGGCCACCGTGCCATCTTCCCGGCTATAATGGTATGGTTCAGCGAGTTCCTCCAGCGTCTCCCGCGGGGGAAGCGCGTCGTAGAAACTGCGCGGAATCTCAATGATATCGCCCTCCACGCTGCGGAGCTTCTGCTGCAGGAAGACCGGCAGGTCCACCTTGCCCACAAAGCAGATACCCTGACTGTCTTTCTTTTCTGCGCTAGGCAGCCCCGCCTCGCGGGCGATCCGGCGGACATCGGGCTTGCAGAGCTCACCGATAGGGAAAAGCGCCTTCGAGAGCTGTTCCTGGGAAAGCTGGCAAAGGAAATAGCTCTGGTCCTTGTTGGGATCCAGTCCGGCCAGCAGGCGATAGGAGGGGTGGCCGTCCGGAGCGGTCACAACGTCACGCCGGCAATAGTGTCCCGTGGCCACACAATCGGCTCCGAGCCGCTGTGCCTCCTGCCAGAAGGCATCGAACTTAATCTCCCGGTTGCAGAGGACATCCGGGTTCGGGGTGCGCCCCTTGGCGTATTCGTCGAACATATAATCCACCACCCGCTGGCGATAGGGACCGCTCAGGTCCACGAAATGGAAGGGAATGCCAATCTTCTTGGCCACCATTTCCGCCACGGAGCGCTCCTCTTCCCATTCGCAGTCTCCGTGCAGCGTGCCGGCCGTATCGTGCCAGTTCTGCATAAAGAGGGCAAAGACGTCGTAACCCTGCTGTTTGAGCAACAGGGCCGCTACGCTGGAATCAACACCACCGGAAAGTCCGACGCAAATTTTCATTATTCAAAAAAAACATCTACTTTTGTCCCCGGGTAAGTCTTATACGACCAGCTCCCACTGAACTCCCCCAGGGCTTGACCGCAGCAAGGGTAGGTGGTTGTAGCGGTGCGATATAATCAGCTTACCCTTTTT
>JBGUJZ010000018.1:0-45076 GCA_045114175.1 Bacteroidales bacterium | reverse complement strand
CCGGAAGGTGTGGCTGGAACACCTCCTTTTTGGAGCACGATCTGAAACCTGCTTCGCGACTTGCTGTACTTTGCTTCCTTTTCTATATAGTCTCTTAGCTCAGTTGGTTAGAGCGCTACACTGATAATGTAGAGGTCACTGGTTCAACTCCAGTAGGGACTACATTTCAGTGCTTCGGGACTGATACCAAAAGCGACGGAATCTTGCGGTTCCGTCGCTTTTTTTCTTTTCCGGTAAGAAGGTTTACTGAGCGTATTTCTCCTGCTGTTCGCGGATGAGGTCGTCCAGGACGCCGGGGTCGAAGTAGTTGATGCGCATCGCGCGCTTGACGCCGGCGAGGGTCTCGGCGGCTTTGGCGCGGGCCGCTTCGGTGCCCTTGCGGAGCACTTCGTAGACATACGGAATGTTCTTCTCCAGTTCATGGCGACGGGCCCGGATGGGGGCGAGGGTGTCGTTTAGCACCTCAAAGAGGAACTTCTTGAGCATCATGTCGCCGAGGCCGCCAGCGCGGTACTGCGCCTTGGCTTCGTCCAGGTTGTGGAAGGTGAAACTTACCTTCTTGCCCACGAAGCAGTCGGCGAACTTCTCGAAATGTTCATCCTTGCAGAAAGCATCCAGATAGGTGAAGACCGTGTTGCCTTCCACCTTGCCCGGATCGCTGACCTGTAGGTGGCCCGGATCGGTATACATACCGCGGACCTTTTCCCAGAGAACATCCTCGGAATCTGAGAGATAGATACAGTTGCCCAGCGATTTGCTCATCTTGGCCTTGCCGTCGGTGCCGGGCAGGCGCAGACAGGCCGCATTGTCGGGCAGCAGGATGTCGGGCATCACGAGCGCCTCGCCGTAGGTGGCGTTGAACTTGTGGACGATCTCGCGGGTCTGCTCGATCATCGGTGCCTGGTCTTCTCCCACCGGAACCGTCGTCGCCTTGAAGGCGGTGATGTCGGCCGCCTGGCTGATGGGGTAGCAGAAGAAGCCTACCGGGGTGCCGGCCTTGTTGTCTGAGCCGTCATCCGTCTCCGAGAAACCGCGCAGCTTGATCTCCTGTTTCACGGTGGGGTTGCGCTGGAGGCGCTGCACCGTCACGAGGTTATTATAGAAGAACGTGAGCTCGGTCAGCTCGCTGATCTGCGACTGGATAAAGATGTTGCTCTTCTCGGGGTCGAGCCCGGCTGAGAGATAGTCGAGCGCGACCTCGATGATGTTCTGCCGTACCTTTTCCGGGTTGTCCGCATTGTCGGTCAACGCCTGGGCATCGGCAATCATGATATAAATCTCATCGTATTCTCCGCTGTTCTGCAGCTCTACGCGGCGGCGCAGCGATCCTACGTAATGCCCGATATGAAGGCGACCGGTGGGACGGTCGCCGGTAAGGATGATTTTCGCCATTCAGGATCAGTCTTTGACGGTCTTGAGTTTCTCGCGGATCTTGCCTTCGATCTCTTCTGCGAGTTGGGGATTGTCTTTCAGCAGTGTCTTGACGGCGTCGCGGCCCTGTGCCAGGCGGGATTCGCCGTAGCTGAACCAGGAACCGCTCTTGGTGAGGATGCCGAACTCCACGCCGAGGTCGATGATTTCGCCGATCTTGGAGATACCCTCGCCGAAAACAATGTCGAACTCCGCCTTGCGGAAAGGCGGCGCCATCTTGTTCTTCACAATCTTGACGCGGGTGCGGTTGCCGAGGGCTTCCTCGCCGTCTTTCAACTGGGTCACGCGGCGTACGTCGATACGTACGGATGCATAGAATTTCAAAGCGTTACCGCCGGTCGTGGTCTCCGGATTGCCGAAGAGGATGCCGATCTTTTCACGCAGCTGGTTGATAAAGATGCAGCAGGTATTGGTCTTGGCGATATTGGCCGTCAGTTTGCGGAGGGCCTGGCTCATCAGGCGGGCCTGGAGACCCACTTTGTTGTCACCCATTTCGCCTTCGATTTCCGCCTTTGGGGTGAGGGCTGCCACGGAGTCGATCACGACGATATCCACGGCGCCGCTGCGAATCAGGTTGTCTGCAATTTCCAATGCCTGCTCGCCGTTGTCCGGCTGGGAAATGAGCAGGGTGTCGATATTCACGCCGAGGTTGACGGCGTAGGTGCGGTCGAATGCATGTTCTGCATCGATGATGGCGGCAATGCCGCCCTGTTTCTGGGCCTCTGCGATGGCGTGGATAGCCAGGGTGGTCTTACCGCTGGACTCCGGGCCGTAGATTTCGATGACGCGTCCGCGCGGATAACCGCCGATGCCCAGGGCGTGGTCAAGCCCGATGGAACCGGATGCGATTGTAGAAACTTCCCAGGTAGGCTGGTCTCCCATCTTCATAATTGTTCCCTTCCCAAAATCCTTTTCGATTTTGGCGATCGTCGCCTGCAGTGCTTTCAGCTTGTCTTCATTTGCCATAATCTGTTGTTCGTTTAATTGTTGTTTAATCGCATTGGTTGGTCTTGCAAATATACTTATTTTTGCAAAAAGATTGAAAAGGTTTTCGATGAAGGAGAAATTACTCGGAAAGACCCTCGAAGAGCTTCGCGCAGTGGCTCTTGAAGCCGGTTTGCCCGCCTTTGCGGGGAGCCAGCTGGCCCAGTGGCTCTATCAGAAAGGGGCGACCTCCTTCGAAGAGATGACCAACCTCTCCAAGAGGGCCCGGGCCGTGCTCGAAGCGCGTTACGAGGTGGGCCGCACCGCTTATGCGGGCAGCGTTACCTCCAAGGACGGAACCCGCAAATATCTCTTTCCCACTTCGGTAGAGGGGAAGTACATAGAGACGGTAATGATTCCGGACGATGAAGACGACGGCACCCGCAACCGCGCCACGGTCTGCGTCTCCTCGCAGGTGGGCTGCAAGATGGGTTGCACCTTCTGCATGACGGGCCGCGGCGGCTGGCACGGCAATCTGGATGCCGCGGAGATCCTTTCGCAGTTCCTCTCTATCGACGAGGCGGCGGAGCTGACCAACGCCGTCTTCATGGGGATGGGCGAGCCGCTGGACAACTGGCCGGTGGTGCGCCGCGTGCTGGAGATCCTGACCGCCCCGTGGGGCTTTGCCTGGAGTCCGAAGCGCATCACGCTCTCCACGGTGGGTGACCTGACCCATCTCACGGAATTCCTGGAGGAGAGCCGCTGCCACCTGGCCGTGAGCCTGCACGATCCCTTCCCCGACGAGCGCACCGCGATGATGCCCGTCCAGAAGGGCTGGCCGCTTGCGGAGGTCGTCTCCCTGATTAAGAAATATGATTTCACCGGCCAGCGCCGCGTGAGTTTTGAATACATTGTTTTTGCCTGCCACAACGACACGCCGCGCCATGCCGACGCCCTCATCCGCCTGCTGCGCGGACTGGAGTGCCGCATCAACCTGATTCGCTTCCATGCCATTCCGGATTATCCGCTTCAGCCGGCGGGGATGGCATCCATCGAGGCTTTCAAGGCGCGCCTCAATGCGGGCGGCATCACCACCACGCTGCGCGCCTCCCGGGGTGAAGACGTGATGGCGGCATGCGGCCTGCTGGCCGGAAAAGGACTGAAAAAATGAAACGGATTGCCATAGGAATTCTGGTGGTGCTCGCCTTGCTTTCCGGGGAATTCTTCTCCCGTGCGCAGGAGCAACCCGCACGCCCCAAGGTCGGCCTGGTGCTGGCAGGTGGCGGAGCCAAGGGCGCGGCCCATATCGGCGTACTGAAAGTGCTGGAAGAGAACAATATCCCAATCGATATGGTGGTGGGTACCAGTATGGGTTCCATCATCGGTGGCCTCTATGCCATCGGTTACACGGCCAACGAGATTGATTCACTGATCTCTACGCAGAACTGGGATGTGATTATGAGCGACAAATCGGCCCGCGAGAGCGTGCAGTTCGAGGACAAACTCTACAACAGTCTCTACGTCCTTAAGGTGCCCTTTGCCATTGACCCGTACGCCCTGCAGGAGACGAAAGGCGCCGCTCTCCTGGACTCCCTGATCGGCCCAGTGCCGGTGAAAGAGTCGCCCTCCCGTTCGCTGCTGAACAACATCCCGATGGCGCTGGTGGATGGCCAGAACATCTACAACCTCTTTACTTCGCTGGCGGTAGGTTATCTGGATTCGCTGGATTTCAACAAGATGCCGATCCCCTTTGCCTGCGTGGCGGTGGACCTGGTCAAGCACGAGGAGGTCGTCTGGCACAGCGGCTCCTTTGTGGATGCCCTCCGCTCCTCCATGTCCATCCCGGGCTATTTTGCACCGTTGCGCAAGGATGGCCGGGTGCTGGTGGACGGTGGGGCGTTGAACAATTATCCGGTGGATATCGCCCGCGAGATGGGGGCCGACGTGGTGATTGGCGTCAAGTTCGGCTCCAGCGAGGGTATCACCGATACGGAGGTCAACAACATCGGCGATATGGTGGGCAGCCTGTATGATATGTACACGCATAAGAAAGACAGCGCCGCCATCGAGAATACTGACATCTTCATCCATCCCGACACGAAGGGCTACAATACGCTGAGTTTCGACCACGAAAGTATTCGCACGCTGGTGCAGAACGGTTACGATGCCGCGATGCTGAAGATTGCGGACATCCGCAAGCTGCGCGACTACCTGGACCGCTGCGCACAAGATCGGGCGGAGAACCTCGTGGGGCCCGATTTCCGCGGGCGCAAGTATGAAAAGGCGCTCCACCTGGACCGAGACAGCGTGAGCCTGGGTACGGTGCAGATTCATGGTCTCTCGCCGGAGGCGGAGGAGTTCCTCTTCCGCCACTGTCCCATCAAATCCGGGGCGCGCATCGCCGGTGCGGAGATCACCGCCGCCATCAAGCGGTTCTACGACACGGGCTTTTTCAAATCTGTAACCTATACCCTCAAGGGTCACGAGCAGCCCTACGACATGGACATCTTCTTCAAGGCGGAACTCAATTCGGTGTTCGGCATCGGCTTCCGCGTGGATGCGGAGGAGGTTTCGGCCATCCAGATGAATGTCTCCATCAACCGCAACACCCTCTCCGGCTCGTCGCTCTCGCTGACCGGACGACTCTCCGTCAATCCGCAGGCCTCGATCCTCTACACCTACGCCTTCCCGTCCCACATCAAACTGAATGTGGAATACGCGTTCCGCTATTCGGGGCTCAACCTGCTGAATAACTATTCGGATTACAACCTGGCTTACACCAGCCACCGCTTCCGTACCAACTTTGCTTCGCAGAACTACCGCGACATCTACATGGAGGGCGGTCTGGAGTGTACCTACTTCGGCTATCGCTCTTTCGACGACAAAGGGCTGCCCGTTTTTGCTTCGTACGACCTCTCCAAAAAGCGCCAGTTCTTTGCCGGCCTCTATGTGAATGCCCGGAACGACACGCGCAACGACGAATACTTCCCGACCCGCGGCTGGGCGGCTGACGGCGGTTTCCACCAGTATTTGGGCAGTCGCAACGCCAACTCATTTGCGTCGTTCGACCTGCATGCCACCGGCGCGCTTTCCATCGGCAGCCAGGTGACGCTGATTCCCTCGCTCTGGCACCGCAGCCTGTTGGGCAAGCAAGTTCCGATGATTTACATGAATGTGATGGGCGGTTCGCTCCGCGGACGCTACATGGACCAGCAGATTCCCTTTGCCGGCTTCAGTTTTGCCCATCCCTTTAACAAGCATCTCTCCGTGGCTTCGCTCGAGGGACGTTACAACATCTCCGGGCCGAACTATCTCACCCTCTCGCCGGTCTTTGCCGTCTCGGGCGATACGATCGGCGCTTCGTTTGCGAACGGTCTGATCTGGGGCCTCCAACTGGGCTATATGCGCGCCACCTCGGTGGGCCCGCTGGAGTTCAGCGTTCGCTGGTCCAACTATACCGGAGCCCCGCAGGTTTACGCAGCCCTCGGTTATTCCTTCTGATGATGGAGCGCGCAAAGGCCCTGGACCGGATGATGGCGCTCTGCAGCCGTCGCGAGTATTGCCGCAAGGAGATTCTCGCCAAGCTTTCGCGACTGGAGGCGGAGGATGCTGCCGGCATTGTGGAGACCCTTTGCAAGGAGCGCTATATCGATGAGTTACGCTACGCCACAGCCTTTGCACGCGACAAAAGTTCGCTGCAGGGTTGGGGAAGTCTCAAAATTAAAGTAGCTTTGCAGGCGAAGGGTATTCCGACGGAGACTATCGCGGCTGCCATCAGTGAGATTGATACGCCGGCGGCCGATGCGCGACTCGCCGCCTTACTGCGGAACAAACTGCGTGCACTGCGGAGCGAACCCGATGAGGCGACCCGCTATCGGAAACTGCTTCGCTTCGGCCTGGGCCGGGGATACGACTACGAACAAATCAAAAGGACCTATGATAACCTCAGAACAACTTAAAGACTATAAACAGCGGATAGAGACGTTGGGGAGGTGTCTTTGACCTCGCTGCGAAGCGGGAAGAACTGAAAAGCCGGACGGAGCACGCCGCCGCTCCCGATTTCTGGAACGACGCCAAGTCGGCGGAGGCCTATCTCAAGGAGACGGCCGCCGTGCGCTACTGGGTGGAGGGGTGCGACCGGTTGGGTGCGCTCTATGAAGATCTTGAAACGCTGATGGACTTTGGCGAGGATGCATCGGAGGATATCGATGCAGCGGCCGTGAAGCTGGAGAGCGCTATTTCCGACCTGGAAATCCGCAACATGCTCAGCGCCGAGGGCGACAATCTGGGGGCCATTCTCAAAATCAATTCAGGTGCCGGCGGCACGGAGGCCAACGACTGGTCGGCCATGCTGATGCGTATGTACACCCGTTGGGGTGAACGCAACGGCTACAAGGTCCATGTCTCGGATGTGCTGGACGGCGACGAAGCGGGCATCAAATCCTGCACGCTGGAGTTTGAAGGGGAGTATGCCTTCGGTTATCTCAAGGCAGAAAACGGCGTGCACCGGCTGGTGCGCATCTCGCCTTTCAACGCGCAGGGCAAGCGGCAGACCACCTTCTCTTCGGTCTTTGTCTATCCGTTGGTGGACGATACCATAGAAATTGAAATCAATCCCTCCGATCTGGAGTGGGATACCTACCGCTCCAGCGGCGCGGGTGGCCAGAATGTGAACAAGGTGGAGACCGGCGTGCGCGTGCGCCATATTCCCACGGGCATCGTGGTGGAGAATACCGAGACCCGTTCCCAGCTGGACAATCGCCAGAACGCCCTCCGCATCCTGAAGTCCCATCTCTACGACCTGGAACTCAAGAAGCGGCAGGAGAAGCAGGCCGAGCTGGAGGGCCAGAAAAAGAAGATCGAGTGGGGCTCGCAGATCCGCTCTTACGTGCTGCATCCATACAAGCTGGTCAAGGATCTTCGTACCGGTTGCGAGACGACCGATACGCAGGCCGTGCTCGACGGCGATATCAATGCCTTCATGAAGACTTTCCTGATGGAGAACGCGGGACGCTGATCCGGTTAACGGACCACGTGCCCTTCTACCATCGACCAGGTTGCGCAGGCGTCTGCCCGTGCGCAGGACCACTGTACGCGTCCCGTGTCGGATTCGGCGGGGATAATGACGGTGGCGCTGAGCAGCCCGTGGGTGACCGGTGCACCGGTCCGCGGATCGATCGTGTGTGCGTAGCGTTTGCCGTCTTTCACGTAGTATTTCCGATAATCTCCCGACGTCACCACCGCACAGTCGGTCAAGTGAAGTGTATCTTGGAAGAAAACTTCAACTTCGCCCGCCTCGGCGGGCTTTTCAACCGCTATTTTCCATTCGTCACCGCGAGGGCTGAGACCTTTGCAGAGGATCTCGCGGCCGACCTCGACGAGGTAGTTGCTGCTGCCGACGGCATCCAGGTAGAGGGCCACGCGGTCGCAGGTGTATCCTTGGGCAATGGCGTTGAAGTTCAGGCGGCAGCGGGGATCGACCTTGCGCAGGCGGCAGGTTCCGTCGGGGAGGGTATCGATCCGGAACCGGTCCATCCCGATAAAGGTGCGGACCGAATCGATCTGCCGCTGCGTGGGCATGGCGCCCGCCTCCTTGAACCCGAATCCCCACAGGTCAAAGAGGGAAGCGGCCGAAGGGTCAAAGGCGCCTTCGCTCTCGTGCCAGTATTGTTGCGAGAGGCGGAAGTTGATCAGGAAATGGTCGTTGAGCGGCAATTCCTCACCAGCGTTGAGGCGGCTCAGCAGCGATCCGCGGTTGTATCCCGAGAGCGAGCCGTCAATCTCCAGCAACAGCCGGTCTATGCTGTCGCGCACCGCTGTTGGCCGAACTTTGGAGGGCAGCGAGCAGATGATGTGCCAGGTGCCGCCCTGCGCAAAACCCTCCATTCGCACATAGCGCTCCCCTCCGGAACAACCGGTCAGCAGGAGGACGGTCAAAAGCGGGAGAAGGGGTTTCAACAGACGCATAGTGGCACAAAAATAGCATAATACTTGGCAAACGCCCAAAAAATATGCATATTTGCAGACTGTTTGAAAAACGCCGGATGAAAAAGCCGTTTCACTATTTCGCATTGCTCGCCCTGACGCTGGTCGCCCTTTTTGCGGTCAGCTGCAAAGAGGAAGAGGAGACTGAGGTAAAGCTCTCGATGGAGGGCTCCATCTCGTTCCCGTTCCCGAGCTATGTCCAGAAGAATTCCCACGTGACGGTTGAGGTTTCCGGCATCACCCATCCCGCGGAAGTGACTTACAAGTGGGTGGCTTCCAGTATCTTCCAGGACACTGTGGCTTCCCGGATCGTCTCGTTCCGCGTGCCGGACAGTCTGGGTACCTTCGGTATCACCGCACTGGCGCAGGCAGAGGATTACTATACGGTTTCTTCTTCGGTTACCTTTACTACCATCGATACCGTGGGCGGTGCGGCGTTAACCGGCCTCAAGTCCTCCGCTACCACCTTTACCGACCCGCGTGACGGCCGAATCTATCCGACGGTCAAGATTGGCTCGCTCGAATGGTTTGCCAGCAATCTGGGTTGGGATGGTACCGGCGGCGTCTACCGCAATTCCCCGGTTACGGAAGGTCTTCTCGGAAGGTTCTACACTTGGAAAGAGGCCACGGGCAATGTCTCCGGAACGGGGCTTGCCGGCGGTCCGCAGGGTGCCTGCCCCGCTGGTTGGAAAGTGCCTACCAAAGAGGACTTTGAAGATCTGGCTACGGCGTTGCTTGGTTCCACTGCCACCTTCACGGACACCTGGGCAACCTTGGGTGACAAGCTCTCGGCTCCGGCCTATTTCAACAACGAGCGGATGTGGCCCTATTCGCCTTACAACGACCACTCCAACACCTCCGGCTGGAATGCCATCCCGGTGGGCGGCGCTACCATCGACCACTCCAACTTTACGGGATTTGGCAGTTATGCCTTCTTCTGGTGCGCAACGGAGAAAGACACAGACAGGGCGTATTATCGCTACATCTACGCTGACTTGGGCACCTTCCCGATGTCCGCAACGAGCAAGACCGACTTCGCCGCTTCCGTCCGCTGCGTACGGGCACTTTAGGCCTCAGGCCTTTTCAAAAGCATCTACAATCTTTGTGACGAGCGGGTGGCGGACGATGTCTTCCCGTCCGAACTCTATGACGCTGATCCCCTTGATGTTCTGAACCAACTCGATGCTCCGCTCCAGACCGGAATCCTCCTTGCGCGGAAGGTCGATCTGCGTCATATCGCCCGTTACGATGAACTTGGAATCGGCGCCCATGCGGGTGAGGAACATCTTCAGTTGGTTCAGCGAGGTGTTCTGCGCCTCATCCAAGATGACGAAGGCGTGATCGAGCGTGCGGCCGCGCATATAGGCCAGCGGTGCAATCTGGATGATGCCGTCTTCCATGAAGTTCTGCAACTTTTTGCCCGGAATCATATCCTGGAGCGCGTCGTAGAGCGGCTGGAGATAGGGATCCAGTTTGTCTTTCAAATCGCCCGGCAGGAAGCCCAGCCGTTCGCCTGCCTCCACGGCGGGACGCGTGAGAATCAATCGCTTCACCTCCCGGTTCTTGAGGGCGCGGACTGCCAGCGCGATGGCCGTATAGGTCTTGCCCGTTCCGGCCGGACCCACGGCAAAGAGCAGATCGTTCCGGTAGTATTCCCGCACCAGTTTCTTCTGGTTCTTGGTGCGTGCCCGGATGGCGCGGCCTTCGTTGCTGTAGACGATGATGTGCTCGTTGCCTTCGCTCAGGTCCACCTGGCCCTCCTCCGGATTGCGCGGGGAGCGGTCGCCCTCGAAGAGCGACTCCACGTCGTATTCGGTCAGCGCCGGTTTGGTGGCCTTCAGGCGGCGGAGGGTATCGAAACGGACCTCAAAGTTGTCCAGGTCGGCGGCTGCCCCGACGAGGGTGATTTCGGAACCGCGCGCCACGGCCTTTACTTTGGGAAAATGGCTGGCAAAAAGATCAAAAAGTTTGTTGTTGACGCCGTAAATGTCAACGGGGTCAATCTCGTGAAGTTCTATTTTTCTATTCATTGAAGATTCTGATATTCTCAGTTCCGACACGGGTAACAAGCCACTTCTGGATGCGATCGAGCGTGGTGCCGTCCAATTTGGTGCTGCTGGTAATCACGACAATCACCAGATCGCGGCTCTCCTGCGAGCTCAGATCGAATTCGCTGCCGCGGCCCATGCTGAGGACGGTGATAGCCGGATATTGTGCCTGGAGCTCGCGCGCAATCTGTGCCACGGGCAACTCCTTGGCCTGCTCAGCCTTGAGCTGCTCCTGCAGCTTGGAAATCTCCTGATCGCGCCGCTGGGTCTCCTGGTCGCTTCGCTCAAAGATGCTCTGGATCAACTCATTTTCCGAAAGATCTGTGCGAGCCAGTCCGGTCTCCTTGATAATCAGGTGATCCCGGTCTATGTGGTGGCTCTCCGCAGAACGGTAGAGGAGCTCCCGGTCGTTGGGCGAAAGGGCGGCGCCTGCCATCTGGATGGTCAGGGTACCCTTGCGATGTGCAAAGTCTATGTGCGAATCGTAGATATAGGTCCGGTCCAGCGTTTTGTTCTCTCTCAGGAAGGCTTTGGCGTTCTGGTTGAAATTGTTCTCGCCCACCACTTTGATCGCCGAGAAGATGCTCGGGATAATGATGATGATCAGGCCGATCACGATGCTGCGCTTGGTCTTGCGGTTCTTGGCGGCGTCGGTGTAATGCACCACAGGAAAGTGGAGCCACTTGACGGCCAGATAGGTGGCCAGCGCAATGAAGATGCTGTTGATGAAGAAGAGGTAGAGCGCACCAAACAGGTAATGCATGTTGAGGGTGGCCAGACCGTAACCTACCGTACAGAGGGGCGGCATCAGGGCGGTGGCAATGGCCACACCGGAGATCACCGTTCCCTTCTCCTTGCGGGAGGTCTCAATAATGCCGGCCAGACCACCAAAGAGGGCTATCAGCACGTCATAGATGGTGGGGTTGGTGCGGGCCAGCAGCTCGGTGGGGTTCTCCATCGCGAGCGGGGAGATTAAGAAATAGAGGCCGGAAGCGCAGATACTGATGATGACCATCACCAGCAGATTCTTCAGCGCTTCGCGGATCAGACTGGTATCGTTGGTACCCAGACCCAGGCCGAATCCGATGATCGGCCCCATCAAAGGCGAGACAAGCATGGCGCCGATGATGACGGGGATGGAGTTGACATTCAGGCCGACCGATGCAATGATGATGGCCGCCCCGAGAATCCAGACGTTCGGTCCCCGGAAATAGATGCTGTTACGGATATTCTCTACCGCCGCTTCGACATCAATATAAGAACCGATGTTCAGCCTGTCGCGGAACCTTTCCCTGATGGTTTTGAAGTTTATCGCCATACGCGCTTCTTTTTGATTTGGTAAAGATACGCTTTTTCTACTTTTTATGCTACCTTTGTCCGAAATCTTATCCACAAAGACGATATGAAACCCATCCGCATCTTTACCTTGATTCTGGCCGCCGTTGTGCTGTTCTCCGGCTGTGACCGCATTCGCTCGATGATGGGCAAACCCACCTCCAGCGATCTGGAGCGCCTGCGCGTAGAAAAAGAGGCACAGGAAAAGGCACTGCGCGATTCCATCGCCCGTGCGGAAGAGGCTCTGGCCGTAGATTCAGTTGCCGCAGCAACCCCGGAAAAACCCGTCGCCGCGAAGCCTGTCGTCACCAAGCCCACGGTTGAAAAGCCTACCGTCGTTTCCAGCTCGACCGGGAATCTCCCCCGCTATAGCGTAGTCGTCGGTTCCTACGTCAAGGAGTACAACGTCAGGGCCATGACCCGCAGAATGGAGAAGCGCGGAGAAACGGTAACCGTCATCCCTTTCAAGAGCGGTTTTACGGGAGTTGCCGTCTTCACGACCAACGACTTTGCCGAGGCGCGCGCTAAACGCAAAGAGATGCTGGCCAGCGGTGCGGTACCCTCCGACACCTGGATCTACGATACCACCTGGGGCCGCCACAAATAATTGATTATCACATATAAAACTAAACAATAAATGAAAAACACTGTTTTTACCGAAAAGCATATTGCACTGGGCGCAAAGATGGCCCCGTTTGCAGGCTATAACATGCCTATCCAGTACACCAGCATCAACGAAGAGCACGCTACCGTCCGCGAAGGCGTCGGCGTTTTCGATGTCTCCCACATGGGTGAAATCTGGGTAACCGGCCCCAAGGCGCTGCCGTTCCTGCAGTACGTTTCCACCAACGACGTTTCCGTTCTTTTCCCGGGCAAAGCGCAGTACACCTGCTTCCCGAATGGCAAGGGCGGTATCGTAGATGACTTTATTGTTTACTGCTTCAACACGGAAAAATACCTGCTCGCCGTCAATGCTGCAAACATTGAGAAGGACTGGAACCATCTCTGCTCCTACGCTCCCAAGTTCGGCCTCACCGTCGGCAAAGATCTGTGCAACCTCTCCGATGAGACCTGCCAGCTCGCCATTCAGGGCCCGAAGGCAATGGAAGTGATGCAGAAGCTCTGCAAAGAGAACATCATGGACATGGAGTATTACACCTTCAAGCAGCTCAATCTGGCCGGCATTCCCGACGCCATTCTTTCCACCACCGGTTACACCGGCAGCGGCGGATGCGAAGTCTATGTCCCCAACCAGTACGGCGACCAGCTCTGGAAGGCTGTTTTCGAGGCAGGTGAACCGTACGGCATCAAGCCGATCGGCCTCGGCGCCCGCGACACCCTCCGTCTGGAGATGGGCTTCTGCCTCTATGGTAATGATATCGACGACACCACCTCGCCTATCGAAGCTGGCCTCGGCTGGATCACCAAGTTCAACGACGTCAAGGGCGCATTCGTGGACAGCGAATTCCTCGCAGCCCAGAAGGCAGAGGGCGTGAAGCGCAAACTCGTAGGTTTCGAACTGGTTGACAAGGGTATCGCCCGCCACGAAATGCCTATCTGCGATGCAGAGGGCCATCAGATCGGTCACGTCACTTCCGGCACCATGGGCCCGACCGTCAAGAAAGCGATTGGCATGGGTTATGTAGATGTTCCCTACAACAAAGTGGATTCAGAAATCCACATCGACGTCCGCGGCCGTCTGCTGAAGGCCAAGGTCGTGAAGATGCCTTTCTACAAGAAGTAAATGATTCGGAAAACAGCAATTTCCCTTCTGATTCTGTTTTGTGCAGCGGCCCTGGTCGCTGCACAAAATTTTAGCGTAGAGCCCGCGCTGCGCCACCATATCTCATATCTCAGCGCGGAGGAACTGCAGGGCCGAAAGGCCGGTACGGCAGGGGAGTCGCTGGCCTCCGATTATGTTTACCGAGCCCTGCGCGACGCCGGCGTCACGATGCTTTGTGACGAGGCCGGACAGGACTTTTCCATTGCCGATTCCGCCGCTACGCTCCACTCCTGCAATATCGTGGGAATCGTGGAGGGTTATGACCGCCGCCTGCGCGACGAATACATCGTGGTAGGCGCGCACATGGATGGTTTGGGCGCGTTGACGGTAACGGTGAACGGCCGCCCGCAGAAGCGCGTCTATCCCGGAGCGGACGACAACGCTTCCGGCGTGGCGACCCTGCTTGAATTGGCCCGGATTGTGGCTACCTACAACTGGATGTTTGCCCGTTCCGTGGTTTTTGCGGTATTCGGAGCAGGGGAGTGCGGCACGGCCGGCTCCTGGTATTTCGCCAACCGCTCCTTCGGGGAGATCGGTTCCGTCAAGGCCATGATTAATTTGGATATGCTGGGGCGTGGCAACGACCGGAATCCCTTCCGCGTCTTCTCGTCACTGCCCAAGCATCAGTTGGATACGCTGCTTTCCCAGACGCTGGAGCACCAGCCGGCGGTTCGTCCGGCGCCCTTCGAAGGGACTCTCCAGACCTCCGATCACCTTCCTTTCTACGAAAAACAGATTCCCGTCTTTGTCTTCACGACCGGCAAGACGCGCGAATACCGCACAGTTTCCGATACGCCCAACTTGATTCTCTACAAGAATATGGAGCGGCAGTGCAACTACCTGTTCAACTTTCTGCAGACGATTGCCGCCGTCCCGGCCGATCAGCTCCGGCTCAAGCAGCAGACCGCGACTCCGGGTGAATCGATTTATTCGGCAGCTGATTGCGACGTCCGTCCGCAGTTCTTCCACTCGGATGAGCGCCACTTCCTCAAGACCTGGGTTTACAAGTATCTTCGCTATCCGCAGGAGGCTGTCTCTGAGGGAATTCAGGGGCGCGTTTCAGTGAGTTTCATCGTTGAGAAAGACGGTAGCGTCTCCCATGTTGAGGTAGTTACAGGTGTGGATCCGCGCCTCGATGCCGAGGCCGTCCGCGTGGTCTCCGTCTCTCCCAAATGGATTCCCGGCAAGATCGCCGGCCGCCCCGTCCGCACCCGCCTGGTCCTCCCCGTCGACTTCCGCCTCACCCGCTAGATTCCAGTTATTTCCAGAAGCAGAAAATAACGGCGGCGATTAGGCAGAGGAAGGCGGCGAAGTGGTTCCAGTGGATGGCTTCACCCTTGAAAACGAAGGTGACAATCAGGGTGAAAACCGTCAGGGAAATGACCTCCTGAATAATTTTGAGTTGCATCAGGGAGAAGGGTCCTCCGTTGATGGCGGAGCCCATTCTGTTGGCCGGAACCATGAAGATATATTCAAAGAAGGCCAGACCCCAGGAGGCGAGAATAATCAAGATCAGCGGCCAGTCACGGCCGATATTCATCTGGTTGAGCTTGAGCTGACCGTACCAGGCGAACGTCATGAAAACGTTCGATACGACGAGCAGCAAGATGGTCCATAATCCCTGCATGGTAGGAAGTGTTTAAACGGCCGCAAAGGTAACCAAAAAAGTGCTACATTTGCAGTTTGTACGTACACTTTACAACATCAATCAGGATGGAATACAACTTTAAGGAAATCGAGAAGAAATGGCAAGCCTATTGGGCTGACCGCCAGACCTTCCGGGTGGAGACCGATCCCTCCAAGCCCAAGTATTATGTGCTCGACATGTTTCCCTACCCCTCCGGGGCGGGCCTTCACGTGGGCCATCCGCTGGGCTATATTGCCAGCGATATCTACAGCCGCTACAAGCGCCTGAAGGGCTTCAATGTGCTGCACCCGATGGGCTATGACGCCTTCGGTCTTCCTGCCGAGCAGTATGCCATCCAGACCGGGCAGCATCCCGCCATCACCACGGAGAAGAACATCAACCGCTACCGCCAGCAGATGGACCGGATTGGTTTCTCCTACGACTGGTCGCGCGAAGTGCGCACCTGCGATCCGGCTTATTACAAGTGGACGCAGTGGGCATTCCTGGAGATGTTCAATCACTGGTACAATCCCGAGACCGACAAGGCTGAGCCCATCGAAACCCTCATTGAGAAGTTGAAGAAAGAGGGCCGCTGGGAGGGCCTGACGGCTAAGGAACAGTCTGACCTGTTGATGCAATACCGTATTGCCTATCAGGGCGAAACGTCGGTCAACTGGTGCCCGAAACTCGGCACCGTGCTGGCCAACGACGAAGTCAAGGAGGGCCTTTCGGTCCGCGGCGGCTTCCCGGTAGAGCAGAAGAAGATGAAGCAGTGGCAGCTGCGCGTGTCGGCTTATGCCCAGCGTCTGCTGGACGACCTGGAGTCGCTCGAATGGACCGATTCCCTCAAGGAGATGCAGCGCAACTGGATTGGCCGCAGCCAGGGTGCGGAGATCGTTTTCAAGGTCTCCAACGGCCAGCAGAGCTACGACATGACCATCTTCACCACGCGTGCCGACACCATCTTCGGCGTCACCTTCATGGTCCTGGCGCCCGAGAGCGAATGGGTGGACAAGCTCACCACGCCCGAACAGCGCGCAGCGGTGGATGAATACCTCGCACAGACCAAGAAGAAGACGGAGCGTGAGCGCATTGCCGAGACCCGCAAGGCCACGGGCGTCTTCTCCGGTTCCTACGCCTTCAACCCGCTGACCAACCAGCAGGTTCCCATCTGGATTTCCGAATACGTGCTGAGCGGATACGGTACGGGCGCCATCATGGCCGTGCCGGCACACGACAGCCGTGACTATACCTTTGCCAAGACCTTCAACCTGCCCATCGTGCCGCTGATCGAGGGGTGCGACGTTTCGCAGGAGAGCTTCGATGCCAAGGATGGCATCATGTGCAACTCCGGTTTCCTCAATGGAATGACCGTGAAGGAGGCGATTCCGGCCGCTATCGATTATGTGGAGTCACATGGCCTGGGTCACCGCAAGATCAATTTCCGCCTGCGCGACGCCATCTTCTCGCGCCAGCGCTACTGGGGCGAGCCTTTCCCCATCTATTTCAAGGATGGGGTTCCCACGCCGCTGACGGTGAAAGATCTGCCGCTCGAACTGCCGGAAATCGGTGAGTTCAAGCCCACTGAAACGGGCGAACCGCCGCTGGGTCGTGCCAAGAACTGGACGATTGACGGCTGGCCGCTCGAACTGAGCACGATGCCTGGCTTTGCAGGCAGCAGCGCCTACTATCTGCGCTATATGGATCCCCACAACGACCAGGCGCTCGTGAGCCGCGAGGCCGACGAGTACTGGCGCAATGTGGACCTCTATATCGGCGGTACGGAGCACGCGACAGGCCACCTGATCTATGCCCGATTCTGGAACAAGTTCCTCTACGACTGCGGCTATGTTTGCGAGAAGGAGCCCTTCAAGAAGCTCATCAACCAGGGTATGATTCAGGGCCGCTCGAACTTCGTCTATCGAGTCAAGAACACCAATACCTTCGTCTCCTGCGGCCTCAAAGATCAGTACGACACCACGGAAATCCACGTGGACGTGAACATCGTGCACAACGACCGTCTGGATCTGGAGGCATTCCGCAACTGGAATCCGGAATACAAGACCGCCGAATTCATCCTTGAAAACGGCGAATACATCTGCGGCTGGGCCGTGGAGAAGATGAGCAAATCCATGTTCAACGTGGTCAACCCGGACGAAGTCTGTGACCGCTACGGCGCCGACACGCTCCGTATGTACGAGATGTTCCTGGGTCCGCTTGAGCAGTCCAAGCCTTGGGATACCAAGGGTATCGACGGTGTGCACCGCTTCCTGCGCAAGCTGTGGGGTCTGCATTTCGATCACGACACCTTCTGCGTGAGCGACGAGGCTCCTACGTCGGCTGAACTCAAGGCCCTGCACAAGCTGATTGGCAAGGCCCAGTCCGATATCGAGGGCTTCTCCTTCAATACCACGGTGAGTGCCTTCATGATTGCCGTGGGTGAACTGGCCGATCTGAAGTGCAACAAGCGCGCGATTCTCGAACCGCTGGCCATCGTTCTCTCGCCCTTCGCACCGCACATTGCGGAGGAACTCTGGAGTCTGTTCGGCCACCAAGAGAGCATCGCGTATGCCCACTTCCCCGAGTATGTCGAGGCCTACACGCACGAGGACGACGTGGAGTATCCCGTCTCCTTCAACGGAAAGACCCGCTTCAAACTGGTTCTGCCCAAGAGCCTTACGCCGGCCGAAGTTGAGGCTGTGGTGCGTGCGGATGAGAATACGGCCCGCTATCTGGCCGGTGCGGCCATCCGCAAGGTAATCGTGGTTCCCGGAAGAATTATCAATATTGTCTGCTGACATGAATAAGAAAGCATCCCGTCTGCTCAAGGACTACCTGGTCATTACGCTGGCCATCCTCATCTACACGGTGGGGTGGGCCGTCTTCATTCTGCCCAACTCCATGGTGACCGGCGGCGTGGCTGGTATCTGCGCTATCATCCAGTACGCTACGGGCTTCAATATCAGTTACTCCTACGCGATTTTGAATACAATCCTGTTGCTGATAGGTACAAAGTATCTGGGCAAAGGATTCGGGGCGAAGACCATCTATGCGGTGGCCGTCATCTCCATCTGCTTCCGCATCATACCGGAACTCATTCCGCAGGAGTTTATCCAGGCCGTGGCTATCGACAACGGCAAGCTGCTCAGCGCCATCTTCGGCGGTGTGATCAGCGGATTCGGCATCTCGCTGATGATGAACGTGGGTGGCAGCAGCGGCGGCACCGATATCGTAGGGCTGATGATCAGCAATAAGTACAATATCTCCACAGGGCGGGTGCTGCTCTTCCTGGATATCGTCATCATTGCCAGCTCGCTCATCATTCCCGAGGAGTCCGGCTGGGGCGCCCGTTTCGCCACGGTGATCTTTGGCTATGTGATTGCGGGCGTGGAGACCTTTACGCTGGACCACATGCTCCAGCTGAACCGGCAGAGCGTTCAGCTGTTCATCTTCTCCAAAAACTATGAAGTGATTGCCAACCGCATCATGCAGGAGAGCGAGCGGGGTGTTTCCGTCATCTCCGCAAAGGGCTGGTACTCCAAGGATGACATTCAGGTGGTGATGGTGGTGGCGCGTAAGTCCCAGCTGAACCAGCTGTTGCTGATCGTCAAACAGGAAGACCCCAACGCCTTTACCTCTATCGGCTCTGTTGCAGGTGTTTACGGAGAAGGCTTCGATCGGATAAAAATCCGGTAATCTGTTGTTACGTTTTTCTTTGGATTTAATCCCGAATTTGACTAAATTCGCGGGTTATGCAGACTATGTCTGCAAGTATTGAAGAAAAACACGAACAAATTATAACAACGCATAGTTTTATGGCAAAGAAAATTTCGCTGAAAGAGGCCGTTTCCATGATTCCGGACGGCGCTTCGATTATGATCGGCGGCTTCCTGGCAACGGGAGCGCCCAAACAGATTGTCGATGCTTTGGCAGAGAGTGGCGTGAAGAACCTGACCATTATCTGCAACGACACGGTCTTCGACGGTAAAGGCTGGAGCAAACTCATCGAGAACCATCAGGTCAAAGAGATCTACGCTTCCTACATCGGCGGCAGCAAGGCATCCGTGGAGCAGATGAACAACGGCGAGCTCAAGATGAACCTGGTTCCGCAGGGCACGCTTGCTGAGCGCATCCGCGCGAAGGGCGCTGGCCTGGGCGGCATCCTGACCCCCACCGGTCTGGGTACGGTCGTACAGGAAGGCAAACAGGTTGTCAACGTAGATGGCAAGGACTATCTGCTTGAGAAACCCCTCGGCGCTGACTTCGCCCTCATCGGCGGCAGCATCGTGGACGAGTCTGGCAACGTGTTCTATCGCGGCACCACCAAGAACTTCAACCCGATGATGGCACAGGCTGCCAACACCGTGATCGTTGAGGCTGAGAAACTCGTGAAGGTCGGTGAAATTGAACCCGAAGCTGTCCACACGCCGGCTCTCTTCGTGGACTACATCTACGTTGAACAGTAATCCTCCAGAACCATGGCTCAGTACAAATCTACGATTCGTGTCCGCATGAGCGCCAAAGATGCGCACTACGGCGGAAACCTGGTGGATGGTGCCCACATGCTGCACCTCTTCGGCGATGTCGCTACGGAACTGCTGATTCTCCGAGACGGCGACGAAGGTCTCTTCAAGGCTTATGACATGGTAGAGTTCATCGCTCCGGTCTATGCCGGTGACTTTATCGAGGCAACGGGCGAGATCGTCTCGGAAGGCAATACCTCCCGCAAGATGGTCTTCGAGGCCCGCAAGGTGATTGCTCCGCGTCCCGATATCTCCGACTCCGCAGCGGATGTGCTCGAAGAGCCCATCGTGGTCTGCCGTGCCAGCGGTACCTGTGTAACCCCCAAGAAATGCCAGCGTAAGTAATGGACAAGCTCATTATCACCGCCGCCATCTGCGGCGCAGAGGTTACCAAGGAGCAGAACCCTAATGTTCCCTACACCGTTGAAGAGATCGTTCGCGAAGCCAAATCGGCCGTTGATGCCGGCGCAGCCATCGTGCACCTGCACGTGCGTTGGGACGACGGTACGCCCACGCAGAGCCGCGACCGCTTCCAGGAGTGCGAAGAGGCCATCTTGAAGGTGTGCCCCAATGTGATTCTGATTCCCTCCACCGGTGGTGCCGTGGGTATGACCCCCGACGAGCGCCTGCAATCTACCGACACGACCCCGCTGCCTGAAATGGCTACGCTCGACTGCGGTACCTGCAACTTCGGCGACGAAATCTTCGACAACACGATGCCTACGATGCGTGCCTTCGGCAAACGCATGATTGAGCGCGGCATCAAACCCGAATACGAGTGCTTCGAAATGGGGCATCTCGATACCATCCTGAACATGGCCCGCAAGGGCGAGGTTCCCGGTGCTCCGATGCAGTTCAACTTTGTGCTCGGCGTCCCGGGTTGCACCCCCGCTACCGTGGCCAATCTCTGCTGGATGGTGAACGGCATCCCCGCCGGTTCCACCTGGACCGTCACGGGTGTAGGCCGCCACGCCTTCCCGATGGCTGCCGCTGCCATTGCCATGGGCGGCAACGTGCGAGTAGGCTTCGAGGATAACCTCTATCTCTCGAAAGGCGTCCTTGCCCGGAGCAACGGCGAACTGGTGGCCAAAGTGGTCCGTCTCGCAAACGAATTGGGCCGACCCATCGCTACGAGCGCAGAAGCACGGGAGATCCTGGGGCTCCGCCCGAGATAAACAAGAACAATTTAACTAGAAATACAACAAAACAATATGGCACAGAAACACGGAAACAAGTACGGAACCCACCGCGTCATTGAACCCAAAGGTGTGCTTCCGCAGCCCGCAAACAAATTGAACAACAACATGGACGAAATCTGGGACAACGAGATCCTGATAGACGTCCAGACCCTGAACATCGACTCCGCATCGTTCACCGACATTCACAACTACGCAAAGCAGCAGGCCGGCGAAGGCGCCAGTGAAGAGCGTATCCTGGAAGAGGTGAAGAAGGAGATGTTCCTCAATGTGGAACTCCAGGGCAAGCACCGCAACCGTCGTACCGGTTCGGGCGGTATGTTGCTCGGTAAGGTAGAAAAGATCGGCGACGCCCTCAAGGTCAAGATCGACCTTAAGGAAGGCGACCGCATCGCTACGCTGGTCAGCTTGAGCCTCACCCCGCTCCGTATCGACGAGATTCTGGAAATCCGTCCCGATGTGGACCAGGTTGACATCAAGGGTAAAGCCATCCTCTTTGAAAGCGGTATCTACGCAAAGATTCCGGATGATATGCCTGAGAAACTGGCGCTCAGCGCACTCGACGTGGCCGGTGCACCTGCACAGACCGCAAAGCTCTGCCAGTATGGCCAGACCGTGGTGATCCTTGGCGCCGGCGGTAAGAGCGGTATGCTCTGCGCTTATGAAGCTAAGAAACGCGTAGGCGTAACCGGTAAGGTGATCGGTATTGCCAACAGCCCCAAATCCACCCAGCGCATCAAAGACCTCGGATTCTGCGACATCGTGGAGAGTGCTGCCGGCATGACCCCCGTCCAGGTTTACGAGCTCGTTGAAAAACTGACGAACGGCAAGATGGCAGACGTGACCATCAACTGCGTCAATGTTCCCGATCAGGAGATGACCGCAGTGCTCTGCACCAAGGATGACGGTATCGTTTACTTCTTCTCCATGGCTACCAGCTTCACCAAGGCTTCCCTCGGTGCAGAAGGTATCGGCGCTGACGTCAACATGATCATGGGTAACGGCTACACCAAGGGCCATGCAGAATTCACGCTGCAGGAACTCCGTGAGAGCCCGAAGCTCCGCAAGATTTTTGAAGAACTTTACGCATAAGGTAAACCATGAACGTTTCCCGCAGAAAAGAACTCTTTCCGGAGGTGACCGACGCCCAGTGGAACGACTGGAAGTGGCAGGTCAAGCACCGGATTGAGACGCTGGATGAGCTGAAGAAATACGTGAAGCTCACGCCGGAAGAGGAGGAGGGTGTGAAAAAGTGCCTCTCTACGCTCCGCATGGCAATCACTCCGTATTACATCTCGCTCATCGACCCGAATGACCCGTACGATCCGGTTCGCCGCCAGTGTATCCCTACGGCAGCCGAGACCCATCAGGCAGCGGCCGACCTGCTCGACCCGCTGCACGAGGATGAGGACAGCCCCACCCCGGGCCTGACCCACCGTTATCCGGATCGCGTGCTGCTGCTCATCACCGACATGTGCTCGATGTACTGCCGCCACTGCACCCGCCGTCGTTTTGCCGGACAAAAGGACGACGAAAGCCCGCGCGAGCGCATCGAGAAGGCCATCGAGTATATCCGCAACACCCCGGAAGTCCGTGACGTGCTCCTCTCGGGTGGTGACGCCCTGATGGTGAGCGACGCGTGGCTGGAGGAGATTATCCGCCGCCTGCGCGAGATTCCCCACGTGGAAATCATCCGAATCGGAACCCGCACCCCGGTCGTCTGCCCGCAGCGCATTACGCCGGAACTTTGCAACATGCTCAAGAAGTATCACCCCATCTGGCTCAATACCCACTTCAACCATCCGAACGAGGTGACCGAAGAGTCGGCAGCCGCTTGCGCGCGCCTGGCCGATGCAGGTATTCCGTTGGGTAACCAGAGTGTGCTGCTGCGCGGCGTGAACGACTGCGTCCACGTAATGAAGAAGCTGGTCCACGAGTTGGTGAAGATGCGTGTACGTCCGTACTACATCTACCAGTGCGACCTTTCCATGGGTCTGGAGCACTTCCGCACCCCGGTCAGCAAGGGTATCGAGATTATCGAGGCACTCCGCGGCCACACCTCCGGCTATGCCGTTCCCACCTTCGTGGTGGACGCACCGGGCGGTGGCGGAAAGACGCCTGTAATGCCCCAGTATGTGATTTCCCAGGCACCTGGCAAGGTGGTCCTCCGCAACTTTGAGGGCGTGATCACCACCTACACCGAGCCGGCCGAATATCATCAGGATTGCCATTGCCCCGAGTGCACCAAGAAGCTCGAAGGCGTGGCCGGCCTGCTGGAGGGTCAGGGAATGGCTATTGAACCGGCAGTCCTTCAGCGCAAGGAGCGCAGCAAGCACCGCGCGAAGTAATGCCGTTTGTAGGAGAGATACTCAAGCACCGCAGCGTGTCGATCGTCGGCCTGGCCAAAAATGCCGGCAAGACGGAGTGTCTCAACTACATTCTCAAGAGGTTGCCGCTGGACTATTTCAATGTGGCGGTAACTTCCATCGGGATTGACGGGGAAACCACCGACCAGGTAACGGGCACCGCCAAACCCGAGATTACAGTTCGGGAGGGGATGTACTTCGCTACGAGCGAGAGTCATTTCCGCCAGAAGCGTCCCCTCGCGGAACTGTACGATGTGGGGGAGGAAGAGACGGCCCTGGGCAGGGTCGTGACGGCCAAAGCCCTGCAGGAAGGGAAAGTGCTGTTGAGCGGCCCTTCCAGCGCGGCGGCCTTGAAGCGATGGATGCGTTCATTGAAAGATTTCGGGATAGACCTGATCCTGATTGACGGTGCGCTCTCCCGCCTGAGCACGGCATCGCCCGCAGTAAGCGAAGCGATGGTGCTCTCCACCGGCGCGGCCTATTCGGCGAACATCCGGGAGCTGGTGAACAAGACGGCATTTGTCGTGGAGTTGATTCGGCTGCCGCTCTATTTGGGGCCGGAACCGGAGCTTCGGCTCTCTTCGTTCTCTTCCCTGGATCCCGAGGCGCTGAAGGAGAACCGGATCATCGAGGTGGAAGGCGCGCTCACGGACCGGTTGTTGCAGCTGGTCAAGAATGCGCTGGGTGATGGGGAGATTGAGCTGGTAGTGGGCGACTTCACCAAGGTGTTCTGCTCGCAGGAGCTCTATCGCGCCTTTGTGCGACGCGGCGGACGGCTTTCGGTCCGAATGAAGAGTGAACTGCTGGCAGTCTGCGTTAATCCGGTGGCTCCCAACGGTATCGTGCTGGATTCCGACACGCTCTGCCGGGAGCTTTCGCAGCGAATCGGTCTGCCCGTATATGATATTGTGAAAAACGAATATGAAGTTTAGAGAAATCGTTGACAGCCCGTGTGGCATTCGCTACCTGTTCGACTCCTTGGAGTTGCAAAGCGGCTATGCCAGAAAAGTCCTGTTGGACAGGGAGATGATGGTTGATCCAAGCCAAATCGAGAAGGCAGGCGCTTCACTGCGCAAGTTTTTCGATCTGGTCAGGACGGACCGTCGTCGGGTGGAAGACATGCGCTTCCGCCTGCAGGGGCTTCGCGATATCTCGGGTACCCTTGCCTCGCTTTCCGGCGGTGCCGTGCTGGATGAAATCGAGTTCTTCGAAATCAAGCACCTGGCCATGCTCGCCGAATCGCTTTCGATGGGTACCGATATGGATACCGTCATCGGAATCCTGGATCCGGACGGCATGAAGATCGGCACGTTCTACCTCTACGATTCCTATTCGGTGGAACTGCGCCAGCTGCGCGATGCCGTGGAACAGCATCCGGACGACGCGCAGCTTCAGGAAGAACTGGACAACGAGGAAGACCGGCTGAAGAAGATGCTCAGCGATATGTTGCGCCCGCATGCCGCTTCCCTGCAGCAGGTGCTTCAGGAGCTGGCGGAGCTGGATATTGCACTGGCTCAGGCCATTCAGATGAACATAGAGGGGCTGGTGCTCCCCACCTCCGGGACTTCTACGGAGATCAAAGGGATGTTCCATCCCGGTGTCCGGGCGGCGCTCCGGAGCAAGAACCTTGATTTTCAGCCGGTGGATTTCTCCTTCCGGCGCGGGGTTCCCGCCACGGTGATCGGTGCCAACATGGGCGGAAAGACCGTGGCCCTCAAGACGCTCTGCATGTTACAATATCTATATCAGTTCGGGTTCGCCCTGCCGGTAGAGTCGGCGGTGATGACGCCTTTCGACGAGATTCGCTTCTGTATTGGCGATGAACAGGATGAAAAGACGGGACTCTCCTCCTTTGCCGCCGAAATGCAGCGGATTGACCGCGCACTGACGGTGGTGGAAGAGGGTGGCCGTGTCTTGCTGCTGGTAGATGAACCGGCCCGCACGACCAACCCGATGGAGGGAACTGCCCTGGTAACCGCGCTCTTGCAGCGGTTATCGGACAAGTCCAACCTGGCGCTGATCCTGACCACGCACTACACCGTAGATCATGCTGGAGAGTGCTGGCGGGTGCAGGGTTTGCTTCCGGGCACGAAGGGACGGAAAATGGATTATCGGCTCGTCCGCACGGCGAGCCACGAAGTGCCGCACGAGGCACTCAACATCGCGCGCGAACTGGGTATCGACGGGCGATGGATTGATTTGGCAGAAACTATAATGAAAAAACAATATGAATAAAAGTAAACTTGGACTGGACCAGAGCAAGGTAGATCGGGCGCGGCAACTGGCGCGGACGATTGCAGAAGATGTGCAGTCTTTCGCAGACGGCTACACGACCGTGGCTGTGGAACGCACCATCTGCCGCCTGTTGGGTATCGACGGTGTGGATGAGAACCAGGTTCCGCTGCCCAACGTGGTGGTGGATTCGCTCAAGGCCGCCGGTGTGCTGGGGCAGGGCGTGATGTTCTATGTGGGCAACGCGATGGTTGCCACGGGCAAAACGCCTCAGGAGATTGCGGAGGCCATTGCCGCCGGAAAACTTGACCTGACCAAGATCGGTTTTTCCGACCGGAAGAAGATAGAAGCTGTTCTGGATCCCGTCATCAAAGGTTCGATTGAACGGATCCGTCGTCGCCGCGCACGTCGTGAAGAGTACCTCAAGACCCTCGGCGAAGGTCCGAAACCTTACCTCTATATCATTGTCGCAACCGGTAACATCTACGAAGATGTGGTGCAGGCCGAAGCGGGTGCCCGTCAGGGTGCCGACGTGATTGCGGTCATCCGCACCACGGGTCAGTCGCTGCTCGACTATGTGCCTTACGGCGCTACGACAGAGGGATTTGGCGGCACTTACGCTACCCAGGAGAACTTCCGCATCATGCGCGCTGCGCTCGACAAGGTGGGCGAGGAGGTAGGCCGTTATATCCGCCTCTGCAACTACTGCTCGGGCCTCTGCATGCCGGAGATCGCCATCATGGGTGCCTTCGAAGGCCTGGATGTGATGCTGAACGATGCCCTCTACGGCATCCTCTTCCGCGATATCAACATGCAGCGCACGCTGATTGACCAATACTTCTCACGCGTGATCAACGGCTTTGCCGGTGTGATTATCAATACGGGCGAGGACAACTACCTCACCACGGCCGATGCCGTTGAGGCAGCCCACACAGTGCTGGCTTCCGACATCATCAACGAGCAACTGGCCCTGCTGGCCGGCCTGCCCGAAGAGCAGATGGGTCTGGGCCACGCCTTCGAGATGGATCCGATGCTGACCAACGGTTTCCTCTACGAACTGGCACAGGCGCAGATGACCCGCGAGATTTTCCCCAAGGCCACGCTGAAGTATATGCCGCCGACCAAATTTATGACCGGCAACATCTTCCGCGGCCATATCCAGGATGCCCTCTTCAACATGATCGGCATCTGGACCCATCAGGGTATCCAGCTGCTGGGTATGCCTACCGAGGCAATCCATACACCGTTTATGAGCGACCGCTACCTCTCCATCGAGAATGCACGTTACATTTTCAATAACATGCGCGATATCGGCGAGGAGGTGGAATTCAAGGAGGGTGGCATCATCCGCCAGCGGGCTGCCCTGGTGCTCGACAATGCCGTGGCTCTGCTGGAAGAACTGGTCCACGAAGGTCTTTTCAACGCCCTGGAGAAAGGCAAGTTCGGCGACGTGAAGCGTCCGAAGAACGGCGGCAAGGGTTTGGATGGCGTGGTAGCCAAGGGCGAGAACTATTTCAATCCGTTTATTGACTTGATGAAAGGGAGGAGATAAAAGATGAGTGGCGGACTTTATTCAATGGATGCCAAGGATTTCGACAAGACCTTGGACCTGACCAAAGTAAAACCTTACGGTGATACGATGAACGACGGAAAGGTGCAGCTGAGTTTCACGCTGCCCGTTCCGTGCGGCCCGGAAGCGGTGGAAGCAGCCAAGCAGCTGCTCAAAGAGATGGGTTTCAACAACCCGCTGGTGGTCTATTACCACGAACTGACGCCGGGCTATACCTTCTTCAACTGCTACGGCAGCACCATCCACACGGTGGACTTCACCTCGATCTACGTACCCAAAGTGGAGTCGTCGGTGATGGAGATGAAAGAGACCGATGAGTACATCCGTCAGAACATCGGCCGCAAGCTGGTGGTCGTGGGAGCTTCAACCGGTACCGACGCCCACACGGTGGGTATTGACGCCATCATGAACATGAAGGGCTATGCCGGCCACTATGGCATTGAGCGTTACGACATGTTCGAGGCCTACAATCTGGGCAGCCAGGTGCCGAACGAGGAGTTTATCGCCAAGGCGCTGGAACTCCATGCGGATGCGCTGCTGGTCTCCCAGACGGTGACCCAGAAGGACGTGCATATCAAGAATATGACCGAACTGATTGAACTGCTGGAGGCAGAGGGCCTGCGCGACAAACTGATTGTGGTCTGCGGTGGTCCCCGTATCTCGCACGAGCTGGCAAAGGAGCTGGGTTTCGACGCTGGTTTCGGCGCCGGCACCTATGCGGACGACGTGGCCTCCTTCGTGGCGCAGGAATTTGTCAAACGAATGAATACTAAGAAATAACAATATCAAAATCATTCATTTATGGATAAGAATCAAATCAGAGAGACGATCGCACGCCGTGCGGCTCTCGAACTTAAGGACGGTGACATCGTGAACCTTGGTATCGGTCTCCCGACCGCTATCCCGAACTACCTTCCGAAAGGTGTGAAAGTGACCCTCCAGTCGGAGAACGGTCTGGTGGGCATGGGCCCCGCTCCGGAACCTGGCAAAGAGGATAAGGATTACGTAAACGCAGGTGGTGGCTATATTACGGCTTACCCGGGCGCTTACGCCTGCTCTTCCGCAGATTCCTTCCTGATTATCCGCGGCGGTCACGTGGACTGCACTTTCCTGGGTGCCATGCAGGTAGATGAAAAGGGCAACCTGGCCAACTGGATGATCCCCGGCAAGCTGACTCCCGGTATGGGCGGCGCCATGGACCTCGTAGTGGGTGCAAAACGCGTTATCGTAGCGATGGAGCACACCCAGAAGGGCAGCCACAAGATCATGAAGGAGTGCACCCTCCCGCTGACGGCTGCTCATCAGGTCAATATGATCATTACCGAGATGGGTGTGATGGACATCACGCCGGAAGGTATCGTTCTTAAGGAGATCAACCCTGAATTCACCGTTGAACAGGTGCAGGAGGCAACTGAGGCTAAGCTCATCATTGCCAAGGATCTCAAGCCGATGGCTCAGTAATCGCCCTGCGGAATGGACTATCGTTTTCTGAAAGTCTCCGACGGCCCGGAAGGGGTGGTACGCGTCACCATCTCCTCTCCGGCTACGCTCAATGCGCTGAATTCTACGATTCTCGCCGAGCTGGATGCCTTGGTGGAGAGCCTTCCCGCAACGACCCGCGCCCTGGTGATTACGGGCGAGGGCAAATCTTTCGTGGCGGGCGCCGACATCTCTGAGATGGCGCATCTCTCTGAAGCGGAGGGACTCGCCTTTGGCCAGCGCGGTGCAGCGGTCTTCAAGAAGATTGAGGATCTTCCGTTCCCCGTAATTGCAGCTGTCAACGGCTTTGCACTGGGTGGCGGTTGCGAGCTGGCCATGGCCTGCGACATTCGCATTGCTTCGGCCAAGGCCAAGTTTGGCCAACCTGAGGTGGGTCTGGGTATCATCCCCGGTTTCTCCGGAACCTATCGCCTCCCGAAACTGGTCGGGCAGGGGATGGCCAAGGAACTTATCTATACCGGCAAGGTAATCGGTGCCGACGAGGCACTGCGCATCGGGCTGGTAGGCAGCGTGGTAGAACCGGAAGAACTGGAAGGTGCCGTGGATGCACTCCTGGCGTCCATCCTGAAGAATGCCCCGATCGCCGTGCGCTACGCCAAGGCTTGCATCAACGGGAACTACGATCTCACCGCAGAAGAATCCATCGCCCTGGAGAACCGCTACTTTGCAAAATGCTTCACCACGGAAGACCAGAAAGAGGGCATGGCCGCATTTCTGGAGAAAAGAAAGGCAACGTTCAAGAATGAATAATCAATTATAAATCGATTCAATATGAAAATCTGTGTTATTGGAACCGGCACCATGGCCAAGGGCATTGTGAAAGCCTTTGCTGCCCAGATGCCTATCGTCATGAAAAGCCGTACCCAGGCCAGCCTCGACAAGGCTATGGCCTCCATCGCCAAAGGTTACGGCAAACTCGTCGAGAAGGGCAAGATGATCCAGGAGGCCGTTGACGCCCTGCTGAAGAACATTACCACCACCACCGATTACTCCACCTTCGCTGACGCTGACCTCGTGATTGAGGCGGCTGTGGAGGAGATGCAGCTCAAGAAGGACATCTTCACCGAGCTGGACGGCATCTGCAAACCGGAAACGATCTTTGCTACCAACAGCAGCTCGCTGAGCATCACGGAGATTGCTGCTTGCACCAAACGTCCGGCACAGTTCATCGGCATGCACTTCTTCAACCCGGCAGACCGCATGGCGCTGGTTGAAGTGATCAAGGGACAGCTCACCAGCGATGAGGTCACCAAGTGCATCGTTGACCTGGCTACCTCTATCGGCAAGCAGCCCGTTGAGGTGAAGGAAGCTCCGGGCTTCGTGGTCAACCGCATCCTGATCCCCATGATCAACGAGGCAGTCGGCATTCTTGCCGATGGCATCGCCAGCGCGGAAGACATTGACAAATGCATGATGCTGGGTGCCAACCACCCGATGGGCCCGCTGGCACTGGCCGACCTGATTGGCAACGATGTCAACCTGGCCATCATGGAAGTGCTCTACAAAGAGTTTGGCGATCCCAAGTATCGTCCGCACCCGCTGCTCCGCAAGATGGTTCGCGCCGGCCTGCTCGGCCGCAAGACCGGAGAAGGTTTCTACAAGTATTAACAGGTACGCTGCACAGATATGAACTTTAATCTCAATAAAACCCAGGAGCTGTTCCGCCAGATGATCCGCGAGTTCGCCGAGAAGGAGGTCAAACCCCTTGCGGCGGAAATCGACGAGCAGGAACGCTTCCCGCAGGAGACCGTGGAAAAGATGGCCAAGCTGGGCATCTTCGGTATCCCTGTCCCCAAGCAGTACGGTGGCGCCGGTGGCGACAACATCATGTATTCCATCGCCGTAGAGGAACTCTCCCGCTGCTGCGCAACGACCGGTGTGGTCGTATCTGCCCACACCTCGCTCTGTATGTCTCCGATCCTGCAGTTCGGAACGGAAGAGCAGAAGATGAAATATGTCCCCAAGCTGGCTTCCGGTGAATGGATCGGTGCCTTTGGCCTGACGGAACCCAATGCCGGAACCGATGCCGCCGGTCAGCAGACGACCGCCGTGCTGGACGGTGACGAGTGGGTGATCAACGGCAACAAGATTTTCATCACCAATGCCGGCCACGCCGATGTCTATATCGTCATCGCAATGACCGACAAGTCGCTGGGTACCAAGGGCATCTCCGCATTTATCGTGGAGGCTTCCACCCCCGGTTTCTGCATTGGCAAGAAAGAACTCAAGATGGGTATCCGCGGCAGCGCCACGGCCGAACTCATCTTCACCAATGTCCGTATCCCCAAGGCCAACTTGCTCGGTAATGTGGGTGAGGGCTTCAAGATTGCCATGATGACGCTCGATGGCGGCCGTATCGGTATCGCTTCGCAGGCCCTTGGTATTGCCCAGGGTGCACTCGACGAGACTGTAAAGTACACCAAGGAGCGCAAGCAGTTCGGCAAGGCGATCGCCAAGTTCCAGAACACCCAGTTCCAGATGGCTGACCTCAAGACCAAGATTGAGGCCGCCAGACTGCTGGTTCGCAGTGCGGCTTTCCGCGAGGACGAGCATGTGGCCAATCCCAAGGTCAATTTCTCTGCTGACGCCGCTATGGCTAAGCTCTATGCGGCTGAGGTCGCCATGGAAGTTACCACCAAGTGCGTGCAGTTCCACGGCGGTTACGGTTACACCCGCGAGTATCCCGTGGAGCGCATGATGCGCGATGCGAAGATCACTGAGATCTATGAAGGTACTTCTGAGGTCCAGCGGATGGTCATCGCCGGCAAATTGTTCGGTAAAATCAAATAGGAGGAGCGCAAAATGAAGATACTGGTTTGCATCAAACAGGTTCCCGATACCACCGAGATCAAAATCGACCCGGTAACCAAGACTCTGGTCCGTGAAGGCGTTCCTGCCATTATGAATCCGGACGACAAGGGCGGATTGGAGTTCGCCCTGCAGCTGAAAGACAAATTCGGTGCGGAAGTTACCGTCGTTACTATGGGTATTCCCGCCGCTGAAATCATTCTCCGCGAGGCCTTCGCAATGGGCGCCGACCGCGCTATCCTGCTGACCGACCGCAAACTCGGCGGTGCAGATACCCTGGCAACCTCCAAACAGCTTGCCGGTGTAGCACGCCAACTTGAGTGGGATCTGATCATCGCAGGCCGTCAGGCTATCGACGGTGATACGGCACAGGTGGGTCCGGAGATTTCCGAACACCTGGGTATTCCCCAAATTACCTATGTGGCCGGCCTGAAGTACAATCCCAAGACCGAGACCTATACGGTGACCAAAGAGACCGAAGATGGCCACCAGATCCTGGAATTCAAGGGCAAAGCCCTGCTGACTTGCCTCGCTTCTGCCGTGAAGCCGCGCTATATGAGCGTGGGCGGCATCGTGGATGCTTACAGCAAGGAGGTGGAAGTCTGGGGCGCTGACAGACTCGGTCTGCCCGATGAAGAACTCGGCCTCAAGGGCTCTCCCACCAAGGTGGTCAAGTCCTTCACCAAGGAACTCAAGGCTCCCGGCCAGATCCACGAAGTGGATGCTGAGCAGGCCGTTGAGCTGATTGTGGCTAAACTCAAGGAAAAACACATTATCTAACCGTCAAAAAATTGTATCGCTATGGATTTTTCTGCTTATAAAGATATCTATGTATTTGCCGAGCAAAGAGACGGTGAGATTCAGCCGGTTGCGCTGGAACTGATCAGCAAGGCCCGTGAGCTTTCCCAGGTCACTGGAGAAAAGGTAGTCGCCATCCTTGCCGGCAGTGGTGTGGCCGAGAAGGCACGCACCCTGATTCCCTACGGTGCGGACAAGGTAATCATCATTGAAGATGAACTGCTCAAGGATTATGTCACCGAGCCCTATACGCAGGCCGTTTACCAAGCTGTAAATGTGTTTAAACCGTCCATCTTGATGTTCGGTGCTACGACCATCGGCCGCGACCTCGCGCCGCGTATTGCAGCCCGCCTGGGCACCGGTCTGACCGCAGACTGCACCAAGCTGGCTATCAACGAGGAAACCCACGAATTCGAAATGACCCGTCCGGCTTTTGGCGGCAACCTGAAGGCTACCATCAAGTGCCCCGAGCACCGTCCGCAGATGTCCACGGTTCGCCCGGGCGTGATGCCCAAGGCTACCCCGGATTATAACCGCGAAGGTGAACTGGTGGGTTTCGCACCGGAATTCGATAAGAGCAAGTTTGTGGTCAAGCTGGTCAAGACCGTCAAGGCACAGAAAGCTTCGGTAGATATTACCGATGCCAAAGTGCTCGTATCCGGCGGTCGCGGCGTCGGCTGCAAAGAGGGATTCGATATGCTCAAGGGCTTGGCTGACGTGCTGGGCGGAGAGGTCTCTTCGTCACGCGCCATGGTGGATGCCGGCATTATGCCGCACGACCGCCAGGTAGGCCAGACCGGTAAGACCGTTCGTCCTTCCGTTTACTTTGCACTCGGTATTTCCGGCGCCATCCAGCATCTTGCCGGTATGGAGGAGTCCGAGACCATCATCGCCATCAACAAAGACAAGTTTGCGCCGATCTTCAGCGTTGCTGACCTCGGCATTGTCTGCGATCTTCACAAAGTGGTTCCGTTGCTTACGGAACGGCTCAAGAAGGAGATTGCCAAATAATGAAAGAGGGCTGCCCGATCGGCAGCCCTCTTTTTTTCTAGTACTTCCGGACGTCCCAGCCGGATATCAGTCCACCGTAGGTGGGGAATAGCACCTTGAAGGTGATGCCGCTCGCGTGGTCCTTGACCCGATAGACGAGCAGGCGGTCCGTATTCTGCATCAGAACCCACTCTCCAAGCTCCAGCGCCGGATAGGTGACGGAAGGATCGTCCGGAACCATACCGTTCACGCTCTTGACGTGGATGGCCTCACCGGCCGCCATACGCTGCATATTGCGCTCCACCACCTGCATCAGTTCAGGATGGTCGAACGGATTCAGGGAGATCTCGGTATCGGCAGCAGGCGGAATCACGCCGCCCAGCGCCTTGCGAACGGCGCGCATGCTATCTGCGTAAGCCTTGAAGGCCTGACGCTTCTCCAGCGTGTTGAGCCCTTCCACCGTGTAGAGGCTGATGCCCTGCGCACCTCCTGCAAAAGCCGCATCCATATCGGCTATCAGGCGCGGCAAGTTGCCGTCGGTTTCACCCTGGCCGAGTTCTGCACCCAGTCCGCAGAAGAGCAGGGTCTTGGGGTTGCGGTCACGGTCGTTCTGTCGTACAGCGTCATAGACAAAACCGGATTCCATGGTGTAGAAATCGGAATAGACCATCGGGAAGACGAAATCCAGATCCCAGTCGTGGAAGTTCTGGGCCACCATGAAGGAGGCCAGTTTCACCGTGGAGAAGGGCGAGGCCGTCACCTTCTTGCCATAGCTGTGGGCGGTTTCTGCAGCCAGGTTGGCCACCTCGCTGATCAACTGTTCGCGGAAGCGGCACCACTTCTCGTCGCGGGAAGGATCCATCAGCGCGCGCGGATCATAGCCGTATTCTTTCCGGAAACGCTCCAGCGCTGCCGGGTGATAACCAAAATCCCACTGCGGCCAAACTTCTGTGTCCTGGGTAATGTTGTAGTTGTAGCTCAGACTGATAGGCAGCACGCAGTCCACAATGCGGCAGTAGTCGAGGCAGATGCCGGCTATGCCGTCCATTTCGCAGACGCGGCGCACATTCTCCTTGACATACTCCCGAACATCGGGCAGTGCGGCGCTCAGGAACTTATAGGAATTGACGTAAGCCTTGTAATCTTTCAGTGAATAGCCGTCCCGGTTACAGTCGAACCATTCGGGATGCTCCTCCAGCAGGCGCTGACGGTCGCCTCGCGGATTGAGGGTCCAGATCCAGGCATAGAGGGTGATTCCGTGCTCTTTGGCCAGTGTTGCAGCCTTCTCATACCCTTCGGTATCCGGCAGGTAAAGCATCAAGCCGTCGATGCCGGCTTCATTCAAATGAACGAACAGAGAGTCCAAATTGAGCCCGGCGCGGTTTTCCATCCAGGTCCAAAACATCGGATATTCTTTGGGCTGCGGTGCTTTCGAACAAGAGAAGAGTGTCAGTGCAAGCGCAGCCAGAAGCAGGATTTTTTTCATTCTTTAAAAAATATAGGTCCCGTTTGCAAAGCTACACATTTTTAAAATATTCTGCCTATGAGGACCCCATTAGTTCGATTTTTTTCGGTTTTACTTTCGGTTGTTTAGCTTCGGCCAACAATTATTCAGAAACACTATGGCCAAAACAATTTTTATCGCCTTGGGGTTTATCGTCATGACGGCGGCAATCATCGTACTGACGGTGTTACTGCTCCGTAAGAAGCGCCCCGCGCCTGCTAAAACCCCATCTCCCCGGATATTGACATCCGGTTATGCCGTTACCCCTAAAGTGCAGCAAGTCCTTCGTGACGACGCAGAAACAGATGAAGACGAAGAGCTGAAGGAGCGGCTGCTATACCTTTTTGAAGGAGAAAAGCTCTATCTCCGTCCGGACATCCGAATCACGGATCTGGCGGAGCGGCTGCTGACCAACAAGACGCATCTTTCCAAGGTAATCCGTGCGAAGACCGGCAAAAACTTCTGCCAGCTGGTCCATACCTATCGGATTCGCGAAGCGATGCGTCTTTTCAGCGGCAATCCGCGGCTCTCCATCGTGCAACTAGGGCAGTTGGTCGGCTTCAATTCGCTGACCACCTTCACGACCGCTTTCGGCCGGAACACAGGTTTTACCCCTGCCGAATGGTGCAAGAACTATCGCAAGAGTGCAACCAAGGAGGGCCGTCATGGCCACAAGGAGGAAAAGAGGGCTTAGGTTATGGTGCGTCCGTATCCTGCGCCGATGGATTGTCCTGCTGGGCTACGCGCCACCCTCCCGGGCCGGTACCGCCTGCCGGCCGGAAACGGTTTTCCAGATGATGGAGCGCACCATGCTGAGGGAGCGGCTCTATCGACAATACGATCTGTCAATCAATCAGTTCGCGCGGGCGGTAGGCGTCAACCGCACCTATATCACCCGCGCGCTGACCTACCACGAATTGAGCTTTGCCCATTACGTCAATGCCTATCGGCTACAGCAAGCCATCGCCATGATGCAACGCGATCCAAAAGCCCGCGTTCCCGCAGAGGTGATTGCGGTGGAAAGCGGTTTTCTGAACGAAAGGCGAATGGGGTACTGCCTCCGCCGGACCTACGGCGTTACGGTCGCGGTCTTCCGGAAAAGAGTTCGGGCGCTGAATCAGGCAAAGAACTTCTCTACCGCCTTGAGTGCATCGGGAAGCGCGAAAACGGCCACTCGGTCGTAGGGCTTGATCACCGTGTCGCCCACGGCAATGATGGTCTCGCCGCCCCGGATGATACCGCCAATGATGGCATTGTCCGGGAAGTGGAGATCCTTGATGGGGGCCTTGGTGATGGGGCTCTCCGGATTGACGATGTATTCAATCACGTCCGCGTCGGATCCGTTGAGGCACTTGATGGTACGCACCTTGTCGGAGAGGGTGAACCGGAAGATTCGGCCTGCCGTGATCAACTTTTTGTTGATGACCGAATCGATACCCATCTCCTCTGCCAGCGAGATGTACTCGAGGTTTTCCACCTCGGCGATGGTCTTGGAAACGCCCATCTTCTTGGCCGCCACGCAGGCGAGCACGTTGGTCTCGGAACTCGAGGTGACGGCGATGAAGGCGTCGCAGGTGCGGACATCCTCCTCGTAGAGGAAGTCGGAGTTTCGGCCGTCGCCATTGATGACCATTGTCCGCTGGAGGGTCTCGGAGAGGTATTCGCAGCGCTGTTTGTTGATCTCGATAATCTTGACGAACTCGGCGCTCTTCTCGAAGTCACGGGCCACCATTTCACCGATGCGGCCGCCACCCAGGATGGCGATGCGGCGGATATTGATGTCCTCTTTGCCCGAATGGGACATCAGTTCGCTGACCGATTCCCGGCGGGCAATCGCAAAGAGCAGGTCGTGCGCTTTGAGGATCGTATCGCTTTGCGGAATGATGGTCTCATCGCCGCGCGTGATGGCAACGGCGCGGAAGGGAAGGTTATCCTTGGGATAGTCGAAGTCGCTCAGTTTTTTGTCGATCAGGCCGGAACCCTCGTAGAGACGGAAGGAAACCAGCTGGAGACGACCATGTGCGAAGTTCATGAACTCAGACATCTCGCTCTTGCGCAGCAGGTCCACGATCTCCGTGGCGGCAATGCGCTCCGGATAGAAGAGCAGATCGATTCCGAGGTCCTTGAAGATGATTTTGTTTTCAGGAGAGAGATACTCTGCGTTGTTGATTCGCGCGGTAACCTTCTTGGCACCGATCTCCTTGGCAATCACGGCGGAGATCAAGTTGACGTCCTGGTATTTGGCGGGACTGACCGCCACGAACAGGTCGGCTTCTGCCACGCCGGCACTGCGGAGCACCTCGATGGAGGTGGGTTCTCCGAGTTTGGTGAGTACGTCCATCGTCTCGCTGACGGTGGCCAGACGAGCCTCGTCGTTGTCGATGATGGTCAGGTCGTGATAGTCTTCACTCAGCATCTTAGCCAAGTGACATCCAACCTCTCCGGCTCCTGCGATAACAATTTTCATGGTCTTCGGTCTTTATTGCAATTTAGCTCCGATCAGGGTAAGGAACTCGCTGCGGGTGCGGCTGTCCGTGAGGAATCCGCCCGTGAAGGCAGAGGTGGTAGTGATGGAGTTCTGCTTCTGGACACCACGGATCTGCATGCACATGTGGGCAGCCTCGATCACCACGGCTACGCCGAGCGGGTTGAGGGTATCCTGGATGCAGTCACGAATCTGGACGGTGAGACGCTCCTGGACCTGCAGCCGGCGAGCAAAGGTCTCCACCACGCGGGCAATCTTGCTCAGGCCGGTGATGTAGCCGTTCGGGATGTAGGCCACGTGCGCCTTGCCGTAGAAGGGCAGCATGTGGTGCTCGCACATCGAATAGAGTTCGATGTCCTTGACCAGCACCATGTGGCGGTAGTCCTCCTTGAACATGGCGGAGCGCAGGATGGCAGCACCGTCTTCCTGGTATCCCTTGGTAAGGAACTGCATCGACTTTGCAACCCGGTCCGGGGTTTTCAGCAGGCCGTCGCGCTCCGGGTCTTCGCCGAGCAGGCGGAGAATCTCCTTGTAGTGACGCGCCAGTTCCCGGGTGCGGGTTTCGTCAAAAGTGATTTTATCGAAGTCTGACATAATCGTTTAGTCTCTCTTGAAGTGGCAAAATTAAGAATTATATTTCTATTCACTCAAAAATTGCTATCTTGGCAATCAGAGAAGGGAGGTGATGATGGGCAAAGTGATTGAAATGGAGGCGCTCTCCAAGGTGTACCGCAGCGGCGCACTTTCGGTCACAGCGCTCGACGATATCTCCCTCTCCATAGAACAAGGCGAGTATGTCGCCATTATGGGCCCTTCGGGGTCGGGCAAATCGACGATGATGAACATTCTGGGCTGTTTGGACGTTCCCACCTCCGGTCGCTATCGGCTGGATGGCGTGGCCGTAGATGGCCTTTCGGATGATGAGCTGGCTGCGGTTCGCAACCGGAAAATCGGGTTCGTCTTTCAGTCGTTCAACCTTTTGCCGCGCTACGATGCGCTGGAGAATGTGGCTCTCCCGCTGCGCTATGCGGGTGTGAGCCGATCAGACCGTCGCGCCCGCGCGCAATCTGCGCTGGAACAGGTGGGGTTGGGAGAACGGATGAGCCACCTGCCCGGGGAGCTTTCCGGCGGCCAGCGGCAGCGTGTGGCTGTGGCCCGTGCGTTGGTCACCCATCCGTCGTTGATTCTGGCCGATGAGCCCACGGGCAACCTCGATACCGCCACTTCGGTGGAGATCATGCGCCTTTTCGGTGCAGTCCATGCGCAGGGCAATACCGTGGTGCTGGTGACCCATGAAGACGATATCGCCCGCCATGCACACCGGATTATCCGGCTTCGCGACGGCCGCATCGAGTCGGATACCCGCAATTTGAATCCTATTACCGCTTGACAATATGAAGATCTACACAAAAACAGGAGATGCTGGACAGACCTCTCTCGTGGGAGGTGAACGCGTAGCAAAATGCAGCCCCCGTGTCTGCGCCTATGGTGATGCCGATGAACTGATTTCGTGGCTGGGCGTTTTGCGCGCCGATGCCCTCGATGCCGGCCTTGCCGATCTTGATGCGGAGCTGCGTGCCATTCAGGACGACCTCATGTTGGTCTCCGCGCACTTTGCTGCCGGTCGCGAGATTCCCAAACTGCCGATGCTCGATGATGCGCGCACCGCCTATCTGGAGTCGGCTATTGACCGGATGGATGCCGCTTTGCCACCGCTTACGAACTTCGTGCTGCCCGGTGCGCCGCGTGCAAGCGCAAACTGTCACGTTGCCCGCACCATCTGCCGTCGCGCCGAGCGGACAGCTTGGGCTATGGAGGCTCTCACCGAGGCGGACCGAACTGGCATCCAATACCTGAACAGACTCTCCGATTACCTATTCACATTGGCCCGCTTTTTGAGCGCAAAAACTGCCTCCGGAGAGGACCGGTGGGTACCGCAATAATAAATGTTTGGCATATATATTTTTTTTATATCTTTGCGCCCCCATTTGATAGGTAATTATTTAATTTTTAACTTTTTCGAATATGTACTGGACCCTAGAGCTCGCATCGAAACTTGAAGACGCGCCGTGGCCTGCAACCAAGGAAGAACTGATTGATTACGCGACCCGTTCCGGCGCACCCCTTGAGGTAGTTGAAAATCTTGAAGACCTCGACGACGACGGCGAAATCTACGAAGCAATCGAAGACATCTGGCCGGACTACCCGACCAAAGACGACTTCTTTTTTAACGAGGAGGAATACTAACTGATAGTTAGAATATAATTCATTGATAATCAGTTGTAAAAATTAAGCAGTGGGTAGTACCACTGCTTTTTTTGTCTAAAAACCTAACCCGTTATTCTTTTGAGAGACATTCGGCAACGGCAGCGTAGATGGCGTCGCCGCGAAGGCCGCGCTTCAGGATGGTGCCGTCAGGGGCGAAGAGAATGAGGTGGGGGATGGCATTGACGCCGTAGAGCGTGGCGGGAATCCGCTGTCCGTCCAGAATCTGATGCCAAGGTAAATTCAGCTTTTCCAGCGCCTCTTCCGTGTCGGAACGCTTGTCGAAGACGGCTATGCTGACCACATCAAACTTTTCGCCGTGAAAAGCATCCCAGACCTTTCTGATATAGGGCATTTCGGCCTTGCAGGGACCGCACCAAGAAGCCCAGTGGTCCAGCAGGATATACTTGCCGCGGCCCACATAGTCTGAAAGCTTCACATCCGTTCCGTCGGGATTGCCACCCGGAACCAGGTAATCCGTGAACATCTTGCCCTCCATGCTTTTCTGTTTCATGATGGACTGATAGGCGGATTGAACCAGACTGAACTCCTGATTGCTGGGTGAAATCATTTCATAGAGCTCCAGAAACCGCTCCTTATCTACATGCGCCAAATCTTCCAGCGCCAGCGCGCCTACAAGATTGTCCAGGTTGGCGAGAACGACCGAATCGGCCAGGGCGACCCGCTCTGCCCGCTGATCCCGGCGATAGCCGTAGAAGCGCCGGTGGAACGCCAGATAGGCATCCTCGAGCGGCGTGCCGTATGAGATGCGCTCGTTGATATCTACCGTCACCGTGCCCGGCTCCAGAATCAGGTGTACCCGCTGCCGTCCGTTGCCAACGTACAGGTAAGCCGGTTCCTGAATCTTTCCCTGGAAGGCAAACTGCCCATCTTTTACAACGGTCTGAGCCAGGGTATCCTTGGCGTCCGTATCGATGAGCCAGACGGGAGTTCCGTCTTCCGCATTCCAAATTCCGTTTATCTGAAAGTGCTTCTGCGTGCAGGCTGTCAGCGCCACCACAAGCAGCAAATAGGGTGCAATCCGTTTCATATTGCAAAGTTAGCGTCTATTCCCTAACTTTGTCAAACAACAGTTTCAATCATGATGAAATACAAACTCCTTCTTCTCGTTGCCGTGGCCTTCCTAGCCAGCGCCTGCCATCAAAATGCGATATTGAAAACCGATGTTCCGGCGCGTCCAGCCGGGCAGGAAAGTGTCCTTGGTCTGACCACCGAGCCGCTGGAAACCGTGCGCATCGGCATCGTGGGATTGGGTATGCGGGGTGAAGATGCCGTGGTACGCCTCTCCTATGTGCCCGGTGCTGTAGTGACGGCACTGTGCGATGTTTTGCCGGAGCGCGTTGAGGCCAGCCAGAAAGATCTCGCTGCGCTCGGCAAACCGGCTGCAAAGGGTTTTACGGGCGCGGAAGATGCCTGGAAGCAACTCTGCGAACAGGAGGATGTGGATCTGGTATATATCTGCACGGACTGGAGCCATCACGTCCCTGTGGCCCTCTACTCCATGGAGCAAGGTAAGCATGTGGCCGTTGAGGTGCCCGCAGCCGGCACACTGGAGGATATCTGGGCCCTGGTCAATACGGCGGAACGGACACGCCGCCACTGTATCATGCTTGAGAACTGCTGCTATGACTTTTTTGAGTTGGCCACGCTGGCTATGGTTCAATCCGGAGCGATTGGAGAGCCCATCCACGCTGAGGGGGCCTACCTGCATAACCTCGATCCTTACTGGAAGGCCTATGCGAATAACTGGCGCCTGCTAGAGAACCAGAAGCACCGTGGAGACCTTTATCCCACCCACGGCCTCGGTCCGGTCTGTCAGGTGATGAATATCCACCGTGGCGACCGGATGAAAACCCTGGTGGCGATGGACACCGAACCCTTCAACGGTGCGCGGATGTCGGAGAAACTCTACGGCCAGCCGGATGCCGACTTTGCCGCCGGCGACCAGACCTCCACGCTGATCCGTACGGAAAAGGGTAAGACCATTCTCGTGGAGCACGACGTGATGACGCCGCGCCCCTACAGCCGGATGTACCAGGTTGTGGGAACCGAAGGTTACGCCTCCAAATATCCCATCCCGATGCTTTGCTTCCGTGAAAGCGATACCCGCGAGAAAACCTATCGCAACGAAGCCGCCCAAGAGATTCTGGCGCGCTACCCGAGCCCGATCCTTACGCCCGAACTTGAGGCACTGGCCAAAGAGGTCGGTGGCCACGGCGGCATGGACTACATCATGGACTACCGGATGATTTACTGCCTGCGCAACGGCCTTCCCATGGATATCGATGTCTATGACCTGGCCGAATGGTGCTGCATCACGCCGCTCTCGCGTCTCTCCATAGAGCACGGCAACCGACCGGTAGAAGTTCCCGACTTCACCCGCGGTGCATGGGACCAGCTCAAAGGCTTCTCCTACGCTTTTGCAGAATAGGTATTAGAATCGCCAGCCGAAGCCGCCATGAGCGAAGGTGGCCAGCGGGCTGAGGGTTGCTTCCGCAAAGAAATAGAAATGCGTTCCGGAAATCCGGAATGCGAAGGGTGTTATCCCCATGACGGGAATAACTGCACGATCCAGGTCGGTCATGATGCCGGCCCCAAAGGAAGAATAGATGACGGAATCAATACCGTCTAACACCAAGTTCCACACATATCGCCCTTGAAAAAAGAGCGTTTCCACTGGCTTTAACCCTTTAGTGCCCAACGGTTGGCCAGGTCGCGAATAGTCGTATCGGGTTTGGCCGTAAGGATCTATACCGAATTCTTGGTACTGCGTAACCTCATAAAGACGCTGGGCATAACCGCAGGAGAGCGCGAACTCCCAGCGTGAAGTGGCAAGCCAGACAACGGAAACATCCGCAGTAGGAGTCCATTTGTACGTTGCTTTTTGACCGCGTGCGGAAAAGACACCTTCTTTGTCAAGAGTGGGGAATTGCGTAAACAGGGAGGGCAATCCCGTACCCACTTCCACCGAGAAAGACTGCGCCCAAGCTGTGAAACCGGCGCTGAAAAGAATCAGGAGTATGATGAGTCCTTTACGCATTATTCGGAATCCAGGCCAATCTGTATATCGCGGTAACGAAGGTCGGCAAAGGTGGTATCTTTGGCGGCATAGTTTCCGCTCGGATCTTCAAAGCGAAGGAACGGGCCCATTTTGTTTCTGAAATAGGGAATCATCACATCGCAGTGACCGTCCGCTCCCGTGATACCCAATTCAGTGAAGTGCTCTGGATTGGTGGGGCTTCCCAGAATGCGGACTCCTTCAATCGGATCGCCGTTCAGATTGGAGATGACGGTAAAGGTCATGCGGGCCTCGCCGGGCTCGTCCCAACCCATCGGCATTCCGTAGCATGCCTGGAAAATGAAGAGGGCGGTGGAGAGTGTTGCCCCTTTAAGTAGTGTGTGAAGCCATTTCATGACGGTTTGTCGTTTGGTTGCGAAATCAAAAGTATAAAACACAATGTATCTTTGCAAAAAAATCACCTTACACCTACCGACAGAAATCTTACATGAACCCGTTTCTTTTCCGCCTGTTCCGCAACAACGAGACCAAGGTCCACGAACTGAACTACCTCTTCTGGGAGTGCACGACGCGCTGCAACCTCCATTGCCGCCACTGCGGTAGCGATTGCTCCACCGTAAACCGCGAGAAGGACATGCCGCTGGCGGATTTCCTCTCGGCGCTGGACACCATACCGCAGACGCACCGGCCCAAGGGCTTCACGGTGGCCATCACGGGCGGCGAACCGTTGCTCCGGCCGGATTTGCCCGAGGCGGGAAAAGCCATCCGCAGCCGCGGGATGGGGTGGGGAATCGTAAGCAACGGCTGGTGTTACGATGAGGCGATGCATACGCGCCTCATGGCTGCGGGTATGGGCGCCATCACGGTGAGCCTGGATGGTTTAGAGGCTTCGCACGACTGGATGCGCGGGGTTCCGGGCAGCTATCGGCGGGCACTGCGTGCCATCGGTATCATTGCAGCCGAGCCGCGGTTGAATTCGGATGTGGTGACCTGCGTAAATCAGCGAAATCTGGCAGAGTTGCCGCAAATCTGTAAGATTCTGGAGGAGCTGGGCGTGAAGCAGTGGCGGCTCTTTACGGTGATTCCCATTGGCCGCGCGGCAAACGATCCTGAGATGATTCTCTCCGGCGAACAGTTCGTCCGGCTGATGGAGTTTATCAAGCAGAAGCGGCAGGAGGGTGGTCGGATGAAGGTCACCTTTAGCTGCGAAGGCTACCTGGGACGTTATGAGGAGCAGGTACGCGACGTCCGCTACTTCTGCCATGCGGGAGTGAACATCGCCTCTATTCTGATTGATGGTCGCATCTGCGCCTGCCCGAACATCGACCGCGACCGTTTTTCACAGGGCAGTATCTATACGGACAATTTCTACCAGGTCTGGGAAGAGCGCTTCCAACCTTTCCGCGACCGCCGCTGGGCCCGCACCGGCCGCTGCGCCGACTGCAAGGTGTGGAAAAACTGCCTCGGCAACGGAATGCACAACTGGCACGGCCCTGCCGGCGAGGTGCTCCAGTGCCACTACGCCAGGACGCTGTAGGCTAGAATCTGAAGTCGGCGATGATGGGACGGTGGTCGGAGGGACGCCAGAAGTTGGAGAGCTGCTGAGGGTCGCGGACCGGTTCGGTGTAGAAGTCGCGACAGACGCAGACCTCTGTCAGACAGTCCATTAGCGGTTTCGTAAGATACAGGTAATCCAGGCGGGCGGGATAATGCATCGTGACGTGCATCTCGCCCGGGTGTTTCTCAATGAGCGCATCCAGATAGGGCGTCTGGGAAGCGATGTAATCGTGGACGTAAAGCTTTGTATCGTCATCGGGATAGCCATAGAAGGCATTGTCGGCGCGAGAGCGGGAGTTGAAGTCCCCCATCATCATCCAGTATTCGCGGCCTGCCTCCGGATGGGTGGCAACCGTGTGCTCGCAGATATACTGAATCTCCATGCGGCGATACTTGTCGCCTTCGTGTCGCTCAGCACTGGCCTTGCGGGCTTCGTCGGAAGGCAGTCCGGGTGCCCACTGGTGGGGCGCCAGATGCAACGTGACGATGCTCAGCTTCTTGCCGCGGAATTTGATCTGCGCCCAGCCGCAACCATGCCGCACGATGCTGTCCGCCTCATTGCCGATGATACGGTCGATATTTTCGATGGGATGGGTGGAGGTAATGGCCTGCGGGAAATCGTCGCGATAGCCCCCAATATAGACGTAGGAATGGCCGTAACGGGCAGCCAGGTCGTTCCAGTGACGCACCAGATACTGCTCATCTTCCCGCATGCAACTGTCCGTATCGGTATAGTAGATGCTCTGCGCCTCCGCCCAGACACAGATGTCCGGGTTCTTCTCTTTAACCCAGGCCACGAACCGGTCATAGTTATCGTTTTGACCATCCCACATGCCATTCTGGATGTTCCAGTAAATCAGGCGGCAGTTGGAGGTGGAGGCGCGCTGCTTTTCCATGCGGAGCACGAAAAACAGCAGGGCGGCGATGGCCAGCGAGAGAACGAGGGTGACGAGCGTGCGTTTCATAATAATGGCTTTGCGGGTTAACCAGACAAAGATACGGCTTTCCGCCGATTTTTCCATTCGAAAGATTTTTTGCAACTTTACCAAAAATATCATCTGATGAAAGCGTATCTCTACCAGACTGAAATGACGACCCGTGACTACGAG